>JBJORA010000016.1:0-30781 GCA_046049675.1 Bacteroidota bacterium | reverse complement strand
AAGCTTGTTTTTTATAGATACAGTTAGTAAGTATAAACAATATGATGAAGATGGCAATGAAATAGCTGGGCAATATGCTGAAATATTTGAAACAGAGTATAAAAAACTAATTGCTAAACCTAAGTACAAAGATTTATTTGAAAGCATTATTGATGTTGATGCAAATGTATCAGATGTACATAAAGGATATTTTTCTATCGATAAAAAAAGTAAGAAAAGTAATACAAAAGAAAAATTTGAGTATTTTAAGGACACTACAGGTAATTCAAGTGCAGATGAAGACACCTATAACCTAATAATGCGTGACAAAGAAGATTTATTAAATTTCAAAACAAAACTAAGATTCATATTTTCTCATTCGGCGCTTAAGGAAGGCTGGGACAACCCTAATGTATTTCAAATATGCACGCTTAAAGAAGCAGGTAATTCAGAAACTCGCCGTAGACAAGAAATTGGAAGAGGCTTACGTTTATGCGTAAATCAAAACGGAGAAAGAGTATATGGCCATGAAGTAAATACATTAACCGTAATGGCATCAGAATCATACATGGAATTTGTTGATAATCTACAAAAAGAAATTGAAGCAGATACAGGTATCAAATTTGGATTCCTAGAAAGTCACAGTTTTGCAGATGTGGTATTAGATATAATTGATGATGATATTACTTTGTTAGGTATCAACAAATCAAGAGTGTTGTTTGATTTTCTTATGCAAAAAGGCTATGTAGATGCCAGAGGTAAAGTACAAGATTTACTACGTGTGGATTTAAAAGCAGATAATGTCACCTTACCAGAAGAGTTTACAGAAGACCCAAAAGTAAAAAATCAAATAATCAATACATTAAAACAAACAGCTGGCAAACTAGATATTAAAAACACTGATGATAAACAAGTAGTAAAAGTTAATAAGCGTGTTTTAGATAGTCCAGAGTTTAAGGAATTATGGGAACGTGTAAAGTATAAAACCACATTTTCAGTAAACTTTAATGCAGATAGTTTGATTAATGAATGTATCAAAGCAATTGACGAAAGGCTGAAAATAACTAGGGGCAAACTTACTTATACAAAAGCAAGTTTAACAATTACAGTCGGCGGATTGGATGCTGTTGAAGATGTTATTCAATACTCAAATATGGATGATGAAGTTGATAATTTACCTGATATAGTGAGCTATTTGCAAAATGAAACACAACTAACTAGAAAGTCTATTGTAAAAATACTTACAGGAACCACAAAGCTTAGATTCTTTAAGATAAATCCACAAAAGTTTATAGAAGGATGTATTGATATTATTAACGAACAAATGCGCAACCATATAGTAGATGGTATTAAATATAAACGAATTGGCGATGCGGACTATTATAGCCAAGAACTTTTTGAAAACAAAGAATTATTTGGTTACTTAAAAAGTAATTTAAAGTCTAGCGAAAAGTCGCCATATAATTATGTGGTGTATGATTCAACTATTGAATCATCTTTAGCACAAGAGTTTGAAAAAAGTGAAAATATATCCGTGTATTCAAAATTGCCAAGTTGGTTTACCATTGATACACCTTTGGGCACCTACAATCCAGACTGGGCTGTTTTATGGAAAGATGCCGATGAAGAGAAGCTATTCTTTGTAGTAGAGTCCAAAGGCAGCAATACACTTTTCGACCTTCGCCCAAAAGAGCAAGGCAAAATTGACTGTGGTAAAAAACACTTTGAAGCCATTGGCAGTGAAATGATAGTAGTAACTGAAATGAGTAATGTGGTGGATTTTGCTATGGGAAGGGAAAATAATTAAAATCTTAAAAATGTAATTAATGAAAAGTAATTTACCTATTAAACATATTTCTGCAAGAGTACCTTGGCACGATAATAAATGGAATGGAAATACATGTTGTAATGTTTTGGATAATTCCTTTTGTAGAATTTTAGCAAGAATTGATGCAACTAAAGACCCGAATTCTGAATTATCAGACAAAGTCATTTCTGAAAATAACTTTCCACCATGTATTGCAGAAAAAGGTACATTTTTATCCCCTAATGAATATACTAGAGAGTTAAAACATAATTGGTCTGATTTTAATAAATTATTTCAAGGCTTTAAGCCAAGTATATATCATCATAAGCCATATTCATTCAATGCAGTTCCTTTCTTGTGGATGATGAAAGAAAAAGCTAACTCAAATTACCCACATTATTCTGCAAAAGCAGATACTTATGAATTAGATTACGACACAAACCTTGAAGAAAAAGTGGATGAACAACTTGGGTTTGATGGTAATACTTGGGTTCAACATCATCATAATCAAAAAGTACTTTTAGATGCTTTTTTTGGTTGCTTGAAAAAAAACAAATCCTTAGTGTTTTTTTATTGTAAAGAAACTCCATTATCTCTACCTAATGAGAGAGTTATTGTAGGTGTAGCGAAAGTTAAAACAAATCCAAGTTCAATTTTAGAATATGAATATGAAAAGGATTATAAAGGGCATAGAAGTTATCCTTGGGATAGATGCATTGAGCATACTTTAACTCCAACCGATAAAGATGGATTTCTTTTACCTTACCATGATATAATTGAATTTACAAATACTAATGAGATAGAGATAGAAGGCAGTGAATATGTCGCTTATGCACCAGATTTTAATCAATTTTCGTATGCATCAGAATTGGTTGAACATGATACTGCTATTGATGCACTGCTAAACATTGCTGAAAGTTTGAAGAAAGCAGAATTGCTACTAGGGAAATCTTACAGAAATGAATTGAATTGGATAGATAATGAAATTTCCGCAATTTGGGACATGAGAGGTGCATTTCCTGGACTAGGTCCAGTTTTAAGTGCCTTAGATATTGAAGATGGAAATACAATTGCATGGGAAATTGAAAAGTACATCTATGCAAAAGATGGTGATTTGCTCAAAACAAATCCTTGGAATATTTTTGAAGAGAGTGTCATTAATCCAACTAAATATATTAAGGAAAGAGGTGAGAAATTGTTCAATCCAACTATGCAACGTATTTGGAAAAGTAAACCAAGTAAAAAGAAGGAATATATCAAATTGGTTAGTAGATGCCAACTGAATAATTCACAAGCAACATTGATTGTTAGCAAGCATGAAAAGCAAATAGGTTCAGTTGCAGATATTTGTAATAATCTATATTTGCTCTACGAGAAAACAAGGTTTTTAGGTGATGGGATTTCATTTAGGCAAATTGACAAAGCTATTCTACCTCCTGAAAAAATAAGATTAGCTTTTCCTTTGTCAAATGAATCTAGTTTAACTGACAATTTGGATGAAAAAAGAGTAAGAGCTTTTTCAGTATCAATTTTAGAGGAGGCTAGTGCAGAAGGACATTCTCTTTTACCATTCAATGAAATGTTGGAAAGAATGCGAGCCAAAGTATTAGACGAGCCTTTACCTATTGATGAAGATATTTTAACTGCACAATCAGAAGAGGATTTCTTTATAGAAGAAATAGGAAACATTCAAAAAAGCAAATCAAATAAGACTCTTTTTTTTAAATTACAAAGGTTATCAGCAATAAAGACAATTATTCGTCAACGAATTAACATCCAACAAATTATAGATAAGCCATATGGTATTAAAAAAAATTGGCTAGAATTAATTAATGAACATTTTGAAAATAGCATATTAGACGAAACTAGTAAAGATTATAATGAGGAGATGTTAGCAAGAGCAGAAAAAGCTGAAGCTTTAAATGTTCTCACGAATTATAAGTTTTCAGTACTCATTGGTCCAGCAGGTTCGGGAAAGACAAGTTTATTAGAAATTTTTGAAAAACAACCTGAAATTATGAATGGGGGTTTATTAAAATTAGCACCAACTGGTAAAGCTAGAGTTAAGTTAGGAGCTGATGCAAAAACATTAGCTCAGTTTTTATATCCTGACAGATATGATGCATGGACAGGAACATATTTTATCAATGAAGATGCTCCAAAAATAGGTAACGCTAAGAATATAATAATAGATGAAGCATCAATGCTTACTGAGGAACAATTAGCAGCATTATTTGATGCATTAGGTCCAGTTGATAGGATAATTCTAGTTGGCGATTATAGACAATTACCCCCAATTGGTACAGGTAGACCTTTTGTTGATATTGTAAGTCAAATCAAGCCGAGTTCTTTTCCTCATAAGGATATTTTTTCTGCCTATGCATATGCAGAACTTAAAAAAATCAGGCGACAGAATAGTGAAGGAGATTATCGATGGGATGTTGCATTAAGTAGATGTTTTAGTGATGAACCTACCAAAGAAGATTTAGAAGCATTCTATTCGATAGCTTCTGGACAAACACAATCTGAGCATATAAAATTAATTAAATGGTATGAAAGTAAAGATTTTAGAGAATCGTTTGAAGAAGCAATTATAAATGAATTACACCTAGATAAGTCAGATATTGTTAAGTCGTTTAATCGTACAATAGGGGCAAAAGATATTGGAAATTATCAATACTTTAATTTTGATTATGCAGAAAAAGTAATTGAAGATTGGCAAGTAATTTCTCCAGTGAATGGATATGGATATGGAGTAAAAGAAGTAAATAAATTTTTCCAAACAACCTTTAGAAAACCATTTATTGAAATGGCTTTGAATGTTCAAAAAACTGGGACAAATTACTTTACTAAAAGAAAGGTTGCTAAACCTAAAGGAAATGACAATATTGTTTATGGAGACAAAGTAATTAATCTTAAAAATACTCGATGGGAGAATTGGCAAAAAATAAAACCATATACAAAAAAGGAAGAAGCATTTAATTACATAGCAAATGGTGAAATTGGAATAATGACTGGTGAGTTTAGAGGTAAAGAAAGTACGTATAAAGGAGAACCAAATGTTGAAGTTGCATTCTCTACGCAGGCAGGATATAGCTATGTATTTAATTCAAAAGATTTAGGTGAAGAAGGTAAGTATTCCTTAGATTTAGCTTATGCAATAACTGTTCATAAATCTCAAGGTAGTGGATTTAAAAAGGTCTTTTTTGTAATGCCATCTAAAGGTGCAATATTAAGCAGAGAATTGCTTTATACTGCATTAACTCGACAAGAACATAAGATTATTATTTTGCATCAGGGTGATTTTCAGGATTTTGTTAGACTGGCATCTACTGATGCATCTGCTACTGCTAAACGTTTTACTGATTTATTTTTGCTTCCAGACGTTAAGCAATTGAATCAAAAATGGTATGATGCCCGATACATAAATATTAGTGAAAGAGGCGAGCCGATGATTAGCAAAAATGAAGTTATAATTGCAAATTGTTTACATAAATATAAGAAGCAAATTACATACTCTTATGAAGATAAGTTAAAATTTGACAATTCACAACGAACAATAAAACCAGATTTTACAATAGACAATATAATCAGTAATAAAAGATTCTATTGGGAACATCTAGGAATGATGACCCAGACAGAATATCGAGAAAAATGGCAATTAAAATTAAAAGAATATATAAATGAAGGGTTTGTATTGCACACAAATTGTACATCTAATGACGAAAAAATTCTTATCATAACCGAGGAAAATCCTAATGGTGGAATCAATTCGCAAGTCATTGATGAAATTGTTAGAAGTTATATATTAGAGTATAATGAATAAAGATTTTGGCATTCTTTCTTATTGAGTTAGTTCATCGAATAACAATTCTTTTGTTGTTAAAAAAGGCATATATACTTTGGCGTTAGTTGAAAAATTAAATCAAAATCAGCAATATTATGATAAGTAATAAAATATTTTAGGAAATATTTTTGTCTATTTTACAAATTATATTTATGTTTGTGTCGTCTAAGAAACAACATAAATGAAAGGTAAAATAAACCGTAATTTAATTATCATAGCTCGTGAAACGAGAGGGCTTACCCAATACGAACTAGCAGAAAAGCTAGGTATTTCGCCAGCTCACATGAGCAAGATGGAGATTGGCATGGTAGAGATATACGATGAGTATATTGACAAACTAGCAGATATTTTGGATTTCCCTAAAAGCCTCTTCTTTCAAGAATTTGAGCCTATGCAGCCTATTCTTAACCATAGGCGCAGAAATAAAGTAGCCCAAAAGTTAATTACCCAAATAGATGCCCAAATTAATGTGTTTAGCATGCACATTTCTAAAGTAAGCCAAGAGCTAGAGCTAAAGTTTAATACTTTCCCCTGCATAGATACTGACCAATTTGGTAGTCCTTGTAATTGTGCCAAAGAATTACGTAAAATTTGGAAGCTTAAGGAGCCAGTAATTGATAACCTTTCTAAGATAATAGAAGAAAAAGGCATAATGATTGTATCCTTCAATTTTGGTACAGATAGAGTAGATAGCCGAACAGTAATTACCCCTGAAGGGCAAGCTATCATCTTTGTAAACAAATCTTTACTAGGTGATAGATTACGTTTTTCTTTAGCCTATGAGCTAGCACACCTAATTATGCACCATTGCGCTATGCCAAGTATGGATAGAGATATTGGTAGCGAAGCCAACAAGTTTGCAGCAGAGTTTTTAATGCCCGATAAGGATATTAAAAAAGATATGAAGGAAGCTGTGAACCTTGATTTATTAGGCAAGCTTAAACTCAAGTATAAGGTAAGTATGCAATCGCTGGTATATCGTGCAGACGATTTAGAAATCATAACTGATAATCAAAAGCGTTACCTCATACAGCAGTTCAATCAATTAAAAATCCGTAAAAGAGAACCCCAAGAATATGATGTAGCCAAAGAGCAACCATACCTTTTAAGAAACTTACTAACCCAGTATAAAACAAAACATAAAGCCAATGCGCAAAAAATGGCTGAACTCTTGCACATCAACCATGCAGAGTATGTGCAAATGTATTCCTAATAAACAATCACTAGTAAGCAATCAAAAAAAATGAAAAAAGAAGGAGGAACAAATTCTCAAATATTGAAAGTACACACACTAAAGGAAATCGCAGTCATGTATGGGGTTAGTGATAGAACACTTAAAAAATGGTTGATACCATTTGACGAAAAAATTGGTAAGAAGAACGGCTGGTATTATTCCGTTAATCAAGTTAAAATAATATTTCAATCACTAGGCTTGCCAAATCGTCCCATTGATGATAGTTCTGTTAATGTTGATTAAACTTTTTACAATAATGGCTAATGGTAGCAGATGTGCGCAAGTGGGGATTTTCAATAGTGGAATTTTGTGCTATGAAGCACAAGAAAAAACAATCTATAAAATCACAAGACGAATTAGAATACATTCCTATTGATGTAGATAATTATATTACCATAGAGCAGATAAAAAATGAATACGCAAAAGAAAATCAAATTTTAACTGATGAAGAAGCTGAAAAAATAAAGTATGTTTTAGAGCAAATAATGGAATTTAGCTTTATTAGGTTTCAGCAACATCAGCAAGAAAAACAAAAATGTAAAATATTAGAATTGAAAACAAATGAGGAAGAGAGCCATTTTATATATCAGAGTAAGTACCGACGAGCAAGCTGATAAAGGGTACAGTCTAGCCCATCAAAAAGAACGCTTAGAGAAGTATTGTGAAATACACGGCTACGAAGTAGTCGCTTTATATAACGATGACCATTCAGCAAAGTCATTTGAAAGGCCACAGTTTAAGAAACTATTAGAAAGTGTAAAGAAAAATAAGAACTCAGCTGACCTTCTACTTTTTACCAAATGGGATAGGTTTAGTAGAAATGCTGGTGATGCTTATGCAATGATAAATACATTGGCAAAATTAGGTATTGAACCTCAAGGTATCGAACAGCCACTTGATTTGTCCGTACCCGAAAATAAGTTAATGCTTGCCTTTTATCTTGCTGCACCTGAAGTAGAAAACGATAGACGTGCCCTAAATGTAATTGTGGGCATACGGAAAGCTAAGCGTGAAGGTAGGTTTATTGGCAAAGCGCCAAAAGGATATATAAATGTTCGTAATGAAAGAGGTGTGGCACGAATTGATATTGTTCCTGAAGAAGCCAAACATATCAAATGGGTATTTAATGAAATAGCCAAAGGCAAAAAATGTTTAGAGGATATTCGTAAGGAAGTCAATACAAGAGGATTAGTAATTCAAAAATCTTACTTTGCTACCATGATTCGCTACCCATTGTATTGCGGTTTGATTAGCGTTTCTAAATACAAGGATGAGGAAGCGCAATGGGTACAAGGTCAGCATACTCCAATTATTAGTCAAGCTTTATTTGATAAAGTACAGGATATAATTAATGGCAGAAAGCGAAATACTCCTGATACTAATAGGCAAAAAGATGAGTTCCCTTTACGAGGCTTTTTAGAGTGCCGTAAATGTGGCCGACCATTAACTGCAAGTGCATCTAAAGGCAATGGCGGTTTCTATAACTACTATCATTGCCAAATTGGATGTGGAGAACGTATTAAAGCAGAAGTAGCCAATAGTGGTATAGAAAAGCTCCTTTCAAACTTATCTGCAAAGAAGGTAGCTATTAATCTTATTAATTCAGGTGCAAAAAAGATTTATAGCAAGAGTAGTATATTTCAAAGAGACAATGCCCAAAAATTAAAGCTGGAGATTGCTAAAATTGAAAGCCGAATTATTCAGGCACAGCAATTGATGTTAGATGGAGAACTATCTATAGGTGATTATAAGGCCATCAAAG
Source organism: Bacteroidota bacterium (assembly GCA_046049675.1). Taxonomy (GTDB): domain Bacteria; phylum Bacteroidota; class Bacteroidia; order Chitinophagales; family Chitinophagaceae; genus CAIXQW01. The sequence goes on along the minus strand of JBJORA010000016.1, from coordinate 22,152 downwards.
AAAGGTACGAACCCGAAATAAGGAAGCTTCAAAACCAAATTGAAGAATTTAGCACTATGAGTGCCGATGTTAAAACCTATATTGATTTTGTAATGGACGTTTTATCAAACCTAAGCCAGCATTACGTTTCAGGGAATGTTCACACTAAACAATTATTACTTGGTTCGATACTTTCTAAAAAACTAGTTTTCAATGAAACCGATTATCGAACCATTCCTTACAATGAAGTTGTTTCGCTAATACTCAATATAAACAAGCGTTTGCAAGATTCTAAAAGCAAAAAAGTTCAGTCAAAAACTGAACTTTCCGTTGAGGTGGAGAATAACGGATTCGAACCGATGACCTCTTGCATGCCATGCAAGCGCTCTACCAACTGAGCTAATTCCCCTTTAAACACTCATTCTCTTTCTGTTTCTCCTTCTCTTTCTTCACACTCACTCCCACACTCTCACCCACAACCTACTTTCTCTCCCTCTCTCCTAAGACTTAAAACATCAAAAACTACACACTAGTCCAAAAAGTGAGCGGCCTGCAAATATACACTCCCATTCCAAACCACCAACCCCAAAAACTCTTACTCGCCCAACACAAAACTCAAGCGCAAAAAAGCCACTCGCCGCCCTACCTTTGCCCCGTGCACAAATACGCATTACTCTTCCTCGCACTTGCAATTGGTGCTTGCAATAACAGTAACACACAAAATACTACTGCCAAGTTACAAGCCGGCGACTTGCTTTTCCAAGATTTAAATTGTGGCGATTTATGCAATGCCATAGAGGCTGTAACCGAGGGCGTTAATGGTCGCGACTTTAGCCACTGCGCAATGGTGGTAACAGTGGCCGATAGCTTGGCGGTCGTAGAGGCTATTGGCGATACAGTTCAAATCAATAGCATAGCAAAGTTTATTGCACGCAGCGGCGATAGCAATATTGTAGCAGCCCGCGTAAAACCTAATTTGCAGAAATTATTACCCGCTGCCAGCACATTTGCCTTGGCACAGGTGGGCAAGCCTTACGATGATATTTTTAACATCGCCGACGATAATTACTATTGCAGCGAGCTTATTTACAAAGCCTTCAAACAGGCCAATGCTGGCAAGGATGTGTTTGCCCTCTACCCTATGACCTTCAAAGACCCCAATACGAAAAACTTCTTTCCTGCCTGGGTTAACTATTATCAAGAGCTAAAGTGTGCCATTCCAGAAGGTGCGCCAGGCCTCAATCCTGGCGGTATTAGCAGAGATAGCAACCTGACAGTGCTCGCTAAGTTTAGCTATTAGCGCTGCTTTTCCAGCCAAAAACACGGCAAATATCTTATTCACAGCATGTATTTGCCGCGCTAGTTTATGCTACCTTTGCAGCGCAAAATTTTATTTATTATGTCAGAAGTTACAAGTCAAGTAGACTTTTCGTTACCGTACAAAGTTGCCGACATCAGCTTAGCTGAGTGGGGTCGCAAAGAAATTCGTTTAGCCGAAGCAGAAATGCCAGGCCTTATGGCTATCCGTGCAGAGTACGGCCCAAGCCAACCGCTTAAAGGCGCACGTGTAGCAGGTTGCTTGCACATGACTATTCAAACTGCTGTTTTAATCGAAACACTTGTTGCACTTGGTGCAGAAGTTCGTTGGAGCAGTTGCAATATCTTTTCTACACAAGACCACGCCGCTGCCGCTATCGCTGCTGCTGGCATTCCGGTTTTTGCGTGGAAAGGTCAAACAATTGAAGAAGCTGATTGGTGTATCTACCAAACTTTATTCTTTGGTGGTGCAGATCGTCCTTTGAATATGATTCTAGATGATGGCGGCGACCTTACGAATATTGTATTAGATAAGTGCCCAGAGCTTGTTGCTGGCATTAAAGGCATTAGCGAAGAAACAACTACAGGTGTACACCGCCTTTACGAGCGCGTTACAAAAGGCACATTGCCAATGCCAGCTATCAATGTAAACGATAGCGTTACAAAAAGTAAGTTCGATAATAAGTATGGTTGCCAAGAAAGTTTGGTAGATGCTATTCGTCGTGCTACAGATGTAATGATGGCTGGTAAAGTTGCTGTTGTAGGTGGCTATGGCGATGTTGGTAAAGGCAGCGCTGCAAGCTTACGTGGTAGCGGTTGTCGTGTAATTGTTACAGAAATTGACCCTATCTGCGCATTACAAGCTGCAATGGATGGCTACGAAGTAAAGAAAATGGAAAACGCAGTTGCTGAAGCAGATATTATCGTTACTGCTAGCGGTTGCCGTGACCTTATAACAGAAAAGCATTTCCGTAAAATGAAAGACAAGGCTATTGTTTGTAATATCGGTCACTTCGATATTGAAATTGATATGGCTTGGTTAGAGAATAATTATGGCGATACAAAGTCTACCATTAAACCACAGGTTGACATGTACACAGTAGACGGCAAAGACATCATTGTATTGGCGGAAGGTCGCTTAGTAAACCTTGGTTGCGCTACTGGTCACCCAAGTTTTGTAATGAGTAACTCATTTAGCAATCAAACTTTGGCGCAGATAGAATTGTGGAATAACCACAGCAACTACGAGAACAAAGTATATGTTTTACCTAAGCATCTTGATGAAAAGGTAGCACGTTTACACCTTGCTAAAGTTGGTGCCGATTTAGAAGAGCTTACAACAGAGCAGGCGGATTACCTAGGTATACCGCAAGCTGGTCCGTTCAAAAGCGACATGTACCGCTACTAAAAATAGCATTTTATAAAGAAAACAAGGCCACTGTGTTTATAGCACGGTGGCTTTTTTTTGCTACATTTGTGCCCATCATGGAAATAGAAAAGGTTATAGAAGATTGCGCATCAAACATGAAAAAAGCGCTAGCCCATCTTGAAAGTGAGCTAAGTAAAATTCGTGCCGGTAAGGCCAGTCCAAATATGCTTGATGGTATTATGGTTGACTACTACGGTATGCAAACCCCTATTTCTGGCGCAGCCAATGTAAGCAATGTTGATGCACGTACCCTTACCATTGCACCTTTTGAAAAAAATATGCTGGCTGTGATTGAGCGTGCTATCATGGCAAGCAATATTGGTGTTACACCACAAAATGATGGTATTCTTATTCGCATCTTTATGCCACCGCTTACCGAAGAGCGTCGTAAGGAATTTGTAAAGCGTAGCAATGCAGAGGGCGAAGCAGCCCGCGTAGCGGTGCGCAATATTCGTCGTGATGCTTTGGAGCAAATTAAGAAAGCACAAAAAGATGGCCTTAGCGAAGATGCAGCCAAAGGTTACGAAGAGCAAGTACAAAAAACAACCGACAAGCATATTTCATTGGTAGAGCAGTATTGCAATGCCAAAGAAAAAGAACTGATGACGGTTTAATAGCCATGCTATTATCATGTGGCAACAGCTTCTGCAGTTTTTAGACAACTATAAGTTTAGCGAGTACTTTACGCACGCGCAAAACCAAACACTGTTGTATATGAGTTTGCCGATTTATGCAATACTCATTCCTGTAGAAATATTGGCGAGTAATGCAGGTGGCAGGAAGTGGTATACGTGGAAGGAAACGCTAACCAATATTTACCTCAACGTACTTAATGCACTAATTGATGCAAGCTTTAGACTAATAGCACTCGGCATATTACTCGCGGTGTATCAGCACAAACTGTTTGAGCTGTCGCATGGCTGGCTGTATTGGCTAGCATTATTTTTGCTAGAAGATTGCGCCTTTTATTTTGAGCATCGTGTAGATCACTATTGCCGATTTTTTTGGGCAGTGCATGTAACACACCATAGCAGCGAAGAGTATAATTTAAGTACGGGTTTTCGTAGTAGCGTGCTGATGCCTTTTTATCGCTTTATGTATTTTATGCCGCTAGCATTTATCGGTTTTCATCCTTTTGATATCGCCTTTATGTACGCCGCTACGCAGATTTATGGCATCCTTGTGCATACAGAAGCCATTCGTACCATGCCTAAATGGTTTGAGGTTTTATTTGTAAGCCCTAGCCACCATCGTGTGCATCATGCAAGCAATATTATTTACCTCGATAAAAATATGGGCATGTGCCTCATTATTTGGGATCGTCTTTTTGGTACTTACCAAGCAGAGTTGCCGCAAGAACCCGTAAAATACGGCCTTACCAAGGCTGCGACAAAACCGCACCACCCTTTCTTTGTGGTGTTTCACGAGTGGATTAGTATGTTTAAGGATGCTGCCAAACCAAACCTTAGTATGAAGCAGCGCTTGCAATACATTTTTATGCCGCCAGGCTGGAGCCACGATGGTAGCACACAAACTGCCAAAGAAATGCGCAGCATGCAGAAGTAATGCTAACTTTACACGGTGACGATTGAGCAGTTAAAGGAGTTAAGGGGCAGAGTGCAGCACCTAGCTACTTTTCTAAATATTGACGAGAAACTTAGTGAAGTAGCCGAAAAAAAACAGCTAAGTATTAGCGATGGTTTTTGGAACGATAATGAGCGTGCCACACGTATCATAAAAGAAATTAATAGTAATGAGTTTTGGATAAAGCAGTTTAACGCATGCCAAACTGCTGTAGAAGATTTTGCTGTACTCTTCGATTTTTGGAAAGAAGGCGAAAGCACCGAAGCAGAAGCCAAAGAGAGTTTTGACAAAGCCGTTCAAAGTATAGACGATTTAGAATTTAAGAGCACACTTAATACGCCCGAAGATGCGATGCCCGCCATGATGGTTATTAATAGCGGTGCAGGTGGCACGGAAAGTCAAGACTGGGCAGAAATGCTAATGCGCATGTATAAAATGTACGCCGACAAGCAAGGCCACAGCATTAGCGAAGTGGATGTACAATGGGGCGACGGTGCTGGCATTAAGCAATGCACCTTAGAAATAGACGGCAGCTATGCTTATGGTATGCTCAAAAGTGAAAGCGGAGTGCATCGGCTAGTGCGCATAAGCCCCTTTGATAGCAACGCGCGTAGGCATACAAGTTTTGCAAGTGTATTTGTGTACCCACTTATTGACGATGCTATAGATGTAGAAGTAAACATGGGCGACATCGAGTGGGACTTTTTTAGAAGTGGCGGCAGCGGCGGTCAAAATGTAAATAAGGTAGAAACCGCTGTTAGGCTAAAGCACAAGCCAAGTGGCATTATTATAGAATGTCAGCAGGCACGAACGCAAGGCGAAAACAGAGAAAAGGCTATCAAGATGTTGAAGAGCCAATTGCATGAATTGGAAATGCAAAAACTGCAAGCAGCAAAAGACAGTGCTAATGCTAGCAAGAAGAAAATTGAATGGGGCAGCCAAATTCGTTCCTATGTTTTTCATCCTTATAAAATGATTAAGGATCATCGCACAGATTTTGAAGTCAATAATGTGCAACCCGTTATGGACGGCGAGATAGATGGATTTATAAAAGCCTACTTAATGATGGGCGATTAATACTAAACGCTCTACCCTAGAACACAAAATAGTAGTTTGAATTCCTAGCGCTGTTATAAGAGGCGCCACATTTCAAAGTTACTGGTGTATTTGCCTTTAGTTGCACTGTATAGGTTTGGCCCTTATGTTCGAACACATAAGGCATCGTTAAGTCTTCGTTGCAATTGGTCAATGTAAATACAACTTCATCCTTATTCTTGTCAATTACAAGTTTTGGGATTTCGTTTGTGTATAAATACTGATCAAACATCGGTTGAAAATCTATACCGCTAAATGTACTTATCTCTTTTTCTATTTCTGCACTTGTAACTGTAGTCTTACCGTATTTCTTAATTAGATGCTGCAACAAAGCTCTAAACTTCTCATCATTGTTCATACTAGTGCGTACCATTAGCAATATACTACTGCCTTTGTAATACTGATCGCCAGGTGGCTCTTCGTTGACGCCATAGCTAGAAATTATTGGCCTTTCATTCTGTATAGACCTGCGTTGTCCACGTATATAACGCTCTGCTTTTTCTTTACCAAAATGCGTTTCTACATAAAGCGCTTCGCTAAAAGTGGTAAAGCCTTCTTGCACCCACATATCTGCAATATCTTTTGTGGTAATACTATTGCCAAACCACTCGTGTCCACTTTCGTGCACAAGAATATGGTCAAACTTGAGACCAATGCCAGTTAAGGTTAGGTCGATACCCATATAACCGTTTTTATAATTGTTACCATACGCAATGGCGCTTTGATGTTCCATACCCAAGTAAGGCGCTTCTACAAGTTGATAGCCATCGCCATACCACGGAAATGCACCAAACCAATATTCAAAGCTTTTTAGCACAAGTGGTATTTTAGTAAACAATTCTTTGGCTTTTTCTTCGTTGTAATCTAAATACCAATACGTATAATCTAATGGCCCATCTACGCCTGCATATTTCGCTGTGATGCTTTTGTAGTACCCAACATAAAAACTTACTGCATAAGTACTAATTGGATTTTTAACTTGCCAGGTGTACATGGCTTTATCGCCAGTCACATCGCTCTTTATTAAACGACCATTCGCAACAGCTGTCAAATCCTTATTGCATTTAATCGTAATGTTCATGCCATTATCTGGCTCATCGCTTTGATGGTCTTTACATGCATACCACATACTTGCACCTTTACCTTGGCAGCTTACACTTAACCACGGTCTTTCCTTGCTATCTTTCTTCCAGCTAATGCCGCCATCCCATGGAGGATTTACAGCTTCGATTGGCGTGCCTTCGTACTCTACAATTAGGGTTGCTTCTGGTTCTGTCATGGCAGGCATTTGAATAAAACGCGCACGCTTACTTTTAACCTCACTTTTGAGTAGCGCATTCGGATTATCCGCGAGGTAGATTTTGTTAATCGTTAAACCTTGCTCTAAATCTATTTGCATCACATTTTTTGCGGCAGCCATTGCTTGCGCATCCCTCTTGAAGGTTATTTGTGTAATGCCTTTGATGGTTTTAGTATTTTCATCTAAATCTAAAAAAATATCATAGTGAAGTACATCCCACCAAGCACGTTCTACGCCAATGGTACCGCGAAGTGTGTCGGCATAAGTAAATTGTTGTGCAAACGCAACTTGCGTTAAAAGAAAAAAGCAAACGATAGTGCTAGCTAATTGTTTCATCATATTCTGTAAAATTAATATCTTGTAATGAAAGTTCTTTTAATAAGGGGTTATATACGGCAGGCATGGTTGGAATATGTACACCCGCAATTGCTTGTATGTTGCCCAATAAAATTTGTTCTGCAAAGATGGCCATTGGCAAGCCTACTGTTTTGGCCATAGCAGTATACACTTTATCTGTACCGTTTACTACCAAACTGCTCTTTTTGTAATGCTCACTGCCATTTAGTTTGTACTTAAACTCGTGGCACATTACTATCATATCTTTATCATGCGCTTGCATAGCCCATTGCGTTTCTATAATTTGTTGCAATACATCGGCACTGCATTTGCAAGTACTTGGAATAAGTGCTGTGCTATTGAGATTAAGTTCTTCTAGCATTTGCGCATGCAGTGTATTGTCTACAACTTCTACCCAAGGTTTGTTTAGTTTAGAGGCAAACCAAGCAGCATAGCTTGTGCCTTCTGTAATTACATCTGTTGTGGATGTAAAACCATATTGCACCAAATAATGCCAAGCAGAAATAAAGTCGGGATAGCGTAATGTTGTTCTTACAAGCGTATGGATATCTTTTAACTCATAGTCGTCTTTATAACTCACACTATCTCTATTCGCATAGTTGGCCAATGTTGGCAAACCTTCTACTTGTAATTGTGGCACAGCGGCAAACATTTTCTCGTAAGGCACATTTACTTCAATACCATTTTTAATAAACTTTGCACCAGCTGCACCAGCAGTTACGACATTGCGTGGGTTCCAACTTATTTTGTAATGCCACTTATTTGTATCACTTTCTGGAGAAACTAATCCGCCACAATGGCTATAAAATTCTGTAATGCTTGCACCTTGTTCATGCAATTCATGTATGATTTGCATAGCGCTCATATGGTCAATGCCGGGGTCAAGCCCTAGTTCACACATCAACATCACATTATTGGCTACAGCGGCATCGTGCAAACCTTTAATTTCTTCGCTTACATAGCTTGCTGTAATGAGGTGTCTGCCTAGCGCAACGCAGTCTTGTGCCAATAAAAAGTGTAAATGTGGTGGCATTAAACTAATTACGATAGCACTTTTCTCTACTTGCGCATGGCGTTCTTCAGCATTGGTAATATCTAAATTATGAAGTACTAAATGGTCATTTCCTTCAAAACGCTGCTGTAAGTGTGCAGTATTTTGGTCGCACACGTGCAAAAACCAGTTATGCTTTGCCGCCGCTTCTAATAAGTACTTTATTGCGTAAGAACTGCTCTTTCCTGCGCCAAAAATTGAAATTAATGCCATTTTTTATTGAAAATCGTGGACAATTTCCCGAAAAGACCGAAAAACCGCTTTTGCAAAAGTATTGAAAATGAACCTCAAAGCTGCACATAATTGAAAATTTGCTTTACATTTGTGTTTCGTTACATTATGAAAAAAGTATTTATAATCGCGGTATTGTTCTTAGCAACAGCAGCTATCACAGTTTCTACAACTGGATGCGCATCTAAGAAAAAGTACGGCTGCCCTGGCGCAATCCACTAGGTTTATGGCTCTTCCATGGATTGATCTTGCTTCTGACCAACAGTTGGATGATGTTATTGCTAGCTCCCAACTTAAGCCAATCTTAATATTTAAGCACAGTACACGTTGTAGCATTTCTTCGGTTGCCTTAGACCGCCTAAATCGCAGTACAGTCAATACAAATATAGACTACTACTTACTTGATTTAATTGCTTACCGACAATTAAGTAATACAATCGCCGAAAAATTCAAAGTGTATCACGAAAGTCCTCAAGTACTTCTTATTTCAAAAGGCGAATGTGTTTACGACGAAAGCCATATGAGCATTCGTATGCAAGATATTGACGACGAAGTGGCTCAACTTTTCGCCTAGCCCCATTCTTTAAAGTACGCATAATACTGCGCAAAACATCCAATCGCAATTGTGCGTCATCGCATCATAAGTTTGCTGTTGAACAAGTTCCACATTGCATTGCGCAACTAAACGTTCCACAACTGCTTCGTTCTCGTGAGCAAATACGCTGCATGTAATGTAATACAACATGGCATCCTGCTTAGCATAACGCAAGGCGTTTTGTACAATACTAAATTGCAATTCAGAAAACTGCTGCAATTGACTAAGGTCTGCAAAGTAATACTGTTCAGGCGTACGCGACCAAGTACCACTGCCACTGCAGGGCACATCGCATACAAGTACGTCTACACTTTTTGGCGCCAAAGGCAAATTAATATCGCGGGCAATATCGGCAGTAAATGTGCTGGAGGCAACAAAACCATAACCTGCCAAGCGACGCTTATACGTGGCCATCATTTGTGGCCTAACATCGCTGGCAATTAAATGAATATGACGCTGTGCATCCAACATGGCTAGGCTTTTGCCTCCACTTGCAGCACATACATCCCACACATGGTTTTTAGCCTGAATCGCTATCTGAGCGGAAACCATTTGGCTATTGGCATCCTGAACTACATAATCTACTTCCGCAAGACCTTGCTGATCTAGCTTTACATCAGCAAGCAAAGCCATGGTGCTGGTGCCAAATTTTGCAAATTGCAATTCCGCAGGCACCTTAAATGGCCTACGTACACGTAAAAACGTAAAAGGCTTGACAAGTAGTTTTTTATAGAATACATCTGCCTCAATACCCTTACTTAGCGGCAAATTGAGCGCTGGCGATTGTGGTAAAGTTTCAAATACGTCCTTATTGAAAGCTATTTGACGCTCATTGCTTAGCGTGTAGCAGGTTTTAGCTTGCTGTAAAATCTCGTAGGCTGCAATAATGTCTTGTTCGCTAGCATCAGCTGGTAGGCGCAAGCGCATAATTGCAAAAACCATATCTGCAATGGTTTTACGGTCGCGACTGCCGAACTTTTTATGCTGCTTAAAGTGTGCATTTAAGTACAAATGCATGGGCTGCGGTGGCCTATAGAACCCCAGCAATAGTTTGGCCGAAGCGGCATGTTTAGCTAAATACACAGTGTTTGTAAAGATAGGCTATTGCTTTTTGTACCCAAAACCCACATAATACAATGATATTATCCAATTAATTATTACCTCATTGCAGCACGTTTCATATTATTAATACTGCTAACTTTGCGGTCGCATGCAGATTACTGTACTCAAAAGTAAGATACACCGCGTAAAGGTTACCCAAAGTAACCTCAACTATGTTGGTAGTATTACTATTGACCAAGACCTGATGGACGCTGCTGGTTTACTTGAGCACGAAAAGGTGCAAATTGTTAATGTAAACAATGGTGAGCGTTTTGAAACATATGCCATCTTGGGCAAGCGCGGTTCTGGCACAATTTGCTTAAACGGTCCTGCAGCCCGTCGTGTGCAAGAAGGAGACCTAATTATTATTATCGCTTACGCTGACATGGATTTTGAAGAGGCTAAGCGATGGAGACCGTCGGTAATTTTTCCGAATGACGATAACCTATTAGGATAGAAAGGCATGAATCTGAAACTTATTGCGCAGTACGTCATTTTTTTTGGCCTTGCATTTTTCTTATTGTGGTATGCTACCAAAGATTTAGACATGGCTAATATTTGGAGCCACGTTAAACGCAGCAACAAACTAATGTTGGCATTAATTGCCGTTGTTGGCGTAGCTAGTGTTGCACTGCGGGCTATGCGTTGGCAATTATTAATTGAACCCTTAGGTAAAAAGCCCAGTTTCCTCAATACTTTCTTCAGTATTTTTATTGGATACGGTGTAAACTTTCTAACGCCTCGTTTGGGCGAAGTTGCACGCTGTGGCATTTTAAGCAAATACGAAGGCATTAGTGCCGATAAGCTTGCAGGCACTATGATTGCTGAGCGAATTTTTGATATGATCTGTTTGTTAATTGTTGCAATGTTAACCTTGCTTTTAGAATACTCTCAAATCAGTGATTATTTTCGCAACACAGTTTTAATTCCGCTACAAAATAAATTGGGAGGTAATACTTTATACATACTCATAGGCCTTGCTATTGGCGGCTTACTATGCTGTTGGTTCCTATGGCGCATGCTTGCTAAACAACAAGCCTCGGGCAAATCAAATAAACTAGTACAAATTCTCACTAACCTCAAAGATGGCATGAGCAGCGTGTTTAAGATGGAAAAAAGTGGTTTATTCCTTCTTCAAACGTTTTTAATTTGGCTTGGTTATTGGGGAATGACCTATATCGGTTTCAAGGCCTTGCCAGAATTGTCGCATCTTGGCATCGGTGCAGGCTTTAGTGTACTTACGCTTGGCAGCTTAGGCATTATTGCTACACCTGGCGGCACAGGGGCGTATCATTTAATTGTAGGCGGATTACTTAGTTCTGTATACAAAGCAAGTGAAGAAATTGGCGCTACTTATAGCATGGTTAGCTGGGCATTGCAAAACGGCATACTCCTATTGGGAGCCGCACTAGCCTTGCTTGCTTTTCCAATTGTAAACCGAAAACCTGTAGCCAAGAAAGTAAACGTATAAAAAGCATTATATAAATATCCTTAAGCCGTGAGCATAAAAAGAGCCAAAAGTAAAAGCACCAGCAGCAACACTTCGGCAAGCGCAAAACATCTCATTCCTCGCGACCTTAGTTGGTTGGCATTCAACGAACGTGTACTGCAAGAAGCACGTACTAAAAGCCATCATATTGCAGACCGCCTTAAGTTTCTTGCGATTTATAGCAATAACTTAGACGAATTCTTTAGAGTACGTGTAGCATCATTGCACAAAATAAACGCACTGCGAAATACTGCCCTAACTGCAACTTTACAAAAAAGTAACGCTGAATTGCTTGGACAAATACAAGCGAAAGTAGAACAACTCAATATTGAGTTTGCTACTTTGTATAATCAAGTTGAAAAAGAGCTCAACGACTCTGGTGTGTACATTTTATCGCATAATGAACTAACAGCTTCGCAAGTGCAGTACTTGAGACAGTATTACATCAGCGACATTAATAGGCATATTACACCACTTATGATTGAGAGCTTACCTGTAGCTCCACAATTAGAGGATCGTAGCTTGTACTTGGCTTGCGACTTGCGTCACGATACGATTAGCCTTATGCAAAGCTATGCCTTGATACGTGTGCCAGTAGAAAGCTGCGGTCGATTTATCGTGCTACCAAAAGCAAACGACGAAAGTTCAACCACTGTGGTACTTCTAGAGGAAGTGATTAAACTATGCCTACCCTATTTGTTCGCACAGTTTGGTTTTAATACTTTCTATTGCAGCATTATTAAACTAACGCGCAATAGCGAAATAGATATCGATTACGAAGACGATGCCACGGTTGTACAAATTCTAGAACAAGCACTTAATAAGCGCAAAAGCGGCTCTGCAGTGCGCTTTAGCTACGATGCACAAATTGACGAACGCTTTCTAAAGTATTTATTAGGTGTACTTCGCATTCGTAAAAATTCTACGCTCAGCCCTAAAGATGGCTTGCATAATTTTAAAGACTTCATTGATTTTCCGAAGCATATTTTCGCAAAGCAGCCAAAAGCTCGAGCACCAAAATTAAATACCGTTCATCCGCTGCTAACACAACCATGCCGCATCATGCATGTGTTGGATAGCCAGGATTTATTGTTGGCAACACCCTATCACAGCTTTGAGAGTATTATCGATTTAATGCGAGAAGCTAGTATTGATCCAGATGTAACCAAAATACAATTGTGCGCTTACCGCCTTGCAAAGAATAGCGCTATCATCAGCACACTTGTCAATGCTGCTCGTAACGGCAAGCAAGTAGTTGTAATACTAGAACTACGTGCTCGCTTTGATGAGCGTGCAAATCTTGCTTGGAAAAAAGTACTGGAGGCTGAAGGCATTAAAGTATTTGTTGGCAAACCTAACTATAAGATACATGCCAAGGTATGTTTGATTGAACGTAAAGTGCATGGCAAAATTATGCATTATAGCTTTATTAGTACGGGCAATGTAAACGAACGCACAAGCGCCGCCTATGCGGATTATTGCTTACTAACTAGCAAACCAATTTATACAAAACCAGTTGCCAAATTATTTGAGCAATTACAAATGAAAGGCTTACACCCTACTAAAATTCGCGCTGCAAGTGGCACGATTGTATTAAGCCCTACGGAAACTAAGCCTCATTTTATCAAACTAATTCGTCAAGAAATCAAGCATAAGAAAGCCGGTAAGCAAGCACATATTATTGTGAAGCTTAATTCGCTTAGCGATCCACAAATGATTGACGAGTTAGTAAAAGCGGCAAAAGCTAATGTAAAAATAGATCTTATCATCCGCGGCATATTCTGCCTCGCGATCGACGCTACAAAACCATGGTCTAAAAATATTCACGCCGTAAGTATCGTGGATAATTTGCTAGAGCACGGCAGAGCTATGTATTTCCACAATGCAGGAAAGCCACTGGTGTTTTTGAGCAGTGCCGACTGGATGCAGCGCAACCTGCACTATCGCGTAGAAGCAACGGTACAAATACTTGACGCTAAGATTGCACAGCAGATTATTGAAATACTCAAGCTACAGCTACAGGACAATGTAAAAGCTAGAGTCTTAGAGCAGCAGCTTGAAAACAAACGTATGCGTAGCACCATTACAAAGAAATCGGTACGCAGCCAATACGCCATTGCAGAATTTCTTAATAAGTATAAGTACTAGAAGTTTGTGATATAGTGCTTCTGTGGTACTTTAGTTGCACATTGGAATGATACTAGCCGCAATAGATATTGGTAGTAATGCTGCCCGACTCCTTATTACAGAAACATCTGTTTACAAAGACGGAGAACTTGACTATAACAAGCTCAACTTGGTGCGTGTACCCTTGCGTCTTGGCTTTGACGTATTTGGCACAAGCGTGCTAAGCGAGGATCGTATACAAGCACTCATAGACACCATGATTGCATTTAAGCACCTCATGAAAATTCATAAAGTGCAACATGTAAAAATTGCTGCCACAAGTGCCTTGCGCGATGCACAAAACCGTGAAGAAGTTGTAGCACGTGTAGAAAAAGAAAGTGGCTTGCACATTAATATTATTTCTGGCGACGAAGAAGCTAATCTCCTCTTTGAAAGCCATGCTGCCGAACGTATCATCAATAGCAATCATCACCTGTATATTGATGTTGGTGGTGGTAGTACCGAGTTAACGCTTTTTTACAAAGGCGAGGTAGAGTTTAAGCATAGCTATAATATTGGTACGATTCGTTTTTTAACCAATACCATTGACGACGCAGAATGGCAAACGATGAAGCAGCAAACCAAAGCGATAGGAAGGACATATAGAAATGTAGATGCAATTGGCAGTGGTGGCAATATCAATAAACTACATAGCCTTACAAAAACCAAAGAAGGTAAACCGCTACCCTTAACTACTGTAAAGCATTGGCACGAGAAGCTTTCACCCATGACCAAGCAAGATCGTATGCATACTTTTGGCCTAAAAGATGACCGTGCAGACGTAATTGTGCCCGCACTGCTTATCTACAGCTGCGTGATGAAATGGGCAGGATGCGAAGCAATTTACGTACCTAAAATTGGTGTTGCTGATGCATTGATTCGTGTGTTATATAACGAAGTGAAAGACTAGCATTTTACTAATAACTATAATAAACACATTTTATACATGAATACACAACAAGCGCGCAAATTTATTGGCATTGCTGCTGCCGGATTAAATACAATATTACTTTTCGTTGAGCACATTAAGGGAAATAGTTCATCAGTACTAAGCCTCGTAGCTTGGTTAAGCTTTTTGCTAGTTGCCCTGCAAACCTTTAAGACTAACACCCTTCGCGATTCACTTACTGGTAGATTACTTCTTATTTGCACCGGAGTTTACTTTATAGCGATTTTAGCCAGAATACAACATTGGCCTTTTGGCAACATTGCCTACATGGTTGTTATTGTCGTTGCTACAATACTTTACATCATAATGAAATTTGAAGACAAGCATGAGACCTCAATTTATAGACTGTGGAAAGCTGTATTTTTTACAAGCTTTTTATTAAGGATGTTGTTTACAGTGCAACACTGGCCCCACTATGGGTTATTGCCTATTATTAATACGATATCCATTGTCGTTTTATCCTTGCTTTTTACGTTTGAAACTAAGCAATATCTTAGTGAAGAGCAGCAATTTAGTTTTGAATTCGACTTTGATAAAAAACCGCCAAAAGAAGAATAGCAGTGCTAGTTACTTCTTAACCCGTTCCAACATCAAAAAGCGATTGTCAGTACTTATCGACACCCGAAACTTTTGTGCTACAGTTTTTTTCTTACCTTGTCGTACATACAAAGTTAGCAAAGCCTCAGCTTCGTCAATTACAAAAGCATGTGCAATATCTGTAAAGAACGGTCCATGTCGCTTAACTACTATTTCGTTTTTACTGTCTGGCTTCTCAAAATAGCGAATCAGCAAACTATCTCTGCCAATACTCCAACTAGGATGTTTCTTTAAGGTGTCTTCAGCGTTACCCACTTTTACAAATTTCAGTACATCATAGTCGATGATCGTGGAATCGTAGTGTACCTGCACGCACTTCCATCTCGCCTGCGCAAATGCATTATGGATATTGGCCTTTTGCTGTGCAAACACGTGCGGCAAGCCATTTACACTTAGCAAAATTATAAGAAGCAAGCGCATCATTATGCCGGTTGGCTATACATTGTCTTAAGATTAGCCAGCATATCGGCAGTCATCTTTGCTAAATCGTACTCTGCTTTCCATCCCCAATCTTTCGCAGATACACTATCGTCTATGCTTTGTGGCCAACTATCTGCAATCTGCTGCCTAAAATCTGGCTTGTACGAAATTTCAAACTTTGGCAAATGCTTTTGAATACTTGCCGTAATTTCTTTTGGGCTAAAACTCATGCCGCCTAAATTGTATGCCAACCTAGTGCTAAGTTTTGCTGCATCGGCTTCCATCAATTCTATGGTAGCACGAATTGCATCAGGCATATACATCATTGGCAAATAGGTATCTTCACTTAAGAAACACTCGTACTTGCCATCTTGCAAGGCTTTGTGGTAGATATCAACTGCATAATCTGTGGTGCCGCCACCCGGCATGCTCTTATAGCTAATCAAACCAGGATAACGAATGCTGCGCACATCTATGCCGTACTTATCAAAATAATACTGACACCATTGCTCACCAGCATATTTGCTAATGCCATAAACAGTAGTTGGTTCAATAATTGTTTTCTGTCGCGTGTTTTGCTTTGGGGTAGTTGGGCCAAAAACTGCTATGCTACTTGGCCAGTAAATTTTTGAAAGCTTTCGTTCCTTTGCAATTTCTAGCAAAAGCAATATGCTATTCATGTTAATGCTCCAAGCCCATTGTGGCCGCTTCTCCCCCGTTGCACTTAGTATGGCCGCCAAGTGATATACTTGTGTAATACCATTGGTCTTGATTACATCCACCATCTGCCTTTTCTTGAGGCAATCTAGCTGTACATATGGTCCAGTGCCCGCTAGCAGCGGATGTGGCTCTGGTTTAAGATCGCTGGCAATTACATTAGCTTCGCCGTACATAGCACGAAGGGTTAAGGTTAGTTCTACACCAATCTGACCTCCCGCACCTATTATTAGAATCTTATCCATAATGGCCTTGCAATATAACACAAATTTAATCGTAGAATTACTGAGGCAAAGCACAAAATCTCTATAGTTTTTAACGCAGTTTTTTGGCTTGTAGGTGCGCATACACTCGTGTACACATTACCTTTGTGCAGCATTGCTCAAGCGTTTACATAAGCTACTCATCAGCAGTTTCTTGCCGCCATTCATCGCCACCTTTATGGTGACATGGTTTGTGTTTATTGTACAATTCTTTTGGCTATACATCGACGACCTTGTGGGCAAAGGCCTTGATACAGCAACCATTCTAAAGCTTATTGCATACCTAGCGCCAACTATTGTTCCTGCTGCACTTCCACTTGGCATTTTGCTTGCAGCAATTATGAATTTTGGCAACCTTGCCGAAAGCAGCGAACTTACTGCTGTACGAAGCGCTGGCATTAGCTTGTTGCGCTTTAGCAAGCCACTTATCATTTTCGTTGCCTTTATTAGCTTCGGCGCATACCTGTTTAGCAACTATGTGATACCTGTGGCCAACTTAAAATTCTGGACGCTGTTAATGGATGTGCGCAATACGAAACCCGCCGTGAATCTTAAGGCTGGCTTTTTCTACCATGATATTCCTGGCTATAGTATTTATATAGATAAAAAAGACGCCAACAATCGCACTGTTTACAATTGTATGATCTACGACCATACTACCGGCAAAGGCAATGACAAAGTGGTATTGGCAAAACAAGCTGATGTATATGTAAGCGACGATAAACGCTACCTTGTTTTTGAGATGAAAAACGGTTGCCGTTACGAAGAGAAACAAGGCAAAAAACCAACTGACCTCGAACATATACAACTGCAGTTCAAGTACTGGAAAAAAGTATTTGACCTTAGTAGCTTTGAAATGAAAAAGAGCGATGAGAACTACCTCAAAGGCAACGAAATCATGTTGACCAATGCAGCCTTATCTCATAGAATTGATAGCACAGCCAAACGCAGCAGACATTATGCCAACAATAATGTACAAAGTATAAAGTCGAACTTAAGCTTGTATGCATTAGACACAAGCAATAAGCCCTATCTTGGTATTGCAAAAACCACGAAGCAAGCGCCAGCTACTTTTGCTAAAAGATTTGACGATAGCACACTACGCGTTTTACTGTCTAATGCCAAAAGCAATTTGCAAAGCATACACGGTTCAACGAGTATCTTTAAGAGTGATAATCAAATCCAGCATACTATTCTAACCAGACTTCAAGTAGAATGGCATCGTAAGTATAGTTTAGCTGCGAGTTGCCTTATATTGTTTCTACTTGGTGCGCCGCTTGGTGCGCTCATACGCAAAGGCGGCTTGGGTATGCCTTTTGTGGCGGCAGTATTGTTCTTTGTGGCCTATCGTTTTATGACGCTATTTAGCGAAAAATTGGCCTTAGAAGGTAAATGTAGCGCGGCTGTAGGCATGTGGGCACCGCCTTTTGTGCTGCTAAGTATCGCAGTGTTTTTGTTTTATCAAGCTAATCGAGATAAGCGCATTGCAGATTTAGTAGTTGTGCAAAAGAGTATAAGATTCTTAAAATCATTGACTAAGCTATTCTAAACCAAGTAATGGCTAATACCTTTGGCGCATAAGCATGCAGCAAGCATTGTACATACCTAAATACTATTGGCTTATTTGCTGTATGTGGATGATTGCTTGTGCAATTGTACTATACCTTTATCCCGAAAATCAAATTGTACAATCGCTCAATGCAAAGCATACGCCTTTTCTCGATGGCATTTTCTGCGGCTTTACAGCCTTTGGTCAATATCAACTATTAGTTACGGTCGTAGTCAGTTGGTTAATTTTTATACCGCGTTTACGTTCTCGCAATTTTATACTAAGTGTATTGCTTGTGTATACTAGCATAACATGCATTGTATATGGCCTTAAGTACTTCTTTGCCACAGACAGACCACTTAATGTAATCAGCAATCTGTATCGAGTGCCAACTATTGACCATGCTTTTCACAATGGTATGCCCAGTGGGCACACAACAACTGCATTTGCATTTGTAACATTGGTGTTTGCGCTATTTAAGATGCCACATTTTGCAAGAGTAGTTTTGATTATTTTCGCAATAGGTTGTGGCTTAAGTCGTGTTTATCTAGCACAGCATTTTTTGAGCGATGTACTTGCAGGCACGGCTCTAGGCTTAGCACTAGGTTTAATTCTTAGTAAGATAATTAAAAAGTATCTGCCATATTGAGTAAGCAAAACATACAAGTTCTTTTAGTGTGTTTTCTATTGCCACTCACACTGTTTGTGCCTTTCATTGGCAACTGCCATCTTTTTGAATGGGACGAGATCAATTTTGCAGAATGCGCACGCGAAATGCTTGTGACAAATAACTATGCAATCCCGCAGATCAACTTTGAAAACTTTTGGGAAAAACCACCGCTTTTCTTTTGGCTACAAGCTAGTTGTATGAAAGTATTTGGCGTAGGCGAATTTGCGGCTAGGTTACCCAATGCGCTGCTATCGATAATTCAAGCGCTATGGATGTATCGTGTTGGCAAGAAGGAACATAGCCACAACTTTGGCATTGCATGGGTAATGATACTATTTGCAAGCGCGCTACCTTTTCTTTATTTCAAAAGCGGCATCATAGATCCTTGGTTTAACTTTTTTATTGTTGCAGCTATAGTCCAGCATCACTGCTACCATAAATATGGCAAGCAATTAAAACATATGCTGGGTACGGCCGCATTACTAGCTTTAGCCGTACTTACCAAAGGACCGGTAGCTTTGCTTCTTTATGGCTTAACAGTATTGGTGCAACTCATTGCTCATGGTAAAAAGATGTTGCCAAAATTCGGGCATGTCATTGCAGGCATAATTTTATTTGCTGCAATAGGTTGTATTTGGCTATTGCCTATTATACTTAAAGGCGATAGTAAGTTGTTAGAACAGTTTGTATCTTATCAAATCAGATTATTAACGACGCCCGATGCAGGCCATGGCGGACCTTGGTTCTACCATGTTATTGTAATACTCTTTGGTGTGATGCCGGCTAGTTTAATCGTTGTATTCTCGCTACGCGATCAAGCAAAAGCCCCAGCCAATCTATTGAATGGATTAATGATTTCACTTTTTGCAATTGGCCTCATCGTATTTAGCATTGTCAATACTAAAATCGTTCACTACTCAAGCATATGTTACTTACCGCTATGCTACTGGGCGGCATTAATACTACACAAGCATAACTATAATGCTGCAAGCATCATCAAAAAGAGTGGCATTGTGCTAGCTGTCTTAGGCATCTTGCTGTCGTTGATATTTTTTGCTTTACCTATTTTCGGAAAGCATATCGCATTATTAGCCCAAACAACCAATGACACTTTTACGCAAGACACATTTAAGGCAGCCGTAAATTGGCCGTGGTGGCATGCCATACCTGGCGTAATCATTGTTGCCGCACTGCTCTACTTTGCTATTATGCGTGGCGTATCCTCCAAACAATTGCCACACAAAGCTGTAGCCATGATGCTAGTATGGTTTAGTATGATTGTTTGCTTTGTAAAAACGATTGAAGGCATATCACAAGGCGCTGAAATCAGTTTCCTTAAGCGTATTGCTAAAAAAGATGCTTACATCCTAAGTGATTATCCCAATTATGGTCAGTGGTTTTATGGCGAACGTCATCCCAACAATGTCATACTTAGAGGCACGCCATCTACCAATCAATTTAACAAAGACTTGTATTACCTATCGCGCAGCAATGCCATAGAACGACTTCGTAGAGATATGCCAGACTTACAAATGCTAGCGCAAAAAAATGGCTATGTGTTATGGCTAAAACCTTCACAAAAGAATAGCTTACCTTAGCAGCATCTCACAATGAAAGTTGTAGCACTTATACCTGCTCGATTACATAGCACACGTTTGCCAGAAAAGCTGATGCAAATGTTGGGCAACAAAACTGTTTTGCAAACAACCTATATCAATGCAATTGCAACAAATCTTTTTGCAGAGGTTATTGCTATTTGCGATAGCGCTAACTTACAACAAAGCATTATTGACATAGGAGGTAAAGCCTTGCTAAGTAAAAAACAGCACGACACTGGCACTGATCGTATTGCAGAATTTGCCAAGGATATTGATGCTGATGTCATCATTAATATTCAGGCTGACGAACCCGCAGTCAATGCCACAATAATCAGTGCTTTGCTTGAAGGCTTGAAAAAAGATCAACAAGCACAAATTGCTACACCAATTTACCCTATTGATGTAGATGAAGCACAAAACCCCAATTTTGTCAAAGTGATTGTCGATGCAAACATGCACGCTATTACATTTTCACGAAGTGTGCTGCCATATCAACGCAATCAAGATGCTAAAGTTCAATATTGGAAGCATGTTGGTATTTATGCATTTAGGAAAGCAGCGCTGTTAGCGTTTTCACAATTAAGTGTTCCTGCTATAGAACAAGCAGAACAATTGGAAAACTTGCGTTTTATCTATCATGGCCTTAAAGTGCGCGTTGTGCCTATATCTGAGCACCCTATTGGCATTGACACGGCGGAAGATTTAGCCCGATACAGGCAATTATTCTGCTAATTTTTTTAGTACCTTTGCAGCCTTAAAACATCGAGAAAAGTCCACACGTATGGGTCGTATATTTGAAGTAAGAAAGAGTGCCATGTTTGCCCGCTGGGATAAAATGGCAAAGAACTTTACCCGCATTGGTAAGGAAATTAATATCGCTGTAAAAGCCGCTGGCCCCGATCCAGAAAATAACCCTGCACTTCGTCGTTGCTTTCAGAATGCGAAAGCTTGTAACATGCCTAAAGACCGTGTGGAGGCAGCAATCAAGCGTGCGATGGGCAAAGACACTGCCAACTACGAAGAAATTTTGTACGAAGGTTATGGCCCGCATGGTGTAGCAATACTTGTAGAATCTGCAACGGATAACAATACGCGTACAGTAGCCAATTTACGTGCGATTTTCAATAAAGGCAATGGCTCACTTGGCAATAGTAATAGCGTAGCTTTTGTGTTTAATCGCATGGGCGAATTCAAATTAAAAAGTGATGGTATTAACGTAGAAGATTTTGAACTAGAAGGAATCGACTACGGCATGGAAGAAATTGGTGAGGATAGCGACGGCAATTTGATAGTGCGTACCCCTTACCAAGATTTTGGACGCTTTAGTGAATTTTTGGATGGCAAAGGCATAGAGCCGATAAGCAATGGTCTTGTTCAAATACCAACAACTACTGTAGAACTTGGCGATGCAGAGGCGGAAGAAGTACTAAAGCTGGTTGACAAGCTAGAACAAGATGAAGATGTACAAAAAGTATATCACAATCTAAAGTAATAGAACAATATATATAAGCCTTACAAATTTTGCGAGGCTTTTTTGAGTATGGGATAGTATTGCTGAAGCATATTACGCTACCTAGTCAACCCTTAAAAACCGCTCAATGTCGCATGCATCAATAGTTTGTGTGTTTTGGATGCTGTTTTTTTTGACCATAGTTTGTTGAAATAGCCAAAAAAGCGGCATATTTATGCATGCTT
>JBJORA010000015.1:0-11279 GCA_046049675.1 Bacteroidota bacterium | reverse complement strand
CCCGTTGTAAAAAACTGGGAGAACCTTTTTGCCGCTGCTCTTCTTGCTATTACTGGGGTCGTACATCGCGCCTTTTGTTGCCAGAGCTGTTGCTAGAGGTGGTTAGCAATTTTTCACAACGGTTTGGGTATTTGCGAGGTTGGCGGCCAACATGCTTTCTATTATCAAAAGTATGCTAATGCCGCCAATCTAGCAAATACCTTGTTGGCAGAGGTGCATTTAAATGCGCAAGTATGCTCAAGCCTGTCGACTATACTTTAGTACGATGCGTAACAACTTAACTAGTTCTTTGTGTGCGTATCGAAAAAGTCTAGCGAAACTGAAACTAAATTAATTGAATCTCTATGTTTGCTTTTCTGTAATTGCTTGACATACTTAAAATAGTGTGACGAATTATACCTGCCCAAATATGTAGCCCAAAACAGCACGACTGTTGGCTTGCCACTCAAAAAATTACTGTCAGCGATTGACGGATATACCTTAATAAGATTGCTCCTTAAGCTATCCAATGTAAATTTGCAGCTAGGTGCCTTTGTGGCCTTTAAGGAACAAGTAGAATCTATGAGATCCAACATAGTGCCGTTACACGCTCGCTGTATGCTATCGCCAACACAAAAACCATTTTGATCAAAGATCAATATGGCATTAGCAGTCCCAGTTAGCTCTGTTAGTTGTCTAAGGGCACTATAAGACAGCAAATAATACTGCGACGAACTATCATAGTGGTGTTTCTCGATAAATGACCGAATGCTTGCTTTGGTTTGGATAGTTGGTGATTTCTTAATACCATAAATTAGCCCAATCATTGAGGTACAGCCATTCACTGTAAAAGCAATCAACAAGATAGTAAGAATCTGTAGCTTTTTTGACATACTAATTATTAAAATTATAAAAGTAATGGCAAAGAGCAGTTAACTACTCCTTGCCATTAGCGAATCAATTGTATGATATTGCAACATCAATGTAACCTGCTGTTTGGCGTACACTTCCGTTTATCATGACTGCTGCTGGCTCACTATGATAAGTGTACATGCCTTGCAGTAATATTAACGAGCTATAGCCGCTACCAGCAAGGATTTCAGGCGAAAAAACAATATCCTCATCGATACCAAACGCTGATTCGGCGTAGCTTGGCTCCTCATGCAAGTATATTCTGCCCTGGCCACTTGTAGTTGGCGCTACAACCAAATCCCAACTCCATCCAACGCGCACTCTTACTCCACAAATTCCAAAACAGTATGTGCACCCACAAGGTTTATTATAATGTGTACTAGTACCTCCTTTACGATGCAGTTCTCCTTTGAATTCAACATAAGGTCCGATTGCTGTTCTCGTTTTCTTTGGCACAAAGGCTTCTTGCTTCTCGACCCGCTCAGACACCTTTGAGCAACTGACAATAGAGCAAACTATAAGCGTAAAAAAAACGCTACAACTTATTATTAACTTTTTCATACCAATAAAATTTTATTCCTACTCTATCCCGTTCGTAGGTCTTCGTAGCAATTCAAAACAATTAAGAGGCGATTAAGTTCTTCATGCAGATCACAATTCCATGATCACTGTTTTAATGTCAAACTGTTGTAGCTGTTTTGAGCATCTTTGCCAACACAATAATATACGCATGTCCCCATTCCGCCAAATTTTTAACAAATCCCACTCCCCTAGCATTACTCTCGTCTCAAAATCAAATACTTACATATTAGGTACTACACAAAATGCGCATGCGTATTTTGGATAGTACTAAGCACACAACAATTGGCACTGCCTGAGGTAAGTGCTACAAAGCAAATAACGCTGTGCAAAACATGTGGCAGGCCTCAGTAAACAAATGCGCGTGCTAGCCCCAAAGGTGTAGTACAAGAGCACTAAATCCATTCAGGCAATTATGGCCATCAGCAAAGCTTGCGACTGTCCTTACTCAAAGCTCAGCATTCGCACACAACACACACCCGCTTCTTGCTGCACTAACGCAAGTTGATACATACCCCATCCCGCCCGCGCCAATTGCACAGTGCTGCAACCCATGTGCTTACAGCTCTTCTTGGTGCGGGTATGTCACTTTGCCTAGCGCCAAGCGCGCTGCTCCGCATGTGCAGCCCTCCACTGCAATTGCTAAACCCGCCATTGCAAACGGCTATCGCGCTACGCCAAATGCCCATTACGCTAAAGTATATAGCCATTCCTCTGCGCAAAGTGCCCATCCCGCCACTCTGCATGCTTATTCCTGTACCCAAATAATAGCTTCTTGTTTCGCAATACTAAGTTCTTGTACAGCGGTACTAAGTTTCTGTACCACGGTAATAGGTTCCAGTACCGAAATAATGGTTTCTTGTACCAAAATAATAATTTTCTGTACCAAAATAATATTTTCCTGTACCGAAATAATAGGTTTTTGTACCAAGAGAATATGTTTTTGTGCAAGGGTGCTAAATCTATGCTAAAGAGGAGGCTATAAGGCTGCAATTGCAAATATTGGCTTGTGCCACTGCGTTATATACCACATCATAAAACGTGTAACGATGCTTACGCTAAGAGTAAAAGCCCTCATGGCCAGCAAAGGCATGGCACCCAAGGCTACCACGCTTATGCGCTGGGGTATACCACAGCGCGCTGCCTATAATATTATCAATAACAAATGCAAGCAGCTTAGCATGCGACACTTATACGAGCTATGTGCCAGGCTGTGCTGCACACCAAACGATATTATTGCTTACAGCCCAGACCCCAACGACCCTATAGCACCGCAGCACCCACTGCATACTGTACAAGCACAAGAGCCAATGCTGGTGCTGAGCGATGCAATACAACAACTGATGCCGCAAGAACTAGAGCAAGTGGCAGCCTACACCATGCAAGTTTTTAAGGCCCGAGAATCGTTTGTGCCATAACACGCATGCGCAAGCAAGGCTAGTGCTTTGGCTCCCAGGCATAAGCAGCAAGGGCAGCAAGCCTTTGTGACAAGACAGCAGCTATGCATAAACGTGGTTGCACTAAAAATGCACTACAAGTGAGGCAAGTGCGCAAGCCCGCTAATGGTGATGTTTAGCTTGACCACACTTTTAGTTTTCTTTAAACTTTCCTTAGTAATTCTTAAAGACAGTGCAGCCAATAATTGCATTTTGTATTGCGTTTTATGCAAAAGCATTTTATTACAACACAAAAAAAAGACAAGATTATGGAACGGAATTTTGAAGACAAATTAAGCATGTTTGAAAAAGTGTACACACTACTCGCTGCACGTGCAGCAGAAACCAATTCAGTGCCGGCAGTGGCTACGCAGCTAACTGCATTTAAGGCCAAGCTTGGCGAAATTTTTGCCAGCGCTGGTGCCGCAGGTGCAGACATTACTGGCTATACCGTGCAAAAGCAAGACCAACGCAGCAAACTACAAGAAGCCATTTATGTAATGAGTAGTGCCTATGTGGCGCTACAAGCTATGAACAATGCGCCGCAGCATGTAGAAAAAGCCAACTATACCATTAGTATGCTAGATAGGATGCGCGACAACGACCTGTACACCTATGCCAATCAAATTATTGCATACACTACCCCAATTATTGCAAGCCTAGCCCCATTTGGCGCAGCGCCTGCACAACTGGCTGCATTAAATACAGAGACCCAAGCTTTTTTTGATCTGATACAAAACCCACGCTTTAAGATAGCAGAGCGTGCCGCCGAAAACGAACACCTGGCCAAGCTATTTGGCGAGGCAGATAGTCTGCTTAAAGATAAGCTAGATCGCTTGCTAGATGTATTTGTGGTGAGTAACAATAAGCTGCACACTGCCTATAAATATGCTCGCGGTATAGATGGTACAGGCACACCTAGTTCACCAGATTATAGTGGCACGGTGCCCCCTACAGAATTTGCAATTATTGCCACGATTGGCTTTAGCGCCAGCCGCACATTTACAGTGCGCAATACAGGTAAGGTGCCCTTTACATTTGCACTAAGTACAACAGCCAATGCAGAGGGTCAAGCATTAGTGGTGCAGCCAGGTGCTACAGCCGATAGGCGTAGCAGCAACCTTAACCAACGTGGCGATAATCTCGTGATTGTAAACAGCGATACCACCACCGATGCCGAGTACGAAATTAGAATTACAGAGTAACACAAGTGCAACGACGCGCACAAACACAGTAAAGTAAAATGGCAACATGGGCTACTATAAAAAGTAGCCCATTTTTTATTGCTGGCTTGCCGCTGCGTAGCTTTATACTTTGAATGCCTGCTAGCTTACGCTACAATGATTAATGATTGCCCCCAAAGTTGTACCTGCATGCAAATAAGCATTGTAAGGGACATATCGTAGCTGCACTTGCAAGTTGATGGTTTGCGTAGCTAATAGCTGAGCGGGCAGTCATTTAAATTTATAACTAAGGGCAATCATTCTCTTGCCTCCAAATTGCCAAATAGCGCTTTAGCTTTAATAGCAAGGCAAGTTTGCACAGGATTCAAATAAAATCTGTTTTAACAGTAATGCTGTAGATTATTATTTTGTCAATGTTGATACAGTAGTTTTTAATGCCAAGCATCCTAGTGCTAAAAAACTATCCAGGAAATGATAGCATACTGTTGCTCTGACTCCTCATTGAACTAATCTACCTCCTCAACACAATCCTAAACGTAGTACCAACACCTACCGCAGAACTAGCAACTTCTATACTACCATGGTGGTAAGTACGAATGATACGCTTAGCCAAACTCAATCCTAAACCCCAACCTCGTGCTTTTGTGCTATAGCCTGGCTTAAAAACTTTTTCGGCAACGGCTTTGGTCATACCCTTGCCTGTGTCGCTTACTAGTATCACAACCTCTACAGGACGATTATCAATATGAATCTTGATACTGCCTTTACCTTCAAGTGCATCTAGCGCATTGCGAATCAAGTTTTCAATTACCCAGTCAAACAGCGGCCCGTTAATTAATATAGGTGCAGTATCTACACTGTACTCTACACTAATCGCAACATGCTTTGGCGACCGCACTTGCATGTAAGAGGCTACGTTTTGTATTCGAGCAATTACATCTTCTACTTGTAGTTGCGGCACACTTCCAATTTTACTAAACCTATCAGCAACTAATTGTAAACGGTCTACATCTTTTTGCATTTCGTCAGCAACATTAGCTTGCTCTGTAGATTTTAGGTACTCTACCCAACCCAATAAACTCATAAGCGGTGTGCCGAGTTGGTGTGCCGTTTCTTTGCTCATGCCCACCCATACTTTGTTTTGTATAGCACGGCTTGCACTTGCGTATGCGTACCATACAACAATGAAGAATAGTGCAATAATGCCAAATAGCACTAGTGGGAAATACCTCAGTTGCTTTAATATATTGCTCTCGCCATAATAAACATACTGCCGCGGATCTAAGTCTACGATAATGGGCTTGTGCATGGCCGCATACTTCTTTAGTTCTGCCTGCAGCTGATCTGGTGTACCAAGCTCCACATTCATACTTTGGGCGATATTACCTGCGCTATCAGCTAATATTACAGGTATGGTAGTATTGTCGCTGGCAATGGTACTGGCCAAATTAATATCGCTACCGTCTGTGCCAAGTGAACGTGCCATATGCTCAATGGCCAGGCTGTAATGTTGAATACGCTTGGCCTCTTCAATAGCAATCTGGTCGCTTAACTTATAAATAAAGAAGATGCTCGCAGCAACAATTGCAAGGGCAGCAATAGCAACCCATAGACGCCAATTGAGTATTTTTCCGATCCGCAAAGCCTTTTCTAGTGCTACAAATGATAAAAAGTGTGCCTCAAATGTAGCAAAATATCAATGCAATCTGAATAAAATTAGCTGCTTACAGATTGATTCTGCGCTATCTTTGTGCCTCAAATCACTATTTTAATGGCAACACAAGTTTCGGAAATCAGTGGCAACGTAGTTGAAAACAGAAACGATATTGAATATAGCAAACCAAGTAAAAGCAAATATCTTTTTCACTTGTTTTTCTTGGGATTTTTTGTATTTGTAACTGGCTGTAGCTATGCCTTGTGGACATTTAAGTACAAAAGTACGAGTGATGTAGCTGTACCAGAAAGTACACAATACAATCCTAAGTACAAATAGTTTATTCTCCTTCTCCATTAAATGCAAATTACTTGCCAGCATGATACCGCTGTAGTGGTACTTAGCTATAATGGCAAGCAGTTGCACCAAGATTTCTTTCCAGAATTACTGCAAGAAGCACAAGGTAAGTATGACGTTGTACTCGTAGATAATGCAAGTACTGACGGCACAAGTGACTATGTGCGTGAACATTTTCCCCAAGTAAAAATTCTTCGCTTAGAAATCAATCGCGGTTTTGCGAATGGCTATTACGAAGGTCTAAAGCAAATTAGTGCAAGCTACTATGTGCTATTAAGTGCCGACTTTGAAATTACACCGGGTTGGTTTGAACCATTGCATCAATTAATGCAAAGCAATCCCCAAGTAGGAGCTGTTCAACCAAAAATTAAATACTTCAAAGACAAAACGAAATTTGAGTATGCAGGAGCAGCTGGTGGACTTATGGATAAGTGGGGCTATATGTTTTGCAGAGGTCGCATGTTCTTTACACTAGAAGAAGATACTGGACAATACGACGATACAGTTGAAATTTTTTGGGCTGGCGGCGGTTGCTGCTTTGTACGTGCCGAGCTTTACCATAGTGTAGGTGGTTTAGATACAGACCTATATGCCCACATGGAAGAAATAGATTTGTGTTGGCGAATGCAGAACCGTGGCTACAAAATAGCCTACTGTGGAATAAGTACGGTTTACCATATTGGCGGCAGCGTGATTAGTTATGGTAGTCCGGCAAAGCTTTTTTACAACTATAGAAACAACCTTGCTTTACTCACTAAAAATGTACCGCTATCACGGCTGTGGTGGCTTCTGCCCTTCAGACTTGTACTAGACGGTGTTGCAGGCTTGAGGGCAATAATAGCACGCGACTTTACAGAAGTTCGTGCCATCTTAAAAGCGCACGGCAATTTCTACAAAACATTTGGCAACTGGTGGGCTAAGCGCAAGCAATTTCAAAGCGCTACAAATAATATTATGCGCAGCAGCAATGTTGTCTATCGCAAGCCTCTCATTGTGCATTACTTTTTAGCTGGCAAAAAGAAGTTTACCCAACTCAATTGGCAGCTGCCTTCTTTAAAATAGAAACAGCGCTAATCAATTAGCGCTGCTCTAAATTATTTGTAAAGCGCAGTAGGTGTAAATTACTTGCGCCTCTTTTACACCTTACTCAATAAATATCTTGTGCGCAATATTAGCAATGCGTACGTAGTAAATACCTTTTGAAAGTGCACTTGTATTAATAGTTGAAACACCTTGCTTAGCACTTCCTTGCGCTACAATAGCACCTTGTGAAGTTACAACAGTATAATTGTGCGTACTTGTACTTGTATTAACTATGGAAATCTTATTATCAGCGTTTGTGATTTGCACGCCTAAATCCTGTAATTGTATTAGCGAATTTAAGTTTACTAGTTGGCAAGCACTGGTATCTAAGCAATTGCCTTGTCCCACAATTAAACCATAGTCGCCACTTACAAGTGCTGTGTAAGTACTTGCATTTGCACCAGGTATTAGTGTAAGATTAGGGTTGCACTTAAACCACTGGTATAGTGTTGCAGATACTTGTTGCGCAGTCAGCAATGGCCCAGCAACACTAAATGCAGCATTAGGCGGATTGCCAACAACTTGTATAACCGCAGTGGTTGAAGCAGTGCAACCATTATCGTCTATTGCAACAATCGTATAAATTCCAACTGGTAAATTGCTATTCACAGAACTGCCATTGTAAGTATATGTATAGGGCGGTGTTCCTCCCATTGCACTAGCAGTAAGGCTCCCTGTATCATTTTGGTTGCAAACGTTGCTGCCAGAAGCAAATGGCACTAGCAATACTGTTGGCTGTGTAATTGTAACTACTGCTACTGTAGTACAACCATTAGCATCTGTTACTGTAGAAGAGTAAATGCCGGCTTGTAAAGTTGTAGGATTTTGGCCACTGCCACTATACGAATACGGCGCAGTTCCGCCAGTAGTTGCAACCAAATAGCTACCATTGCTTCCGCCAAAACATGACACATGCGTAACATTGCTAACTGTAGCAACAAGACCAGCACCGCCGCCAGAAATTGAAACTGTGCTAGACGCTGTACAGCCGTTCGCGTCTGTCACAGCAATTGTATATGTACCTGCAGCCAAGTTATTAGCAGTAGACGTAGTGATATTGCCTGGTGTCCATAAATATGTATAGCCTGCAGTGCCCCCACTTGCTATCACTGAAGCAGAACCATTATTCTGGCCGCAACTTGTGCCAATAATATTACCAACATTAAGTGAAATACCACTGCTTGGTTGAGTTATTGTAACTGTCACTGTGCTTGTGCAGCCAGAAGCATCTGTAACTGTTGTAGTATATGTACCAGCGCTAAGATTGCCATATGTAGGACCTGTATTATTTGAATAAGTATATGGACCAGAACCGCCAGATGCTGTTACAACATATACACCTGTGTTACCACCATTACATAACACATTCGATGACACAGTAGCAGAGGCACTAACTAAACTTTGTGCAACAACAACCGTAGAAGTTTTTGTACAAGCATTAGCATCAGTTACGGTCACCGTATAAGTTCCTGCGGCAAGGCCGCTTATCGTAGAACTAGTTTGCATGCCTGGCATCCACATATAAGCATATGGACCAGTACCACCAGTTGCTGTAACTGTTGCGGTGCCATTGTTATTATTGCAACTAGCATTGGTACCAGTTGCTGTTGCTAGCAAAACCGGCGCTTGCGTAAAAGTAATAGTTGTTGTTGCCGTGCAACCCTTTGTATCTGTAACTGTACATGTATACGTACCAGCACACAAATTACCTGCAGTGGCAGATGTGCCACCGCCTCCAGACCAACTGTATGTGTAGCCTGCTGTGCCTCCAGTTGCAGTTGCAGTTGCTGATGCGTTGCACGCACCACAAGTTGTGTTTATAGACGATTGTATACTTGCTACTACTGGTGCCGCCGGTTGAGTAATCGAAACTACGGTGCTAGCGGTACATAAGTTGGCATCTCTAATTTGAATAGTGTATGTACCTGCCGTAAGTGTATTAAATGTGGAGGACGCTTGCCAAGCACCAGTATTAAGTTTATACTGATAGCTAGGTGTACCGCCGGAGCCCACAATGCTTGCAGAACCATTGCTGCCGCCAAAGCAATTAACATGTGTTGTACTAGTATTAGGAGTAATGCTTAGTGCTGGAGGTTGAGTAAGTGATATAACAGTAGTAGCCGATGCATTAGTTGCATCTTTTACAGTAAAAGTATAGGTACCAGCAGTAACCGTATACGTAGTGTTGCTAGTAAAAGGACCACCGTTAGAATACGTATATGGTGGCGTTCCACCTGCGCCTTGCAAAACTATTGTGCTTATACCACCATTACAAAGTATTGGTGTTGCGCTTGCCGTTAGTGATAAGGGGCTACTACCAAGTGTTGACGTAAGTGAAGCTGTGCTCCACTGATCGCCGCCTGTGCCATTATTATTATTTACTGCATTTCCTGCAACACTTAAGGTCACAGAGCCGCTGGTAGGTGCTGTCCAAGTAAATGTCCAGCTAGCAGTACCACTTACCATTGTTTGTGGCGTTGAGTGGTTAATTTCTGTAGTGCCGTTTAGTGCAGTACCAACAGGCGCACTACCTAATGTACCTCCACTTACTAAAAGAGAAAAGCCAGCTTCTACTTTAGTACTGTTGCTTACCGTAAGCGTTAAGGTATATGTTTGACCAGCATTGTAGGTGCTTGGAAAGCCCGAAACGCTAACCGTAGTAGCACTGTTAGCGGCACCATGACATGAGCAGCCGCCGCTGCCGTTGGGGTAGCCTCCACTGCTGCTACTAAGTGAAAAGTAAAGTACTGCCGCTGTTAGCAAGGTCAATACGCTGTAAATTCTTTTGTTCATTGTGTAAAGATTTTAGCTTGTTTAAAAATACCTAATACTGCTCGAGGTTATAAGTTGTACGTGTAAATTTACATGAAAGTGCCAATTTGAAGGCTAAAGTGCATTAAGAAATACTTTTGTAAAAGAAAAGAGGCAGTATTTCTACTGCCTCCTTGTGATTAAAATAATTCTATCGTATTAAAATTACCTCACCCTTGAATGTTTTCACATTGCCATCAGGGTATGCAAGGCGGATGCTGTAGTAGTAAGTATCCATTTCGCAATCTTTACCTTGGTAAGTACCATCCCAACCATTGTCTATGCCTTTGGCACTGTAAACCTCTTGACCCCAACGATTAAATACGCGGAAGTCTTGGTAGTTTTCAAACTTCTTATTCCATGGACGGAACACATCGTTGACACCGTCTGCATTTGGTGTGAATGAGTTTGGCATAACCGTAGGATTGCTCTTGTCTACTTCTACCCAAATACTATCCATACCAACACAGCTTACACTATCCAAACCATATACATAGTACAACGCACTTTCTTTTGGTTGGATAATTGGATTCGCAATATTAGGATTACTCATAGCCCATGCTGGTGTCCAACTATAAGTTAAGCTACCTGTTGCTATTAGGTTCACCTCAGTATTGTATGGTACTGTTATGCTATCGCCATTCGTAATAATCACATTAGGATTTGGACGAACTGCTACATCCATATATGCTGTATCCTTACAACCAAACTCATCCGTACGTACAATACTATATTGTATTGGACCAGGAGGATTAATAAATACCTCTGTACATGTAGGGCAATCTAAACCTGTTGTTGGTGTCCACTGATAAGTTGGTGTTACACCATCGCCTGAACCATATACAAAGCCAAAGAAGTTATCGCCATCGCAAATCGCAGTATCTTCTGGACTTACACGTACATCGTGCTCTACAATACGAACTAATACACTATCGTAACGCTTGCAACCATTGTTGTTGATTAATGCCACTGTATACATTGTTGTTGCTGGCACAAAAGCTAAGGTGTTTTGTATTGTTGAGTCAAAGGTGCCTAAGCTTGGTTTCCAGATATACTCAAATGGCTTTGTATTTAACTGCGTAGCTGTAAAGCGTGTCTTTGGACGATAGTCGTAAGGCTGACCAAAGCTATTGCTGCTTGGTAAGTTACAACCTGGATCACCAGCCCAACTATACTCGTAGTACATTGGTGTAAGTGGTGCAGGATAAACATTTGCAGTCATTAATATATCGTCGGCTACAAAGTTGACAGCACCAGGTGACTCGTAACATATTTCTACTAAGA
>JBJORA010000014.1:0-79410 GCA_046049675.1 Bacteroidota bacterium | reverse complement strand
CACAAGGTTTGTTTGCATACCTTAACACTTCAGTTGGTGCTGGTCCCCAAGCTGTACCGTTGTTATGATTGTAACCAGTACCACGATCGGCAAAACCGCCCGCTGTATTAAAGGCATCAGCACTACTGCTATATGTCCATACTGCACTTACACGATTGTTGCCGTAGTTAACAATGCGGCGGCTCATACTACCGTTGCTTTGTAGATCATAAAACGTTGTACCAATTGTTACACCGTCATTACCATAGCCGCGTGTTTTACGAATAATTGGACTTCCGTGTGCAGTTGTTGGAATGCTAGTTTGTGCTTTGCCTGGCAAACGCCTTTCCACTTGTGTTGTTTCGGCATTTTGCGCAGCAGCACTACCACATAGCGCAACTGCTAAACCTAGTAAAACTCTTCTTTTCATATTTATTCTCCTATTGAATTACAAATGTATGTTAAATAATGTCGAGAGAAATCCTGACTATTGCTTTTTTCATGCAATTTATCTACATATTTTACCAATAACTATAGCTGCAAAAGCTAGCAAATGCAAGTTTCTTTTACAACGCCTGTTAAATTATTTATTCTACCGCAAAAATGCTATAGAAAGCGATAGCCGATCCCTAATTGAATCGTATTGCTATACCACTGCTCGGGCGAGTTTGTAATCTGATTTAGATCTTTTAGGCCTAAAGTATAACGAGCATGTATGGATGTGCGTGCAGGTACACGAATCCACAGGCCGCCAACCGCACTAATATTATTTGCCGCAATAATGTTTTGTGCACTAGCAAACAAATTACTTTTATCCACGACGTTGCTGTTAGCAGTATACATAACACCACCCTGTAGCCAAAAACGAGAATTAAATTTGTAGTTCACAAGAAGCGGCACATGGATTTGACTTACCATAAAATTACCGTTTGAAATACTACTTACAAGCGTGCCTAAGTATTGTTGATATAAACCTTTGAAGCTACTATCCGTTGTAACTTTAGAATTACTGTAAAGTATTTCTGCTTGTATGCCGAATTTGTTTTTGCCATTATAGTATGCATAGATACCACCCAGCGGATTAGTGTTATACTTATCTACCCAGCCTTGCGCATTAAGTTTAGTAAAGTTCAAACCACCATGTAAACCTAAACCATATCGCTTACCATTGCCTGCAAATGCGGAAACGCTAACTATGTAAAGCAACAATGCAGTTATTAAATTCCTTTTCATGCTATTGCAAAATTAAACCAATTAAGAGAATAATATGATGCCAATGAAATTGTAAATTTTAAGTTCTTAGCTTACAATCATCGACTTGTAGAAATCAATCAAAGCAATTTCTGCTACAAATTACTAAGCAATTTCTAAAAGAGTTATCTCTGGTAAAATTCCAACGCGTCCAGGGTATCCTAAAAAACCAAAACCACGATTGACATACAGTTGCTTATCTTGTTTTTGATACAAACCTGCCCATTGCTTATAGATATATTGCACCGGACTCCACTTGAAACCTGGAATTTCAATGCCAAACTGCATGCCATGTGTATGACCACTCAAGGTCAAATCTACATGTGCTTCGTGTGGTACAACTTCAGCACTCCAATGGCTTGGGTCGTGACTCAGCAAGATTTTATGTGGATGTGCTTCGACGCCTGCTATAGCTTTACTGAAGTCGCCGTAGCTGTGAAATTTATTAGAACCGCTAATATTCTCAACGCCAATCAAAGCAAAGCTGCTATCACGATACGCAATTTCCTTGTTGGTATTAAGCAATAATTCCCAACCCATTTTTGCATGTGTCGCTTTTAATGCTTCAAGGTTATTATACTTCTCTTTTGCAGAAGGCCATTGTACGTAATCGCCATAGTCGTGATTGCCTAATGTGCTGTATACTCCAAGTGGTGCCTTTAGCTTTGCAAATACATCTACATAGTCTTCCATCTCTGATGCACGATCATTTACTAAATCGCCGGTAAATACAATAAGGTCAGGCTTTAAGTCTAAAATTTGTTGCACACCTTTGGCAACGGCTTGCACATTGGTGAAGCTTCCACTATGTATATCGCTTATTTGCACAATGCGTAATCCTTTTAGGCTTGCATGCCACTTTGGTAATTTTACTTTGATGCTACGAACTTTATAGCGATAACGATTTGCGGCACCACTCAATAGCAATGCTGCTCCAGTACCTCCAGCCAACAATGCAAGTTGCGTAATGAAATTGCTACGGCTCATTGCTTTGCCAACAGCAGCAGGTACAGTGCTATTTGCAAAAAATAATGAAACGATACCTGCGATGAGGCGCTTTGTCCAATCAACTACACTTACCAAACTAATCAACAACTTGGCAATAAAAACCGCCATCACTAAAATGCTAACAAGGCTCCGCAGTTCTCGTATCTCGTTCCAACTTCTTAAATATCTAAAACTAAAAAAGAATCCGAAAAATAATACAGTAAGGACAATGTAACTACTTGTAGCTACTGTTCGCCAAGGTGCACGTAACCCCTTAGCCCAGCTAAAGTAGGTGGTCGCGCTAAGCACTTCTAGCAGCACTACAAATGCAAGCGACAATAAAATTCTAAATATCACTTCTTAAAATGCGATAAATTCTTGAACCTGCTGCACCGATGTTTGGTGCGTGCCCTCGTTTACAAAAGCACCATCCGCAGTAAGTTCTGTACTTATTCGACTCAAAGGTATCTTATTAGGCAGCACTTGAATCTTTAAGTAATTCAAAATGTTTGTTAAATGGTCCATACCGCGCAAATTGCCTGCTCTACCTTCTGCCACGCCGACAAGCATTGCTTTCTTATGCCACATGGTACGCTTGATGTCGCTATTATCAATCATTAACTTGAGAATGCCAGGAAAAGAACCATTGTATTCTGGCGCAATAATTACATACTTCGTGGTAGGCACTAAAATCTCTTCCTGAAGTGCTAAAAAGGCATCGCTTTTCGTTGTGACATCAACACTTGCTAAGTCAACGACATTTACTTCAGTATTTAGGCTTTTGAAAATATTGCGATATATCTCTGTGACGCGGCGTGTTTGGCTACCCTGCCTATTTGTGCCGCTTATAATTGTAATCATTGTGTGCAAATATCTGCTTTTGTTAGTAGAATTCAACTACAGTGGTTTCTATGCTTAATAGCCGCTTGTTATCAATTGCTTCTACATCGACATTGAGTTGAATGTATTCTTCTGGCACACCCTGCTCTATTAAGTACTTTTTGTAAAAATCCATAAACTGCCTTAAGCTTGCCTCATGAACCATGCTAATACTATCTACATATTGCAAATATTCCAACCGACCACTATCGCTGAAACATAGAGTAGTTAGCATCGCAGTGTCCGCAAACTTGTTAACGATTGCGTTGATATATAATACAACACTATCACTTGGTTCGCGTTTCCAATCATGTGAGTATGCCTTTGCCAAATAACGTAAATTAGTATCGCTATAATCGCTTCCCTTAAATGACAGCTGTACCAATGTATCAGTTATAAAGTATTGCTTTACCAATATGTCTTTACCAACAGACGCACCGGTAGCTTTACTAGCATCTATTACACCTTGATACGGCTTAAAGCCGTCTATATCCTCCGTAGTAACCAATAGGTAAGCATTTGCTGGCACTGAAAAGCTATAACTGCCATCGCCACTATTACTTATAAAGGTTTTTGTTTCACCGCTCATTGTATCAGTTAGAAATATGCGCGTTTCTTTAATAGCCTCGCCACTATACTTGTCGCGTAATATGCCCAACACGCAAACGCTTGGTTGCGCCTGCACTGCCAGTGGCAATACAGTCGTGTACAAATCAAATTTACCCATGCCACCAATTCTAGCACTTGCAAAATATGCCTTTGTACCGCTTGCGGTTACGCATATGCTATTCTCATCGTCGCTACTATTAATAGGATAACCAAGATTGAGCGGCACACCCCAGGTAGAGTCAGTTCGCTTAGCACTTACAAACAAATCATTTTTGCCAGCACCTGTATGGCCATTGCTGGCAAAATATAGATGCTTATTATCTGTATGAATAAACGGGTTTAGTTCATCACCTTTTGTATTCACTGTATTACCAAGATTTACAGGCTCCTGCCAATAACCATCCACAAATTCGGTTTTGTAAATATCCATGCCACCGTAACCACCTTTTCTATCACTTACAAAATAGAGCGTCTTGTTGTCGCTGCTCAAACAAGGTTGCCCTTCGTAGTCAGGTGAATTCACTGTTGCGCCAAAAATTTGCGGTCCGCTCCACTCACCATTGTTTTGTCGATAAGAAAACATCAAATCGCAACCACCGCCATCGTACCCATTATCGCTATACGTATTACAGCGTGTAAAAAATAAATAGCGTGCATCACTACTCCACTTCGCACTACCATCTGGAGAACTTGTATTTGGTGGATAGCCAAGATTAATAGCTTTTCTCCAACCGGTACAACTATCGTACGTAGTAAATAAAAAGTCCTCATTGATATCTTTTTCTACGCCAGTAAAAAGTACAGTGTTACCACTTGCATCACAGGTTGGATAGTATTGATGCAAAGCAGTGTTTACACTATCACCCAAATTGAGTATAGCCGACACACTAGGATTGGCTTGCATAGAAAGTTTGGTAAACAGATTGAGATATTCGTTTTGCAAGAAACCGCGTTGAGCATTGTTGAGGTTTTTGTTTTTTGCAGTTGCATTCAAAAGTTCCAGCGCCATGCTATCTTGCTTAAAATACAACATTTGTTTGGCAAGAAACATGGTAGCATTTACCCCTTCAGCGCTATTAATGGTTACTGCTTGATTACAACAACCAATCGCGAGCATGGCGTTACCTGTCCGATAGTACAAATCGCTAAGTCTTATATAACTCTGTATACACTGGGGATGTTTACTCAAGGACTTCTGCAAAAGTGCAATGGCCTTTGTATACTTTTCTTTATGTATCAAATTAGCGGCATGCTCTTGCAATTTGTCGCTACATAAATCTTGCGCATAGGCAGCACAGGTGTGCAGGCATAGCAATGCAATTAATACGTAACGAAATAACACGAGGGTAAAAATAAGCAATACCAAGCATTTATGCGAGGTACAAGGCTATGAGCAAGTGCACACCATAGCTCGCAAGGTTTTGTTATATTTGCGCACTTTAATAATTATGATCAACATTACTTTGCCAGATGGCAGTGTACGTCAATACGAAGCCGGCACTTGCGGCATGGATATCGCCAAAAGTATCAGCGAAGGTCTTGCTCGCCATGTACTTGTGTGCTCGGTTAACGGAGAATTGTGGGATTTAAGCCGTCCAATTCACGCTGATGCCCAATTCAAATTGCATAAGTGGGATGATGCAGAAGGTAAAAATACCTTTTGGCATAGCAGTGCTCACCTCCTTGCAGAGGCTGTAGAAGCATTATATCCTGGCGTGAAATTTTGGGTTGGCCCTGCCTTAGATAATCAGTTTTACTACGATATAGATTTTGGCGACCATAAACTTAGCGAGGCTGAGTTAGAGAAAATCGAAGCCAAGATGAAAGAATTGGCTAAGGCAAGCAGCGCATTTACAAGAAAGGAAATGCCAAAAGCTGAAGCAATTCAATACTTTACAGAAAAAGGCGACGAGTATAAGCTAGACTTACTACAAGGTTTGGATGACGGCAATATTACTTTCTATACACAAGGTAATTTTACAGATTTATGCCGCGGCCCGCATATACCAAATACAAGCGCTATTAAGGCGATCAAATTATTGACCTTTGGTGGTGCTTATTGGAAAGGCGATGAAAAAAACAAGCAGCTGACGAGAATATACGGAGTAACATTTCCAAATACGAAGGAACTAGAAGAGCATCTTGCTTTGTTAGAAGAAGCAAAGAAGCGCGACCATCGTAAGATTGGAAAAGAAATGAGCATCTTTACCATGGATGACGATGTAGGCCAAGGCTTGCCATTGTGGTTGCCAAATGGTACTATAATGATTGAGGAGCTAGAAAAGCTTGCGAAAGAAACCGAGGAAGATGCTGGCTATAAGCGTGTAGTTACGCCTCATATTGCCAAGGAAAGCATGTACCTAACAAGTGGACACTTACCTTATTACGCCGACAGCATGTATCCACCGATGGAATTAGATGGTAGCAAATACTACCTCAAAGCAATGAACTGTCCGCATCACCACAAAATATTTGATGCAGAGCCAAAGAGCTACAAAGACTTGCCGTATCGAATTGCAGAGTATGGTACTTGCTACCGCTACGAACAAAGCGGCGAGCTAATGGGTCTAATGCGTGTGCGTTGCTTGCATATGAATGATGCACATATTTATTGTAGCAAAGAGCAATTTGGCGACGAGTTTCGTGCAGTGAATGATATGTACTTGAAATACTTCAAGATATTTGGGATTGACAAGTACGTCATGCGCTTAAGTTTGCACGACCCCGCAAAACTTGGCGAAAAGTATATCAACGAACCAGAGCTTTGGTTAGAAACTGAGGAAATGGTGCGCAATGTGCTTAAAGAAAGCAATATACCATACGTGGAAGTACCAGGTGAAGGTGCATTTTACGGCCCTAAGATTGATGTTCAGATCTACAGTGCTATTGGTCGCGAGTTTACGCTTGCAACGAATCAAGTAGACTTTGCACAAGGTCGCCGCTTTAAACTCAGCTATACAAACAGCGATAATAAGCCGGAAGTTCCTCTTATTATTCACCGTGCGCCTTTAGGTACACATGAGCGCTTTATTGGATTTTTGATTGAGCACTATGCTGGAAATTTCCCATTGTGGCTGGCACCACTACAGGTTAAGCTTTTACCTATAAGCGACAAGTATGTCCCTTACGCAAAGGAACTGCATACGCTATTACGCAAAGCAAAAATCCGCAGTGAGGTTGATGATCGTAATGAAAAAATTGGCAAGAAAATTCGTGATACTGAATTGGCAAGAACACCATATATGCTAGTTGTTGGCGAAAAAGAAATGGAGGCTGGCAGCGCTAGCGTTCGTGCAAAGTTCAAAGGTGATTTAGGTGTAATGCCAATTGCGCAGATAATAGAACAGTTGAAGCACGAAATAGATACTAAAGGCGTAGAATAAGCCGATGAAGTAGCTAAAGGCTTGGAGATTATATAAGGAAATCATAAAAAACTAGGAAATAGGTGCGAAGCTATGGCGTATAAGCTATACTTTTGTGCCGCAAAACATTTAAGAAATACAATGAAGAAAGCACTTTCATTCTCAACACTTGCAGCGATGTTACTTTTTGCTGCGTGTAGCGGTGGCTCACAAATGAGCGCAGCGGACATTGACAAAAAAGTAGACGAAACAGCTAAGACGCAAATCGAGGCTGCAGAAGCAAAAGCAATTTCAGATTGCGAAGCTCGTAAAGCAACAGAAGTACGTTTAAAAAGCGATAGCATGGTTGCTAATAAGCGCTAATTAAAATAAGAACATTTACAATTAAGATATTAGAAGATGAAAAAGATAATATTTGCAATTTTACCAGCTGTAGCACTTTTTGCTAGCTGTAACCAAGAAGGTGGTCTTAGTCAAGCAGAATTAGATGCCAAAGTAAAGGCAAAAGTTGATGCTGCTGTAGAAAATCAAAAAGTAAGCTGCGATGCTGAAATTGAAAGTGCAGCACGCATGCGCGTTGATAGCATTAATGGTGCTAAAAAAGCGCCAGCCCCTGTAGCTACAAATACGGTAGTTGCGGCGAAAGCAGCGGCGCCAGCACCTGCTCCAAAGCCAACACCTGCTCCTGCAAAACCAGCACCTGCAAAGCCAGCGCCAGTAGCAACTAAACCTGTTGCTGCAAAGCCAACACCAGCTGAAAATAAGAAAACTAAAATGAGTGGCGGTGCCACTGCATCTCAGCAGCAAGCTGCAGCCGATAAGGCTGGTAAAATGAAAGGCCAAGCTACACAGCAAGCACAGCAAGCTGTTGTCGACAAAAAAGATAAGATGGAAGGCAAGCAAACACAAGTTACACAGCAACAAACTGAAGCTAAGAAGAATAAGATGAGTGGTAAGTAAGCCCACAAGTCTATAAAGACTATTATTAAAACGGCACTGACTTAAAGTTGGTGCCGTTTTTTTTGGCGTGCCTATTACACACACTTAGTTGATCACAATTAATCCGCTTGCAAATCATACCCGCACTCGCTTTTACCAGCGTTACTGAGGCAGAGTGTAGTTTAAGAATGCAGTACTTGGTGATACAGTATTAGTATGTGGTGCTAGCACTAATTCTAACAAGTTCGCAAAGTGTTCTAGTAAATTATGTTGGCAGCCCTGGTTGAGCTATTCAAATCCGTGCGCAAAAATGTCCAGTACCGTAAAGGTTGTGAATATCACAATGCGCATAGGCAACGGCTATCCCTAAACGAATGCAAACCGCACAAGTAGCCACATGCATCTAGCAGCTAAACTGTGCTGTTCTTGTTTATACCAATTTAAGGACTGTAAGATTTACATAAATTTCAGTCCGAATTATTTTGGCACAAAAGGTCAATACTCTAATTGCATGCGCAAAAGACGCATGCCGCAGCTGAGTCTGCTCGAATAAAAAAGCCGCAGTACTAAACCGCGGCTTTTTTGTAAGAATGTTATTTATTAATTACTTCTTAGTCCATGTGCTTGGAGTACCAGCAGCAAGACCAAAATCGTCAGTGCTAGTTAATACGCCAGCAGGCTCATAAGTAATTTTGTACTTCAATGTCATAACGCCAGTAGAGTTCATTGTGCCGTTACCTTCTACCCAATAGCCATCAGCATCTGGCTGTTGACGTGCAATTGTAACAGTGCTACCGTTTACTGTACCGCGAACTGTGTTTACAAATACGCCCCAAACATTTCCAAGATTAAGAGCTGTGCTGTCAGTACCAGAAGCTACGATTGTTCCAGTATAAGTAGCAGAAGCAGAAGAAGTACCGTCTTCAACAACTGTATAACCAGCAGCGTTTAAGAATTTGTTGCGGCTAGCTGTCTTACAATCTACACCTTCCCAACCAGTTGCGCACGCACAATTACCAGTTGCAGCATCGCAAATACCACCATTTGCACATACCTTGTCTTTACAAAGATCTTCGTTACAGCTTACAAGTACTGTAGAAATTGTTCCAAGAGCGATAAAGCCGCTCATCAAAATTGACTTAAAATTTTTCATTTCTTTCTATTATTTCGCTGCAAAGATAAGGGCTATCACAAACAAATGATCGTAAAATGACTATTACTTTTTTTGCTATTGCGCAGCCACTATAAACGTAACCCGCACATTTTCAATAGCTTAGCAATGTAATTAGCATCAACTAGTTTTTGTCAGTTTGTTCAAACCGCAATAAATACCGTTCAAAAATAAATGTTAGGTGTAAATGCTTTTGCTGCCAGCATTAGCTATCTAGCTTTAATACAGCTAAAAACGCCTCTTGTGGTACTTCTACATTACCAATTTGACGCATACGTTTCTTACCTTCTTTCTGCTTTTCTAAAAGTTTACGCTTACGACTAATATCACCACCATAACACTTCGCTGTTACATCTTTGCGCATGGCACTTATCGTTTCGCGCGCAACGATTTTTGCTCCAATTGCAGCTTGAATCGCTATCACAAATTGCTGGCGCGTCAATAGCTCTTTAAGTTTCTCGCAAAGCCTACGGCCAAAATCTTGCGCTCTGCCTCTGTGTATTAAGGCACTTAGAGCATCCACTTTCTCGCCATTGAGCAAAATATCCATTTTACATATATCGCTTTCGCGGTAACCAATTGGCTGGTAGTCGAAGCTTGCATAGCCGCGCGTTTGACTCTTTAGCTTATCATAGAAGTCAAATACAATCTCGGTTAGTGGTAATTCAAAAGTTAGCTCTATACGATTAGAGGCAATATAGTTTTGATTAATCAACATACCGCGCTTACCAATGCATAGCGTCATAATATTACCAATATAGTCTGGCTTTGTAATGATGCTTGCCTTAATAAAAGGCTCTTCTACGCTGCTAAGTTTAGTACTTTCAGGCATTTCCG
Organism: Bacteroidota bacterium; assembly: GCA_046049675.1. Classification (GTDB taxonomy): domain Bacteria; phylum Bacteroidota; class Bacteroidia; order Chitinophagales; family Chitinophagaceae; genus CAIXQW01. The sequence goes on along the minus strand of JBJORA010000014.1, from coordinate 69,396 downwards.
TTGGGTTGTTAATCGGAAATCTATTGCCCTTTGTATCTGTACCAAAGAAACCCACGTTTGGCACTGTGGTGATAACAGTCTGATTAAACTCGCGCTCCAATCGCTCTTGAATAATCTCCATATGTAGCATACCTAAAAAGCCACAACGAAATCCAAAACCAAGCGCTTGAGAGGTTTCTAATTCAAAAGTCAAAGAGGCATCATTAAGTTGCAATTTTTCCATGCAATCACGCAAGTCTTCAAAGTCATCAGTTTCTACAGGATAAATACCCGCAAATACCATTGGTTTTACTTCCTCAAACCCTTGAATAGCTTCTACTGGCTGGTTGGCAAGGCAAATGGTATCACCCACTTTTACTTCCTTTGCATTCTTGATACCAGTAATAATATAACCTACGTCGCCACACCTTACTTCTTTTTGCTCGCTCATTTTGAGCTTAAGTACCCCTACTTCATCGGCCTCATAAATTGTGTCGGTATTGACAAACTTAATTTTGTCGCCCTTCTTTATACAACCGTTCATAATGCGATAGTAAACAATAATACCACGGAAGCTATTGAATACGCTATCAAAAACTAAGGCTTGCAAAGGTCCATTCTCATCGCCTTTTGGCGCAGGAATACGATCTACTATACCTTGTAATATCTCTTCAATGCCAATGCCTGCTTTGGCACTAGCCAATAAAATATCTTCTTTCTTACAGCCAATAAGTTCAATAATCTGATCTGTTACTTCTTCAACCATTGCACCATCCATGTCAATTTTGTTGATAACAGGAATAATTTCTAGGTCGTTGCCAACAGCTAAGTACAGATTACTAATCGTTTGCGCTTGGATACCTTGAGTAGCATCAACCAGCAATAAAGCACCTTCACACGCAGCTAGCGCACGACTTACCTCGTAGCTAAAGTCTACGTGGCCGGGTGTATCAATCAGATTTAGCGTATAGTCTTGGTTATTTGTGCGGTACTTAATTTGAATGGCGTGGCTCTTAATGGTAATACCCTTCTCTCGTTCTAGATCCATATCGTCTAGCACTTGCGCCATCATTTCGCGTTCGGTAATGGTTTTAGTATGCTCTAGCAGCCTATCTGCCAAAGTACTTTTACCGTGGTCAATATGAGCGATTATGCAAAAATTACGAATATTCTTCATTTGTAGCTTTGCAAAGGTACACGCAGCAAAGGCAATGCACGTATTAGCAGCAATGATTATGCATAGACTAACAAAACAAAATGCCTCCCGAAGAATCAGGAGGCATTGAGCACTTAGATAAGGTTACTGCTTACCACTTATCAGAGTGACTCTCGTTATTAAACCCGCTATTATTATTCAATGTTTCCCCTGTTTCTGTGTCTTCGTACTCATGGTTAAATGCGTCGAAGTCAAAATCTGGCATTAATTCTGTTTTGATATGATCAACCGTTTCTGCCAAAGCTTTTACAAATTTATTGAAATCTTCCTTATAGAGGAAAATCTTGTGCCTGTCATAGCCGTCATCGGTAAAATGCTTTACGCTTTCCGTAATGGTCAAAAAGTAGTCTTTGCCTTTTGTGTTTCTTACATCGAAGAAATACGTGCGACGCTTACCCGCTTTTAGTCGTTTGCTATAGATGCTTTTATTGCGCTCAAAATTGTCGAATCCCACGCTTCTCCCCCTATTAATGTATTAGCAAATATAACTAATAAAGGTCAATTGCAAATAAAATGCTAATTTTTTTTAAGCTAATGTATCCAAGAAATCTTGGCAGTTTTTGAAAGATTCTGATTCGTCTATTTGATTGATTATGAACTTTTTACCAGTAATCTGGTCATGTAATTCTATATATCTTTGACTAATCTCCGCCAACCAAGCATCCGACATTTCTGGCACTTGCTGACCCTCCTTACCTTGAAAACCATTTGCCATCAGCCACTCGCGTACAAATTCCTTACTTAGTTGCTTTTGGGGCTGATCTGCTGCGAGCAATGTATCGTAGCTTTCAGCATAGAAGTAACGACTGCTATCGGGCGTGTGTATCTCGTCTATCAAAACGATCTCATCGCCTACCAAGCCAAACTCGTATTTCGTATCAACTAAAATAAGGCCTCGTTCTTTTGCCATGCGCTGCCCTTCGGCAAAAAGAGCCCTTGTAAACTGCTCAAGCTTAGTGTAGTGTGCTTCGCTTACAATACCTTTTGCGATAATATCCTCACGGCTTATATCTTCGTCATGTCCCTCATGGGCTTTTGTGGAAGGCGTGATAATGGGTTCGGCAAAATGCTGGTTTTCGCGCATGCCATGGGGCATTGCTACACCACACAAACTTCGCCCGCCTGCATTATAGGTTCGCCAAGCATGTCCGCTTAGGCAGCCACGGATGACCATTTCTACCGCAAATGGTTTAGCTAAAAGGCCTACGCTCATATTTGGCGCCGGTACCGAAAGCAACCAATTGGGCACAATATGCTTAGTAGCTAGCAAAAAATGCTGCGCCACTTGGGTAAGAACAGCGCCTTTATGCGGTATAGGGCGTGGCAAAATCACATCAAAAGCACTTATCCGGTCGCTGGCATGCATTACAACATACTTGTCTGCTATGGTGTACACATCACGTACCTTTCCTTGGTAAAAATTGCTTTGCTGCTCAAACTTTTGCATAATGCTTTGGGCCGCAAAGATACTTAGCAAGACTGACCCAACAGAAAGGTGCGCCACAATTTAGATTCACAAGTTTTACAGCGCCAGAGATACACTGTGACAACATTTTGTTGAACTAAAAAGCTAAAAAGATGCTTCATATAAAAATATTTTTTAGCTGAGATTTTTTGCCACTACATTTACAGCAGATTGAAAGTTTATGGCTAAAGCAAAAAAAGTAAGCAAGGCTGCACCAAAGGCAAGCAAAGTTGCTGAGAAGAAAAGTAAAAGTATTTTGAACGCACAATCCCTCCAGTTTGTGCAAGACTACCTTAATGCAATAAGCCCTACTGGCTTTGAGAGTGCCGGTCAAAAAGTTTGGCTCAATTATTTGAAGCCCTACATTGATACGCACTTTGTAGACAATTATGGCACCGTAGTTGGCGTAATTAATCCAGAAGCAAAGTACAAGGTTGTGATAGAGGCGCATGCCGACGAGATAAGTTGGTTTGTAAAATATATAAGTGCTGATGGTTTTCTATATGTATGTCGCAATGGTGGCAGCGATCATATGATTGCGCCGAGCATGCGCGTCAATATCCATACAAAACACAAAGGCATCGTGCGTGGTGTATTCGGATGGCCGGCTATACATGTACGCACGCCAGAAACAGAAAAAAAGCCTAGCGTAGATACCATTTGGGTAGATGTTGGTTGCAAAGACAAAAAGCAAGTTGAAGAACTTGGCATCAAGGTTGGCAACGTAATTACGTTTAACGACGGCTTTGAGCATGGCAATAATGGCTATTGGGTAGCACGTGCTATCGACAATCGTGGCGGTGGCATTATCATTGCCGAAGTAGCACGCTTGTTAAAAGAAAATAAGGTTAAACTACCTTTTGGCCTTTATATCGTTAATGCAGTGCAGGAAGAAGTGGGCCTTAATGGCGCAACTATGATTGCACGCAATATTGCGCCAGACGTGGCAATTTGTACAGATGTAACGCATGATACTAGCACACCAATGATGAACAAAATGGCGCAAGGTGAATGTTTGTGTGGTAGCGGCCCAGTATTAAGCATTGCTCCAGCTGTACATAATATTTTGCTAGATAAAATTATGGCTGCAGGCGATAAGAACAAAATACCATACCAATTGCAAGCGAGTAGCCGATTTACGGGTACTGATACAGATGCATTTGCTTATAGCAACAGCGGTGTACCAAGTGCTTTGATTAGCTTGCCATTGCGTTACATGCACACAACGGTAGAAACTGTGCATCAATCAGATGTGGAAAATTGCATCCGTTTGATGTACGAAACGATTATAAAATTGTCGCCAAAGGATAGTTATAAGTATCTTTAAACTTTGGTACGAATATTGATAACATAAAGAAAAAAAGACAAAAAATGGTAACAAGTAAACACATGGCTACTTTCCTACTAGGTGTAGCAGCAGGCGCAGCGATTGTAAAATACAAGAGCATGAGCGAAGAAGAAAAAGAGGAATTGATGAACAACCTCAAAAGCAAGGCAGAAGAAGTAAAAACTGAAGCTGAGGCGACGGTTTCAACATTGCAGACCTATTTTGAAGATCTTCGCGAAAAAGGCCTTGATGCGCTTAAGCAGTACAGTGGCGAGGCAGAAAAAATGGTTCAAGACTTTATGAACCAGGCCAAAAATGCTGGCGGCACTAGCAAAGCCTAGTAACGACAAAGCTTTCCACAAGAAATTAGCAAGCTTGCACTAGCCTATTGGTTGGTACAAGCTTTTTTTATGCGCTGATTCTAAGCAGTTTGTCATTTGCCATAAAGAATTAAATTTGCTATCTCACCACGTATGAAGAAGATAGCATTTATTTTTTTGATGACAGCTACGTTACTACAAGTAGCTTGTAATAGCTCTCAAAGTGATCCGAAGGCGGTTGGCCGCGAGTGGATTGATGCTATGTACCAAGGTAAATGGGAAAAAGCTGAGAAGATAAGCACACTAGAATGTCAGCAGCTTATTAAAATACAAAGCGGCTTTGTGGACTTGCAAGCAGATAGTATGAAGCAGAGCTACAAAAAAACCAAATGGGAATTTGTTGGCGAACCTGCAATTGAAGGTAATAATGCTACGCTAACTTATCGTGAAAGTGGTTTTCCTGAACCAGTGATATTACCATTAGTAAAGGTTGACAACAAGTGGATGGTGAATCTTACAAAAGACACCTACCAAGAGCAGAAGGAAGGAGAAGGTATGCCTGAAAGTGGCGAGGAAGCTGTACAAATTGGCACAGACAGTATTAACGCTGGTGACAAAACAGAATAAGCGACCCGGTAATACGCTTACTTACCTGTGATTAGTGGCATTAACGCCTCTAAAGTACTTACACTTTTATCTTGCGCATACCACGCATGTAGTTGCAGTTTTTGCTCCTCCATGTCAGCGCCCTCTTGCTTTAGTTTATCTAGTAATTCTTGCGCAGCTTTTGGTCTAGGTCCCCAATGCCAGCAGTAGTTTAAAGATTCTTGTTCTACGCAAATTAGTATTGGTATACTTCTGCTTGTACCGTTGGTGAGAAACATATCTATTAGTGGTAAATTCTGGTCGCGAAGTACAATGTGCAAGTCAATACCAGCAGCTGTAGCAATCTTCTGAAACACAGGCAAAATCTGAGCAGCATCGCCGCACCAACCTTCTGTAATGGCATAAAGCACTTTATTGCTTAATCCATTGAGTTTAGCTACAAGATCGGCTGTTAACTCCACTGTTTTTTCTACCCTATTCATTCTAGCTAAATTGAGTTTCGTATAGTGAAGCATGTCTTCGGTAGGCTCGCCGCTTGTGAGCTGCTGCTTGTTAAATAAGTCTTGCACTAGTTCTACATAAGCATCGTAACTCAGTGTTGTACATTGCTTTATCACTTTTGGCAATTGCTCGTAACTATTCATGTTTATTTGTGACAAAGCTAGCCCTTAAAAAGCAAAAGCCTCCCAAAACTGGAAGGCCTGCTTATTAAAATTTGTGACAGTTGTTTTTTAGAAAGTTTTGCTCAAACCGATACCAAAGTTGTGCATGTACTGAAGATTCTGCAATACATTGTGGTAGTAACGTGTATTAATAACACCGCTAACAGCGATATTCTTTGTTACTTGGAAACCGATATTATTGATCCAATCAATATCTATCTTGCCAAATGGATTATCAAGATAGTTTGTGAATGCATCAAAACGCGTTTTGTAAACTAGGTCGCCCAAAACAGTACCTGTCTTAAATGTATTAGCATAATCTGCACGCAATAACGCACCTAAACCGAATGCAATCTTCTCATTTGCCTTAACGCCAGCCATTTCAACACCAGCAAAGTCCTTACCTAACTTAGTGACTATATTAGCAGTAAGCGGAGAGAAGTACACACGCATTTTAGTATTAGGTGTATACATAATACCCACACCAGCACGGATAAAGCCAGGGCTCATAAAGCCAGTTGTGCGAGCATAACCACCGCCTGCAACTGGTGAAGCATAATTGTAACCCAATGTAGCTTGTGTACGAAGGTCACCACTAAAAGCATAATACCATTTTGGCTTAATCTGCATGGCGTACATAGAGCTAGCAGTTAAAAGATCTTGGTTTTTACGGAAAGTACCTTGAGTGCTAGGTGTCATAACCGTACCATAGGTAAGGTTGGCATCATTCAACCAAAGCGATTTGCCTTTTTTGCGGTTAGCAGTAAAGCTACCTACACCATTAATACCAATGTTGAATTTCTCGCTAGCACCTACCCAGTTACTAGTGTTAATCCAGTTTGTACCAAGTTGCAAAGCACCGACGCGAATCCAGCCATCTTTCATTTTGCTGAAATCAACGCCTTTTAGCTTAGCTTCCTGTGCCTCGGCAGATTCCTTAGTTGATTGCGCTGTAGCAGTTAGTGTGGCAAGCGCAAGTGCCACGATTGTTGTAATTTTCTTCATAATGAGAATAAAAAAGTCGACGCAAAAGTACGCCGACCCTTATGTTAAATTTTTATTGTACGATGCTTATTATTTCTTTAACAAATCGCGAATTTCTGAAAGCAACACTTCTTGCGCTGGTGGTGGTGCAGGTGCTTCCTCTTTAGCTTTACTAGCTTTTGCTAAGCCCTTGAGTAACAAGAACAAAACGAAAGCAATTACTAAAAACGAAATGATTTGTGCGATAAAATTTCCGTATTTAACACCGCCTGCTGTTGCTAGCTTAGAAATGTCTTCAACGCCAGCTTGCTTTAATGCTGGTGCTAATAACAATGGTGTAATCACATCTTCCACCATTGAATTGATGATTTTAGTGAATGCACCGCCGATAACAACACCGACTGCTAAGTCGACAATGTTACCTTTCATAATAAAGTCTTTGAATTCTGACATCATGCCCATGATAATAATAAAATAGATTTAGTGAGTTGTAAAGGTACAACGCTAAAACTAATAAACGTCAACTTCAGTGCAGGTATATGCTTTTTAAGAATATATAAAAGCTTGGTAACTCAAAATTACTGCGGGCATGTTATTGAAAATCAATACTTAGCAAATTTGCAAAATGTTGAAAAAAATGTAACTTTGCACATGGCAGCAAACTCCAAAATCTATACACTTGGCTTAACCTTCGACGATGTACTGCTTATGCCAGCGTACAGCGATGTGCTACCAAGGTCTGTTAGCACTGTTACAAAACTAACAAAAGACATTTCCTTAAATATACCGCTCGTAAGTGCTGCAATGGACACTGTAAGCGAAGCGCAGCTTGCAATTGCTCTAGCGCAAGAAGGTGGCATTAGCATGTTGCACAAAAACATGACTATTCAAGAACAGGCCGAACAAGTGCGTAAAGTAAAGCGTAGCGAGGCAGGTTTGATTTTAGATCCGATTACTTTACAGCCTCACAATACGCTTGGCGATGCCATTAAGCTAATCAAAGAACACAAAATCGGGGGTATACCCATCGTTGACAACAACCACAAGCTAGTAGGCATTCTTACTAACAGAGATATTCGTTTTGAAAAAAACATGAAGAAATCTGTAGCTGAGATAATGACTAAGGGCAATCTTGTAACTGCTCCTGAAGGTACTACCCTAGATAAAGCGGAAGCTATTTTACAGCAATACAAGGTGGAGAAATTACCTGTTGTGACAAAATCAAAAAAACTTGCTGGCCTTATTACTTATCGCGACATACTTAAGTATAAAAACCAACCACATAGTAGCAAAGACAATTTTGGCCGTCTACTCGTGGGTGCAGCAATAGGCATAACAGGCGATGTTTTAGATCGGGTAGATGCTTTGACTTCATTTGGCGTAGACGTTGTGACGCTTGATAGCGCGCATGGTCATAGCAAAGGTGTAATTGATACGCTTAAGCTTATAAAGAAGCACAAAAAAAATCTGAATGTTATAGCAGGCAACGTGGCAACAGCAGCTGGTGCCAAAGCCCTAGCAGCAGCAGGAGCAGATGCTGTAAAAGTTGGTGTTGGCCCTGGTAGTATTTGTACAACACGCATTGTAACTGGCGCTGGTGCACCACAGCTCACTGCTATTATGGAAGCAGTCAATGCTTTAAAGGCTAGTGGCGTTCCTGTAATTGCAGATGGCGGCATTCGCTATAGCGGCGATATGGTAAAAGCATTAGTAGCAGGTGCCAGCACCATAATGGCTGGCGGTATTTTTGCAGGTGTGGAAGAAAGCCCTGGGGAAACTATCATCTTTGAAGGTAGAAAGTTTAAGAGCTACCGCGGTATGGGTAGTATTGAGGCTATGCAAGAAGGTAGTAAGGATAGATATTTCCAAGATGTGGAAGACGATATCAAAAAATTAGTACCAGAAGGCATTGTTGGCCGTGTGCCATACAAAGGATCGTTGAAAGAAGTTGTACATCAATTTATCGGAGGCCTACGCGCTGGCATGGGCTACTGTGGCGCAAAAGACATCAAGACTTTACAAAAAGCACAGTTCATCCAAATTACTGCAGCTGGAATGCGTGAAAGCCATGCTCACGATATTGTTATTACTAAGGAAGCGCCTAACTACAGCAGATAATTGAAAAATCTACTTCTTGTTGTTGCGTTTATTGCTAGTGGATGGCAAGCACTTGCACAAAAGCAAGTGAGTTTGCTTACCTGCGGTGTCGGTGACGAGGTTTACAGTATCTATGGCCATAGTGCTTTGCGCGTAAAGGATAGTGTAAGCGACATCGTTTACAACTATGGTATGTTTGATTACGACGATCCACAGTTTATTCCAAAATATATTCGTGGTAAGCTTTTGTACTTTGGCGCAAAACAAAGCTTTGAAAGTTTTGTGCGACAGTATCAATATGAGCAACGAAGTGTTTACGAACAAATTTTGCAACTAAACGATGCTCAAGTCAATGCAATTGAATTGGCACTTGCACAAAACGACAAGCCAGAAAATTTCTATTACAAATACGACTTTACCTATAAAAACTGTAGTACCAAGTTGCGTGACTTGATTGAAAAAGCGCTAGGCAAAGATTTTAAGTACAACGACTACATTAAAAATGACAGCATTACTTTTATGCAAGTACTTAATACCTATCAAGCGCGCGACCACTGGGTACGTGTTGGCATTAACTTGCTGCTAAGTAGCAAAGTTCATGGTAAAATGAACAGCTACCAAAGTATGTTTCTACCACGCGGCTTAATGCAAGGCCTAGATCATGCTAGTCTTGCTGGCGCACCTTTAGTAAAGGAAGGAGCTTATATTATTCCAGAAACCAAGCAAAGAACTGTTGGTACGAACTGGGCAGCTATTTGCTTAGGAGCGCTTGCATTGTTTTTGCTAGCATCAACGATAAGTATGCCTCAGTCAAAATTCATGCGTGTTGCAGATGCAGTGTGGTTTACTTTATTGGGTCTCCTAGGATTATTGTTTGCCTTTATGTGGCTTGGCACAGATCACCTACAAACTGCTCATAATCTTCACCTTACGTGGGCTTTACCAACACATGTTGCTTGGCTCGGCATTCGTAACAAAAAATGGTTTAGTAAATATTGTGCGCTTGCAGCTGTTCTATCTTTATTATCCTGCACAGTAATTCACTTCCTACTTCAACCAACAGCGATTGAAGTGTTGCCATTAATCGCTTATACTTGCTTTAGACTATATCAACATGCAAAAGGTATTACTCGCCAATAATCAGTTTTACTATACTACAGGACAAGGCCCAATAAGGCTTATGTTGGTGCATGGTTACGCTGAAACGCCAGAAATTTTTCAATGGATAGTACCACAACTTGCTGAGCATTGCACCATTGTTTTACCCAATATACCAGGTAGCAACCACACTGACGTTCTGCCAAACTGCAGCATCGATGCAATGGCAGATTACTGTTTTCAAATTATGCAAAATGTAAAGTGGTCAAACTGCCACGTCATGGGACATAGCATGGGCGGTTATATTGCGCTTAATATTGCAGAACGATATCCCAATACACTACTTAGCCTTGGCTTACTAAACAGTCATTGCTATGCTGACGATACTGCTAAAGTTGAGAAGCGTATGCAAGCCGTGAAGTTAGCCGCAGAAGGTGAAGCAAAGCAAATACTAAGTACGCTTGTGAATAGCATTTATAGCGAGCAATTCAAAAATAGATCGGCAGAAATTATTACTCAGCACGTTGCCATGGCGCATACAATTAATGCGCAAGGTGTAGCATATTACAACAATGCCATGGCAAGCAGAAAAGACCATTCTCAAACCTTAAGCTCGATTCGCGTGCCTGCTTTGATTTGTATTGCAGATAAAGACACAACCTGCGACTATAAACTCTTACAACAACAACTGACTTTTGCGCCGATAACTCAAAGCCTAATTCTACGCAACTGTGGCCATCAAGGCATGGTAGAACAGCCGAAATTAGTAGCTAGCACAATGATCAATTTTCTCCAAGAAACGTGCATTTAGGCGCCTTTGATGGCGCTTATACCTCAATATCGTATTAGCAAATTCAATATCTACCCTATTTAACGAGAATTTGCAAAGTACTAGCGGTGTTTTTTACGTTACAATGACAATGCGCTTTCATTTATACGTATAAAAACGCTAATTTTATGGCTGTGAAGTTTTGGAGATTGTTGGCGGTGCTCGTAATAGCCGTAGGTGCGACCAAAGATGTTTTGGCCACGCACTTAGTTGGCGGAGAATTTTCCTATACATATTTGGGAACTAATAATCAGAATGTAAAAACTTATCGCATCCAATTGGCACTATTTAGAGACTGCCAAAACGGAAGCAATGAGGCACTTACAAATGACCAGAGTGGTTCGTTTGGTTTGTATAGTTATGATACTAAAAAATTTGTATGGGCAGATTCAATTAAGTTTTTAACGAGTGTAATTGTACCAGCCAATTTTAGTAACTCGTGTCTTACGAACGCACCAACTGTTTGTCTGAGTAGAATGCTATTTCAGTTTGATTTAGCCATACCCGACAATACAAATGGTTACATGCTAGTGTATCAAAGATGTTGCCGCAACGAAGCACAAAACATTGATAACCCAAATGGCACTGTTGTAGGAAGTACCTACTTTATCAATATTAATCCTGGTGCCGGACCAAACAATAGCGCCGTATTCAAAAACTATCCTCCTCAAATTATTTGCATCAACAATCCACTTATCTACGATCATAGCGCAGTAGATGCCGATGGCGACAGCTTGAGTTATGAGTTTTGCGACGCATTTGACATACCAAGTAGCATTAGTGATCCTAATCCTTCGCCGAGCATGCTATTGGGTCCAGATTTTTTTCAAGCAGTGCCATATACTTTTGGTTTTACAAGTGCCTTGCCAATACCAGGCAATCCAGCCTTGACGATTGATACAAAGACGGGTATTATTACAGGAACGCCAAATATACAAGGGCGCTACGTTGTAACCGTATGTTGTCATGAGTGGCGCAATGGCATCAAAGTTGGCACCACACGTCGCGATTTTCAATTTGTAATTACCAACTGCTCAAAAGTAGTTGTGGCCAATATTCCAGTACTTAGTCAAGAACCAAATACATACATCATAAGCTGCCAAAGTACAACTGTAGATTTTCAAAATCTTAGTACTGGTGGCTTCTCTTACTATTGGGACTTTGGTGTGGCTGGCATAACAACCGACACAAGTACTTTAAAAACGCCGACATACACTTATCCTGATACAGGCACTTACAAAGTAAAACTCATCGTTAATGGCGGAAGCACTTGCCCCGATAGCATTGAACGATTGGTAAAAGTATATCCCGAGTTTGTAGCAAGTTATACTTATAATGGGCTTCTCTGCCCTGGTGAGCGCATTCAATTTACAGACGGTAGTTTTGGTTCATTAGCCCCACCTGATATTTGGACTTGGATATTTGGTGATGGCACTACTAAGACAGAGCAAAATCCATCGCATGCCTTCACTTATAATGGCGGCACTTTCCCTGTCAAACTAATTAGTGGCAATTCGTTTGGATGCCGCGACACTGCAATTCAAAACATAAAGATTGGTACTGTAAGTATTCGCACTGGAGAAGATACGGTAGTAATCAAAAATTTGCCAATAGAAGGCTATGTAACTGGCAGTACAAATGTTACATGGGATCCTCCCACATATATGGATAATCCAAATTCTGTAAAACCAATTTTCAATTTTCCGCAATCGGGAACTTATGCATACAGCGTAACAGGTATTACCCCGGATGGCTGCGTTGGTTACGACAGCATTGTGTTTGAGGTTGTAGACGATATTACTTTCTTTGTTCCAAATGCTTTTACACCTAATGGCGACGGCGTTAATGATTATGCCAAGATTATTCAGGCGGGCTATGGTAAACTAGATTATTTCAAAATATTTGATCGCTATGGTAAGGAATTATTTGGCGGCACTAGTTTTAGGCAATTTTGGAATGGCACCTACAACAATAAAGAATGCGACCAAGGTGTTTATTTTTGGGTGATTAAGGCACGTAACTTATATAACGAAGAAAAGATTTTCAAAGGGGATATTACCCTTCTCAGATAGAAACTTGTGTGCAGAATGCAGTACAAGTAAATTATGCATATTACCTTAGCAGCACCATAATGGCGGAAAGTATACAACAACAAACGGTGCTCGTTACGGGTGCCACTAGCGGTTTTGGGGAAGCAATCGCTCACAAATTTGCAGCAGCAGGTTATCACATTATTGCTACTGGTCGCCGACAAGACAGACTAGAAGCATTGCAGGCTACTTGCAAACAGCAATATAATGCCAAAATTGAAATCTTATGTTTTGATGTACGCGATCGCGAGGCTACACTTAAAGCTATAGCTGGTATAAGTAAACCAATTCATATCCTTGTTAACAATGCCGGCCTAGCTGCAGGCTTCGGTAGTATAGAGCAAGGCGAATTTGAGAATTGGGATAGAATGCTTGATACTAATGTAAAAGGTTTACTCCATGTAAGTAAACCTGTGATCGATAATATGAAGGCGCATAAAGTGGGCCATATAGTAAATATTAGTAGCATAGCCGGCAAGTATGTTTATAAAAATGGCAATGTCTATTGCGCTAGTAAGCACGCTGTAGATGCGCTTGGCCAGAGTATGCGCATTGACTTATTGCCTTATGGTATAAAGGTTACCAATGTTAATCCAGGTGCAGCGGAAACAGAATTTAGTCTTGTACGTTTTGATGGCGATGCGAGCAAAGCAAAAGCTATTTACGATGGTTTTACGCCATTGCATGCGAAGGATATTGCAGATGCTGTATTTTATGTATGTACATTGCCAGCGCATGTTTGCATCAACGATCTTACCATTACTTGCACCACACAGGCAGATAGCCACTATAATATTAAAGAACATGACTTACAGCGTTAGAATATTTCGGTTTGCTAGCTTGCTAGTGCTTGCATTGATTTGGAACACAAGCGTATGCCTTGCACAAGTGGCGGATGAAGACGACGAGGACGATGACCCTCCAGCGAAAAAAGAGTGGCCCATGAAATGCGATAATCCGCAAATCGAAGCCAAGGCAAAGGAATTAGTTGAGATTTACAAAAAGCAGGGCTATAGTATTTTTAATGGAGGTTTTCTTACTTTAGAACATCGTACGATGTGCCCGATTATGTTGCACCTCAAAGCCAAAACGATCTACCACTTTATTGTTGTTGGTCAACCAGACTTAAATTACTTAGAAGTAGGCTTAGGCCACGAAGCATTTGGCACAGATGAAGTGCGAGATAGAATTCGCAAACACCGCGACCATACTTATTTTACACACTTTGCTTATGTTGCGCCTTTTGAAGGCAACTATTTGCTCAGTGTAACGAGTGATGTAAGAGGCAAAAAGAGTTTTACAACAGCTGTGTATGTAATGATTAAACGGAATGCTGTAACGATTAATGAGTAGGAACCTCATTAATTCAAGCCTCTTTTTTTAAATTGTTTCAGTACAGCCTTTAACTTCTTTGCATACTCTAAGTCTTTGTTGGTATCGATAGAATTTTCATCGTATCCCCATATCATAGAATAGTCTTCAAATGAAATTATACTGTCACCATTTATTTTGTAAAAGGCTGTCCAGTCTTGACCTGAAAGCACATAGTTATCAATGATGTCGTGATCAGCTAAGTAATTTGGGTTTGCAATTTTTTCAAAATTCTTAATCCTCACCACGGAATCACAGTAACTGTCAATATCATATAAGTGAAAAAACATATTGGCTCGATTAGTGTAGCAGCATTCTAGCAGAATTTCTTTGAAAGTGTCTTTGTCAAAATTTTTAAACTCAAAAACGCCAATGTGCAGGTAAATTGAATCTTCAAATAACAACTTTTTTGCTATGCTTTCTTGCTTATAGAATCTTACGCGACCAAAGTGCTTCGTAGACGTAGCTGGTGTTTCATTTTTATAAAATGAAAGTTCCATCCTATAGTTTTTGTCAGCAAAAATTGAATCGAGTTCGATTACCTCGGTAATAGCATTAAATGTATCCGTGTTGCTGACGCTGTTAATAGACCTTGCTGGCAATTGACTTTGTGAATCATTTGATGCACAGCTAGAAATCAAACAGCAAGCAAGTATGTATGCAAAATACGGCGGTGTATTTCTAACTGCGACTAAGGATTGGATAATTTTCACTGCAACGTATAATAATAATAGTTTAAGCGTAATCGCGTCGTTAGGCATAATTACTACGACTGAGACCGCAAAAAGCCAATAATCCGCTTGATCTCATCTTCAGATAGATTATCTGCTCTTGGATGTTGTCCCGAGTGCCATTTCTTTTTTGACGATATATTATACGCATCATCACTCAATTGTGCTTCATTTAATATTTTCTTCATCAACCACTCATCCTTGTGTTTATTTACAAGATGCTTGATATTAGGCCCCATTGATTCTGCTACTTTAAAGTGGCACATTGAGCAATTCGCCACAAAAAGTGCGCTACCATTTAATGTGTTTTGTGGCAATAATTCACTGTACAAGGCACTATCAATAACGGCAGTAGCTACTTTCTTATTGTCTTCATAGATTTCTGTGAGGTAAAGGGTGCCTCTATTGAAGTAATTAGTTGTATTAGTTTCACGGTCACTATCCCATCTTACAATGCTATCCTTGTAAACAAGAGTTTTAGTGAGAAAACCAGTGCTGTCAAAATACTTCCATGTACCAACCTTAAATCCATTGCGATACAACTGCTCATAAGCTTTTACACCATTGCTAAAATAAGCAACCTGTTGTCCAACTTTGATGCCATTTTGCCACTCGCCTATAATGCTAGGCTTGCCATCCATAAAGAAAATTGTATCAGTACCATCTAAGCCTTGTTTACCATACTGGGATTTTTGCTTGATGTTGCCGTTTTCGTAATACTCAATTAAACGTTTGCAATTACACAAACTATCAAAGTAGAATTCGCTTTCTAGCTTACCACTTTTATAATAGGTCCTAATAGTATTGTCATCGCCAAAATAGCAGGAGAAACAACTAAGGGCCACCACTAAAATTAAATTGATACTTAGTCTAGTCACAAAAGATTACAAATAATGGATTAGGTCGCTTTTGAAGAGCGGTGTTACTATTAGAATTGTACCGCTAATCTTATAGTAAAAATGAATATTAAACCTCTAAGTACAGTACACAGATGATTACAAGCGCTCGCCCCCTACTTCACCACATCAAAGTTCAACTCTGTAACGCCAGCGCCATCTTGTCTGCTGGTGTAAACCATTTGCTCGTTGACAATATTGGCACCCCAGCTGCCATTGAGTAGCGTAAGTGGGTATTCTGCAAAGCTGTAAATCTTTAAAGTATCACCAAATTTGCGCCATTCGCCCTGCAAAACCTGACCATTTTTGCTAGCCTGCATGCGCAAGTTACTCGCAAACTGAAACTGCCAGCCATCAAACAATTGCTTATTCTCAGCACTGTTTACACGGTAATTTGTAATGCCAAACTGCGGTATAGTGTTAATAACGCCAGTATTTGGCCATCCGTCCTCACGTTTAGTACAAGCTGTAACAAAAACAAGTGCTGCTATGGCAACAACTGCTAACTTACCTATCAATTTCATACGTTGCAAAGGTCAAATATAACATTTTTTTTGGCAACCAAAGCTTTCCTAGCCTTTACTGTGGCATATCTTTGCAGCGCTAATGATTACAGCTAAACAGCTTTTTGCATCTCTAAGCATCTTGGTAGTACTTGCCACGGCTGCTTGCAACGATTTTGAGCAGATTCAAAAAAGCAAAGACATAGAGTTCAAGAAAACTAAAGCCGACGAGTATTACGGTAATAAAAAG
Source organism: Bacteroidota bacterium (assembly GCA_046049675.1). GTDB lineage: Bacteria > Bacteroidota > Bacteroidia > Chitinophagales > Chitinophagaceae > CAIXQW01. The sequence goes on along the minus strand of JBJORA010000014.1, from coordinate 52,972 downwards.
TGGGAAGAGGCTAATACCCTTTATGAAGAGCTTTTGCCAGTTTACAAGGGCAAAAACCAGTTTGAGACCTTGTATTACCGATACGCTTTTACGTTCTACTACCAAGAAAGCTATCTTGCAGCTAGCTACCATTTTAAGAATTTGACAGAGAACTTCCCCAATAGTCCCCGCCGCGACACTTGCGAGTTTTTGACGGCACTTTGTCTATATAAACTTAGCCCCGAATCTACCCTAGACCAAGGTAGTACCATCAAGGCCATTGCAGCATTGCAAGACTACGTCAACGAGCATCCAGAAAGCCCAAATACGATAGAAGCCAACAAAATGATAGACGAGGCCCGTCGCAAACTTGAGAAAAAGGACTTTGAGAGCGCAGAGCTTTACTTTAAGATTGGTGAATTCAAAAGTGCTGCAGCAGCTTATGGCAATCTACTCAAGAAATACCCTGAAAGTAACCGTGCAGACCTTTTCTACTGGCGCATGATGCAGAGTAATTTTCAATATGCTGGCCTCAGTATCGCCGCAAAGCAGGCAGAACGCTACCAGCAAGCCCTCGTGGATTATAACGATTTAATAGCAAATTACCCAAATACTCAGTATAAAACGGAGGCAGATCAGCTAAAAAATGCTATATTTGCGATCCAAAAAAAATCTACCACACAATAATGGAAGGAAAAAAGCTTTTGATCAGCACATTAAATCCATCAATTGAGCCTCGCGACTTGAATAAAATGGGTGAGGAAACTGGCAATATCTACAAGACTATTGCTATTATGAGTAAGCGCGCTAATCAAATCAATACCAAGATAAAGGACGAATTGCACCAAAAATTACAAGAATTTGGTAGCCATACCGACAATCTTGAAGAAATAAGCGAAAACAAGGAGCAAATTGAAATTAGCCGCTTCTACGAGAAAATGGCTAACCCAAGCATCCAAAGTATTGACGAATTCAATGCACAAAAAGTGTATTTCCGCGATACGGCTACGGAGCAGCTTCAATAATTTTATACAATTTATTGGTAAATATTTCTAAAACCATCCTGCATTAGTCGGATGGTTTTTTACTTTTACAGAGCAGATATGCAAGGCAAGAAAATTTTAATCGGTATTAGTGGCAGTATAGCTGCCTACAAAATACCTGAGCTTACACGCCAATTCATCAAGCAAGGTGCTGAGGTTCAAGTAATGATGACCCCTAGCGCGAAAGATTTTGTAAGCGAACTTGCCTTAGGTACGCTAACGCGCAAGCCAGTACTTGTAGATATGTTCGACAAGGACACGTGGAGCAACCATGTCATGCTAGGTCGTTGGGCAGATTGTATTTTACTGGCGCCAACAAGCTGCAATACACTTGCAAAACTAGCACATGGGCTTTGCGATAATTTTATGCTGGCAACTTGCCTAAGCGCCACATGCCCTATCATTCTTGCACCAGCAATGGATGAAGATATGTGGCACCACCCTACCACGCAAAGCAATTTGCAGACGCTTCAAAAAAATGGCTGTCATATTATTCCAAGCGAGCATGGCGAACTAGCAAGTGGCCTTACTGGCATGGGACGTATGGCTGAATTAGATACAATTGTTTCGTACGTCACTAAGTTCTTAAATCCCGTAAAAGAACTACAAGGTAAAACTGTGTTAATAACGGCTGGCCCAACATACGAAAACCTTGACCCTGTGCGTTTTATTGGTAATTATAGCAGCGGTAAAATGGGCATAGCATTGGCAGAAAATTTTGCAAGCAAAGGTGCTAATGTGCAACTCGTACTTGGTCCAACAGACTTAACGACGAATGTAAAAGGTATAACCATTCATCCTGTACGTAGTGCTGAGCAGATGTACAAAAAAGCCGTAAGCATTTTTAAGAAAGCGAACATTGCTGTAATGAGTGCCGCCGTAGCCGATTTTACACCGAAGGTTATTGCTAAAGACAAAATTAAAAAAGGCGCCAATGAAGGCATGACAATTGAGCTTGTGCGTACCAAAGATATTTTGAAGCAACTTGGTACTGTAAAAGCTAAAAATCAATACCTCGTAGGTTTTGCATTGGAAACCGCAAATGAGGAAGCCAATGCGAAGAAAAAATTGAAAGAAAAAAATGCCGACATGATTGTACTAAATTCTTTGAGAGATGAAGGCGCGGGTTTTGCTGGCGATACCAACAAAGTAAATATTTACACGAAAGCTGGTTTAGTTTTGGAAGGACAACTCAATACCAAAGTACAAGTAGCAGAAGATATAGTGCAGCATATTATTAAAAACACAAAAGGCAAATAAATGAAACAGATTGTACTAATTGCAGCCATTGCATTGGCTAGTTTTAGCACGAATGCACAAGATGTATTTGCTACCGTATCGGTTAATACAAGTGCAATACAACAAGCTGATCCCGCAATTTTCAAAACGCTAGACCAAAAGATTACAGACTTTGTAAATCTTCGCAGATGGACTACCGACGACTTTGCTAGCACGGAACGCATAGAACTAAACATCAACCTTACGCTAACGCAAAAGGATAAAGGCGGCGAAGATATTTACCGCGCAAAACTTACCGTACAAGCTAGTAGACCTGTTTATGGCACCGACTATAAAACAAGCTTGCTTAATTATATCGACAAGGATGTGCTTATTCGCTACAACCAATTTCAAAATTTAGACTTTAACGAAAACCGTATTGTAGGTAACGATATTTACAGCAGCAACCTTACAGCGATCTTAGCATTTTATGTGTACTATGCTGTGGGCTTAGATTACGATAGCTATTCCTTAAAAGGTGGCACGCCCTACTTCAATAAAGCACTGAACATTGTCCAAAATGCACCAGAATTAGAAGGTTGGAAGCGCGAAGGTGGCAAGAATAGATATTGGCTGGTAGATAATATTGTCAATTCGCGATTTGATGCTTTTCGTCAAAATTTTTATGAGTATCACCGCGATGGTATGGATCAAATGACCACCGATAAAACAGCAGCAACAAAAAAGATTAAAGAGAATATAAAAGTACTTAGCCAGCTTAATAAAGATCTACCAAACAGTGCGGTATTGTTTATGTACTTTTCTGCTAAGAGCCAAGAGTATGTGAATATACTTACAGAAAGTACCACTGCTGAAAAGGAAGAACTTTGCCCATTAATGGCTGCTATGGATGTAACAAACGCTGCAAAATATACCGAACTAGCACGCTGATGCGTTATACTATTTTAATATTTTGTCTAATTGCTGTATTTAGTAGTTGCAAAAATTCTGCAATACTTGAAGAAAAAGAAATGGCGGCGCTCTTATTAGACTTGCAATTAGCTGATGCTTATGCTACAACGTGCTATCAGCAAGATACAGCTAGCGACACACGCAATCGCTATAACAAAAACCTAGATACCCTAAAACATTATAGCGAGCTTGCACTAGCTGCTCACAATTTATCGCCTGAGGATTATAAGCTAAACCTAGAATGGTATAAAACGCATGCCAACGAATTGGATAGTGCCTACAGCTACGCCATGCATTTGGCAAATCAACTAGAAACTAAAATACCAGTACCTAAACCACTCAATAATACTAGTAATGCTGCTGTAGATAGCGTGCAAAAAAATCGGACTACCGATACTAGCTATTAAGTACCTTTGCACCCATCAATGGGACTAGATAAAAGAGTAGCAAATGCACAAGAAGCCATTGCAGGTATTGGTGATGGTGCTGTAATCATGTTGGGCGGTTTTGGCCTTTGCGGCATTCCAGAAAATTGCATTGCAGCCTTAGTTGCAAGCGGCGTTAAAAATCTTACTTGTATTAGCAATAATGCTGGTGTTGACGATTTTGGCATTGGCCTTTTGCTACAAACTAAGCAAGTAAAAAAAATGATTAGCAGCTACGTTGGCGAAAATGCAGAATTTGAACGTCAATTATTGAGCGGCGAATTAGAAGTAGAACTTATACCACAAGGTACGCTTGCTACACGTTGCATGATGGCTGGCTATGGCATACCTTTCTTTCCTACCCCAGCTGGTGTTGGTACTGAGGTAGCTCAAGGTAAGGACACTATAGTTCGCAATGGTAAAACCTATTTAATTGAAGAAGCCTTTGACGCAGAATTTGCCATCGTTAAAGCATGGAAAGGCGATACACAAGGCAACCTAATTTTTAAGGATACTGCACGCAACTTCAATGCACCAATGGCTATGGGTGGAAAAACAACCAGAGTAGAAGTGGAAGAATTAGTACCACTTGGTTCTTTGGATCCAAATCAAATACATGTGCCAGGTATTTATGTGCATCGCATTTTTCAAGGTAGTAACTACGAAAAGCGTATCGAGCAATTAACTGTACGTAAAGCCGTTTAGAACAACCCTATTATTTTATTTTAAGAAAGCAAAAGAATGCCATTAACTAAAGATCAAATAGCGCAACGTATTGCACAAGAATTACAAGATGGCTTTTATGTCAATCTTGGTATTGGTATACCAACACTTGTAGCTAATTACATACCACAAGGAATTGAAGTCGTTTTGCAAAGCGAAAACGGATTGCTGGGCATGGGTCCCTTTCCTGTAGAAGGTGAGCAAGATGCTGACCTTATTAATGCAGGCAAACAAACCATTACTACGCTACCTGGCTCTGCGTTTTTTGATAGCGCCATGAGCTTTGGTATGATACGCGCTGGCAAAGTACATCTTACTGTGCTTGGTGCTATGGAAGTTGCGGATAATGGTGATATTGCTAACTGGAAAGTGCCAGGCAAAATGGTAAAAGGTATGGGTGGCGCGATGGACCTAGTAGCTAGCGCAAAAAATATCATCGTGGCTATGCAACATACCGACAAGGCTGGTAATAGCAAGCTACTAAGCAGTTGTACGCTTCCCATTACTGGCTTGGGCTGCGTAAAGAAAGTAGTGACTGACCTTGGCGTTTTTAATGTTACTAAAGATGGTTTTGAATGTATAGAACATGCACCAGATGTAAGTTTAGAAGATATTAAAGCTAAAACTGCAGGGCGATTAACCATTGCTGCTTCGGTTAAGCCAATGGCAGTATAGTATTTTGCTTAGGCCTATTACCGCAATTGATGTTTGCATTTCGTCTTACAAGCCTAATCTTGTAAAGTGAAGCAATGTATTTTTTGGCACAGACGTGATTTACGCATAGAGGATAATGCTGCTTTGTACTACGCCTTACGCTCTGGCTGTGAGGTAATACCCATTTTTATTTTTGATACTAATATTTTAGACGAATTACCACGCACTGATTTGCGCGTACAATTTATTCATCAACATATTGAGCTCTTAGTTACAACGTATAAAAAACTAGGATGCAATTTTCAAGTATTTCACGGCAAACCGTTTGAAGTCCTAGCCCAAGTATGTACACAGTTTGGTTGTTATAGCATTTACACCAATAAAGACTACGAGCCGTATGCGCTTCAAAGAGACGCAGCAGTAGCAGAGTTTTTAGCAAGCGAAGGTGGTATGCTTCATACCTATAAAGACCATGTCATTTTTGAGGAAAATGAAGTAACAAAAGATGATGGCAAACCTTATACCGTGTTTACGCCATACAGTAAGAAATGGAAGGCTAAGCTAAATAATTACTTTTTGAGGCCTTATCCTGTGTTGGAAAATGCTGAGGCGCTTAGCAAAGCAGTGCCAGCCAAAGACTGTCCAACATTACAAGCATTGGGCTTTGAAACAAATTCGCAGGACTTACCAAAACCCGACTTTAACGAGCATATTATCAGTAATTACCACGCAACACGCGACATACCAAGCATAGAAGGCACAAGTAGGCTTGGCATACACTTGCGTTTTGGCACGATAAGCATCAGAGCGCTTGCACAGCATGCATTGTTGAGCAATGAAAAGTTTCTAAACGAACTTATTTGGCGCGATTTTTACCAGCAAATCTTATGGCACTTCCCGCATGTGGTGGGCAACAGTTTTAAGCCTGCCTACGACCGTATAGCGTGGCGCAATAATAAGACAGATTTTGAAGCATGGCGCGCTGGAAAAACAGGTTATCCTTTGGTAGATGCTGGCATGCGTGAATTAAACACTACAGGATGGATGCATAACCGCGTGCGTATGGTTGTGGCAAGCTTTTTAACCAAGCACCTTCTTATAGATTGGCGTTGGGGCGAGGCTTATTTTGCAGAAAAACTCATTGACTTTGAACTTGCAAGCAATAATGGTGGTTGGCAATGGGCCAGCGGTAGTGGTGTAGATGCTGCACCGTATTTTAGAGTTTTTAATCCTGCATTACAATTGCAAAAATTTGATGGCCAATTGGCCTACGTAAAAAAATGGGTGCCTGAGTATGGCGAATTAAGCTACCAACCAATCGTAGACCATAGTTTAGCAAGAGAAAGATGCCTGCAAGTTTACAAGCAAGCACTTAGTGCAGAAAATTAAGCGCGTGAAATACCAAACCCAAAGCTACTTCCTACCCCAAGGGTACTGCGGCAAGTAACGTGATGACCATGTGCTTCAATAATGTGCTTTACAATGCTAAGGCCTAAACCGGTTCCAGTGTTGTGCTTGCCGCGCGCATCGTCAGTGCGATAAAAACGTTCAAATACACGAGGCACATGAGCTTCGGCAATGCCTATTCCGTTATCGGTTACCTCTACATACGCATTTCGCTCATCCACGACATATGTAGCGATAGTAGTTTCGCCACGCGCATTACCGTATCTAATACTATTGGTAACTAAATTCACAAGGGCTTGCCTAATTTTTGTTTTATCAGCACGCACAGTCAAGCGCAAAGACGTATCGCCTTTGATACTGAGTTTTATATCTTTTTGTCGTGCAAGCAATTCAAACTCTTCAATCACATCGCGTACAAGGTCTACGATATCAAACTCTGTTTCTTGTAATTGCACCTCACCTTGCTCTAACTTAATCAGCTCATCTAGTTCCTTAATGAGATGGGCTAATCTATCAATACCTCTTACGCTACTAGAAACAAATTTTTCGTGCAGCGCTTCGTCTGTTGCCAAACCATCGCGAAGCATATGCAAATAACTCTGTACTGTAAAAATGGGTGTTTTAATTTCGTGGGAGAAATTCATTAAAAAATCTCTCCTGTAGGACTCATTCTGCCGAAGCGTTTCAAGCTCGTCTTTTCGTCCTGCTGCCCATTGGCCGACTTGTTCTGTTACCTCTTCTAGGCTAGCATCTGGTAAAAGTTGCTGCAGGCTTTCTTGCTGATAGGTACTTTTACTAGCCGAGATGAATTTGTAAATCAGTTTTATCTTTCGATAAAGAAAGCGCTGCACCAAAAAATGGCAAAGAGAGGCTACAATAATGCCGACACCGCAGCACAACAAAAGCGCCTTATACCAAGTAACACCTACAGAAAATAGTACTAAAGCCACAACTGCGGCTACCACCACACCTAGTATTGCTGCTATGGCTCTAGGTTCAAGGTTTTTACTATTAATCACTGCAATGTAACTTTATTGCTCAAATTTATAGCCTAAACCCTTAATTGTATGAATAAATCTATCGTTTAGTTTTTGTCGGATTTTTCGAACGTGTACATCTACCGTTCTATCCCCCACAATTACATCAGATCCCCAAATGCTGCCTAAGATAGCATTACGATCATATACTTTGCCGGGGTTTTTAGCTAGCATATGTAAAAGTTGAAATTCTTTTCTTGCTAGCGTAACTTTTTCATTCATGAACAACACTTTATGCTCTTCAGGAAAAATACTGAGATCGGTAAAATGTAGCTCCTCTGTGCCGTCTAAACTTGCGAAACGTTTCTGCAAATTCTTGACACGGCTCATCAGCAATGCCGGAGTAACTGGCTTTCGGATGAAATCATCTGCGCCGAGTTCTAAGGCTTTAAGCTCGTTTTCTTCAGAACCCATTGCCGTTATCATCATGATGGCAGTATCCTCAAAGTCAGGTATAGCTCTAAAGCGAGCACAAGTATCAAGTCCACTAAGCTGCGGCATATTGATGTCAAGCAAAATCATCTGCGGCTTAAATTTAGTTGCCACAGCTAGTCCCTCACGGCCATTGCTAGCTATTGCTACTTCAAACCCATTTGCTTGCAGTTGTACGCGCAACATCTCTAAGATGTCTACCTCGTCATCAACTACCAAAATTTTAAACGCCATGTTCAGTGGTGCAAATGTACTTAGGCATGGGGCACATCACAAGGTGCTGATATTGCCAAATCGTTAATTTTTACAACTAGCTAATCAACTAAAACGATTGAGCATGAATAAGTAACGTGCTTACAACAAAAGAAATGCTTGATTTCATGCGCTTTCACAGCGGTTTTAGACTACTTTTAGTGCTCAATGAGCAGCAGTAGGTTCATCTTAATTATCGCCTTTATTTTTTGCGGATATCATGGCTTTGCGCAGGGATTTGCACAGCCTGGTAAAAAGCCTGCCAATTCGCGCAATAATATCAGCAATATGGTGGCAAATGGGCAAAAGAACAAGCCGAAACCCAAGCCCTTGCCAAAAAATGTGTGGGGTATCGATACTTTTCTTAGTCCTATAAGTGTTGTAACCCAAGGCGCACACGACGAGCTGGCCAAGGCGCTATTTAGATTAGATTATTTAGATGGCGTTGTAGATAGTAATGTCCATAATTTTAGAAACCCAGCTGTTGACAAGGATATTGTTGATCTCATTATGAAGGCTGCTCAACGTGCCGCCGTTTACTTTGAAAACGAAACCTTTGATAATAACCCTACCCTCAATCTCAATATCAAGAAAAAGTATCTTGGTACGCTTACTAAGCACATCAATACCTTCTGCAATAGCATTTATCGCAAAGATTACGACTTTGAAAAACACAAAAATTTTGTAGTGCGCTTTACCGAAATGGCGCATGCCCAAAAAGAAAATCGCCTAGAAGCTTATGTGCTCAATAATGTTGATGAGAGCGCCTACGAACTTTTGCCTTTTTTTACGAAAGACACAAGTTTAAGCAGAAAATTTCTGAACAAAGTAAGTGTGCAAATGCCTTACTTGCTGCGCTACCTAAGCGTTAGCGAACTAAGTAAGCTTGATGGTTTCTGCACGATTATTGAAGAATGGGCACGTACCACTCCAAATAAAATTCTCATTTACAGCACAAGTACCAGCGAAGAAGGACGCATGGTGAAGCAGTGCACAAGCGAGGCCTTGCAAAAAATTATTACACTAGGCGATCAAAGCAAAAATCCTTTGCGGGCCATCGCCTTTCTTGGTCAATATAAACGGGGTGAAATTAGCATTGCTAAAATAGATCAGTTATGTAGCAATGACAACAGCTACTACAAAGCTATTGTAGCACTGCGTCTTGCAAATGAGCAAGAAGCGCGAAACGTAATAGACAGAGATATTGCCAATTTTGCAAAAGATTATGTTGGCAAAGTAAACGAACTGCACGACGAAAGCGAAGCCGTGCGATTTAAATGTATTGAAGATCTAAACCCGCAAGAACTTTACTACTTGTGCGTGCTGGCTAATTCCGAAATCTATACGAGTAGCTACTTAGGTATTTATAAGCGTCTGATGCAACGCCTTGATAAGAAAACCACAATCGAGTTTCTTAACATGGTAAACTACGATCGCTTTAGAACGTTTATAAAAATGTGTGCCAATTACAACACCTTGGACAATTTTTTGAGTAGCATGAAAAAAGAAGAAGCACAAGGATTGATGAGCAAATTTGTAAATGGCTTAAGTACCACTAATGATGTTGATTTAGAGGGCGCTGTTGATGTAGCTGATTGTATTGGCAGCATACAAGACACTGCGATGCTTGCCTTTTTACAACAACAAGTTACGAAAGCCTATGCTGATGCAAGCAGTAGCAACAATCTCAAGGCAAAGAATGCCTATCTAATTCTAAAAAGCATTTTTAGTACCGCAGATACCAATGCTACTTTTGGTAAAAGCTTTTCTTTGCCACCAATCAACCTAGTACGTTGTGCCGATATGTTCTACGACACGGCAAAAACGATCTATGAGCAAATGTTTTTCTATGGCGATGACGATGGCAAGGTTGGCTATAGAAGTTTTCTTGGCACCTTTGATCAAAGTAAATGGACAATTGATCAGACACCGCAATATTGGATCGTCATCAAAAGCAAAGGGACAAAAGTACCGTTTGTGATTTATGCGAATAAACCACTCACGCAACCACAGGATGAAGAAGCACAACTGAAGTTAATCACATATTTATACGAGCAGAACATCCACCCTACAGTATTGGTGCATCGCGGACATAGCTACCATCTAGAAAGCACCATCGAAGCGATGAACAGCGACAATAAAATTATCATTCTTGGCAGTTGCGGAGGTTATCACAATTTACAAGAAATACTGCAAAGAAGCCCCGATGCACACATCATCAGTACCAAGCAAGTTGGCGCTTTTGCTGTAAATACGCCAATTATCAATAGTGTACACAATGCTTTATCTAATGGCAATGATGTACAATGGGATCAGATATGGACAAAGCTCACTGCTAATTTTGCAGGTAATACAAGGCAAAAGGAGTTATTTGACGATTATGTGCCGCCTCACAAGAATCTAGGTGCTCTTTTCCTCAAGGCTTATGCAAAGCTCAATGAGCAGCCATAAGATGTGGAAATCTAAGTGTTAATCATTTCTTACACTTTGCCCGTTCTGTCGGGTTTGCACGCTGCATATAAATGGCGCGCTGTACCTTTGCCGAGCATGAGAGTTTCAGCTTTAATAGCTATTTGTGTTCTACTATTTACGCAGGTAAGTTTTGGCCAACGTGGCAAAGCAAAGCCTACGCCAGCGCTAGATTTGCGCAAAATAGATACACTTCTGCAGCCGATTCCGGTAAAACGCGGCTTATTCCACGACAATATTGACAATGAACTAATCAATATCGATAAATTAGACGGCCGCTATGATGGCGAAGTAAGCAATTATCGTGGCGCTGTTGTGGATGGTATCATTACTAACGATTTACTGCGCAGAGCTGTTAGTTTGAAGGCTTTTATTGAGAACCAAAAGTTTAGTCCGGAAGAAGGCGTTGATCACAATACCAAGGTACGCTACCTCCGTAAGATTGAATTTGGTCTGAAGGATTTTTATACAGATGCCTATGATGGGCAGTTTGAGGCTAACTTGTACAAAGACATGTTTGACGCCTTGGAAAACATGATTGTGGCAACCAAAGATGGCAACTTGGAGCAATATGTGAAGGATAATGTTGGCATGGGTATTTACGTGAATCGTTCGCTTATAGAAGACAAGCCAGAATTGATGAACATTGTAATTAACCACATGTGCGCTAACTATCCTGACTTGATGGAAACTAAGTTACGTGAAATTGCACAATACGATGGCGCTTGTAATGTGATGGCTAATTTGGCCAAGCGCGATATTGGTCGTGTGTACACTTATGCAACGAGTACAAGCTTTGAGTACGATATCTGTGCGCGTTGCAGCGACCCATTAGTAAAAGGTATTTTCGAATTGGGCAATCGCAGTCCTAAGCAATTCCGCACACGTGCAATGGTGTTTTTGAATGACTATGTCAATGGCAAGAAAAATATGCCAGAGATACAACAAATTATTGCCGATGATGAACAATACTACAAAGCCCTCGTAGTGCTTCGCCAAGACAATAGTATTGAAAACAAAGACAAAATCAACAAAGACCTTGCCTACGAAGCACAAAGCTACGTTCGTACAATCAATGAATTGCACGACGAGAATAATTTAGACATCCGTTTTAAGCGCATTAGCACACTTACATCTAAAGAACTTTACTATCTCGCTGTGTTATGTAGCAACGAAATGTATACAAGTAGTTTTACAAAAGGTGTGTTTCGTTTGCTTAAGCAAAAAATGGGCATGAACGGCGATCAGTTCTTATTGTCTTTGCAAGAAGATAAGTTCCGTACCTTCTTACGCATTTGTGCTAACTATAATACGCTAGATAGCTTCTTATACACGATGCCAGAAAGCAATAGCAATGAACTGATGAGTAAGTTTGTGCGAGGTCTTGGCGACAAAGCGGTAATTGATTTAGAAGGCAGTACAGATGTTGCAGATGCTATTGGCAGTATCAATCGTCCTAGTCTAATTACATATTTGCAAAACGAAATTCGCAGTGAATACGAGAGCAACTATATGCGCAATAATAAAGAAGGCCTTAGTGTTTACTTTATTTTGTATACATTGCTCAACAGTAAGCAAGATGGCTACGACGATAGCTTATTTAATGCTATTTTAGTAACTAAGCTCAAAATGCAGCCGATAAACAAAATGCCTTTCAATCGTATGGTAAGCGAAGGCAAAAATGCTGTGTACGAGCAAATGTTTTTCTATGGTGATAAGGACGGGCAAGATAGCTATAGCAACTTTAAAGGCTTTATTGCGAAGTTTCCGAACTTAAAAATTGATGAAAGCAATAAGTACTTTACTAAGATTACTGCCGTAGGTAGTAAGGTACCTTTTGAAATCTATGCTAATAAGCCTTTGAAGGAACCAGAAGATGAAGAAGCACAACGACAATTAGCAGAGTACTTAACAGCAAATAATATTCAACCGAGTATTCTTGTGCATAGAGGACACAGTTACCACTTGCCAAATACCTTAAACTACGTAACACCAGAGCATAAAGTAATTATTCTTGGTAGTTGTGGTGGATACCAAAACCTGAGCACAATTTTAAGTCGCAGCCCAGAAGCACAAATCGTAAGTACGAAGCAAGTTGGTACAATGCAAGTTACCGACCCTATTTTGCGTGAGCTTCATGCCTCTGTTACTAATGGCCAAGAAGTGAACTGGACAAATATGTGGAACAAGTTAGATAAAGAAATGGTTGGCGTGGTACAGCGCGATTTGTTTAACGACTATGTACCTCCGCATCGCAATCTCGGTGCTTTGTTCTTGAAAGCGTACAAGACATTGAGCGAAACCAATTTGTAATCGTCTAATACTTGCGACGTAGAAGTTTAACTGGACTATCGTCATGCGATTGTTCATCTACCCGAGTAATTGCACCATCCTCCGAAAAATAAGTGGTACTGCTATACCACTGAATGCCACCATCTGGTGCTGTAGAATAGTGAGCACGTTTTACTGCGCCATTGTCGTAGTATTCAAATCTCACAGTGGCGTGACCGTGCAGTCGTGAAATTTCCTTCCTATAAATTTCGCGGCCTTCTCTATCGTAAGCAATGGCATGCCCAGATTTGACATTACCAGTCAATAGCGTAACTACAGTGCTTTTTTGCTTTTTGTGCGGTGCGACAAAATACTTAATTTGAACAACTGGTGCTTTAAAACTGCAACACAAAACACAACATAATAATAGTACTATCTTTTGCATAAAATCTGGCTTTAGTGACGCCAGTATCAAATGAGAAACAAAAACAAAGCCACAAGCGTGCGCCTAGCCAAAATTTACCACAGGTATTAGCAATAATACCAATCTACTTTTATGCTTATGCGATAGGATGTGTACACCACTTATTGCCATAGTACAGTATCTTTAGCCACATGTTAAAGCTTGAGTTTCGCCGCAAGTCTTTGCCGTTTATACATCCATTTAAGACCGCACATGGACTTAAAACTGTACAGCCAACATTGATCGTTTCCTTGAGCTTTATGGGACAAACAGGTTATGGCGAGGCTACAGAAATTGTGTACTACAATGTTACACTTGATGACATGGTTGCTACACTTGAAAAACATAAAGCTGCTATAGAACAGTACACGCTAATTGACCCAGAACGATTTTGGCATTTCCTGCATCATCTTATACCAGGCCATAACTTTTTGATTTGTGCACTCGATATGGCCGCTTGGGACTTGTTTGGCAAATTGCGTAAGAAAAAAATCCACGAATTATGGCATGACGATTATAATGCTAAGCTTATTACCGACTACACACTTGGCATCGACGATATAGATAAGATGCTTGCTAAATTAAAAGAAAAGCCCTGGCCGATTTACAAGGTCAAAGTTGGCGGTCCAAACGATTTAGCCATCTTAGAAGCATTGCGCGCAAATACACAAAGTAAAATCAGAATTGATGCCAATGCTGGTTGGACTTTTGAAGAAGCCCTAGCCATACTACCGCATTTAGAACGTTTGAACATCGAACTAATTGAACAGCCACTTGCAAAAGGCAGTTGGCAACAAGTAGCGGAGCTTTGTCAACATACTGAAATACCAATAATTGCAGATGAAGATTGTATAGAAGAAAAAGATGTAGCTATGTGTATTAAACACTACGACGGTATTAATATCAAACTCACAAAATGTGGCGGCCTTACACCGGCATTGCGTATGATAGAAGAAGCGCAGGACGCCAACAAACTAATTATGATGGGCTGTATGAATGAGAGTATGATTGGTAGCGCTGCAATGCTACAATTTAGTACGCACCTACACTATCTTGATGCTGATGGACCTCTCTTACATAGTAAAGAACTAGCTGAAGGTTTGCAATACCATGCCGATGGTAGCACAAGTTTATTGCCGCATTCTTATGGCTTGGGTATAGCGGTTATAGACTTTTAGTATTGTGTAATTGCATCAAGTTACAATTACTGTTTCCACAATTTAGCTATTTTCTTGCCACTAGCAGTGTAGGCTATACAAGTGTATAAACCACTAGGCAAACTACTTGGTAGGGCTACTTCTTTATTACCAGCTCTACTTGCAAATACTTGTTGCCCTGCTACATTAATAAGTTCTATGCTTTGTAGGTCAGCGCAGTCAATGGTAATGCTATTTGTAAAAGGATTAGGAAAAACTGCAAGTGTTGCGATAGATGCTGCTTTAGGTAAATCTACTGTCCACATATTACCATTAATATCTAAATGCGCACCATACACATCAATACCGTTGCTTAGCACATCGCGATTATCTTCCCAAACAAGGGTAACGCCACCATCGCCATCTGTAGTAGTTTTTGGTCCTAACTGATCGCCAACTGCATTGCATACAATAATACCATTGTTTGCCCAACGAGCAGCACCTGTGCTATCAAGTCTTTGCGCATAGATATCGTAACCATTAGAAATATTGCGATTGTCTTGCCATGCTATGATGCAACCACCTTTACTGTCATAACTGATGTTGGGATTGTTTTGAGTATTCGCAGCAACAGCCACTTGTACGCCATTCTGCACAGTGCCCCACTTCGCATCACCATTGCCGTCTAATTTTTGCGCAAAAACATCCTCATTGCCAAAACGAGCATCTTTCCATGTTACAATTACACCGTCGAATTCTGACTTACTAAGCATATCGTGGGCACTTTGATTTGCAACTGCATTTACAACGGCCTTACCACTTGTACCCCATTTGATAACGCCATTGCTATCTACCCGCTGCGCAAATAAATCGTAGTCAGCACCATTTCGCTTGTCTATCCAACTAAAGTAGGCACCGCCAATGTTTCGGTCAGGATCTATTTTCGGTGTGATTTGTACATCAGCCGCTACACAAATTGCAACACCGCCTGTACCCCATTTTCTATTGCCATTAATATCCACACGCTGCGCAAAAATATCGTAGTTGCCGTTGCGTTCATCTTGCCACACAACTATTGCACCATTAGTATTATCCGATTGAATCTTAGGATTAATTCTATTTGCTGGCGACGTGCATAAAGCCATGCCACCATTGCCAAAGGTTCTAGCGCCGTTGCTGTCTAGGTGTTGTATCCACACATCCCATTGCACTCCACTTTGCTGTTCCCATGTTACATAACAACCGCCTTGTCCATCAACGATAATTTTTTCGTTGTGTTCACGATTGGTTTTGTTTGCAACAACAACGCCATCTACTTGCCACTTGATAACGCCATTGCTATCCAAACGCTGTGCATACAAATCACGCTCAATACCAGTGCGCCAATCGCTCCAGCTAACAATTACGCCACCTCTACCATCTACTACTAAATTTGGTGTGCTTTGATCTGCTGGATCGGTGCAAGCAGCTACACCTTGGGCTGTCCACAAGATAACACCTGCAAAATTGAGTCGCTGTACAAAAATATCAGGGATACCTGTATTTCTCCAATCTTTCCAAGCTACATAGTAGCCGCCACTGCCATCAGGTATAATTCGTGGGTCTTTTTGTTTAGCACTATTGGTGCATACAGCTGTGTTCTGTGTGGTAATCGTATTCCACTGGGCTAGGCTAGTAAGGGCTGCGAATACTGCAGCGGTTGTACATAATAAGTATTTTACCATTTGTGTGAATTCCTTTTGTAAATATACTGCAGTTTACGTTTACGCCATGTGCGTGACTTGAACTTTTGCGGCAAATATTCAAGTAGATAGACGTATAAGTCAGGCTTTTCGTTTGCAAATTTTCAACCTTTAATACCTAAAGTAGAGCAGAAAGTATGTAATTGCGACCTTTACTCTACTACCATAATCTCTACTCTTCTATTCAAAATCTGCTGCTCCTCCGTATCTTCAATTTCTGTAATTTTCTTACTGCCACCGAAGCCTCGGGTACTCATGCGATTAGCAGAAATTCCGCGCTTTACCAATTGACGCTTAATTTCATTAGCGCGAGCAATGCTTAAATTTTCTAATCCTGTTTCTTGGTCGGTGCCATCTTGCCCTTGGTAGTAGGTACAACACACATGGCCTTGTATTTCTACTTTGAGTTTCGGATGCGATTTTAGCATTTTTGCAATATCATTCACAATAGGTATACTTTCAGGCATCAAATGATGAAGTCCGCCATAGAAACGCAGCTCAGGAAACTGCAGCACCTCTCCTACTTCATAATTAGCTTTGCTGAGATTTGCTTTGGGCAAAACTGGTGCAGACGCTTTAGGCGCTTCAATTTTCTTCGCTACTGGAGGATCGGGTAATGCATTGGTATCTCCGTATGCTAAAACCTCCACTCTACGATTAAATCGCCTGGTTTCGCTTCTGTCATTGCTTGCAATGGGGCTGTCTTCGCCTTTTGCCATCACAATACGAATAGCAGTTTTTGGAACACCATTTGCCACAAGCATATTGCGCACTGCCTGTGCCCTACGTCGGCTTAAAGCATTGTTGTAAGTATTGCTACCAATACTATCGCAGTGGCCAAAAATACATACACTGTCAGCCCTCATTGAGAGTACCATTTTTATCAATCCAACAGCGCACGTGTCAGGGATATAATGCTTATCGCTGTCAAAATACACAGTGTATGCAGCATTTTGTGCACTACAATTTGCAATAGCCAAAAAGACGGCAGTAATAGCAACTACAATAACTCGCATGGTAATGCATAAATGTACGGAAAATCTGCAAAAAAAGATATCAAAAAAACAGTACTAGTATAGCATTAAGGCAACAAATCTCTGTACGCCCATCGCAAATGTTCTGCAATATTTAGTGCACCTTTGCCAAACACACAAAACAAAAAATGACGCATATCGTAACGAGCAAAAAGGCTAGCGAAAGCGCTACAATCATGAGCGAATTAGTGCTACCTAACGACACTAATACACTTGGCAATTTAATGGGCGGCAAACTAATGCATTGGATGGACATCAGCGCGGCATTAGCAGCAATGAAGCATTGCAACTGCCCTGTTGTAACAGCCAGTGTTGATAATGTAAGTTTTCAGAATCCTGTAAAACTCGGCAATATAGTTACGCTTGAAAGCAAAGTAACGCGCGCCTTTAATACTAGTATGGAAATTTATCTGAAAGTTTACGGCATAGATGCACAGCAGCAATACAAATATCTTAGCAACGAGGCTTACCTTACTTTCGTAGCCTTGGATCCTAACGGCAAGCCGCGTTCCGTGCCTATGCTAGAACCTGAAACAGAAGAAGAACAAGAGCGTTACAATGGTGCACTACGCCGCAGACAACTGCGTCTTGTACTTGGCGGAAAAATGAAACCAGAAGAAGCAACAGAATTAAAAGCACTATTTATTTAATACAATGAAGCAAATACTTTTCGCGGCAAGTGCCATCTTGCTTTTTACAACTTGTGGCAACAATGGCAGTGTCAACAACAATGCAGCAAGTAACGCTGCACTTGGTAAGTTGTTTGCTAACTATTGGGAAGACAACTTAAAGTTAAATCCATTTCTTGCAACTAGCGCAGGCGACAATCGGTTCAACGACCAATTCCCTAATGATCAAACGGCTGCACATCGCGCTAAGGAACTTGCGATGTATAATAAGTATTTGGAAGCGCTTAAGCCTTTTGAAAAAGCCTCACTCAACGCAACTGACCGCGAAAGCGTAGACTTGTTAAAGTACGAGTTGCAATTGCATGTAGATGAAGCTAAGTTTCCGTTTCATGAATTGCCAATCAATCAGTTTTGGAGTTTTGCCTTAGAGTTCCCGCAATTAGGTAGCGGCAGTGGCAACCAACCGTTTAAGTCTGTAAAAGACTACGAAAATTGGGTTGCACGTATGAAGCAATTTCCGGTGTGGATGGATAGTTGCATTGGCAACATGCGCGCTGGTATAGCACATGGCAACGTTTTGCCAAAGGTGCTTGTAGAAAAAATGATTCCACAGGCAAAGAGCATGCTAAGTATTGATCCTACGAAAAGCATTTTTTATGAGCCAATTAAAAACATGCCAAAAGACTTTGCAGACAGTAGTAAGAAAAAACTTCAGAACGTGTACTTCTACAATATTAGTAATGCTGTACTGCCAGCATATGCACGCCTGCGTAGTTTCTTAGAACAAGAATATTTACCCGCAGCTCGTGCAACACATGGCTTATCTAGCTTACCACAAGGTACAGCTATGTATAACCATCTTATCAAAACGTATACCACAGTAACGCTTGATGCAGATAGTATCCATCGCCTTGGCTTACAGCAAGTAGCTTATTTGCGTAGCGAGATGGAAAAAGTAAAGCAAGAAGTAAAGTTTACAGGCACATTAGCTGAGTTCTTTGAATTTATGAACACCGATAAGCAGTTTTATATCTTTAATACACCTCAACAAGTTTTGGATAGCTTTTGGAGTGTCAATAAAACCATAGCGCCGTATTTATCCAAAATGTTTAAGAACACACCAAAGACTAAATTTGAAATTCGCCAAACAGAGGCCTTTAGACAAGCCACTGCAAGTGCTGAATACAATAATGGTAGCGAAGATGGTACAAGGCCTGGCATTTTTTACGTGCCTATCATTGATGCAAAAAAGTTCAATCCCATTGGTATGGAAACCTTATTCTTACATGAGGCCATTCCAGGCCACCACTACCAAATTTCTTTGCAACAAGAGAATAAGGGATTGCCACAGTTTAGAAAGTTTCTTGGCTATAGTGCATATGCCGAAGGTTGGGCATTGTACACAGAAACGCTAGGCAAAGAGCTTGGTGTGTATAAAAATCCATATCAATATTTTGGCCATCTAAGCGATGCGATGCACCGCGCAATTCGCTTGGTTGTTGATGCAGGTATACATACGAAGAACATGAGCCGCGAAGAAGCGATAGCTTACATGCGTAACAACGAGCGCATAAGCGAGCAAGAAGCTACTGCAGAAATTGAGCGCTACATGGCTATACCTGGTCAGGCATTAAGTTATACCATTGGCAAACTAAGTATCCTAAAAATGCGCGAAAAGTATCAAACACAGTTAGGTGCAAAGTTTTCTTTGGCAGAGTTCCACGAGCAATTGCTTAATGGTGGCAATATGCCATTGAGTTTGCTTGAAGCGAAGTTGAAGCGTGCCTTTGAATAAATACTCAAGGCCAATTCATTGTGAGTTTAGCTTCGCAAATACGCAAAGCGTTACCAGTGAGCTATTTCTTTAATTTGGCAATAGCAGCGCGCACAAGTTGTTGCTCATAGCCTTTGCCAAGCATATAGGTTAAGATTTTTTGCTTCACAGCAAGGCTTAGCATTGGCTTTCGCAAATTTTCCCATTTGCCTTCAACTAGTTTTGTCAAGGTTGTTTCGTAATCGTCGTCGGGTATTTCTTGTAAGCCTTTCTTGATACAATAGGCACTCACTTGTTTTTGCTTAAGGCCGTGTACAATTTTTTGTTTGCCCCATTTGAGCACTCTAAACTTACCGCCGGCATACACTTGTGCAAAGCGTTCTTCATTTAGAAAATCTTCTGCAATTAGGTGTACAATGTAATCCTCTAATTCCAATCCACGAGCACCGAGCTCTATAAGCTTATAACGTACTTCACTATGGCAACGTTCTTGATAGGCGCAATAACGTCTTATTTTTATGAGTACACTTTTTTGCATGCCTAATCTACAATGCGCAGTTTGGCAAAGTTGAGCATCATTTTCTTTTCGCCAACACCTTGCTCAAACATAATGGATGCTTTACGTTCTGCCGCGCCGCCTTCTAACTTGATAACCGTGCCAAAGCCAAATCTCTGATGTTCTACACGTAAGCCTTCTTCTATATCTGCAGGATTACTTTCCTTAAAATCGGCACTTACTTCATGCTGATACGTGATATGTGCAACAACGGTCTTCTTTTGTTGAACTGCAGCCTCGCTATAGCTTGGTTTTGCAGCACCTCCACCCCAACCACTTGGGCGAGATACACTTTGCATCTGCGGCACATCTTGCCTATTGTATTCTGCCACATCATCGGGCAATTCAGCTAAAAAACGGCTTGGCTTATTTGCTATAGCCGCACCAAATCTATAACGATGTTGTGCTAAAGTCAACCATAGTTTTTGTTTTGCTCTAGTAATCGCCACATAAAACAAACGACGTTCTTCTTCTAAGTCGTCACGGTCGTACATACTCATATTGCTTGGGAAAAGTTCATCTTCCATTCCTACCACAAATACGCAAGGAAACTCCAAGCCCTTTGCAGCATGCACAGTCATTAACTTTACCACATCCGGATCATCTTCTTCTTTGTCAACATCTGTCAGCAGTGAAATTTGTTGCAAATAATTACCAAGGTCTTTGTCTACGATTTCACCATCTTCAGTTGGCGTTTCAACAAAGCTTTTAATACTATTAATTAACTCCTCCACATTCTGAAAACGTGCCAAGCCCTCTACCGTTTTATCATTCTGTAACTCGTGTACCAAGCCACTCTCTTTTCCTAAGAGCATGGCAATCTCAAATGCAGTTTTAGTAGCCAACTGTGCTTGTGCACTTTGAATCAACAAAACAAATCTTTGAATTGCAGTAAGCGTAGCGCCTCGTATGCCCACACGTTCTGCTTGTAGAATACTATCCCAAAAACTTATACCTTGTTCTCCTGCAAACATAGATAGCTTTTGCAAAGTTGTGGTGCCAATACCACGAGCCGGTACATTGATAATGCGCTTTACAGCCTCTTCGTCACGCTGATTAATAACGATGCGTAAGTAGGCCAGGTAATCCTTTATCTCTTTGCGTTGATAAAAGCTCATGCCACCAAATATTTTGTACTTGATGTTTAGCCTACGCAAATTTTCTTCAAAACTTCTACTCTGCGCATTGGTACGATACAAAATACTAAAGTCGCCATTGCTAAAATGATGACGCAGCTTAAACTCTGCGATGGTACTTGCAACGAAACGTGCTTCATCGCCATCGCTGCTATTTTGTACAATCTTAATGGTATCACCTTTACTTGCTGTAGTCCAAAGATTTTTTGGAATTTGATTGCCATTCTTTGCAATAACAGCATTGGCAGCTTCTAATATATTATTTGTGCTTCTGTAGTTCTGCTCCAACTTTATCATTCTAAAGTCGGGATAATCCTTTTGGAATTGAAAGATGTTTTGCATACTAGCACCTCTAAAACTATAGATGCTTTGTGCATCGTCGCCAACAACACAAATGTTTTCGTGAGCGGCCGCAATAAGTTTAATGATATGATACTGCGCCAAATTGGTATCCTGATACTCATCTATCATTAAATACTTAAATCTATGCTGATAACGCGCTAATGCTTCTGGATGCTTTACGAGTAAAACATACATATTGACAAGTATGTCATCAAAGTCCATGGCATTGTTCTTAAAACACTTTTGCGCATACGCTTCATACAACATTGCAATGCCAGGTCTGTTAGCGCGTGCATCTTCTTGTTGAATATCGTAATCAGTTTTGTATTCTGCCGGTAAAATCAAATTATTTTTTGCAGCGCTTATTCTATTGTACACTGCATTAACTTTATATATTTTATCGTCGTACTGATGTTCTTTAATCAAGGCACGCAAAACGCTTTTAGCATCATCGGCGTCATATATCGTAAAGTCTTTACCGTAATTAAGTAACTCTGCTTCAAAACGTAGTATGCGTGCAAATACACTATGGAATGTGCCGATGTACAAATTGCGTGCTTCACCATTGCCTACAATGTGACTAATACGCTCCTTCATTTCGGCAGCAGCTTTATTTGTAAACGTCAATGCCAAAATATTAAAAGCATCTACACCATGCTTTAGTAAATGTGCAATGCGTGTTGTAAGTACTTTAGTTTTACCACTACCTGCGCCTGCCACAATCATCAAGGGTCCTTCGGTATGCTCTACAGCCATGCGCTGCTCATCATTTAACTCCTGCAAATAGTCCATTGCGGCAAAGTTAACATGCAATGCAGCGGCTTGTTATCGTGTGGAAAAATATGCTTGTACCAAGGTGAATAACTAATGATCACAATTTTGCCTAGCCCAGTTCCTGCTAGTCAAAACGCATATATAGTGACTAGCATCATAATTATACGCATGTATTAATTATATAAGTTATTGTTTATCCCCTATTAGCATCACATTTGCACAATTTTAAGATGATTCTGCAAAAAAAATTTGATGCTAAACAATGATGTTGTAATATTGCCCTAGAAGCAATGCAGCCGCTCGGCCTTCCGCATGTTTCTACTTCACACTAATTTTTCGGGTTTGAATAATTTCTGTAAGGAACAATAAGAAAACTATTTGAGTACAATTAATAAATGAATTACGACATTCTACAATTGAACGATATGCTCGTTCCAGAATTGCTTGATATTGCTGACAAATTCAAGCTTAAAAATGTAAAAAAACTAGACAAGCAAAACCTCATTTATAAGATATTGGATGCGCAAGCTTTGCAACCAATGGATGAGCCAAATGCTAAAAAGTCTGCATCAAAAGCGGCAAAGACTAGCAAAAAAGCTGCTGCTCCAGTTGCTGAAGAAAAGCCTACAAAAGGCACTAAGGCGGCAAAAGGTAAAGCACAAAAAGCTGAGAAAGAAGCTGCTGAACCTATCGCTAAAGTTGAGGCCGCACCTGCTCAAGAGAAGACGCAAAAATTTGATAAGTCAAAGCAAAAAGGTGCAAAGCAAAAAGGCAATGAGGGTCAAAAGAATAACGATGCACCAGCTGCAAATAATCTCGTGCTCACTGCGCCAGCGCAAACGCCAAAGGAAAAACCAAGCGGCAATCTTACATTAGAGGTTCCAGGGCAAGCCAAGGTTGTAACAAATCTTAAATTTGATCAGCGTCCGGCACAACACCAAGGTGGCAATGCTAATCAGCAACACCAACGTCCACAGCAAGTGCAAGAAGCTGCTCCTGCTCAACCACGTGAGCCACAAGCTCCAAGAGTAGAACAGCCACAACACAAACCCAAGTTTAACATAGAATTTGATGGCGCTATTCCTACAGAAGGCACATTAGAAATATTACCTGATGGCTACGGTTTTTTACGCAGCGCAGATTACCACTATCTTGCTAGTCCTGATGATGTTTATGTAAGTCATGGACAAATCAAGCAATACGGCTTACGCACTGGTGATACGATTGAAGGCATTGTACGTCCTCCAAAGGAAGGAGAAAAATATTTCGCATTAGTAAAACTAGAAATGATTAACGGTAAAAATCCGGAGAGCATTCGCGATCGTTTACCATTTGACTATCTAACACCACTATTCCCAGAAGAAAAGCTCAATCTAACAACTTCACCGCGTAACTTAAGCACACGCATCATGGACTTGTTTAGTCCCTTAGGTAAAGGCCAACGTGGTATGATTGTAGCACAACCAAAAACTGGTAAAACGATGTTGCTAAAAGAAGTGGCTAATGCAATTGCAGAAAACCACCCAGAGTGCTATTTGATGATCGTACTAATTGACGAACGTCCAGAAGAGGTTACCGATATGCAACGTAGCGTAAAAGCAGAAGTAATTGCAAGTACATTTGATGAACCAGCTGAAAAGCATGTAAAGGTTAGCAATATGGCGCTGCAAAAAGCAAAACGTCTTGTAGAAGCTGGTCACGATGTAGTAATCTTGCTTGACAGTATTACACGTTTGGCACGTGCACATAATACGGTAGCCCCTAGTAGCGGTAAAGTATTAAGTGGTGGTGTAGAAGCCAATGCCATGCAAAAACCAAAGCAGTTTTTTGGTGCGGCACGTAATATTGAAGGTGGCGGATCGCTTACTATACTTGCAACGGCCTTAATTGACACAGGTAGTAAAATGGACGAGGTAATCTTTGAAGAATTTAAAGGTACTGGTAACATGGAACTACAGCTAGATCGTAGACTTGCTAATCGTCGTCTATTCCCTGCGATTGATATTGTACAAAGTAGCACACGTCGCGACGATTTATTGCACAGCAAAGATGTTCTTAGCAAGTTGTGGGTATTGCGCAACTATATGGCAGATATGAAAACAGAAGAAGCCATTAACTTTGTACTCAATCAAATGAAAAATACCAAGAGCAACGAAGAGTTTTTGGCAACCATGAATCAATAATTAGTAATCACTACTTAGCACAACTATTTTTACATGCCTTTATTCAAATTCCGCGTTGCATGGACCGAAGACGATAGCATACAACGTGATATAGAAATCTTATCCGGACAAACTTTTCACGACTTACACGAGCAAATCGTTAAAGCATTTGCGCTAAAGCCAGAATGGCAAGCAAGCTTCGCTGTTCTGAACGAAGTAGGCAAACGCACACGTGAGGTTCACACTGCTGTTGAAAAAAACTTGCGTGATGCACCAGCCTTGAGCTGTAAGCGCACACCTGTTGGTGCTTTGGTAGGATATCCAAGCCAAGAGTTTTTATACGCAGTAGAAAACGATAAAGAATGGGATTTTACTTTAGACCTAATCACCATAGAAAAAGACCAGTATGTTGATGCTCGAGCTTTCCCGCGCGTGGTGCGTACTGAAGGTGTAAACCCACTTGAACTAAGCAGCAGCGGCGTAAAAGCAAAAGCTAACGAAACAGAAGAACGTTACGACCCTAACGAGGCGACAGATGGCTACGGCGACGAAGGCGAAGACGATGGCATGGGCTTTGACGAAGAAAGCGCAGATGAAGGGGCAGCCCACGACGACAGCGTAGATTTCTAGTAATATCCACTATCTCACAAACGCAGCAAAATGAAGCGTTTAATTGTCATTGCAGGTCCAACAGCAAGTGGTAAAACATCGCTAGCGATTCGCATTGCTCAACATTATAATACAGAAATTGTTAGTGCAGATAGCAGACAATGCTATAAAGAATTAAACATTGGTGTTGCTCGCCCTACGGAGGAGGAACTCGCAAGTGTAAGGCATCACTTTATTGCAAGCCACAGTATACACGATCAAATAAGCGCTGGAACTTACGAGCAGCTCGCTTTAGCATACTGCAACACTATTTTTGAAACAAACGACACCGCAGTACTTGTTGGAGGCACTGGTTTATACATAAAGGCTTTGTGTGAAGGTATTGATGAGATGCCCGCTGTTGATGAAGATATTGCTATGCAATGCGAAACTTTGTATGAAGAGCGTGGCTTACTTTGGCTGCAACGCGAAGTGCAAGAACAAGACATTGAATTTTATGAACAAGCAGAGATTGACAATCCACGTCGTTTACTGCGTGCACTCATCTTTAAATTGAGTACAGGACAAAGCATCCTTGATTACAGAAACGCGCAGGCCAAAGACAGACCATTTGCAATTGAATACTTTGTTGTAGATATACCTCGCGAAGAACTTTATGAGCGCATTAATACACGCGTGGTACAGATGTTTGCGCAGGGCCAACTTGCTGAAGCAAAAGAACTTTATGAATATAGGCACAATAAAAACTTAGAAACTGTTGGTTATAGCGAGTGCTTTGAATTCTTTGATGGACATGGATCAATAGAAGATGTGATTGCCAAAGTGCAACAACATACTCGCCACTATGCGAAGCGACAAGTAACCTGGTTCAAGAAAATGTACCCACAAGGGTTTATGGCACAAGAAGACATTCTCAAAGCAGCAACAAAATTTACTCGTTAAGGCTGTAACACCTTATCTAGTAATGCGCAACATTCCCTAGTTTTGCTAAACGTGCAAATCACCAAGCTACATATCATCGCAACTGTACTTCTAGTTGCAAGTGCCAGTTATAGCTTTGTTTGTGCACCAAAACTTACAGAGGCAAAGCTTGGCGAAATGCTTTTCTTTGACCCTATTCTTAGCGAAGATAAAAGTATTAGTTGTGCAAGCTGTCATAAACCGCAATTTGCTTTTGCTGACACTGTTGCTAAAAGTGTTGGTGTGCATGGCTTTCTAACTGCGCGAAATACGCCAAGTGTGATGAACATGGCCAGCCGTGGCGCTATGTTTTGGGATGGCCGTTCAACTAGTTTAGAAGATCAAGTACTATTCCCAGTGCGTGATAAGCATGAAATGAACTTACCTATTGATCAAGCTGTAGATAGATTACGTGCAAGCAAAAAGTACCGTGGGCTATTTAAGAAAGTGTTTGGACAAATACCCAATACTGCCAATATAGAAAAGGCTATCGCTGCATATGAGCGTACCTTGGAAACAAGTAATACTGCTAACGATCGCTGGCTGAACGACAAACCTGATGGTCTTACCGAACAGCAGCAGAGAGGAAGATCGGTATTTTTTAACAAAGGCCTGTGTATTGAATGTCATTTTACGCCTGACTTTACTGGCGATGAATTTAGAAACATTGGTCTATTTGACGGACAAAAATGGAACGACAGTGGCAGATGGCACGTGACCAAAAAGCTGGAAGATATTGGCAAGTTCAAAGTACCAGGCTTACGCAACGTTGCCATTACTGCGCCGTATATGCACGATGGTAGTTTTAAGACCTTGCGCGAAGTCATTGAGTTTTACAATACGCCTAGTAAGTTCATCAATACAAGGTCTCCAAATATAGATTCGCTATTACAGCAACCACTTGGTTTAAATGAGCAAGAAATGCAAGACTTGGAGAGCTTTCTACGTGGCTTGACTGATCGGCAATTTGAAGGAATGCTGAATCGCTAGTGTGCACTGGCAAACTGCTGTAGTATAGCGTGACCTCTAAAAGGCAATATCGAACTACAAACTAGATTTAATGAGCTGAATGCCTGAAAGCACTTGATTTTGTTGGCTTCTATCCATATTACCCAAGATTAAAGTTTGCATTTTCACAAAAGAACCTATTCATTTTTACTTAATACATTGAGTAAATTTACTCAGTATACTGAGTAAATTTACTCAAAACTTAGTGGTAGTTTGGTAAAAACCTAGAGAAAAATAGTACCTTTGTGGCATGATGATAGAGCGCGCACAAAAGAAAGAATTGCTAGCACGTATGCGAGCAAAGCGTAGTTTTATTCAGGTTGTAGCTGGTGCAAGACAAATTGGCAAAAGCACCATGATACAGCAAACACTTGCGCAAATAAAGCAACCACATATAAGTGCTTCTGCAGATGGTGTAAGTAACAGCAGCTGGCTTGACCAACAATGGGAAACAGCGCGCATTACCTTACAAACGGAACGATGCAAGTACGTGATCCTCGCTATTGACGAGATACAGAAAATACACAACTGGAGTGAAACCGTTAAAAAGAATTGGGACGCCGACACGAAAAATCAACTTGATATTCGCGTAGTACTAAGCGGCAATAGTAAACTTTTGCTGCAAGAAGGACTAACCGAAAGCCTTGCCGGCAGATTTGAAATGATAAAGATGCCACATTGGACATTTAGTGAAATGCAAGAAGCTTTTAACTTTAATGAAGAGCAATTTGCTTTTTATGGTGGCTATCCTGGTGCTGCAAGTTTAATCAATAGTGCAGCAAGGTGGCGCACTTATGTAAAAGATAGCTTGATAGAAACAACAATTTCTAAAGACATTCTGATGCTCAACAGAGTAGATAAACCTGCATTGCTAAAGCAACTTTTTGAACTTGCAAGTAGTTACAGTACACAAGAGCTTAGCTACAATAAGCTGATTGGACAACTACAAAATGCAGGCAATACTACTACCCTAACACACTATATTAACTTGCTGAATAGTGCGCACTTGTTAACTGGACTAAACAAATTTTCGGGTTCTCAAGTGATGCAAAGAAATTCTACACCTAAGTTTCAAGTGTACAATAATGCATACTTTACCACCAGCAATGCCTATACTTTTAAGCAGGCCAGCACGCAACCCGCCTTATGGGGTCGTTGGGTAGAAAATATTATTGGCTGCCACTTAGTCAATACAGCTATGTTATACGACATGCAATTAAACTATTGGCGCAATGGCAATCACGAGGTTGATTTTATCCTGACTCACGAGAACAAAAGTATTGCTATAGAAGTAAAATCTGGGCATAGGCTAAAGAACAGCGGTATAGGGCAGTTACAACAAACACATCGTATGCATAGAACCATACTCATTGGTTCGGATGGCTTGGACTGGAAGAAGTTTATAAAACTAGATTTAAGAAAACTCTTCTAGCAAGCAGAAGCGCTGACAATAAACGATTAGTTGCGTAGGTTACTGCAGGTTAGCCAATGCGCTATAATTGTTATTGACTCAATGTATTGAGTAAAATTGCTCAATACATTGAGTAATTTTAATTCGCCTCGGCTGTCTTAGGTTTGAACGTTGATTCAAAGAGTGAACTAGCAATTTCTTAAATAACAAGGAAGTTACTCTTGCTTAGTTCTGCTCACTCTAAAATGCCAGATACATTCGACATTCTGCTATAAGGGCAGCTTAATCCCTATTTGCCACCTTCGCCTCTAAACTGCTGATGCTCGTTCTTAAATAACACATTAAATGTTGTTAAAGACCCATAGCAACGTGTGATATACTGTTGTAGGTCTACCTTCTGCTCGTCTGTAAGTACTTTGTGAGCATTAATTTGTTGCTCCAGTACACGCAACCTGTCTCGTAGCATTACAATCTTATGAAAGAAAGTTTCAATTGGCACTTCTTTGCTTTGCAAACCAGCTTCACCGGGCTTTAGAATGAGTGTGCCATTATTCCAACGTGTGCCCAATTCTACGCGCTCGTCAAGGTCTGCCCTACTATCTAGTACACGATGTATTGCCAGTTCAAGATCGCCGAGGGCAACCATTTGATTTTCTACGCCAATGGCTTCTGTAGCATCTAGTACTCGAAGGCCATCATAGTTTCTTGCAATCGCTTTAGTGACATCGCTATTCTTAAACCAAATGGTGTAATGCTCGCTATTTGCTTCTACAATTACACCTTTACCAAAACCAGGATGCTCTACTTTACTACCTATTCCTAATTCCATTTCAAAAAATATTTATACAATTTTGCTTTCTACAATTTTAAGTACTGCTAACTCTTCTTTGCTGATATCAGTAAGCATCTGTTGTGCTTCAGCCATCAACTTCTCTGCAGTGGCTTTATCCTTTAAGCCCACTGCATTAATTTTTACATTGAGGTATGCACCATGCACCGCTACTTTAATACATAAGGCACCTACACCAGCGTCGCTCACACTATTTGGATTGCCTATTTCCGCCATGGCTTTGCACAAAGGCATTGCAGTCGCCGCCGCACGCATCGTTCGCAGTGGCACCTCTGTTGCATATAGTGTTGCATCTTGAATGGCCTTGCTACGAATTGCCTTTTCTTCATCTGTATTTTTAGGCAAACTAAATGCATTCATGATTGTGTTAAACGCATTAGTATCCTCGTCTACAAGTGCCAACAGTTCTTTCATTAAGGCTTGGCCATTTTCGGCATGTGCGCTAAACTCGGCACATCGATCGTCCCAGCCTTTTTTATGGCTGCTTAAATTAGCCACCATTGTGCCAAGTGCAGCACCTAAAGCACCTGCGTAGGCACTAATACTACCACCACCTGGTGCAGGGCTCTCGCTGGCAGTTTCGGTTGCAAATGCATTAAGCTTCATATTAATCAGCTTACCTGTATCCATGCCAAGTACGTATTCAATAATTTTCT
This sequence comes from Bacteroidota bacterium, assembly GCA_046049675.1. Lineage (GTDB taxonomy): Bacteria > Bacteroidota > Bacteroidia > Chitinophagales > Chitinophagaceae > CAIXQW01. Next base: position 22,848 of record JBJORA010000014.1, on the reverse strand, counting down.
TCTGCGGATCAAATTTACCAAGTTCGTCAAGCCCTAAACTTTTAACTGCAATTCTAATCAACTCAGCATCGCCTACACCAGTACTTCTATTTTGCTTTTCTAAAAAATAGCGACCAGCATCCAACATACACTGTAACGGCACTAAGCCTACCAACTCGCTACCCGTAACACGCAGTCCCCGTGCTGTAGCTCGTTCGCATGCTTTGTCAAAAGCAATATGCAGCGGTGTATCTTTAATATTAGTAAGGTTCATGCTTATTTGTGCAATACCATACTCTTCTATATACCACCCAATCGCCTTTACACTTTTTAGTAAGCCAGGCGCTCGCAAAGGTTCGCCGTGCTCATCTAAAACCTTTTTACCATCTTGTTCTATTACTCTGCCATTTTCTCGCAAGTCAAACGCAACACTATTTGCTCTTCGTGTACTTGTAGTATTTAAATTGACATTATACGCAACTAAAAAATCTCGCGCTCCTATCACACTGCAACCAGTTGCTGGGTTAAACTCCGCAGGTCCATAATCTGGCTTCCAATTAGCATCGTTAATTTTCTCTGCCCATCCTTCGTATTCTCCTGCACGAATTACTGCAAGGTTCTTTCTATCTTCTTTTTGCGCTGCCGCTTCGTATAGATAGCATGGAATACTAAAATCCTTGGCGACGCGCTTTGCTAGGGCATGCGCGCAATCAATACAATCCTGCATGCTCGCATTTGCTACAGGAATAAATGGACAAACATCAACGGCTCCCATGCGGGGATGTTCGCCCTTATGCTTTGTCATATCTATATAGGTAACTGCTCCCACAAAAACTGTATAAGCCGCTTCCACAACTGCCTCTTTATCGCCAACAAAAGTGATGACAGTTCTATTTGTAGCCTTACCAGGGTCTACATCTAACAAGTGTACACCTTCAATTTCCTTTATAGCATTGGTAATATCGGCAATCACTTGTTGGTTGATGCCTTCACTTATATTAGGCACACATTCTATAATCTGTTGCATTTTTACTTTTTACTTTAGTTTAAAGTGGAATATTGCCATGTTTGCGCTGTGGCATTTTGGCTACTTTATTTTCTAACATCTTAAAGCCGGCAATCAATTTTTGTCTTGTAGTTTCCGGCAAAATCACTTCATCAACAAAGCCACGAGCCGCTGCTTGGTATGGATTTGCAAACTTCTCTGTATATTCAGCTACTTTTTGTGCAGTTGCTTTTTCTTTATCGTCGCTGGCTTCAATATCTTTCTTAAAAATAATTTCTACGGCACCCTTTGCACCCATTACAGCAATTTCACTATTCGGAAAAGCAAAATTTAGATCTGCACCAATGTGTTTACTATTCATTACATCGTAAGCACCACCGTAGGCCTTACGCGTAATAACTGTAACCTTTGGTACTGTAGCCTCGCACAATGCGTATAATAATTTGGCACCATTGCTAATAATACCATTCCATTCTTGATCTGTGCCTGGTAAAAATCCTGGTACGTCTACTAAGACTAGTAAGGGTATATTAAATGCATCACAGAAGCGCGTAAAGCGTGCAGCCTTCTTACTGCTATTAATATCTAGTACACCTGCCAATGCTGCTGGCTGGTTAGCTACAATGCCTATACTTCTACCAGCAATACGCGCAAAGCCAACAATAATGTTTTCAGCATAGTCCTTGTGTACTTCTAAGAAGCTGTATGCGTCAACAAGTTCTTGAATAATGTCGCGCATATCGTACGGTTGATTTGGATTGATAGGCACCAAGTGATTCAATCGTGGACGCAGTTCAGTGCCTTCTGCGCTATAGGGATAAACTGGTGCTTTTTCTTTGTTATTCTGAGGCATATAGCTCAGCAATTGCTTCAGCCTGCGAATAGCTTCAATTTCATTGGCACAAGTAAAATGGCTTACACCACTCTTAGCTGCGTGTGTATTGGCGCCGCCTAGGTCCTCACTAGTAACTTCTTCGTGCGTAACTGTTTTTACAACATTTGGTCCTGTTACGAACATATAGCTTGTATGCTCTACCATTAAAATAAAATCTGTAATCGCAGGGCTATAAACAGCACCACCTGCACATGGCCCCATTATGGCACTTAGCTGTGGAATTACTCCACTTGCCTTGGTATTGCGCCAGAAGATATCTGCATAGCCACCTAGGCTCACCACGCCTTCTTGAATACGTGCACCGCCGCTATCATTAAGCCCTAAGACTGGAGCACCATTCTCCATGGCAAGATCCATTATTTTACAAAACTTTTCTGCATGCGTTTCGCTTAGGCTTCCACCAAAAACGGTGAAATCTTGGCTAAAAACATACACCAATCGTCCGTTGACATTGCCGTAACCAGTTACAACACCGTCACCGAGATACACCTCGTTTTGCATATCGAAATCTTTACTGCGGTGTTCTACCAACATACCGATTTCTTGAAAACTTCCTTCGTCTAATAGTAAATCAATACGCTCGCGAGCAGTTAGCTTACCTTTCTTATGCTGCGATGCTATACGTGCAGCACCACCGCCTAGTAAAGCTTGCTGCTGTTTGGTTTGCAAAACCTCAACTGAATTCATGCTTGCGAAGATAAGCAACAATAAATACTAAGATGCTGCACCTAGATCATAATCGTGTAAGGCTATGCTAATTATAATCTCGGCTTGGCTAATTGCAATTTATATCTGCTTAGCGTTTGGGTATGGCACAAAAAAAACTAGGTGTCAGCAAAAGCAAACACCTAGAAAAAAAAAATTGAAAACTATGAAAACTCTGTCCCTTACTTTACGCAAGCGTACCAACGTGCTTCATCAAAGCGCTCTTAAGATTAGCTGCCTTGTTCTTATGTATAACGTTGCGCTTTGCCAATTTATCTAGCATAGCTACAACTGTTGGCATTGCCTCACTAGCAGCTGCCTTATCCTTGTTTGCTAAAAGTTCACGCATAGCATTACGCGTTGTTTTGCCATTGTAACGGTTACGCGCGTTGCGTGTGCGACTTTGACGTGTATCTTTCTTTGTAGCCTTGTGGTTAGCCATGAATTCTTAAAATTGGATTGCAAAGGTAGGATAAAGCAGTTGATTTGCAAAGAAATAGGACTAAAATTGGTCAATAATCTGCTAAAAATGGCGGAAACTCAATAAACCAAGCCTTACTTTGGTTAAAGATAGCCTTGAAATGGCAGAATAAGCACAAATATAGCCAGAGACTAGCTGAAATTGGGGCTGCCACGAGTGCCGTGAGCTGTTTTATTGGAAAATGCCAAATAGCTTTATTCATGATGGTGCATTAACAATAAATAGCGAAATTCGCCACACTGCACAATATTTGATATAATGAAAGATTTTTCGTTCATAACACACTCCTCGCCTGCTGCTATTGAGGATATGTACCAGCAATTTTCTCAAAATCCTGAGGCTGTAGACCAAGAATATCGCAAGTTTTTTGAAGGGTTTGATTTTGCCGTAAGTCACCATGCCGGCAATGGTACATCAGCTGCTGCGCCAACTGGTGTGAGCACTAATGGCACTGCTCAAAATATGGCGAAGGAATTTGGTGCCTATCAAATGATTAGAGCCTACAGAAAACGTGGCCACTTAGTAGCAGACACCAACCCTATTCGTCCTCGTAAGGATAGAAAAGCAAATTTAGATATTGAATTCTTTGGTCTGCAGAAGGAAGATTTGCAGAAGACTTTTCAAGCTGGCAATATTATAGGCTTGGGCAATAGCGCGACGCTTCAGCAAATACTAGACAGACTAAAGACAATGTATACGACTCATGTTGGTATTGAGTACACATACATTAACGATAAAGAGGTTTACGATTTTGTAGAGCAAGAATTTGAGAAGATAATGGTAGAGGAGCTGCCATTTGAGAAAAAGAAACGCATCTTGGAGAAGTTAAACCAAGGCGTAATGTTTGAGAAATTCTTGCATACGAAGTTTATTGGGCAAAAGCGATTCAGCTTAGAAGGTGGAGAAAGCACCATCGCAGGCCTGGATTGTATATTAAATGAAAGTGGTAAAGAAGGTGTAAAAGAGGTTGTGATAGGCATGGCTCATCGTGGGCGACTTAATGTACTAGCCAATATACTTTGCAAAACCTACGAACAAATATTTAATGAGTTTGAAGGCAATCAAGATCTAGGGCAAACCATGGGAAGTGGCGACGTAAAGTACCACCTTGGTTTTAGAAGTAATATTACTACAGCTAGCGGTGCAGAAGTTAATCTACAGCTCATGCCAAATCCAAGCCATCTAGAAGCAGTCAACCCCGTTGTGATTGGCTTTAGTCGTGCAAAGGCAGATACTTTATACAACAGCGATTACGATAAGATACTTCCTATCTTGATTCATGGTGATGCTAGTATTGCTGGGCAAGGCATCGTGTACGAAGTTTTGCAAATGAGCAAACTAGCAGGTTACTACGTTGGAGGAACAATTCATTTTGTCATCAATAATCAAATTGGTTTTACTACCGACTTTGATGATGCGCGTAGTGCGGATTATTGTACAAGTCTTGCTGCAATGGTGCAAGCACCCGTCTTTCATGTTAATGGCGATGATCCAGAAGCAGTTGCTAAAGTGTGTGAGTTAGCAGTTAGGTTTAGACAGCGCTTTAACACAGACGTGTTTATTGATATGGTATGCTATCGCCGTCATGGTCACAACGAAGGTGATGATCCTAAGTTTACACAACCAAGTTTGTATAACATTATTGAGAAGCATAAAAATCCTCGTGAGGTTTATAACGAGATCTTGATGCAACGTGGCGATGTAGATGCGGCTCTTGCAAAGGAAATGGAAACCGTGTTCTGGAAAGACTTGCAGGATAGACTTGACGAGGTTAAGCAAAAGAAAGTACCATACACAAACCAAGCGCCTGAACGTGCTTGGAAAGAATTAGTACCAGCTACAGAAAACGACTTTGACGCAAGTCCAACTACTGCTATTGATGAAAAGGAAGTAAAAGCACTGTTTGATAGACTAATGGCAATACCACAAGGTTTTACGCCATTGCGCAAAGTGCAAAAATTGCTTGAAGACAAGCAAAAGCTTTTTGCAGAAAAGCAAGAGCTAGATTGGGCAAGTGGCGAGCTATTAGCCTATGCAAGTATTGCGTCAGAAGGTAAAGACGTGCGCATGAGCGGGCAAGACGTAAAGCGTGGTACGTTTAGCCATAGACATGCCTGCCTCCGTGATGAAATTACAAATGAAGAATACAATCGCCTTAGTAATGTATCGGACGCACAAGGCAAGTTGCGTATATACAACTCATTGCTAAGTGAGTATGCAGTGTTAGGCTTTGAGTTTGGCTACGCCATGGCGAACCCACAAACACTAACAATTTGGGAAGCGCAGTTTGGCGACTTTGTAAATGGTGCACAGACCATCCTTGATCAATTTATAAGTAGTAGTGAGGTAAAGTGGAATCGAATGAATGGCTTAACCCTGTTGTTGCCGCATGGTTACGAAGGGCAAGGGCCTGAACATAGTAGTGCACGACTTGAACGATTCTTGCAGAATTGTGCTGAGTTGAACATGATTGTAACCAATATTACAACAAGTGCAAATCTCTTTCATGCTTTACGTCGTCAGCTTGCATTTAACTTTAGAAAGCCGCTCATTAATTTTAGTCCAAAAGCTAATTTGCGTAACGCACGCAGCAATAGTAAGGTAAGCGAATTTACTAGTGGCGGCTTTAAAGAAGTGATTGATGACGAATTTATTGTAAACAGCAGCAGTGTAAAACGCTTGGTACTTTGCACAGGCAAAATTTACTTTGATCTTAGTGACTATCAATTGAGCAATAGCAGACAGGATGTGGCTGTAGTAAGAGTTGAACAGCTTTATCCACTACCTATCAAGCAAATTCGCAACTTAATTGCTAGCAAGTATAAAGGTGCGCAAGTTATTTGGGCGCAGGAAGAGCCTCGTAATATGGGTGCAGCATCTTATTTGAAGATGAATATGCCTGAGGATTTACCTATTGGCTATTTGAGCAGACCAGCAAGCGCAGCAACAGCTACTGGTTATAGCAAGAAGCATGCAGAAGAACAAAAAGCACTAGTGGAAGCTGCATTTACTATTTAGTACCAAGCGGTCAAGAAATACCTTTTAGCAAAACGGCGAGCTAACACTACCAAACTCGTGCTGCTGAAGGCAATGTGTGAGGAATATTGTCTTAGGAATCTAGTCGATAATTTCTATCTAAAATCCTTGTGTAAGTAGAAGCTTCTGTTTACATACAATGTATTTGTATAGGTAAAAGTAACAGGTAAAAAAAATGCCGTACCTTTTCAAAAGCACGGCAAATTAAGTTCGCTTAACTTAAAAGCTGTAGAATTATTTATTGCTGTTCTTTTGCCACTCGGCTTTTTCGGAGTCAGTTAGTTTGCGCTTTAGTATATATAAGCGATTACCGTTCCAGCCACCACCGCTAGTTGTAGAAGTTCCAGTTGGTACGATTAGCGCTTGTACAAATTCCCAGCCTTGTCCATTCATGTAGTTAAGTGCTTCAATCATGCTATTGAATTTCTTAATCTCACCACTTTCTTCATCGCGCAAACGATTATCGGCAAACCACTTCATCGCCTGGCCATAATCTACTACAATGTTTACTTTGGTGCTGAAAGGTCTTGGCACTTCTGTTAGTTCGCAATAAACATACTCAGGTGCCGCTTGTTGTGCTTGCGCAAAATAGGTGATGCATACAAGGCTTAATACAAATAATAACTTTTTCATTTCTTGAATAATTTTCATGCAAGATAAAAGATTCTTTACCAAACTTGAATGGTATTTTGGGGCTAATATGCATTCTAGGTCTTGTTAGCAAAGTTTTAGATGCACTTATTCGCTATGATGACAAATTTGCCACCAATATAATGGCCAAGTCTTGAGTTTTATACTACTCAATGAAATTCAAGTATACAACTAGTTGCTCTTTAAGTATTGCGGCACTCAATACTGTTATCTTTTCTTGAGCAGTGAATTTCAACAAAAATACTAATGACTGTCCGCTAAGCTGCACCACTTTCTAAAATGTGGTGATTATTTTCCTCGCAGCCTTTTTCTTGAACTAACAGCCAGCACCTACGAGCTACATACAACCTTAATACCTATTTCTATAAACATTATGGCTCCTCTGGAGCTTAGTTTAGGCACAAATCAGCGATGTCACTCTTTGCAATTGGCAGCACGCAACAGCATGCCAATGCGAAGCCTAGACCGACCTAGAAATATGGAGCAGAAAATCAGTTCACAGCACTAGGAAGGGTTGGGCTTTGTGTCAGCAGGTTCAGCGCCCCATAAGCGAAGCCACTATTTGATGCGAAGCCTTGGCGCCTCAGTCCGCCGCGGCGTGATGGCCTAGTGCGTGAGCTTGATTTTCGCGAACATATTTCTAAGTCTTGGCTTTTTGTTTCTTTTGTGCCAAGACAAAAGAAAGGAAAACCCATGCGCACACGTACAAGGTCCCTAACACAAAACCTATCAGTAAATATGAGGTTGCAAACTTTTTACTAGTTGCTACTTGGTGTGGCTTAGCGGACAATCATTAAAATACTTTAGGCATAACCATTAAACCACATTAAAAAGCCCTTGCCAGTAAACTGACAAGGGCTTTGCATTTAACTTAGAATCGTTGCTTTACCTATGGCAATTGCTCGTGGATAATTAGCGTATTAGAATTCAAGCAATTTGCAAGAATTACTAGACGATCAGGCGTAAGACCATTGAAACGTGCAAGACCATTCATATCACAGTCAAATACGCTATAACCATTGATTGTGCTAGTGCCAGGAGCAGCAGTCAATAATGCATAACGATCAGATGCTGTTGTACTGTTGTACGTGATAATTCTGTCTTGTGGTTTTGTAGCAATACCGCAGTTACCAGCATACAATGCACGCACTGTACCTATTGTACGAGCTGCACCGCTTAGAGGAGCTGCATTGTTAGCAGGCGCAGGGCGAGTAAATAATGCAAGGCTAGTGCTTGTAAAGTCAACAGCTGTTGCAGTCGCACCCAATGCCACGCTTGCGTTTGTTAGAACACCAGCATGGTTACGGTGCTTAACGCTTAAGTGGTAGTTGCCTGGAGCCACGTTAGGGAATTCAACTGGGCTAACACCATCTACTTCTACGATGTCACCGTCACGCTGAATCAAAGCACTACGCGTAGCAACAACTGCACCGCTAGCTGTACTGCTATGTAACTGTAAGAATACCCAATCAACTATTGCGTTGTTACCTGTATTAGCTAAGATTGCAGGAGAAACAGTTTCTCCGCCGCCACCGCCGACATGTGTATACACGTTAGTATATGGATTGATTGAACTATTCATAGTGCCATAAGGCTCAGTCAATGGTACCAAATTCAAACTACGCAAGTTGTCTGTCATTGTAGAACCAGTGCTAGACAATGGACCTGATAGGTAAGCTTTTGGACTTACACGAACACCTGAAATTGTAAGATTGATTGTTACTAAACTGTCACAACCTGCAACTGTGCTATACATATTAGTGTAAGTGCCACTTGCCGTAACCACAGTACCCCAAGGTAATGTGTAAGTAAATGGTGCCGTTACGCTAGTTGTAGTTGAAGCGCTGTTGTTGATTGTTACGTTGTAAGTGTGAACGCTATCGCAACCTACTGCATTTGTAAAGGTTGCTGTGTAAGCACCGCTTGTTGTGTGAGTACCACTAGGCAATGTAATTGTGTTACATGCTGTGTGAGTACTGCTGCCAGTACTGCTGTAGTTGATTGTTACAGTATAAGTATGAACTGAATCGCAACCTGCAGCATTTGTATATGTTACATTGTGTGTACCGCTAGCTGTGTATGTCTGACCACCAACTGTAAGTGTATTACAAGCTGTGTGAGAACTGCTACCAGTATTGCTGTAGTTGATTGTTACTGTATAAGTGTGAACTGAATCGCAACCTGCAGCGTTTGTATATGTTACATTATGTGTACCGCTAGCTGTGTATGTCTGACCACCAACTGTAAGTGTATTACAAGCTGTGTGAGCACTGCTACCAGTATTGCTGTAGTTGATTGTTACAGTGTAAGTGTGAACTGAATCGCAACCTGCAGCATTTGTATATGTTACATTATGTGTACCGCTAGCTGTGTATGTCTGACCACCAACTGTAAGTGTATTACAAGCTGTATGAGAGCTGCTACCTGCATTGCTATAGTTGATTGTTACGTTGTATGTGTGTACGCTATCACAACCAGCAGCATTTGTAAACGTTGCTGTGTAAGCACCACTTGTTGTATGAGTACCACTAGGCAATGTAATTGTGTTACATGCTGTGTGAGTACTGCTACCTGTGTTGCTGTAGTTAATAGTTACGTTGTATGTATGTACGCTATCACAACCAGCAGCATTTGTAAACGTTGCTGTGTAAGCACCACTTGTTGTATGAGTACCACTAGGCAATGTAATTGTGTTACATGCTGTGTGAGTACTGCTACCAGTATTGCTGTAGTTGATTGTTACAGTGTAAGTATGAACTGAATCGCAACCTGCAGCATTTGTATATGTTACATTATGTGTACCACTAGCTGTGTATGTCTGACCACCAACTGTAAGTGTATTACAAGCTGTGTGAGCACTGCTACCAGTTAATAGCGACGGTTGTGTAAAGCTAAGACTAGTAAGTGTATCAGTACAACCATTGTCATCTCCTACTACCACTGTGTAGCTTGCAGCACTTGTTGCACTTACACCAGAATTAACAGCACCAGAAATGTCAATTGTACCAGGAGTCAAATACCAGTCTATTGTGTATGGACCTGTTACAATACCACCAACCGCACTAATTGTTATCTCACCATTTGCGCCTCCAAAACATGTAGGTTGAGCAGTTTGAGTAGCACTTGCTACAACGGCAGCAGGATCGTTGATTGTTACAACTGAAGTAGCTGCACAAGTACCATCAGTAACACTTACTGTGTATGTACCTGCCGGTAATTCTGTGAAAATATTATCAAAACCAACGATAGTTGTACCAACATTTGGATTAATAGCATATGTGTATGTACCTGCAGGACTAGCATAAACCTCTATCGTCTTGTCGTTTGCTCCATGACAACCTTGGTTTGTGATTACACTGTCAATTACAGGAACTGGTTGCACAGATACACTAACAGTACTAGAAGCAGCACACCCGCCAACGCTTGTTGTTGCTGTTACAGTATAAATTGTACTAGCTGTAGGGGTAACTGTTGTTACTGAACCAGCACTTAGGCCAGGAGTCCAAACATAGCTAACACCACCAGTTACAGATACCGTATAGTCTTCAATTTCTCCATAGCTCATATTGCTACAAGGATCCATTGTACCAGTGTAACTTAGGCGCACTCTCATTCTATGCAAGCCATCAGGCGTTGAGGTAGGAATTACAATTGGGATGTTATAGTTGGTTGGTGTTGTACCAGCTCCTGTTACAAATGCTTCGCCAACATCAGTAAATACGCCATTGTCATTTAGGTCAATCCAAACGCGACCTTGGTCACCTGAGTAACCAAAACCATTAGTAAAGTTCAAAGTGTATGCAGTACCTGCTACGACATTCGCAACTTGTGAAGTGTAGTCCTTATAAGCAATCGCGTCGCATGTAGTGCTATTGTTGATGCCAGCAAAAGTGACATTGCTAATGAACTCATCACTGTTTGCGCAATTGTTATTTGTTACAGTAGGTGTACAGTATGGCGTAGCTGCAGTGTTTGAAATACTTAATACAGAACTACCACCTAAACAAAATGAAGAAGGTGTTGCAAAAGCAGCAACCGCAGGTAGAGGAAGCACCTGAACGCTAACTGTAGATTGAGCTGTACATGCAGCTTGACTAGCGTTAGCTGCTACCACTGTGTAAGTGCCGCTATTGGTCAAAGCTGCTGTAGCGGTAACTGTTTCCGTACTAGCAGCACCAACAAAACTAGATGGCCCAGACCACGCATAAGTTGACGGTATACTAGCACTAGCTGAAACTGTTAGCATCTGGCCAGCACAAACTGGTGCGTTGGTGCTTGCTGTCACTGTTGGAACATCATATGTAGTAAGTGCCAGTAGTGATGATGAGCAATTTGCACCACAACCATCAGTAATATTAACTGCATAGTCATGTGTACCAGCACTAGCCGTAATAGAAGCAGTGTTTCCGCCAAACGGATTGCCATCTTCTGTCCAAGCATACGTGTAAGGGCTACCACCGCCACTTACATTTGCTGTAACCTGCTGACTTCCTGTACATGGTAATCCACTTACTGTAGGTGTATTGCAAACCAAAGGGCTTCCTACAGCAACACTTACGGTTGTTGTACTAAGACAACCTGCATTATTCGCAGTAACTGTATATGTTGTGTTAGCAGATAATGCAATCGTTGTAGGATTCGAAATCGTATTTGAACCACTTATATCACTTGCAAGCTGCCAATCAAAGTTTGTCACCGGAACAGTTGTATTTGGTGTAAATTCGTACAAAGTACCACTTGGCATGTCTGTAACGGCAGCAATGCCATTGTTTGCCGTAGAAGTAGAAGCTGTGGCCGTTGCGCCTGGTGTTACACTAACGAATTGACCAGCGGTACCACCACTAATGCCAACTGATGCACTTATACCATTTGCACTCGTAAGTGAACCATAGTTGAAACTGATTTTATTAGTGCCCTCATGCAATGTTATTTGATACTGGTTAGTTGAGCTTGCAGTTGCACCACCGCCACCAATTGCAGTATTAAACCACTCTACTGTAAATTTACGATTCGGGGTAGTACCTGTAGTAAGGTAACGCACAGTACCTGTAGATGCATTGTTATCATCCCACATAGCGCCAAGGCTTAGCGTCTTAGTTGCTAAGTCATTAGTATAATGCAAGGAAGGAATAGCGCCAAAGAAAAGTACGCCATTAGTACTAATTGTGACAGACGTATAATTTGTACCAAAGTAATCGAAGCCAAAACCAAGGCTTACGCCTGTTTGGGTACCATCATCGCCAACTGCTGTAGAAGTTGTTGCGCCTGTTAAATTTGCATATGTCTGCGTGCCGCTACTGAAAGCATAACCTGCTGGCGTCGCAGATGAATTAAGTATATAGCTTGCACTAGCATTAAGTGTAGCTGTAGCACCTGCACAGATTGAAGCAGGCGTTGATGAAATAGATGTAATTGAAGGGGCATAAGCAACATTTACAACTGCGGATGATGTAGAAGTACAGCCAAATGCATCAGTCCCAGTTACGGTATATGTAGTTGTAGCAGCAGGAACAGCATTGGTAGTGGCTCCCGTTGCGCTCGTTACACTTGCTGGAGCCCATGCATAAGTGCTCGCACCGCTTGCAGTCAGGGTTACAGAAGAAGCAATTGGCTTACAAATTGAGCTCGTAGAAGGAGTAATAGCAACAGCTGGTAAAGCATTAACCACCACTGTTTGTTCATTAGTGTTGTTTGACAAGCCTGAAGTGCTACAAGTTGTTGTAAGCACGTAATAGTATGTACCAGCGGCCAAAGTAGCAGTAGTATAACTAGCAGTAGTTGCGCCAGTACCTGTGCTTACAGGCGTGTAGGGGCCACCACTAGTTGATGACACATTCCACTGATAAGAAATTCCTGGACCAGTACTTAAGCCAGAAGCAGTAAGTGTTGCGGTTGAACCAACACACTTATTTCCACCACCTGCCGAGGTACCTGCATTAGGTAAACCAGTACAACCAGCAAGTGCAATCTCATCTGCACCAATATCAGGAATGGTGGCTCCACTATTTGGTCGTGTCTGCCCATCAAAGTCAGTAGTAATGCCCGCAGCAGCTCCAGCACTTTCTAGGCTAGTAATATCGCTAGCTGCAGGATCTAAATGAAGATCACTGGTAGATAAGAAAGCTGGATTGCCATTAGAAGCATAAGACGCATTGTCATTAGTGCCTGCTGTAGACAAGGTTTGTGTGTATGCTTTTAACGCAGCCAAGTTTGCATAGCTTGCGAATGTTGTATGCGCTATACCAACATAGCTATTGGCCGCTGTGCCAAAGTAATATGCATTGTTATTGCAGTTTAAGTTCATTGAACTCGTGGCACCACTTGGTAACTGCATACACCCGTGCACAGTTGCTGCAGCACCGGTCATTTTATTTGCAAAAATATTATTACGAACTTCAATGCCAGTTAGGCTTGAGGCCGCTATCATTAAGCAAGTTGTGTTGTCAGCAACTACATTTGCACCAAGCATCGCCCCACTCAAGTAAACGCTATTATGCAATACTTTGTGATTAAGCCCCGCATTGATAGCAATACCCTTAACAGCGTAAACAGTGCTAGTTGTTGAGTTGTTATTTGAAGCATTAAGGTTCCTGATCATATTATTTGATAGGGTAAATCCGTTGCCAGAATTAATAACAATGCCGCGTGATGCCCATCCAGCTGTACTAAGTGCGAATATGCTATGAATATTATTGCTATTGACAGTCGGGAAAGTAGTAGTAGACGAGTGACTTAGATTAAGCGCAGCTACATTCGCCCCACCTACTGTCTGAATATTTGATATTGTATTGTTGCTACAACTATAGCCTACTGCACCAGAACTAACAAGAATACCATTTGCGCCACTTGTTCCATTATTTACAACGTAAGAAATTGTATTGTTATTTAAGCTGATTGCTGCTCCAGTTGCACCGATACTACTAACCAATTCTATACCATTCATTGCTGTGCCAACGTAGCTCAAGATATTCTTGACTGAATTGCTATTGATAGCCAAATTACTGGCACCAGCAACCCATATACCCTTAGTATACACAGTTGTGGTTGGTGAGGTAATAGGTCCTACACCTGTGTTGTTTGACTGATCACCTACCAAATTTTGTGTAATTGTTAACGTGCCAGGACAAACGGTTGCAACTGCACCATTAAATACAATACCGCGAGCACAAGCATTAACAGTATTGTTAGTAATAGTTAAATTATTGATAGTGGTGCCAGAAGGAGCTGTGTTTGAGGTAACAGAAGTCAATGCAGCTGGTGCAGCAGCAGTTGCACCCGCGTTGCCTCCTGCATAAATACCAAAGGTTGTATTTTCTGCTCCTGTTGTACTAGTTGCTAATGAAGTGTTTCTAGAAGTAGCGCTACCGTTTATGTTACAGTTTCTAATCGTATTATTATCGCAGCTTACTTGACTTGTCACTAAAGTTGCTAGGCGTATTACAGATGTATAGCCAAGCGTACTAGTCGCCGAGTTGGTAAATGTCAAATTGCGCGTAGTGCCACCAATGGTTGCGCAACCATCAATTGTTACATTGTCTGCACCATTTAGCTCTATTAGACCTCTACCTGTAACAGTTGGACCTGAAATAGTGTATGTGCCGGTTGGTCTTATCACCAATGATGTATAAGAGGCTGTGCCTGCTCCTGAGCTATTCAAAACACAAGCAGCGGTTTCTGTTACATTACCGTTGATGAACATGCTTAATGCGCCAGTGTGTGTGCCAGCATTAATTGCGGCAAAAGCTGCAGAAACAGTTGTATACGACGTAGGACCAGTTGTGCCTCCAGTAGCAGTTACAACTACATTGCCCGTCAACGCACTTACTGTAAAATCAGCTATCCAATAAGCGCCGCCATTATTACTAACATGAAAAGGATCTTGTGTACAACCACCTGCAGCGTCTCCTTGATCGCCGACATAAACTGCGATCTTATAAGAGCCAGGTGTGTAGCCAGCAAGCGAAATGCTAGCAGCTGCGCCGTTACCCCACTGCTGATCGCCAGGATTAGATAAGTTTGCCTGGAATGGTAGGTTTAACTGAGTAAAAGTACCAGGTGTGCCTGATGCAGGATAAACCGAATAGTAAATTCTACCACCACAAATATTGTCAGGACCATTTTTGAATGTCTTAACCTCACCATTTAGAGAGATTGTTGCACCACTGGTGAAAGCACCCAAACTCGCACCCTGAAAATCAGGGTTACCCGTTGTTGCTCCTAAATCGTAAAAGGTGCTACCAATTTTGACGTAGCTTTCAAAAATACCGCTACCGGCTTGCGCGCTTATCGCCATCAAACCTAAGGCTATTGTTAGCACAATTGTTTTGAACTGCGAAGTTGTCTTTGCAACTTTTCTGAGCAAGGCAGTGCCATGCGAACGCTGATTGTGTTGTGTTAAATGCTTAATCATTTTTACATTTGGTTTTGTAGTCCTTTTTCGCTATGCAAAAAATTGGAACGAAGCGTCAAAAATACCTTTACCTCATTTCTTAGGCAAATATTAACGTAAATTTTATCCACAAAATCGCCTGTAAAACGCTGAGGTTCAGTGATTTGTTTTTTGAAGATTATCGCATATTGCTGATTATCAACAACTTATTACTTTACGGGGAGCGTACTTAAAGTAATTACTACATATATATCATACGCTAAGCTGGCAACTTTTCACACAAATGCAACATCAGTTCATAAACCTTACGAATTTGGGCCTTATATTTTTTGATCTATTGACCAATCCAATGTCTACTTATTGCTCCTTTTTGCTGTACAAAATAAAAACCTAGCGGCAATTGTTGAAGATAAGCTTTTAATTGGATGGGAGAAAAGTGCTCTGTGCAAATTAGACTACCCTGCAAGTTGTAAATGCTAACAAGTTCCTTATATGCTTCACTACTATTTACTACATGTTGACCTTCTATTTCTATTTCAAGTGGAGAACAAAAGACACCACTATTAGAATAATCACAAACGGTTTCAAATGCAATCTGTTGCATTTTTTGCGCCTGGCTTACTGTTGGATAACTACTATACAAGCTACCCCATTCGTCAGTAAGCTGATTTGGTAAATTGGCAGGGCTAATACCATGAATAACGCTAAACATTACACATGCGATAAAATAATTGCCACTATTGCTTAAGTGAATATCATCGGTAAACAGTTGTTCTATGCTATCTAAACCCGCGACTTTACCAGCGTCTATGCTATCGCTAAGTCTAGCAAGTGCTTGACCCGCAGGAATTACAAATACTCTGCCTGGAAATTTAGCAGCCACGCTGTCTGCGATGCCTTCCCACAACGGCAGGTCATTGGTTAGCCTTGTGCGCCATTGAACAGTGCTGCCTGGATCCCAATCGCAAGGAGCGCCACCAATACCACTGGTGCTGCCGTTGCCACTTTTGGTACAATGCCAGGTTTCATACACATAGAATTTGCAAGAAGGATTGTACAAATTCATATGGCTGCAAAAACTATCTGCTATTCTGTATGTATTACTCCACGTAAGATGGCCTTGCAATGGTACCGCTTCAGTAAATATAAAATGTTCGTAGCCTCCATTATCCATTGTGGTATCCCAAAGGTCACCCTGAGCGCCTGGGCTATTTGGGTTTGTCCAATGAAACAACAAATTAGCGCCATTGCCAATATGCAAATCATAGCTAAAGTTCTGTGCAGCAGCTGTGCTTAATTTTTGCACCATATTAGGCACATGAAAATTAACCAAGCTATGTCCTAAGAAAAATGTTTGATGTGTTTGTGCTGAAGTACTAATGGTAATAATACTAAAGCATGCAATTAATAGGTTCTTTACAATAGTCATAAGGCAAAAGTAGCACGGTTGCAACACTATGCAAATTGCCTTACGAAAATCTTAGATGAAACCATAAAATTAGTTGCTAATCAAATACGGTGCTTTACCATCTGTAATGATAATTTTAGCATTTGGACTTTTACTTAATTCCATAAACGCTTCAATACTGCGTTGCTTGATAATTTGATCAGTTAATCCTTCGCTTAAAATTTGCTGTGCATCGCGTGTACCTTTTGCCGAAATAATTTTGCGCTCTGCCTCCAATTTTTCTTGTTGTAAAACAAATTCCATGCGCATCGCCTCTTGCTCTGCCTGTAGCTTTTGCTCGATACTTGTAGCCAAGCCAGCAGGCAATTGAATACTCTTCATTAATACTGCTTCAATAATGATACCCTTACCTGTAAAGGTTGTATTCATTTGATCACGAATAGCTTTCTCTATATCGGCACGCATACCGCTATGCATATCCTTTGCAAAAAACTTTGCACAAACATCTGCACTTGCACTTCTAAATACATTAGCAATTACACCTTCGTAATCGTCGCCAAAGGTGCGCAATAGTTCAATTGCCTTGGCTTTGTCTATTTTATAAAGGATAGAAATTTGAGAAGTAATACTTAAGCCTTCTTTGCTTGGCAAACTTAATGATAGTTCAAGATTGTTAGTTTGAATAGATGTGCGTACTACGGTTGTAAGAAAAGGATTGTAAACGAGTGTACCCTCTGAATATATACGGTCATCTAATTTGCCTAAGCGTTGTTTAACGCCTACTTCGCCCGGTCTAATAATTGCGCAAGATGTTAGTAAACTGCCGCAGAATAGTGCTGCAATAATTGGTTGGTAGAACTTTGATTTTGTTGTCATAATACACAAGTTTTTAATTGTTATCACTACTACAAAAATATTCTACGGCAAATATTTTACGTTTTATAGTGAGTGGTATTTTATGGCTATAGCATAGCAATTCTACAAAAATCATAAATGACGCTAGCCCTATTTAACTGGTCATTTTTCGCACCAAAAAAAAAAGAAAACAACTACAATATTTCTTCGACGTGCTTCTTAATATTGGCAGCGATTAATCCAACAGGCAAATCATTGACATCGTCTCCAAATGGCTCTTCAATTTCTTCTGCAATCAACTCTAAACTAGCTAAGACATAAAAAATAAATACGACTACTGGTACACATAAATAGCCTAGGCTAAATACAAAACCAAAAGGCATCGTCATAACGTAAAAGAAAATAAATTTCTTTAAGAATGCACTATATGAAAATGGTATCGGTGTATTTCTAATTCGCTCGCATGCACCACAAATATTTACAAACTCTTGTACATCTGCATTTAGATTTACCATTTGTATATCCGTGATGCTTCCTGCTTTATAGGCCTCAGTAATTTGCATTACTAAACTATTACAAACCTGGTTCGGTATATGTGCTTCTTTATCAAAATTATTGATGACATGGTGATGCACGTCTTCGCTAAACAACTCTTCGGCAGTTGATTGCTTAAGTAGATGCGTGCGTAAACTTGATGCAAAAAAAGGAATTGCTGTTTTGAAATATGCCCTGCGATCCGCATGTGCTTGACCTTGCAAGTATGCATTTATCTTTATCGCTAAAGCTCGACTCGTGTTTGTAAGCGATCCTAACAACTTACGACCTTCCCACCACCTGTCATAAGCGGTATTTGTACGAAAAACTAAAAGTAGCGAGATAACCGAACCCAATAGTGTATGTAATAAAGGCAAATTCTTTACCAAATTGCTATCGGTAAGTTTGAATACTTCCTTTTCTAGCCAAGCGACCAGCAAACAATACACAGCTAGCGCTAGCATCATCTTAGCTAGTATTCTAACTGTATCTGCCTTATGTGCCCTAAAGATAAAAGTGAACCAATCTTTGGGGTTGTACTGAATCATTGAATGGCGCTATTCTTTATTGCTTTTCTTCTTGCTTGGGCTAGATGGCTTCACAGTAAAAAGTATCTTACCATTCTCTTCATCTAAATCCGCAACTAGCGTATCGCCTTCTTTAATACTATGGTTTAGTATTTCTTCAGCCAAAGGATCTTCTAGATACTTTTGAATTGCACGATGTAAAGGTCTCGCACCGTATTGCGCATCGTAACCTTTATCTGCAATAAAGTCTTTTGCTTTTTCTGTAATATCTACGATGATGCCCATATCAGCTAAACGCTTCAATACATCCATCATTACCAAGTCGATGATTTCGTTGATATGCTCTTTTGTAAGTGAGTTAAACACAATTACATCATCAATACGATTTAAAAACTCAGGAGAGAATGTACGCTTTAATGCTTTTTCAATAACAGCTTTATTATTGTCATCAGCACTTTCTAGACGGTTGCTTGTAGCAAAACCAACACCTGCTCCAAATTCTTTTAATTGACGAGCACCAATATTACTTGTCATAATGATGAGCGTGTTCTTAAAGTCAACCTTGCGGCCTAAACCATCAGTTAGCTGACCATCATCTAATACTTGCAATAAAATATTGTAGATATCTGGATGCGCTTTTTCTATCTCATCTAACAGAATTACACTGTACGGCTTGCGGCGAACCTTTTCGGTAAGCTGACCACCTTCTTCGTATCCTACATATCCTGGAGGCGCTCCTATTAGTCGTGTAAGACTGAATTTCTCCATATACTCGCTCATATCTATGCGCAACAAAGCTTCGCTATCGTCAAACATAAACTTGGCTAACTTACGCGCTAATTCTGTTTTACCAACACCAGTAGGGCCTAAGAAGATAAATGAACCAATGGGCTTTTTAGGATCCTTGAGGCCTACACGATTACGCTGAATAGCTTTTACAACTTTTGCAATGGCTTCGTCCTGTCCGATAACGCTACCCTTAAGGCGATTACCCATATCACGCAGTTTTTCGCTTTCGGCTTCTACCATGCGCATCACAGGTATACCTGTCATCATGCTTACGACTTCAGCAATATCTTCTTCGTTGATCGGAATAGCTTGATTCTTCATCGCTTCCTCCCACTCTACTTTTGCAGCCTCTAACTCACCTTGTAATTTCTTTTCGGCATCACGCAAATTTGCTGCTTCTTCAAACATTTGGCTTTTCACCACTTTGTTTTTTTCTGCTTTAATTTCTTCGAGCTTCTTTTCTATATCCAAGATGTTTTGCGGTACATCTATGTTTTTCAAATGCACACGCGCACCAGCTTCGTCCATTACGTCAATGGCTTTGTCTGGCAACAAACGATCTGTCATATAACGTGTGCTCATCGTAACGCAACTCTTTATTGCATCGTCGCTATAACGCACATTGTGATACTCTTCGTACTTTGGTTTTAAGTTAGTAAGAATCGTCACCGCTTCTTCAACCGTTGGCTGCTCTACAAGCACTTTTTGAAAACGTCTATCTAATGCACCATCTTTCTCGATGTTTGTGCGATACTCATCAAGCGTAGTAGCGCCAATGCACTGCAATTCGCCACGCGCTAATGCCGGCTTAAAGATATTGCTTGCATCTAGGCTACCACTAGCACCGCCTGCACCAACAATCGTATGGATTTCATCAATAAATAAAATGACATCGCGATTCTTTTCAAGCTCGTTCATGATAGCCTTCATACGCTCTTCGAACTGGCCGCGATATTTTGTGCCAGCTACAAGCGCAGCAAGATCCAAACTAATAACGCGCTTATCAAAAAGCACACGCGCAACCTTGCGTTGCACAATGCGTAACGCTAAGCCTTCAATAATTGCTGTTTTACCAACGCCAGGTTCGCCAATAAGGATTGGATTATTTTTCTTACGACGACTTAATATTTGTGAAACGCGCTCAATTTCTTTTTCGCGTCCAACAATTGGGTCAAGGCTAGCGTTCTCTGCAAGCTTAGTAATATCTCTACCAAAATTATCGAGTACCGGTGTTTTACTTTGCTTACCACCAGTTGGTTTTTTGCTAGCCGATTGTCCACGGTCTTCATCATCTTCATCGCGGTAACTATCGCTTGCCGTAAATGGATCGTTTTGGTTTTCGCCTGTTAGTTCACCCTTGTATGCATCGTAGTTTACGCCATAGTTATTAAGTATTTGCGCAACGATATTTTCTTTGTTGCGTAGGATGCTTAATATGATGTGCTCACTTTCTACTAAAGTGCTCTTTAAACCCTTAGCTTCCAAAATGGTAATACGAATAACCTTTTCTGCTTGCTTCGTTAATGGCAAACTTGTAGCTTTCTCAATCTTGCCATCGCCTTTGCCTTTTATGGCTTGCTCAAGTTCATATTTAAGTTCTTGCACATTGACATTCAAATTGCCAAGCACACGTAGCGCCAAGCCATCGGCCTCGCGTATCATGCCAAGCATTAAATGTTCTATGCCAATAAAATCGTTACCAAGGCGTATTGCCTCTTCGCGACTATAAGTTATTATCTCTTTTACCTTCGGTGAAAAATGTGAATCCATACGCCCCGTTTTCTTGTTCAAATATAGTTGTTATACGTTTGTACTAACTTGATTATTTGTTTATACCAAATATAGTACCACGCAATTTTTGTGCCCTTTTGCTTCAAATATGCGTTAAAAACTGAATAAATGGCAGATAATGAATGCACAATGTGTTAAAAAGGCAAGTTTGCTTATGTTAATTACTTTTCAAATAGCGGCCATTAAGGACCGATAAACAGTTTTTTTTGGTGTCGCAGACTAAGAAAAGTGCCCAAAAAATATCTGTAGCTTTGCCCGCAATGAAATTAACAATACTTGGTTGTAATGGTGCTATACCTGCTCATGGACGCTATCCAACAAGCCAAGTGCTTGATACTGGCCACGAGTGTATACTCATCGACTGCGGCGAGGGTGCCCAGATACAGATGCAGAAGTATGATATTAGAAGTAGCCGAATCAAGTACATTTTCATTAGCCATATGCACGGCGACCATTACTTTGGTTTAATTGGGTGGCTTACCACGCAAGCACTTCTTGGCCGCATGGCAAGCCTTACGATTTTTGCGCCTGCTGCCTTGCAAAATATTATCAATATGCAGTTAGATTATGCGCTACCCTATGCTGTACAGTTTGTTGATTTGCAAGAAGGCGCTACTCAAATTTTATTAGAGACAGATAATTTACAACTGCTTGCTTTTCCTGTAGACCACAGTGTAGATACACATGGTTTGCGTGTAACAAAAAAGTTTAAGCCACGTGTTGTGCTTCCTGAGCAAGTGCAGAAATATGAAATCCCCCATTACTTTTTGAATCAACTTGCTGAAGGCAAAGATTACGAACGCAATGATGGCAGTGTCGTAGCAAACGAGCTGGTAACAGCTGCTGGTAAGCCAAGCATTATCTACACCTATAGTGCGGACACGGCATTTTGCGAAAGCACAATTTTGCATGCAAAAGGTAGCAACTTATTGTATCATGAAGCCACTTATAGTACAGAAAATATTGAAAAAGCGATTGCACGCAAACATAGCACCGCTGCGCAAGCCGCAGAAGTTGCAAAGCAAGCTGCAGTAAAGCAACTAGTAATTGGGCATTACAGTAGCAGTTATCAGGACACAAGTATTTTGCTAGAACAAGCATCTGCTATATATGAGCACGTAATACTGGCAAGTGAAGGTTTGGTGGTGGAGATTGCATAGCAGCTTGTACTCGCATAAAAAAAGGCCGCACGAGGCGACCTTTTGATTTTTTGTGATTTGATTACAATTAAGGGAAGATACCCAACTCTGTGTAACTAACACCAATCTTATTGATTGCGCTTACAAAAGCTGCGGTACGCATATCTTCGATTTTCTTGCTGCTTAACCAACTTTCTTTAATCTCGTGGTAGCTACCAATCATTGTATCTTCAAGACCGCTGTGCACTAGATCAACTTCATCAGGACCATGCACAAGCATTTCTTTTTCTTTCGTAGATAATTTCTTACCTGTCATTTCTTCTACCTTGCTAACGATATTGCGGTTAGTTGTTTCTTCAAAACGCTTTTCTAAACGGCCATAACGTACGTGGCTCAAGTTCTTTAACCACTCAAAATAGCTTACTGTTACACCACCTGCATTGATATACATATCAGGCACTACGATTACACCTTTCTTTGCAAATACTGCATCTGCTTCTGGCGTAAGTGGGCCATTTGCTGCTTCTGCAATAATCTTTGCTTTGATGCGTGGTGCATTATCGCCATTGATTACATTTTCCAAAGCTGCAGGTACAAGAATGTCGCAATCAACTTCTAAAGCTTGCGCGCTCTTCTTCATGTCTTTTGCACCAGGGAAACCTA
>JBJORA010000013.1:0-35109 GCA_046049675.1 Bacteroidota bacterium | reverse complement strand
AAAGCCACAATAATTTACATCGCAAAGCGTGGTTTTGCGCAATAAATTATTATTTTTGATTATGATAACAGTGCCCGCAGCTATAAACTTCGTCCAACACGTGATTGACTCAATTGGTATGTATAGGGGATAAAACAAAACGCAACAAACACACAAATATAAAAATGTGCGAAAAGCCGCACAAACAGTGAGTTACAGCCCAATTATGAAAACTGCCCGAAATAAACAAAATGCAACAACATACCAGCATTTTGACCACATAAACATCTTATTAAACGCTGATTAGCCATCATGTACACAGCAATTCCAGTGCTTTTATGCGTTGCAATAGTTCTAGGTGGCGAGTACTACAAAGTGCCTCAAATGCACTAAAATCAGCACTTAAGGTCGACAATACACGATACAGGGTAACAATATCTATCTCCTCAATACCTGCATTTAACACCTCCTGACTTTTTGGCGCAGTATCTTCTTTTTGAAAATTAGACGCCACATTAGGCGCCATATTACCCGCCATTTTTCCTTTCGCCCGCAGATTAACCCGCACTTTAGCCCGCATTTTTGGTTCACTAGCTTGATCGTCCTTCATTTGCGCTGCATCTTTGCCGCTGCCGTAGTGTTGATCAAGAATTTGCTCTACAATTTGGTTTACCTCTTGTGCACTAGCGCCGCGCTTTGCAGCATCTAAAATGGCTTGCGGCACAAATTGATTGGCACGGTCAAGCATAGCTTGCATTGGATCAGTGCCAAGCATTTCGCCGCGACCAGTGATTAACCACTGCAGATTAAGCGACTCAAACTTGTTTGCAATATCATTAATAATGTCATAGGAAGGTTTTGCGCCGTCTTTTCTAAACAAGCGATACAGTTTTTCAGGGCTTTCATAACCTAACTTATCCGACAGAGTATTAGGATTTAAGCCAAAATGTTGCATGAATTGTTCTAAACGATGTACTATAGTTTGCATTGTGTTCAAATTAGTTTGCATTTTAATTCAAAAAAGTTTGTTTTATTCAAACTTGTTTGTATTTTTGTACCGTATTCAAGTACAAAGAATGGGCAAAGATAGGGCGAAACGTAAAAAAAGCAACTATAGAGGAATGGTAACTGCCTCCGTCGTTGCTGATATTGTAGGCTGCGAAGCACAGTTTGTGCGCAAAATATGGCAAGGTAAGTACGGCAAGCGCCAAACCTTGCTGCAAGAAAACGTGGAAGTAGCTACTGCGCTGCTCAGGCATCGTGAAAGTGAAATCGTTACGGAAGTAAAACGCCTCATTAAGTTATAATGCACTTAGACCAAAACATATTATACATAAGTTTCGACGAATGCAGGCTTGCAGGTATAGCAGCTCGCAACTTGGAGCGTTGGCAATTTCCTGTAAAAGTAAAGTTGGCCAATTATGCGAACAAATGGTTCAATTATGCTTTACTAGCGCCCAAATACCAAATACTGATCAAGCACTGTATATGCCACGGAATGGAGCCTACAGCCTACTACTTGCAATGTCAAATAGCAAAATGGCTGCCCGATTTGCCAGTAAAAGATAGAGACACCTTAAACAATTGGCGCATTCTAAGATCGGCTACCGACTTTACCACTGGCGAAATTGTAAACAACGAGCTAAGCGGTTTACCGGTACCGGTTATACAGAAGTACTCCTTGCTAGTACGTTGGCTACTTCTTGTTAGTGACGGCTACAATAAGCACAAAGCAGAGCTAAAATTGCTAGGTATAGATAGTGTTGAGCAATTTGTAAACGCATGCAAGGCGGTAGCTGGCGAAATACTCGACTACAATCACAGCCGCCTTCGCGACAAAATTAGTAAGTACAAGCAGAACGGAGTGGCAGCGCTAGTTAGTAAGAAGTGGGGCAATACTTGCGCGCAAAAGGTAAATGACGAGGTGTTACAACATCTAATAGACTACTATGGCGATAGCCGCAAACCACAAATACCTATGGTAACGAAGTGGATAAACGAAACTGCCGCTGCTGCTGGTTGGAAAGGGTTTCCTGTGGTAGAAAGTACTGTAAAAAACCACCTGAATATACCTGCAGTTAAGCAGGTGTGGTACATGTCGCGTCACGGAATTAAAGAATGGCAAGCAAAATTTGAGCATAAAATGCTGCGATTTGCGCCAACACTGCCTAATGTACTATGGGTTGGTGACGACACTAAGGTTAACCTATTCTACGAAGACAAAGGACGTAAGGCTAAGTTATATGTGTATGCCATAATAGATGCTTCTACAAAGTGTTGGCTTGGCTGGAGTTTCGCCGATCAGATTACACAAGAAAATGTACGCGAGGCCTATCGAATGGCTATAGATAGGGCTGGAGGTATCCAGCCTTTGCAAATGCAGTACGACAATGATACTGCTAACTTATTCTTTAAGCAGCTGCAAACCCTACACTTCCCTACCATGCCATATAACGGGCAGAGTAAGATAATAGAGCGATACTTTGGCCGCCTGCAGCGCGAATTAATGCGCCATGACACGGCATTTACTGGCCAAAATATCACTAGCAAAGACCTACAAAGCAGAGTTAACCCGGATGCTGCGCATATGTATCCAAGCAGAGAGGCAGCAATACAAGCGCAGATTAAGTACTTCTTATACTTTAATAATACGCCTGCAATAGCAGGTGACGATACCACCACACCTAATGCCAAACAAGCCACGGCCAGCAGTACTGAAGCTACAAACAAGATTAGCGCACAAGACTATATGTTGCTATTTGGTACCTGGGCTCAAAAAGCCAACACCTACGATGGCAATGGCATTAGAGTTACTACAAATGGCGTCGCTAGGAGGTTTACGGTTAATGATGAGTATGGCTTCCCGAGTACGGATTTTCTGAGTACGCATTGTGGAAGGCGCTTTAAGGTGCTAATGCATCCTAATGGTAAGTGCATAGCCTTGTACACTGTTGCAGACCAACGCTTTATTGCTATCGCTCACGAGAAAGAAGCAATGCCTATGGCCGTAGCAGACTACAACGACGGTACCAGGAGCAGAATAGATCGACATCTGCAGATTAAGAAAGATCAACTGCAAGCAACAAAACAACGAAAACTCAATGCTGAAGTAGTAGCCAATGGCGGCGAAACAATTGCAAGTGGTCGACTATTTGTGAGCAAAGCAATTACCAATGCAGCTGAAGCCCAGCTATACCAAGACCAAATAACCGAAACCAACACCAAGCCGCTAGACCTTGAAGCAGAACGACGCTTAAGGGCACGCAGATAAACACGCTTACCAAACCAATAATTATACAATGCTTACAACAACCAACAGACAACAAATTGCAGAGGCACTTAAAGCCTACTTAGTAGCCAAAAACCTTAGTGAACGCAAGTTTGCTGAGATCATCAAGGTAAATAGTAGCTATGTAAACAGCATTACCAATGGCACTTACGATGCTTTCAAGGTAGGAGCCAGGACCATAAAAATTGAGGACAAATATTTTACCACAATTGCCAACCAAATTAATTATTACTATCGCCCTACCTACTGGATGCACTTTGACAGCGACAATTTTTTAGCTGTAAGCAAGGCCTGTAACAAAGCCCGTCGTAAAAAGGCTCGTGTTGGTATAGATGGCAATACTGGCGACGGCAAAACCTACGCACTACGTGAGTATGTGAAACAAAACCCCAACGAAACATTCCTATTGACAGCAGACGGCCTTATGAATCCCAAGGACTTTATAGTAAGTCTCGCAGAAATAGTAGGTGCAGAAACTGCAGGTAGTCGCCACACAATTCTAAAAGCTATCATAAACAAGCTACGCACTTATAGCAAGCCATTGCTAATAATAGACGAGACTGAGAATGTAAAAAAGGAAGCTACACTCCAAACAATTAAAGCCTTGTGCGATGCCTTGGAAGGTAAATGTGGTATTGTACTAGCCGGCATAGATCTGCGCAAAGAGTTTGCACGTATGGCTAGCCGCCGTAAGTATTGCTACCCTCAAATAAACCGCCGCTTTGCTGGAAGTTGGTACACCATGTTTGGCTTAAGCGAAGACGAGATTACTGGTGTAGCAAGTGCCGTAGGCATCAAAGATCGTACTGCTATAAACTGGCTTACCAAAAACGTGCACAATTGGGGCGAGCTGCAACATGTGGTTACAGAAGCTTTGGAAGAAAGTGCAGAATCCCGCAAACCAATTACCGCCGATTTGCTACGCATACTCAACGATTAATCAATCATAAACAAGCAATAAACATGAGCCATATTACACGACTTAAGCAGCAATATGCCATTAACAAGTTGGCTATAGAACGAGAGCTCCACTGGACACCGCTGGAGTACGCGACCTATCAATACGAACAGATGCTTGCATTTATACATCTGCGATCAGGCTATTGGCAAGAGGCTGCTGCCACTTACGAGCGAAGTGCAGAGTATCGCAAGTGGTGGGTAAACCAGTGGAACTTACGCGATTTTGAAAATCTGCAACGAATAGAGCAATGTAGCTCTGTTGCTGAAGCTAGAGCGCTATACATGCAGCTGCACGATGCAGAATACTTGCAGAACAACTACTGGGAAAGGGAGACACTTTGTTTAAGCGAGGCCTACACAATTGGCCGAGTGATTGACGAACTTAAAACCAAAGAATTAGAGCTATGCAAAAAGTAGAAGGCACACCAAACGTACTAGTAGAACTTCCTACTGGTAAGCGCATTATGCTGCGAATGAGCATTGTTGTTGTAGATGCCAATGATGCGGTACCACTAAGTGAAGTGCCAAGTTTAGGCGAGATCGCTAAACTCGTATGCACACAGGCAGAACTTACTGTAGATGTTATACGTAGTGAAAAACGCACTAACGAGGTACTTACGGCACGTATGCTCATATCGGCAATTGCCACAGAGTACGACTACAGCAGCAAGCAAATAGGCAAATATTTTAATCGTGATCACTCCACAGTACTCAATGCACTAAAGGTATTTAACGACCTACTATCATCTAACGACGATATGCTTCTAAACCTAGTGGAAAAATTGCAGCCCCTAGTACCATTTACCATCAAACCAATTAAAAGAAAGAACGCCTTATGAATAAGTACAAGTTGAAATTAACCAAGGATGAGGCAATTGCATTACGATCGCTGTGCAAACTACTTTACTCTGCACACGTGGCCGACGACAGCTACAGCGTTAAAATGCTGCAAGCCTTGTATCTAGAAATAAGCTTGTCTATCAGCAAGAAGATCAATTCGGGATGTATCAACATGGCGCTAGTGCTATCAAAGGCACAGGTATTTGCTTTTATGCATGCCTACACTCATATCAATTTACGCGAATTGATTGGTGCAAACCCATTTGTGGCCAACGTGGTACGTACTGCAGCCGAAACATTAAACAAGCAATTGAATGAGCCAGTACAACCTAACGTTTAAGCTATATGCATTGCGCGTCAAGGCCGACAAGCTAAGCGAGTGCGTTGCATTGCATCCGCCATGGAAAGACGAGGACATAAAACAATGGGAGCGTAACGAGCTGGCGCTTACACTGCAACAATACCAGCAGCTCAAAAAAGCACATCAACAAAAAACAACAGAATACAATGACAAAGACACGTCAAACAAAAAAATTACTTGGTAGTATTACACGCGAGCAAGCAGAAGAGGCATTTGCAGAATATGCCAAGAAGGATGCTCGCATGCAACAGATTACTGCCAAAATGGATGTGGAAATTACCCGCATCCGCGAAAAGTACCAAAGCGAACTTACGGAGCTAAGCACCATTAAAGAGGAGGCGTTTGAAAAAATGCAGGCATACGCTACTGCCAATCGTCAAGACTTTGGCAGCAAGAAAAGTATGGAATTTACGCATGGCGTACTAGGGTTTAGAACAGGTACGCCAAAGCTTAAAACACTTAAGGGCTTTACATGGAATAGTGTTACAAATCTATTGAAAGAGTTTTTGCCATCTTATGTGCGCACAACTGAAGAGCCGGCAAAAGATCGTTTGCTTGCCGACCGCGAAGACCCTAACACAAGTGCACAGTTTTCCAAAGTTGGCATCTACGTAGATCAAGAAGAGGCATTTTTTGTTGAACCCAAAAAAGAGTTAGAAGCCATTACTGGTTAGTAAGTGGAAGGCATATAGTGTAGTGGCAGCACAAGGAGCAGAAAGCATACCCGCGATTCATGCATGAGGCCTCCTTAGCTCGGGTTCGATTCCTGATATGCTAACAACCCCCTTTCACAGAAGAAAACCTTTGTGAGTAGTGCCAAATCTTTTTGGCTGGGTGCTATAAAGCAGTAAAGTGAAAACAAAGGTCGGAGGGCACTGCCGTAAGTGTGCCACTTTTTATAACTAAATACAAAATAAGCATGAAAGCAATAGGCATCAACGATTTTTTAGCGCGCAAGTTTGAAACGCTTGCACTATCTGAAGCTTGGCAGCAGGCCTTGGGCACACCTGAGCGCAACTTCAAAATGATTATATCCGGACCAAGCGGTAGTGGTAAAACTGATTTTGCAATAAAGCTTTCTAAGGAGCTAGCAAGCGTAGGCATAAAAGTGCATTACAATAGTTTTGAAGAAGGTATAAGTTGCACACTGCAGGCGGCAGTACGTCGCAACAACCTCGCTGAGGTTAGCGGCAAGGTAATGTTTGGCCACAAGGAAACAGTGGACGAACTTATTACGCGTTTGGCCAAGCCAAACAGTGCTGGTGCACTTATTATAGATAGCCGCGACTACATGAACCTTACCACAGAGCAGTTTAAGCTGCTGAAAGATCGCTTCCCTAAAAAGGCCATCATATTGCTATGCTGGGAGGCAGGCGGCAAGCCCAAAGGCGAGTATGCCAAAGCGATAGAGTACATGTGCGATATAAAAGTGCGTGTGTACAAATACACTGCTTACCCACGCAGTCGCTTTGGCGGCAACAAGCCTTACACTATTTGGAACAAGCAAGTAGAGGCTGGCGAGCAGCTGCCAATGTTTCCGCAAGAGAATGCAGCTGCAGATGAGGTTAAGTTTCGCATTGCAGGAGAGCACGACTTTGCAACTGGTGCCGACAAGCTAAACGCAGACTACTCTGTAATTACAGCAGCTGTGCTAAAGGATGCTTTTATGAAGTACTATGAAAAGCATGGCTGGCCAAAAATACAAAATTCAAATGCGCAAGTAATAGCTATCCGCAGCGGTGATAAAGTAACACTTAGATTATTAAAAGACTAGTTATGTTAGAAACAAAATACATAGTAATTGCCTACGGCAACACTGCACAACAAGCAA
Source organism: Bacteroidota bacterium (assembly GCA_046049675.1). Taxonomy (GTDB): domain Bacteria; phylum Bacteroidota; class Bacteroidia; order Chitinophagales; family Chitinophagaceae; genus CAIXQW01. Next base: position 27,849 of record JBJORA010000013.1, on the reverse strand, counting down.
GGCTTACACAAACAGAATTAACGTTACACCACAGCTTTGATGAAGCTTACAAATTATTCAATGAGGTATGCCTTGAGCTGAATGAAACTAGCGCACCACCCAAGCCAGCCATAGAGCAGCCCATGCGCCAAGAGCAACGTCGGTGGATAGTAGAATTATGGATTATTAACCGATTAAACAACTATTAAGATGAATACCAAATTAGCCGCTGTACAAATACAGCAAACTTACAATTACAAGCAGTTCAAACTTCTGCAAGGTAACCGCGCTATAAACGAGCGTAAAGTGAAGAAAATTATTGACGACATAGACGACGGCCTCAATATGTTACCGTACGTGCCAATTGTAGTAGACAAAGACTTTAATATAATTGATGGGCAGCACCGTTATAGCGTAAGCAAAATATTGAAACAGCCAGTTTACTTTGTTGTTGCTGACGAGAAAACCGTGTATGAAATTGCTAAGATCAATAGCCGCACCGAGCGATGGAAGAAAAAGGACTTTCTAGAATGCTACTTGAGCCAAGGTAATGTGAATTATATGCACATCAACAAGTTGATTGTTGACTATGCAATGACTATTACTAGTGCAGTGGCATTGCTGCACAAAGGTTACAAAATTACAGAAGGTGGCATAGGCGGTAGTATTAACGAGGCTTTTGAGAGGGGCACATTTGTAGCTAGGTTTGTAAATGAAGCTACGCATGTTGCACAAACTATAACCGAGCATTTTGAATGGTACCCATTTAGCCGTAGTACCGATTTTGTTGCCGCTGTAGCTCGTTTGCTGGTTGCTGATAAAGTAGATTGGCCTCAGCTGAAAGAGCAGTTAAACCGTAATAGCGCGCTGCTAACACCACAACCTAGTAGCAAAGCATACTTAAGTAAGATAGAAGAAATATACAACTATGGGAAAAAGCAACGACGTACAATCTACTAAAATTAGACAAATCACCATCACCATCAACGTAGCTAACGAAGCACACATTGTAATCATGCACCAAGGCGAAGGCAAGGTAAGTGCAGAAGATGTGGCTCAGAAACTACAAGACGCTAGCAAACATGTGCTACAAGAGGCACTGCAAACAATACCACAAACAACCACTATTAAAAAGTACTAATACAATGATTAAAAGTATATCAATAAGCGAAACACCTAAGACTATAACCATTGGTGGCAAGGCGCATACTATTACAACGCTGCAAGTTGACATACAAATGCAAGCACCTGGGCAGCAACCTACCCGGGCAGAGGCTATGCATTTGCTAGCGCAAGCCATGCTGCAAATAAGTGAAGTAAAACCAATAGCAAATGCACAAGCTTAAATTTAGCATACATAGCCCTAAGATAGGCGGCAGCATTACCATCAGCTACGATGCTAATGGGCAACTAGATTTGATAGATGCCACTACCGTATCGCTTACACCGGGGCAATTTCATTACCTAGTAAAGCGCTTGCCGTACAATATAAGTACCAATGCCAAGGAGCAGTTTATGGACTTTATTGGCACCACACAACTAAGCGTTACCCAAATTGTGCAAGAAGTAAACTTTGACACCTTTTGGGAGGCCTACGGCAAAAAGGTGAACCGCTTACGCTGCGAGCCACTTTTTGCCAAGCTTACTGCCGTGGATCTCTTTGGCATAATGGACAATATAGCGCAGTACCATGCCTACCTCAAGCGCACAACCTACCGCGCCATCGCCGACCCTGAGACCTACCTGCGCAAAAAAATGTACAAAACAAACTGGAACGAATTAGATACATAACAACATGAGCCAAGTACAACAACTATTAGCCAGTGGCAAGCAGGTAGGCATGATAAAAGGCCTGCTGCACACTAAAGGCCTTGCAGAGGCAAGTGCCGACCTTGCGCTACAGTACAGCCTAGGCCGTACTAGCCACATTAGCGAGCTTACCAAGCAGCAAGCCAACGAGCTTATAAGATCACTAGCACCCAAAACTGTTAGCAACAATGCCCATGTGCAGCAGGCAGAAGCATGCAATACCATGAGGCGTAAAATAATAAGCATGGCGCGCGAAATGGGCTGGCACACCACATGCCCATACACAGGCAAGCTAAAAGCCGATATGCAGCGCTTAGAAAACTGGTGCTGCACCTACGGCTACCTGCACAAAAACCTCAACCAATACACCTACCAAGAGCTGCCGCATTTGATAACCCAAATGCAGCAAGTAATTGCAGACTTTAGAAGTAAACTATAAATAGCAGCATTATGGCGCAAAAGATTAGAATAAAATTTGAAATTGAAGGGCATGACGGTAACATTATCCATAGCGCAGCTGCTAATGGATGGGAAATAGAATTGCCTGACTATGCAGAAGTAAGTACTAAAGAGCATTGGTTTATACTATGGCAATTGCAATATTTATTGCCTAGGCTAACTGTAAAACCACATCTTAAACATCTGTTTTACCAATTTCCGGGTACAAACGCAGTGGTAGAGACTGCCAATGGGCCTCGTACACTTGCTGAACGGTATCCAAGATATGGTCTTCTACATTGTGGAAGGTTAACAGCTCATATTCCAAGCCAAAACGAGGCTCTAGGTGAGACACCACCAGCAGATGCTCCGCAGGGTGATGCACCATAATAGAAGCAAGCTGTTGCCAAAAATGCACATTAGCGAGCTTACCAAGCAGCAAGCCAACGAGCTTATAAGAGCTCTTGCGCCCAAAAGTGTTAGCAACAATGCCCATGTGCAGCAGGCAGAAGCATGCAATACCATGAGGCGTAAAATAATAAGCATGGCGCGCGAAATGGGCTGGCACACCACATGCCCATACACAGGCAAGCTAAAGGCCGATATGCAGCGCATAGAAAACTGGTGCTGCACCTACGGCTACCTACACAAAAACCTCAACCAATACACCTACCAAGAGCTGCCGCATCTGATAACACAAATGCAGCAAGTAATTGCAGACTTTAGAAGTAAACTATAAAAAGCATGAGCAAACAACACACACCGCAGGACCAACAGATTTCAGCATACTAAGAATATTTTACTGTCAATATCAGAATTTACCCTAATTTTGACCTTGACACAGGTTTCAGCAATGATGCACAAACTTATTTTCACACTTAACAAATTTGCCAGCGTATCGGTGAAAGTCCGTACCTTTTTTGTGCTTTGCACGAAATCTGTGTCAGCGACTGGCAATATTTTATTTCATGACACAGAAAGGGAAAGTCCTTGCGAGCGGAAGCAGCAAGGCAGCAACTTACGAGTTGCCGACAATCAAAAATGGCGAAAACATTTTTGTTGACGCACGTTTGCTTCATCAAAAACTGAAGCAAAAAACACAATTTGCCGATTGGCTAAAGAAATTAATAGCTGATTATGGCTTTATAGAAAACGAGGACTTTATTGTAAGTCAAGCTATTAAGAATGGACGTGGCGGGCACAACGCCAAAGAATTTCATTTAACGCTTGACATGGCCAAGGAAACAGCTATGGTAAGTAAAACCGAAGCTGGCCGAGCCATTCGTCGCTACTTTATTGCCAAAGAAAAAGAGCTGCGCGAAAAGCGCCTGTATGGCCAGCGTGTAAACCTTACCGAAATACGTCGGCAAGTGCATACCAAGCGCCTTAATGGGCATACCATGTACCCCTATCGCAAGGTGCAGGAGCTACTAGGGTTTAGTACCAAAAGTAGTACCAGCAACCCACGCAGGCTGTACGGTGCACTGTTTTGTGTAATAGACAATCAGGCACATGTAGCCGAGCCGTATGTGCAGCTTATGGTGGCGCGCAGTACCGCACGTGCCAAGGCAGCAGAGGCACTGGCAGCACAACCAGTACTGCCACTAAACTGGGGCGATGCAAATACTTTACCTAGTAAACTATAGCAGCTATGTGTACTACTAATTTAAGCGGGCAGCAGGTATTGCTGCGCTGGCAACAGTTTGCCCTAGAGTATTACAACCCTGCAGACCTTGCACAAGTGCTACGTAGGGCACTGCACAGGCTAAGCCTACAAGCGGTGCGCACTGCCGACGATACGCTAGATAAAGACAATGTGGTAGAAGAATTGTTTGCCCTAAACGAGGTAATACAATGCCTGCATAGCGACGATCCAAAGGATATAAGCTAGCCGCCTACCACCACGTGGACGATTGCCCTTGTTTGGTTGAAGGAGCCACAATGGCACAAAAGCCCCAGTGCATACTGGGGCTTTTGCATGCACGATTGTAGCCAATTGCGGTACAAGTTGATGTTAAACATTGGTGTTAATTTTGTTTTGTACCAAAATTTAGTGTTATTTTGAATTGTATCGCACAATAATGGAATCTATTAGAATAAATTTTAAGGGTAATGCCAAAAAAATAGCACTTACTCTAAAATGTTACAATTGGATAGATAAGCAGACCAAACAACACTTATGCTATGTTCCAAGTTTAGAATTTAGTGCCTACGGCAAAACTGCAGACAAGGCGCAAGCAATGTTGGCTGATGTAATTGAAAGTTATTGCCAAAATTTGTTTGCTTTAAGTGTAAAACAGGTTCACGCAGAGTTAGCCCAATACGGTTGGAAGCAAGACAAATTGCACAATAAAAACTACAAGCACGCTTATGTAGATGCCAATGGTGTATTACAAAATTTGAATGTAAACATTGAAGATGTGCAAGAAGCATCTATAAATAGAGAGCTTACAGCAGTGGCGTAGTACAAGTATATGGGTGGATTAAGGCCGATAAGCATGAAGTGCTATTTAAAATACCTAGAAGCTTATGGCGTTAAACACATCCGCACAAAAGCAAGTCACCATCACTACAGTAAGCACGGCCTAATTCGCCCCTGTGTGATACAAGGCGCAGAAAAGGAAGTGCCTGGCATTCATATAGCAACCAATGCCAAAACTTTAGGACACACCTTAGCCGTTGCGTATGCTTGGTTTGATGCCAACTGCTAGCAGGCACCTACATTTAACATACCTGTGCAACAAGAAATTAGCTGATTTTTTTTTGGTTTACTAATTTTGTGTACATTAATGGCACGCAATAGTACATTGTTAGCAAAGCGCAACGCCGCAATCTATGATGCGTACAAAGCGCTTGCCGATAAAAATAAGCAGGAGCGCAAGTACCGCCTTGACTACATGATTGCACAAATAGCCGATAAGTTTTTTGTTACGCCGGGTACCGTGTACAATGCTATTCGTACCCATGTGCAGCCACAGCAGCCACTGCCACCTCCTAGCCTTTTTGATCAAGAAGGGGCTACGGTATAGTAAAGCCAGTATTGGCAGGCGCAGTAGCCGGCACAGTATTAGGCGTAACTACCACTGGTGGTAGCACCCCCATTACATAGCCATTATTGGCATTGCTAGTATTGCCCAATAGTGTGGTAGTAAAGCTAAGTGTATCGTGGCTGTAGCCATCGTGGTTATGGTCTGTGCTGCTACCGCTAAGCTGCAGCTTTTTACACGTAGCATGTTGCCAGCCTTCGGCAAGGTAGCGTACAGCCTCTACGGTTGCAAAACGTTTCATTGCCTCGCTAATATTATCGGCCACGTTGCCATCTATGGTATAGGTATCTGCTACTGTATTGCGTACTATGTGCAGCACTATGGTTGCGGTACCGTGCAGGGTTTCGCCAACTTTAGCCCACTCTACTGGCAGGTACTCTATGTACACCGCAGGGCAAATAAGCGGGTGCTCATCGGTGGCAAAGGCCAGTTGCTCGTTCCATAAGTCTACTGTACGTACGGTTACTATTTGTGCGGCCAGATGTGCCTTAAGTGCTAAAAAATTGTCGTGTATTACTTGCATGTTAACTGGGTTTTACTTAATGCCTAAAGCTTGTTTTATACGGTGCTTGCCAAGCATATCTATACGGCGGTCAAAAAATCTACTATGGCCAAGATATTGGCGCTTGGGTACCGTAAGGTTCATTTTGCGTTTGTGGCTACGTACTATATATTCTGTTTGGTGCCTTAGTTTACGGCCAAAGGCTCTGTTGATATGGCGCCGGTGCGTGCGCACCTGTACGGTTTGCGTTATGGTACCACCTTCGTTATGCAGCCTTGCCTGTGGCATATCGGCACCCACACGCACGTAGTTTTTGCCTATGTGCGCTATGCGTATACTACGCTTTAGTGCACCAGTAAGTATTAACGCCTTGCGGCCTTTTTTTGCATGGCGCTTGCTTAGCGACTTAGTGCTTAGCGGCTTCCAGTGTACCACCTGCTCGTCTATAAAACTCTGTCGGTCAAAGTTGCGTTGTGCAAAGTTTACCGCCTCGGTACCTACTATGCGGGGCATATCGTTTAAGGCTTTACGCAAGTCGCGCACTTGGTCCTTTATTGGCTTGCCGTACTTCTTTATCATAGCTACAGTATTTAATGTGCCAATGCCAGCTCGCTATCGCGTACAGCTAGTACCAGGGCTTCTTCTATGTGTTTGCGAATTTGTGCTGTGGTCATGCTGCCAAGGTTGGTAACGTGTATTTCTAGTTTTTCCACCAGCTTAGAAATATGCGTAGTTACATGCCTTACCGCACCGCCGCCACTGGCAAGGCCATGCAATTCGTCGGCGTTTGCAGCAGACTTTGCTTGTTTTGGCTTCTTACCCTTTTTGCCTTTTGGCGCAAGCATAGCATCCACCGTATTTGTTACAGTACTACCTGCGCTGAGCGTACCACCACCATCTTCTAGTGCTGCCTCTTCGCGCGCCATTGCTGCTTCGCGATCGCTTATTTCTTGATCTCTACCACCTGCTGCAGCATCTGTGCCGTTAATGTGGTAGTCGTGATTAAACAAGCTTTCAATGTTACCTCTGAGCCCACTAAAATTGAATGTAAACAAGTTGGTTAACGCGCTGACAGCTTCTATTGCAACAAACACGAGATCGCGTAAACCACCAACAACGATTTTAACTATTTCGCCTACACCTTCAAAAGCCATGCTTAGGTGAGGGCTCATAAAATTGCCAAGGCGCTGCAGATGGTGAAATACATCACTAGTCACTTTGCTAATAAGCACAAATTGGGCTTTTAGTAGGTCCCACGCCAAACTGAAGATGCCCGTTTTTTCTTCTGCTTTTTCCAAGGCTTCCCATATCCAAACCAAGCCGCTTGTAATCTTATCCCAAAAGGGCGCCACAGCTTGGCCTAGCTTCATTTTAAGATTTTCGTACTTTTCTGTTAGCTTGGCAATGTTTTGTTGTGCCACAGTACTACCAGCAGCTAGTGCTGCATCTGTATCGCCAGCACTGTTATTAATTGCATCAATGTTTTTTCCGAGCAAGTCGCTATTTTGTACTAACTGTTGCAAGGCACTACCTGCTTGCGCATCTAGGTCTAGCATGCCTTTGAATTTTGCTAACTGCTCATCGCTCATGCCAGCCATTTTTGTTTGTAACTCACCAAACACTGCGCTAAAGCTTTTGATCTTGCCGGTGTTGTCAAATACATCCACAAATTGCTCGATGTTTGCCCGCTTTTTTGGGTCGCCAAACGCAGTAAAAATGTTTTGTAGCAACATAGCACTTTGCTCGCTACTTTGACCCATACTAGTCATGGTGGCAAAGGCTCCTGCACTTTCCTTCGCAGTCCAGCCTAATTGCTTTGCATACGGGATTACCTTGGGTAGGTAGTTTGCAAGGTCATCAAATTCGGCTGCACCAACCTTTAGAGTTTTACTAAGCATATCGCTTATTTGTGCAACATTAGTAAACTCGTTGCCCGCACTACCCATTACGTTTACCATCGCCTTAGCTGTAACATCAAGGTTACCTTTTGCCGCAGTACTAAGCTTTAATGCACCACCCATAACATCCATGCTTTTATTGACATCACCTGTGGCACTTAGTATCTTGTTGAAGCTTTCGGGTATTTCTAGTAAGCCCTTGCCGTAGCGTGGCAGCTGCATTAACTTTTTGCCCATTGCATCTAGCTCAGTTTGCCCAAGCCTTGCTGTTACGTTTATTTTTGCCATGCCCTCATTAAAGGCCAAAGCATCGCGGCCAGCATCAACAGTAAAGGCACCTAGAGCCGCAACCGCCGCACCTGCAGCAACGTATGGGTTTGCCATGCTACCAGCACTGCTTAGTATACCAGTATTGAGGTTTGGTATAGCCTCTAGCGTACTAGTAAGTTTGTTTACAGCTGCAGGCATTTTCATTTTTTGCCCAAATGTGCTTACATGCCTATCTGTTTTGGCCAGCATGGCATCAAAGTGTGCTAGTTTTTTTTCTACAGCTTCAAGCCTGGCAGTAATGCCATCGTTAAAACTGTATATAACGTCGGTGCGTAAATCGCTCATAATGCTTGTGTATTACAATTGTACGTAAGTGCTGTTTGCTGCTACAAATTTTTTGTTGGCATGCAAAAATTGTAGCTGCTTTATGGTGTAACCCATAGTTTTTTGGAAGTGCGGCAAATCCTTAAAGCGCCAGTCGCCTCCCCACTCCCAGCCGTGCATCTTAAATATGCGCACTATTTCTTGCCAGTCGGCCATACGGTCTGCATCAAAGTCTGTGGTGGTATCCCAGCTGGCGGCCTCGTAGCTACCATTGCCATCTTTATCTATAAGCAATACTATATCTATGGCTAGGCCATAGTTGTGGTAGCTTTGGCCAGCACGTGCATTGGTTACCTTAGCACCGAGCTTAGTACGCCCTTGTGCAAATAATGCATCCTGCTCGGCAAACGTGCGCAGCGTGTGGCTAAAACGGCAAATGGCTTTGCCAGTAAGTGCCGCACAAATCTCTTTGTAAATTTCGCTTACTTCGTCGCGCAACTTGGGGTGCATGAGTTGTATACGAGCTAAGGTGGTTTGGTCCTGTTTGTTAATTTTTTGATTTGTCATAACTATGTTGTTTTGATTGTGTACTTTTGTGTTTCAGTGTGTTGGTAGCAATGCTCGCGCGCAACTTTTTGAAAAGGAGCTTCGGCTCTTTTTCTTATTTAAACAGTTTTTTTAAGGCCATCCAATACTTTGGTGTATTGTTTACAATTTCACTTCTTTCGATACGCATCCATTCTCCAGTGCTATTCATTAGCATGATAAAATCAACCGTTTTATTTATTGGTTCCTTATCATAGATAAAGCAGTAACGTAGTGCACGATGTACATCGCTATACTTTTCAAAGTTTTTTAGCTGCAGTACAATAGCTGCAGCTTTTTGCGCTTTACATGCATATTCAATCTGCTCTTTTATTGTGCGAGGTTTAATTGTTGTCAATGCTTTGTGCTCTGTAATAATGTCGTCCATTATTGCATCTGCATTTTTTACACCTTGTTGCTCGGCAAGAGGAGCTAGCTTTACTTTGTGGCCAGCCTTAGCAAATTCATAGAATTTTTGTAGATTGTCTTCGGCATCGCGCATGCTAAGCAGGCCATGCGCCTCTATTTTACCACCGTTTGCAAACTCTGCAATTAGTCTGTAGCATTCGCTTTTTGCCTTAAACATTCTCGCCGCCGCAGCCTTTACAGTTTCAGCATTTTCGCCAGCCAAAGCATAGTACGGATGGCGTGGTGGATACACCACAGCTTGTTGGCCAACGTTTATTTGAAAAATCTGTGGTATACTATCGCTTGTGTACGGCTGTGTAGATGGCTTGCCATCGCGCACTTGCTCTACAGTGCAGCGACAGTTCCAGCCATTGGGTGGGTAATGTGTACGCCAAAAAGCATCGTCCACTGGCTTTAGCATATTATGCCATGCCTTATGCTCTGGCCGCACATTAGCATCGCCTGCAGTACGGTAGCGTAGGTATGGGTACAGCTCTTTTGCTTCTTGTATTTCTACCCACTTGCGCGCCATTTGGCTACTTGCAATTGCATGGTTGTACTCTGCCTGTAGCCTGTGTACCAGTACCTGGTTGTTTATCTCTAATGCCTTTTGCTTAAACTGCGCCCAAGGGAGTGCTTTGCCATCTGCACCAATAAGTGCCTCGTTGAGTGTGGCTATGTGCCAATAGTTTTTTGCGGCACTAAAGTAAAATGTATTAGCCTCTAGCTTGGCCATCATTATCTTATCAGGTGTATCCCAGTCAAGGTCTGTAATTTGTTTGCCATACCCAGTTGTAACGCCTTGCCACAGATGCTGTTGCACCAATGCAGCAATAGCCTCATCTACTTGCCCAGTAGTAAGCTCGCCACTATGTATGCGTTTTGCAAACGCCTCTAGTTGTATATCTGATATGCCTGCTTTGCCTTTGGCCATTAGTGCTCGTGTGCTTGGTTGTACAATACGTCTACAATATGGTTTAGTGCTTGCGTTTGGCTAAGCTTAGTTGGTTTTGTTTTGGTGCCGGCTTGCTGGTCGGCCTGTTCTTGCTTGGCGCGTACTGCCTTAATGGGTACCCGGTACTTGTTTGTAAAGTACTCAAGATCAGTAAACTCAAAGTTGTTTACCAAGAAGGTATCCATTTCAATATCGGTGCTGGTAATATTGGTACTAGCCTCCCATGCAAAACTTAAGCCTTTAACTGGGTAACCATAATGTAGTAGCAGTGGCATTAATTTGATGTTTACCACAAAGTCTACTAGCATCTTTATTTCTTGCATACGCGCATCTGCAACACGCTCGTGTACTTCTGCTTGGCTTCGGCTGCTACCGTTTTCTGTCGTCATGGTTTGGCCAAGAAAGATTTTGCTAATCGCGCGGTCTTGCCTTGCTATCATTTCGTCGTACACTTTGTATGCATCGCCGCGACTACTTTCTTTTAGCTCAATGGTATCGTCGCCACCAATTACAGCATACGCTGCGCTACCCATGTTGCGGAGGAAGTCTTCCATCTGATCCATATCCTTTGGATTGCGGCTTGCAACCTTGCCAATACGTACCGGCATGCCAAATATTTCGCAAAACTCTGCCCACGCAGCTTCTACATTTTTTTTGTAAATGGCTTTTGGTGCACAAGGGTTAAGGCGGCCAAGGCTACCCCTCTTGCCAATTTGAATTATAGCTTTGGCAAAACTTTTGTCGTTGTAGTCTATACCTTTATCGTCGCCTACATTAATTGCTACAATGCCTAGCTCAGGATTTACGTTGTTGCGAGGTACCTCGTTAAAGCCTGTAATTTCTACTTGGCCTTGTTCGTTGCGTATTACACCGTCAAGTTGCAGTAGTACAAAGCCTTGGTATGTACTACGAATCACGTAGGTAATAAAATCGTAAAACCAAGGCCTACGCAAAAGCTTTGTTACTTCAGCATTCACTTTTCCTTTATCGTCTACAATATTCCAAGCTTCGCTTTTGATAGAAGCCTCTAGGTTACCGGTAACGGTTACTACTTGATCGTCTAGCTCCACATCTTTGTATACAGTGTATAGCATATAGCGTTGCGGATTTTCTTCGCTTTCTGCCATTTGCAGTGCTGCTCGCCATGTCTTAATATCTTGCCTAATTCTACCAGTGTAACTAGTAATTATGCGGTTAATTATCTCACTAGCCGCTTTGCTAGTGGCTGCCAAAGAACTGGTGCCGCTAAAATTTGCCTTGTTTGCCCCAAGTGTTGCCTTTTGGGGTAATGTATTGTATTTCTTATTTCGTGCCATTGTTGGGGCTGTTAATCAGTGTTAATCAGTGGTATTGCTAATTGATTGGTGTCTATTTGCTTACTTGAGGCGTTTTTTGTCGCGTGTGGCCTTTTTGCACCACCAAATTCACCCCTCGCGGTGCCAAAAGTTGCTTCATTATTTGTTCTGTACCACGGCGACGCCATTTGCGATTGCGCGTTATGATATGTGTGCGGCAATAACGTCCCGCTGGGGTAATGCTACTTGCCATTGCTATGCAACGGTTGGCTGCAAAAAATGATGCGAATAGGCCAATCCAAATGCCCGGTACTGTAAGTAATAATAACTGCTTCATAATTGTTTAGTATTCGTGGTTTAACTTTTGGTTGCTGCCAAATCTGCTTTGTGGCATATCGACGCCTGTGCTTGTTTGTAGTACAGGCAAATCGGGTACGATGGTGCCTTTGCTTACAGCTGTAAGCCATTCTATGGCTTGCTCGTATCGCAGTGTACGAAGCTCTGGTATAAGGCGGCCTGCTACACGGCTGTGTATATGGTACAATGCTATATCTACACCTAGCATAACCAAATGCCTGTTACGTGCAGCACCTACTGCAGCCATTGCTGCTGCCACATCGTACCGTGTGCGTAAGTAGCTTGTTAGCTCCTCTTCAGCTTGCAGCATGGCCGTATTCCAAATTGCAGGATCGGTTGCAATAGCTGCTTTGATATCGGGCTGTATTAAGGTTGCGAAATCTGTATCTTGTAAAAACATAATTTAATATCCTCGTTGTGGCCTAGTGCCTATTCTACGTTGTGTATTTGCTTGCCTGCGGAAAAGCTGCAGTTTGTATATAGCACCTTCATCCGCATCGGGCGCATCGTCGTGTGTAGTACTACCAGGTTCTATGGCTAGTACTTGCTCGTTGCCGGTAATCATGTCCGTATTGTTTTTTTCGGCCTCGTTAAAGTATACCATGCCACGCTCGTAGAATGGTGTTAGGCTTTCGATGCGACTATACTTGTCAGGCTTGTTGCGGTGGTCTGGCCTTATGCCCAATTGCCATCCGCGTATTTCGCCTTCTGCTACAAACTCGTCGAGCAATATATCTTGTATAAAGTTGGCTTCCATGTATACGTCCACAATTGTGCTAGGCACTTCGTAATTGCAGCCGCGCAGGTTAGGGTACAACTCTTCCATGTAGCTATACAGCCAACGCACAGCCTCGCTTATTGTACACTGGCGGCAAAAACTTTTTAGGCAGTGAAATTCGCGTGGCGTTTTTCCCCAGTGGCGAATAGCCTTAAAATCGCTCTGCTTACTACTCTTAAAACTGGGGTCAAAGTATATTACATGCGCATCGTAATGATCTAGTGGCAACATTGGCCGCCATTGAAACCACTCGTTCTTAAAAATTTTACCTACTACGATAGGGTTGTGAAAATATTCGCGTTGACTTCGTATCCAACCCATTTTAGAAAACTTGGCCTGCAGCTGCTCCAGTGTATAGTTTTCTTTCCACGCAGGTTTACCATTTTCAATTGCGCATACTTTACTGTGATAAATGCCTTCGCGTTTTGGTGTGCCCGGCTCCAGATCACCCACTAAGTGAGCCAAAACGCTTTTGCGATGTATGCGATTGTTAGCAATTACCATACGGCCGCGTTTTGTGTTAAGCGCACCGTAAAGGGCAGTTAACACCCAATCAACTACTTCGTTTACACGCTTTGGATTTTTTACCAACTCTTCGTCGTCTATATCGTCTACGCTGGCATAATTTGGCCGCTTGGCTCCTTTGCGCAAACCTCTGGGGCTTTGCCCACGGCCAAGTGCTACAAAGAAGGTGCCGTCTTTACACATAAAATCGCCATCCATCCAATTGCCAATATTGTAATTGGTGCCATAGTCGTCTATGTAGCGTTGGTTGTTTTCGAGCTCGGCTTGCACATCGCCAAGCAAACGAGCGGCACCTGTTTCGCTTTTATTTACAAGCACCATACCGTCCAGCTCTCCATGAATCTTAAGCCATAATGGTATTAGTATATCAGCATGTACACTTTTAGCGTGCTCGCGCGCCCATTCTAAAATCGCAAAAATATTAGCGTCGGCAAGTATAGCTTTAGCTGCATCTATTTGAAACTTTGCACACGGTGCTTTGGCATAGTGTGGGAAGTAGTAAGTTACAAAGTAGGCATAGTCTTTCTTTGCCTTTGCTATACGTTGCGCCTTGGCTTCTTTGCTTTCGGTACCGCGCACAACTGTGGCCTCGCGAATTTCTTTGCATTTCTGTTGCCACTGCTCAAATGCTTCTTTCTCTAGCTTGTTTAATTTACTGCCACCACTTGCCATTTACACCTCCTTTTTGTTTAGAAGTTCTACTTGATCATTTAAGAAGTCGTTGGCAATGGTTGCAACTTGCTTGCTCAAATCAATATTTGCTTTTTGCAAATACTCAAGAAACCTAACCAATACTGCCACGTATTGCGGTAATGCAATTTGGGTTTGCATACGTTTAATACTTAGTATGATCTTATTACGCGCATCGCTTTCTTTGCTGTCGGCATAACGCTTGCCTTCAGGTTTATTGGCAATGTAACTATTCAACTGTTCAAGCTCGGCAAACATTGCTTGCACCACACGCTCTGGTGTTTGGCTTTGGGCATTTTTTATAGCCTCCCAGTTTTCGGCCTTGCACCAGGTACTTACTGTGCCACGATTTACTTGCACAATAGCAGCTATCTCCTCCAATGTTTTATTGGTTTGTAGGTATAGTTCTTTTGCTAATTGTCGTTGATTGTCTTTACTTCTTGCCATGTGTACGCATGCTTTGCATGCAATCAAAATTGCAGCTTAAAATATGCCTCTAAAAAAATGCGCTACGCCATTGAAATAATTTTTGCAGTGATTGAACAAATTCTTGCAGTGCGTTGTTGCTAATTTTTTTTAGCACAAAACACGTTTCACTTTTACATCCACGAAAGGCGAAAAGTAAAAACGCAATGGCAAGAAAGAAAGCAATAAACTTAGGTACAGCAGAGCAACCGCGTTACGCATTTGTAATGAGTACTGAAGTTGTAAATAGTTATGGCTTTCGCGTACTAACCGATGGCATAGAGCTAAGCGACTTTGAGGCTAACCCAGTGGGGTACTTTAATCACGGCTTTAATGATAGCTACAAAGAGGAGCAACGCTATCCGCTTGGTGCATGGGTAAACATTCGCAAAGAAGACGGCAAACTTATAGGTGAGTTTGAGCCGGACATGAATGACGAAGAGGGCAAACGCCTCAATCAAAAAATTGCGGATGGCTTTATTAATGCATGTAGCATATACTTTGAGTGGATCGAATGGAGCGAGGATGCAGACCAAATGGTGGCAGGCCAAAAATATCCAACAGTAACAAAGTGTAGATTGCTAGAGTGCAGTCCCGTGGGATTGCCAAGTAATAGACAAGCTATAAAGTTACGTGCAGCTGATGGTAGAAGCATTGCCTTAAGTAGCGATACTAGTGCAGATGTACTTGCCGCATTATTTAACGCCAACAACGAAACACAACATAGTATGAAGGAAATTTTGATTGCCCTAGGATTAGCGGCAGATGCCACCAAAGAACAAGCGCTACAAGAAATTAGTGCATTGCGCGCGTCAACTGCAGAAAATGCAGATACGAAAGCGTTGCAAACAGAGTTAGCTGCACTTAAAGCCGACCGCATCAAATCTCTAATTGATACAGCTGTAGAGGAAGGAAAAATTGGTGAAGAGCAGCGTGAAAATTACACAAAACTAGCAAGCCAAGACTTTGACACGACACAGTCTGCTTTAAGTACTATGGCAAAGCGAGTTGATGTAATTGCTAGCATTAACAGTAGCACTGCAAGTGGCCTTTCTGCAACTGAGCGAGTAGCAGGTGTTAAGGGTGCAGCACCTACTAGTAGCCGCGACTGTCTATTTGCTAGACTAACGGCAACTGAGCTAGAAACAATGCAGGCAAAGGAACCCGAAAAATTTAAGGCTTTACAGGCAGAGTATCTTGAACTAGTAAAGGCAGGAAAATAAGTAATCGCTTAAAACATTTTAGACGCAGTATGAGTTTACTACAAGCATTGGTACCACTAGTAGAGGAGGGAAGCAAAAGCCTACTTAATTACGGTGTGCTCGGCGTTTTAGCCATTATACTAATTGCTGTGGTGGTATACTTGGAGCGCATTCGCAAAAGCAAGGAAAAGGAAACCGACGAGCGTATAAGCAAACTGGAGGCAAAGCTTGAGGCAAAGGAAAAAGAACACGACAGCTTTATCAACAATGCCTATGCAGAAAGCGTGCAAGTAAACAGGCGCTGCGTGGAACTACTGCAAGAGGTTAAAGACATGCTGCGGCAGCGAATGCTACACTAGAACAATTCTTAAAACAAAAAAACAAAAAAAATACGAGTAATGAAAACACTTAACAGTTTACTTGGCGCAATAATTTTAAGCGCATGTACTGGACTGCTACTTGCAGGTCAGTTAAACATTGATCCACAACATACCATGCTTGGCTTACTAGCCTTGGCATTTGGTATGGGTATTATTGGCAGCCAATTGGGTGGCCGCAAAGAAAAAGGTATTGCAGCTGCAGGCTTGCTAACTGAAGTATGGCTTGGCGATCTCTTGGGAAAGTTTTGGGACAACAACGACTATTTGGCTGACGGTAAAAACCTAGACCCATTTGTTGACAATGACAAAATTAACTTGCAAGAAATAGGCGCTAGCCCCAATGTGCAAAAGAACCGAAGTGTGTACCCGGTACCAATGAGCCCACGTGGAGACGTGCCTATCGCATTGCCACTAGACGATTACAGTTCTGACAGTACTGTTATACGCGACGTTGAGACAGTTGCGCTAAACTACGATAAGCGTAAAAGTGTGGTGCAAGATCACAAGGACAGTTTGTATGGCAAAATTGCTGACGATGGTATCTACAACATTGCGCCGACAACAAATACTGCCGCCACACCTGTTATTAAAACTACTGGCAATGTCAGTTCACTTACTGGCCTAAAAACAATTACCGACACTGATATTGCTGCACTGGCTTTAGCTTGGGATAAGGCAAAGTATCCTGCAGACGGTCGTGTGCTATTAGTACATCCTGATGCCTTTTGGGATTTTGTAAACACCAACCCAGTGCTTAAAGAGCAGGCAAGTAAAAACGGCTCAGGCGGTACCGCTACAGGTGTATGGGTGTACTACTTAGGTTTTATCATTAAAGCCCGTGTAACAACTGCTTATTACAACAAAACAAGCCTTAACAAGTTGGCTTACGGTGCGGTACCAGGTGCTGGTGATGCACAAGCAAGTATTGCTTACTTGGACAAAGGGCGCAGTTTTGGCCGCGCCATGGGTACTGCAGAAATGTATGCTAAACTAAAAGACCCTGATCAGCAAGGGGATGTTCTTAACTTCCGTATGCGTGCGATGGTGATACCATTCCGTCAGAAGTGTTTAGGAGCAATCATTGCAGGCTAGTTACCAAGCATAAATATTTACATTATACAAATACGAGCAAGGAGAGGTTTAGGCGATAGCGGGCTGTATAAACAGCCTGCTATAACCTAAACAAAAAAAGCACAAACACAGTATGCAAAACCTTCCAAACGTGTACTTACTAATTGAAGAAAGTGCACCGCCAGTAACAGCTAGTAATGGCAGCTTTGGAGAGGGTTTTGACGCAGGATTTGAAATTTAGCAATGGTATTAACTAAGCAAGACATACAAGCACAAATCAACACGTTGCTAGCAGACAATACTAGCCGTGCAATTACACCGCAACGTGTGCGCGATGTATTGCTTAATTTGCTTGATAGTCTTAAACATGTTGATAGCGCAATAAAAGTAAACGATATCGGCAACCTAGGTCTAAGTGAGCTAGTGTCGGTAAACGAATGTGCTGTGTTGATTAACACAAGCGGAGTTAATACAAGTGTTCCCTATGAGGGCGGTACAACGCCGCAACCATTTAATTGGAATGGTAAACAAGTAACTGACATTACCGTGTTTACAAATAGCATGTTGCTGGTTACACGCTTAAACACAACATCCTTCATAGGATTAGATCTTTTGCGCAACTCGGAGCGAGCTTACGAAGTAAGCTCTGGATTAGGCAGTATTGATATACTTACATGGCCAGAGGATAAGCGAATGTGGGTAGTAAACATAGACGATGTGGCAGCTGAGATTGGGCTTACAAATTGTACTGCGATCAATGGCCAAGCTACTAATAATGGACCAACGGTTGTACTTGATCCTGGATGTGGTTTTATGTGTTGCCGAAACGGCTCAGAATTGCAAATGAGTTATCTAAATAGCATCAACAATTACATTGTTTAATTAAAAACATACAGATACAAAAAAATGGAAAATTTCGCAAAGGCACTAGGTATTGCCAATCCCAAAAAAGCCACAGAGGCACAGATTATTGAAGCAATTGTTGCTTTGCAAACCAGTAGCAAAGAATTGCAAAATGACAAAGCCAAAGCTGCAGCGCAAATAAAAAGTTTGCAGGAAAGCATAGAGAAGGTAACTCGTAACAACGCAAATTTAGCTGAGCACAATACTGAGCTTAAGCAAAAAGTGGATGAGTTAAACGAAGTTAGTGCTAACATGACTGGTGCCACCAACGATGCTGCACTAAGCGACGAGGAGGCAATAGCAGAGGCGATGAATAAATTAGAGCATGCAGGCCTGAAGAGTGGGTGGGCTGTTAACGATGGCTCTGTATTTATTGGCGAAAACGAGGCAACGCAATATGCATTTGCTAATCGCTTAGCCGTAATTGGTGAGGTAAAGCTGTAAGAAAAAAAGCAAGCACACATGTACAAGCATTTTGTAGTATTGGTTATAGTAGGTTCACTTGTTGCGAGTTGTGCGGCGCGAAAAACGCTGCACAACAAGCAGCTAGTGCAAAGCAATGTTGTACACATGGACAGCATAGCGGCCAGTACTACGAGCAAACTCGTGGCCAACATAGACACTACAATAGTGGTTGCAGAGGACTCGCTGGAGTACGAGCTGGACATACCAGGTACTATACCAACCGATAGCACCATTCACACTCTACTGCAAACAAAAGCGGGTGGTAAGCTTGCAACATTTGCCATACACAAGGGCAAGCTAAAGGCAAAAATTAAGCTGCCGGCAATACACATACCAGTACGAAGCAGCTTTACACACGAAACAACAGTTGCATTAACTGCACAAAACAAATACGATAGCGCAGCTACAGTACAAACTACTACCAAAGCAAACGAAACCAAAAAAGCGCCAACTGCAGTACGCATCATAAAGAGCGTGGTGCTGCTTGCATGTTTTATAGCCATAGGTTACATTTTATACACAATACAAACAACAATTAAGTAATGAACGACGTAAACGTAGTTTTAGGCAATGGTGGCCTAGGTAGGCAAACCCCAAACGAAGACAATATTCGTGGCTTAGTAATGAGCCATGGAGCAGCTGCACCGAGCGGCCTTGCTGCAAATGTTGCAGTGCAACTAATTCAAGCAAGTGATGCAGATGCTTTAGGCATAACTGCTGCTTACGATACCACCAACACCACATTATTACGCTATCACATCAACGAGTTCTTTGAGATGAATCCCAATGGCAAGTTGTGGCTATGGTTGGTACCACAAGCTACTACGCTTAGCCAAATGGTAGATAGTGGCCAAGCAACAGCATGTGCAGTGGAGCGTTTACTGATGGCGACAAATGGCGAGTGTAAGCAAATTGGTGTAGCTCGCAATCCTGCTACTACCTATACACCAACCTTAGCTGGCGGTTTAGACAACGATGTAACTGCAGCTATTCCACTAGCGCAGGCTTGCGCTGCAAAACTGTTTACGCAACACATGCCTGTGCACATAATTTTGGAAGGACGCAGCTACAATGGTACTGCAGCTGCAGCAACTTCGCTGCGTACGCTTAACAGCCCTAATGTAACTGTGGTAATTGCGCAGGATCTTGCAGTGGCACCAGCAAGCGCAAGTGCTGTAATAAAAGCACATGCTGCCGTAGGTACAGCACTAGGCACTAGTAGTGCAGCTAAAGTGAGTCACAACATTGGCTATGTAGAGGCTTACCCGTTACACAATGTAGCTAAGGCGCGTTGGCTCAACCCTGGCTTAAGTAGCAACCTGCCATTAAGTAGCTATAACGATATAGATCTTAATGCTTTAAACACAAAAGGTTTTGTGTTTGTGCGCAAGTTTGTGGGTACGCCTGGTGCCTATTGGAACGATAGTCATACATGTACTGTTGCCAACAGTGATTACTTCTGCATGGAAAACGTGCTAGTGATCAATAAGGCAGTGCGCGGTGTATACAAGGCTTTGCTACCCAAAGTAAACGGACCAGTAAAACTTACTGCAGCAGGTACACTCAAGTCTGAAGTGGTAGCTATGCTAGAGGGTATGGGTCGAAGCGTACTTCAGGAGATGGAGAGTGTGGACGATATCAGCGTTGGCGATATCTACATTGATCCAAACCAAAATGTGGCTGTGCAGGCTAAAACCAATGTTCGCATACGAATTGTGCCGATTGGTACCAATCGCGAAATATTAGTAACAATTGGCTTGGCGGCAAGCCTTTAAAAACAAATTAATCACTGTATAAATTACACACAACATGGCATTAATCAACGGAGTAGAATATGGCTGGTGCGACATTCAAGTAATGTTACTAGGCCGTCGCTTGGAAGGCATCACAGAAATAAACTACGAAACCAAGCGCGCGAAGAAAAACGTGTATGGCCGAGGCAGCAAAGTAATTAGCCGCGGCCGTGGTGCAGAAGAACCAACGGCAAGCCTCACACTTACCGGCAAGGAGCTTGACGCACTAGAGCGTGCCCTGCCAAAAGGTAAGAAAATTACCGATATATCGCCGTTCAAAATTGTGGTGGCGTATGCTCCAGAGGACGGCAGCAACCTTGTAAAGAAGGACGAGCTGCTTGACTGCGAGTTTGTAAACCATCCCAAAGGTGCGAAGCAGGGCGACGAGAGTATGGAGCATGCACTAGAGTTGATTGTAGGTGACATTCTTTACAATGTATAATAGCTAGGTCATTTTACATACAATTATATAAAACAAGCAGTAAAAAACGTTAAATCAAAAAATTTACAAACTTATGAGTAACAAGAAAAATACTCCAGCACAAAACACCACTTTACGTGGCGAGTTAACAGCAGCAGACCTTGATGCGCTAAAAAAAGAACACGGTGTGTTGCGAAAAATTACAGTTGAAGTGGCGGGCGAAAAAATCGTTTGCTACTGCAAAAAGCCCGATCGCAATACTGTGGCAGCCGCACTTAGTAAGCGCGGCCAAAACAAAGTGTTAGAGGCTGGCGAAACAATTTTGGCCAATTGCAAGGTTGCAGGCGAAGAGGAGTTTGAGACCAACGACAATGTGCGCATAGCTGCAGCAATGGAGTGCTATAGCTTGCTGGATTTTTTGCCAACTCAATCGGAAGAAGTGTAGCACCGATTGACAGACGTAAAGGCAAAGACGAATTGCGAAAACGCTACGCCATGCTAAGCTATTACATGCATATACCATTTCCGGAACAATTGACAGATGAGCAATTTGAAGAAAAGTATGCGCAGCTTACATGGATATTAAGCAAAAAACTAGAAACGTAAAAGTAGAATAAGCACATGGCAAACCCTGTTACATACAACCTTGGTAATTTATTACAACAAGCGTTTGGTGTAACAGGGTTTTTTGTTGGTACAAGTTTTGCAGCTTCTGAGCAAAGGCCAGTTACCATCACTCAGGCTAGTTACACTAATCTAGTTTTTGACAATCCTCCACTGCGCCGCAAAAGCGAAAGCGGGGCTCCGATTTTGCAAGCTGTAAGCCTAGGGTTGCCAATACCAGGCGCACCAATTACATGGCAAGAAATACGCAACGGCTCACCCTACACCGGTAGTGTACAGGGTATGCACTTACCAGGCACTACACTAATTGATTTTAGCCAAGCAAAGGTAATACATAAGACAAGCGTTGCTGGCCGCAATGGTACCATCAAGGAGTATATTGGCCTAGACGACTGGACTGTGCGCATCCGCGGCATATTCATTAATTGGCAAAGTGACGATGCTCCTGAAGATGAGATTGCAAAACTTATAGCATTGAAAGATGCGCCTTGTTCAATACCTATTATCAATGATATGGCACAATGGCTAGGCATTAGCGATGTGGTAATTGAGAATATTGATTTTCCTGCGTTAGAGGGTTACGGCAACATGCAGCCATTTAGTATTGACTGTGTGAGCGATACCGCATTTGAAATTAAATACAAACAAGGATTGTAATGGCAGTGACGTACACTATATTAACTGAAGCTGGCCAAAGCATTTGGGATATCGCTATACAAGAGTACGGCGATGCTAGTGCAGTGTGGCATATTCTAGACGACAATCCGACATTAGTGCCCGATCTTAATGTCGTACTGGACGTAGGAAGCGCCGTGGAGATACAAACACAACCTAGTGTAACAGACAATGAATTAATGCAATTTTTTAGAAGCAATAAAATAGCTGTAAATGCTGCTTTGTAATTACGACATACGAATTAAGAATAATGATGGGAAGGTCTTATACTTTCCATACGTAGTCGATTGCGAAATAGAAAGCACGTGGCAAACGCTTACAAATACTTGCACATTTAGTTTGCCACGAAAGGCTGGCCAGCTAATAAACAAAAGCCTTGATAAAATACTGCAGGTAGGCAATGAGGTACATGTACAAGCCGGCTACAATGCAAACTTGCAAACTTTGTTTCGTGGATACATTACAAGCATTGGTGCGGGTATACCATTGCAGATAAAATGTGAGGATGCTATGTGGTTGCTTAAAAAAGTACAGGTGGATAAGACTTGGAAAAAAGCCACGCTTGCACAAATTATAAAAGACATCGCACCGGCAGGTATGGACGTAAAGTGTGACAACAGAGTGCTTGGCAATATGCGTTATAGCAAGGTAACTGCTGCACAGGTGCTAAGGGATTTACAAGAAAACCATAGCGTGTACAGCTATGTTCGCAATGGTACTTTGCATTGCGGCTTTGCCTACGATTCTCAAAACCTAAGTGGCAATGCAGATGGCAGTTTTCACTTTGAAAAAAACATTTTAGAAAACAACCTGGAGTACAAGACTAAGGATCAGCTTGCAGTACGAATTGACTGTATAAGTAAGTATAGCAATGGTAAAGATGTAAAGTACAGTTACCCTAGCGACAATTATGAAGGCGAGGTGCACACACTGCATTCATACGAAAAGCCAGTAGCTGAACTAAAGCAAGATGCAAAGGTGATGTATGAGCGACTTGTATATGAAGGCTTTAGAGGTTCTTTTACAACCTATGGCCACCCAATAATAGATCATGGCGCTAAAGTAGAGCTGCAAAGCGATATGTACCCGGACCGCAATGGATGGTATCGCGTAGATAAGGTGGTGTATCGTTTAGGTTTGGAGGGCATTAAACAGATAATTACAGTAGGAGGTAGAGCATGACAACTAAGGAGGCAATAAAATTATTAGCTGGCAACAATAGTGAAGCTACACAGCTTGTGGCATGCGTTGTTGTTGCAATAGATACTGCAGACTGCACATGTAGTTGTGAACCTCTAGCAGGTGGTGCAGCATACAATGTACGCCTACGCAGTATTGCAGCTGAGCATAAAGATGGCATCCTGTTAGTGCCAGCCGTAGACAGCGTAGTGGTTATTGCAACGATTGGAAAAAACACTGGAGAGGCCATAATTATTGCCTACAGCGACGTAACAAGCGTTGCAATACATACAACTAGTGGAGCAAAGATTGACCTTGCAGAGGATATGGTAATTGTAAACGGCGACAAACATGGTGGGCTTGTAATTGTAAACAAGCTGGTTCAAAAGCTGAATGCTTTGGAAAACGCATTAAATCAACTAGTTGCCAACTTTAACTCACATACACATTTAGTGCCTGCGATGCCTGCAGCACCTGGTGCAGGTGGTATACCATCTATAGTACCAATGGTGCCAAGTACTATCACACTCACTACAACCACAACACATGACATTGAAAATCAAAAAGTAAAACATGGCGAGGGTTAGTGCAAAAGATATACAGCTAACACATAAAAATGAAGTGATGGTTAGCGACGATGGCGACTTAGTAATCCACGAAAGCGATTCTGTGCATATCGAGAATATACTACTTGCTGGTAAAGGGCACTTTAAGCACAGTCCAATAACTGGTTGTGGGCTAGCCAAAATGATAAACTCTCCTGCAACTTTAGAAGCTATGCAAGGATTTTTACATACACTCAAAAAGCAATTAGAATACGACGGTTATACAGCAATTAAGCTACAACACGGTGGCAGTATTTCAACATTAAAAATAGACGCACAACGCGATGAGTAAAACAAGACAAGAGATATTTGACGAAATGCTACTTGAAAAAGCCAATCAAGCGAGTTTGGCACATTTAACAAGTTCAAGTAACACAGCTATTTGGCGCACGTGGCTATGGTTAGTTGCGTTTGCACACGAAATGTTATACAAGGCGTGGGATCGAGAAAAGGACACCCTTAGCAAGATAGCAGCACAGCAGATAATAGGCTTGGATACTTGGTATCAAGGTTTGTGCATTAACTGGAGTGGTGGTAGTGTTCCAATTGCAGCAGTGTGGGTAACAGAGTCATTAACAAGTCTTGATAAAAAGGTACTTATCAAAGTAGCTGCCAAGACAACAGGGGCTACTCCAAGGTACATTAACTTGAGCGAAGCCGACCTACAAGGGCTTTCTAGCTTTATACATGCTAAAAAAATACTTGGTGTAGATGTAAATGTTATCAGCCAGACGGCTGATCAACTTCACCTAAAATACTCCATTAAGTTTACAGGTACACAAACCACTGTTGAAGCTGCAATTAAAGCACACATTAAACTATGGTTAGCCTCTCAGCCATTTGGCGCAACCTTAAGTTTGGCACAGTTGACGCAAAGCTTGTACTCAGTAGCAGGTGTTGTAGATGTCGTCCTGTTAGATGCACTTGTAAACATTGGTATTGGTTACACTTCTGTGTTGCTAGCTAACTATATAACACCTAATGCAGGATATTGGGAGCTTGGACTTACTACAAGCAACACGGATTTACTGGACTTAAACATGTATCAATAATGCACTACCTCATAGACATTGAGTTATTCATACGACAATTTTTGCCCCCACGATGGCGCAAGTCAACAGCCTTTGAGTGGTTGTTTATACAGCTATATCATGTTAGCGCGTTGTGGCAAATGGGGGTTGATCATAGTGCGGCAATTCAAAGTACAATCAGCGTAACTCTAAGCACAGAAAGCTTGTTAACTTACTTGCAAAGTTTGTATCCAACAGTCTCCAGCAAAAGCATAAGCATTTATACGCCTACGGAACTACTTGCTACACAGTTTGCTGGATATGTTGGCGAAGGTCATTCGCGTTGCTACACTGCTTACAAGAGTGAAGCTGCTGCAGCTAAATACTATAACCAACACGGGTATCCGAGTGAACATCGCTTTGTAATCGACTATATAGTAAAAGTGCCGACTCAATATAGTAGTTCGGATACAGCAATTCGCGCAATATGTAACAAATACAAACCAGCAGGTAAAAATTATCAAATTCAGTATTTCTAATGAAAAAATTAAATTTATACACAGGATTACATCAGTGGACACTAGCAGACTTAGAACATCTAAGTCAAGCTGACAGTGAGCAAGCCGCAGCATTAGCATTTATCTTTAGCACTGTTACAACTATAGGTAAAGCTGTAATTCTTGGTGGGTGCAATGGTTATGTCAATCCAAGCAATACTGCACAATGGGTATTTGCTCCTGGGTATGTTGCAATAGCTGGTGAGGTTTATCAATTTGACGGCCAAACGGTGGCGCTTCTTGACTACACTATTGGCGAGTACATGCCATACTTTACAGTGTTGGAAACGTATAGGTCGGACAATCCTATTGTATATGGTAACGGCACGCCAAGAAATGTACATGCTATACGAAAGGTTACTATGGCATTTCAGGCGCCAGCTGCTGGCATAGGTCCTTATACTTCTATTGTGCCTGCAGGTAGTTTTGGCTTTGGTAACGTGAATAACCCTACCAATGTTGTTAATGCAATGGCAGTGTTACGGGCGCGTATGGCTGAATCTGTTGGCGCCATTGGTTGGCAAACTGTTGGGGTAACTGTAGGTGCAGCAGCTTGGGTTAATGGCTTTGACCATAGCACGTACAATACCCTTACACAACAGAATGTGCGCTACATGAAGGACTTAAGCGAGCAAGTGTTTATACAAGGTATAATTAGTTTAGAGGCAATTCAAACGCTTGCTGGAGCGAATGTACTTGCCATGCCTGCCAAACAAGTGTTTAGAATGCCAGTTGGTTTGCGTCCTCTTCTGCCTGTCACAAGATCATTTACTACGCAAACATGGGACGGTTACACCACTGCAGTGTTCACTGTTAATACAGACGGTTGGGTGACGGTTGTATTCATCAATCCGCACGACTCAGCTATAGACAATAATAGTTTTGATCATACTACCACTGTGCAGATTGAACTTAACTACACTACTTTGCTGTAAATGCAGAGGCGTTTGATTGAAGGAAGAAAACGTCACAATTTTATAAGCATAAATGAAAGCACACAAAAAGACGCCAATCAGTTACTATGGCGGTAAGCAGAGTTTAGTAACTACCATTTTACCACTTATTCCAACACATTCTTTGTACTGTGAGCCCTTTGTTGGTGGAGCAGCAGTTTTTTGGGCGAAAGAGCCAAGCGATGTTGAGGTGATAAATGATCTTAACTCAGAGGTAATCAATTTTTGGTTTGCACTGCAGAATCATTACTCTGAATTATATAAAATGGTTCAAGATACAATCCATAGTAGACGCCAGCATCGCGATGCCCTTGTTATCTACCAACATCCACACCTATTTGACACAGTGCAAAGGGCATGGGCATTTTGGGTACAGTCAAATCAGAGTTTTACGAGCAAAATTGCTGGCGGGTGGGCTTATGCGCGTAAATCCAACACGTGCGAAAAGAAAACGCACAATAGCAAGGAGCGCTGGGGCGAGTACTATCGTGACCGACTGAAATTTGTACAAGTTGAATGCAATGATGCACTTGTTGTAATAAAAAGTCGCGACTGCTCTAGTGCCTTTTTTTATGTTGATCCACCATATCCGGACAGTGATCAAGGCCACTATAGCGGCTACACGATGCAAAACTTTGGCCAATTACTGGAGTTGTTGGCAACGATTCAAGGCAAGTTCCTATTAAGCAGTTACGATTATCCTGAGTTAACAAAGTTTTCTGAGCAACAAGGGTGGTTTCAAATTAGAAAGAAGATGTTGATAAGTGCCGTAAAGGGGCAGGATGGCAAGGAGCGCACAAAGTACAAAGTAGAGGTTTTTACCGCAAACTATCCTATATAAAATAAGGGTCTAGCGTGTCTCCCAACACCAGCTTGCGCTGCAACACTACACGTATTCACTAGACCCTCGTTTGATTGAAGGCATGCTATGACGTGTAGTGCATTGATGTTGGGAGACAGCAAATGTACGTTATGAAACATTAGTGAACAAGCAATAAGGTTAGCTAACCAACTCTTTAACGGCGTTTATGAATCCAATGAATTTGCCGTCAGAATCGCAGCCCCTGCGTGCAAGCTCCTCTTTTGCAAGTACTGTCGGATCAATAATGCCACTAGCGATTTGTACCAGCAAGTCATTGGAGGTCGTGCTAAATAGGTATGTGTCGTTTAACGCATCTGGGATAACGTCGCTTGCCAATACGTTTGCACGCTGCTGAAAACTGTAGCGGTCCTCATGTGGCATTGCGGTAAATTCAGCAACTTGCTGATCGCCTTTGAAAACTCTCAAGCATTCAAAGCCATTGTGTGAAGTAGCAAATACTTTTGTGTACATATCCTTGTTGTTCATGAAGCTAAGTTGAGCTTAATTCACTACAAAACCTCCTGTTTTAGCTAGTTTTAGTACTGATTAAGGTAGGCATAATGAATCTACTTTGTAGCGGCTAAAACGCTTAAAAATGGTGTGCGATTTTCGTTAAAAAGTGCGATTAGCTGCCATTGTGGCATGAATAGTGCTTGTTGCAAAATGATTTTAGAAAATGTTGCATTTCATTTTGCCGATTATATATGGCAACTGCGTCAATCATCTAACCGTTGTGCGTCAGCTTACAGAACCACTACCAACTTAGACAGATTAATTAGAAATGAAAATTTTTATAGAAACCGAAAGACTTGTTTTAAGAGAAA
>JBJORA010000012.1:0-69124 GCA_046049675.1 Bacteroidota bacterium | reverse complement strand
AGAAATGTAAGTGCTACATGTATAATTGTATCTATTGCTATACTGCTATCGCAATTAGCTGCGATTTGCGGTATTGCATTTTGAACAAGCTAGCTTGAACGCCTAAAAACTATTCTTCCACATCATGCTCTCAACAGGTCGGTTTGGTTGGCCGCTGTATTTAGCATTTTTCTTGGTGTTGTATGCATTGATTACTTCTCCATCTACTGGGAAATAAATAAGCTGACCAACTGGCATTCCTGCATATACGCGTACAGGCATTTTTACACTTATTTCAAGCGTCCAATTGCCACAAAAACCAACATCACCTTTGCCAGCAGTGGCATGAATATCTATGCCCAAACGACCCGTACTGCTTTTGCCTTCTAAAAATGGCACATGCGCATGTGTTTCTGTATATTCGTCGGTAACACCTAAGTACAAAATATTTGGTTCTAGTACGATACCTTCTTCTGGTATTTCAAAGTGGCGGATGGTATTGTGTTTTTTTGCGTCCAATACTTCATCTTCGTATACGGCCAAGTATTTACCCAAATGCACATCGTAGCTATTACTGCCAAGGCAGCTAGCATCATATGGTGTGATTACAATGGTTTTCTTGTCTATTTCCTCGAGTATACGCTTGTCGCTTAATATCATTGGCGGCAAAAATACTTTGCACTAGGCATGCATCGCTTTACATTGTTGCACGATTTTACACAAGTATTCCCCTAAAGTGATGCGTCAACTGGCACGCACAGCCCGCTACTTGATGCCTTGCTGGTCGTAATAGGCTCTCAGTTTTATCATTTGCGTATCCGTTGGCGACAAACGCAACAGCTTTTCGGCAAAACGTCTGCTTTCTTGGAAATTACCTAAACTATAGTTGTAATTGGCAATATCGCGCATCAGGTTTAGGTTGTTTGGATCTAAGGCATGCGCTTTCATTAACTCTGCAAGCGCTGCCTTTGGGTCGCCTTTTTTTGCGGCCTCTTGCGCATTGCTTACATTTTTGCCACTTAGCGCTGCACGTATCATTGGTAACTGTGGGTGACTTGGATAATAGCGTTCTACCCCACTCCAATAAAAACGAGCACTGTCAGTATTGCCTTGCTTCATATATACGATACCCATATTGAGGAAGCTATTCACGAATTCCGGATGCAGCTCTAAACTCTTCTTACCGTATATCTTGGCACTGTCTAATAAACGATTCATGATAGCCTTGTTCTTAGGCATTTCACTTAACTCAATTAAACGCGTACATGCATTACCGTTTAGCATCGTACTATTCGGATAGGTTTGCACATCGGTCAAGTGCAGCGTAATATCGTTTTTCCAAACTGGAGCACGCTTCATCGTAAGCACGGTGTACACACCAATTATAGCAAGCAAGGGCAATGCATATAAACTACTTTGTGCTGGCAAAAACTTCTTGAATAAATACCACACACCAACACATAGCAACATCACCGTGCCAAAGCTAGAGTGGTATACCAAACGTTCGCCCATACTAGCACCAATATCGAAGATGACATTGTTTACAAGCAAGAGATGTAGCAATGCAAATGCAATTGGAAATGCCAACCAACTTTTCTTTAAGGTTGTGCGTGCTAAAGCTATACCGCTGCCGATCAGAAGTATAAGACTTGCTAATACGCCAAGGTCAGCAAATGTGCGATATGGTATTACGTTGTAACTATAGTCGCAGCTAAGCGGATGCGGCACCAGCAGTAACCACAAATACTTAATGTTTACAAAAAGTTTACTTGGCCATAGTTCTTCATCCGTAGCAAGTTTGTAAGGGTTGTTCAATAATTCGCCTCCTTGCAGATCGCTTTTGCCGGTCATTACAACACTGCTACGGCACAGGTAGTAAATTGCAAATGTGATGCCAAGTGCTAAGATAATTGGGGCTAGTTGTTTTACATCTATCCTTTTGTGATAGCCAATTAATGCAATTGGCGTAATAGCTAGTAAGGTAACACCATACTCTTTGCTCATCATGGCTGTAAAGAAGCAAATTGCCGACATGATAAGGCTTGACATCTTCTTATTGTCATAATACCTAAAGGCATTGTGCAAACTCAGTATCATAAACATTAAGCTTAGAATCTCGTCGCGGCTTTTTACGTTGGCCACAACTTCGGTATGTATTGGATGCGCTAAGAACATCAAGGAAATGATAAGTGCAAGCAGCTTATTGTTCTTAAAAATAAAAGAAGATAGGAACATGAACAATACGCCAATGCTAAGGATATACATAATCACATTGTTGACATGTCTAAATGCCATGCCTTTATTGCGACAATCGCGATCGTTCCAAAAACCGTCTTTGGTAATGTCTTCTTCAGGATCTTGCTTGCCGTTAGCGTTGTAGTCCCAACAGTCTAGTGCATCAAAAGGTGGAATCGCATAGCAGTCCTTATCGTCAATAGTACCATCTCGGTTTTTATCTTCAATTTGTAAGTCTTTGTTGCCATTTTTATTCTCGTCCCAACAGGTGCTCTTAAAACGACGTGTATTTGCCAAGCCTATAAACTCTTGCTCTATGGCAAATGTGGCAACAGAAAACGGACGATAACGACCACCACTCAATTGCGCTTTGGTATTCATTTGGCGATAGAAGCTTTCAAAAAGGTCGTGCGTAAAAATATCAGGAATGCCTTTTGCGCCGCGCAATACAAATTCGTTTTTACAAATTACAATATCGTCGTCCAGCGCCAGTTCGTGATTGAACGTGCTTACATAACATATAAGGCCAAGTGCTGTAATAATGATATAAGGAATGATACCTTTGGTAAGCATACCCCAAATGCCACTTGAACTGCTACTATCCGATGCAACGCCTTCTGGTTCAAAATTAACGTCAAGTAAATCTACTTGTGCTGTTGCCGCCTTCACTTGCGGCTTCGCTGTTGCCTTTGCTGGTGCTGCTTGTTGTGGAGCTACTGGTTTGTTTTGTTTATCCTTTTTTGCCATGCAGTAAAATAATTGGCTAAGATAGTAAATGTGTAGTAATTTCGGCATGTGGCACAGTATACTATTGCACAAGCTCTACGAGAAATGCTGCGAGATAGCAATTGGCGGCAACGCTACTTGCAAAGCCGCATCAAGCTAGATTATGAGCAAATTATGGGCATTACTGTGGCAAAATACACGCAAGAAGTAAAACTTGTGGATAATAAGCTGGTTATTAGAACCAATGTAGGCCCACTAAAGCAAGAGCTGACTAATATGCGCGATACCATTCGTGAACGTTTTAATGAGCATTTGCAAGAAACGATCATCAAAGAGGTAATCATTATTTAGCCTATGCAAAAATGGCAATACCTCCTTTTATATGGTCGTGGTGCAAAATGGCTGCGCACAAAGCTACACTTGATAAAAATTAAGCGCTGGCAAAATGTTAGTGTTTACGAGATTGTTAGTTTTTTTCGCAGAGAAGTTTTTAACCCGCGCTTTGGAGATAGAGCAAGTGCTGTGTCGTTTAAGTTTATACTGGCGCTGCCACCAACCCTGCTGTTGTTGTTTACCTTGATTCCTTATTTGCCTTTAGATAATCTAGATAAAAAGATTTCGGACGTTATCATGATGATTACGCCCAACGAGTCAACACGCAAAACCATTACCGATGTGCTTACAGACTTTTATAAGCATAAGAAAAATACCTTATTGTCATTTTCATTGTTATTGACCTTGTACTATAGTAGCAATGGTATGATTGGCTTGATTAGGCAATTCAATAAAGCCTTACCAGGTTTTAAGCGCAGAAATGTAATTGGACGGCGTGGTATGGCTGTTGCGCTTACTTTTATGTTGCTTTTGAGTGTAACGCTTACGTCTGCATACTTTATTTTTCAGGCATGGGCATTTAATACCATTGGCATGAAAGAATTGCAACATTCATGGATTACTTACCTGCTTGGCTATGCTGTGGTAATCGGATTTATCTTCTTGACCGTTGGTTTTATTTACAAATATGGGCCGTCATTAAAAACGCGCTGGCATCTTATAACGCCAGGTAGCGTGGTTGCTACCGCATTAATTGTGTGCACAACCTTCTTGCTTAATTTTATTGCCAATAATTTGATAAATTACAGCAAGATTTATGGTTCAATTGGGTCCATAATTATATTTGTACTGTGGATTTTCTACAACGCCCAAATTCTATTAATTGGCTTTGAATTAAATGTCCGTATACTCATGAAAAACCTACAAGATGACTAAGTACGTAGCCCTTGCTTTTTTTGCGATTATTGCTGTTTTCTTTTGTTGCTCAAATAAAGATAGCAAACCAACGGTAAGCAATTTCTATTATTGGCGCACCACTTACAAGCTTTGTCCTTCGGAGCTTGCAGCGGTAAAGCAATTGCAAACTAAACGTATTTACTACAGAGCATTTGACCTTAAGCGCCAATATGCCTGGGAGACAAATATTACGCCAACCCAAGTTTTTAAGTGGCAGCAGGAGCCGATCGCAGGTATAGAATATGTACCTGTTGTGTTTATTGATAATGCGATGCTAAAGACTCGAGCTTCTAAGCAAGTGCTCCGTGCTGCAGCAATGGCCAGTGCTACAGCTGCAGCTGAAGCGGCGGCTCGTGCAGTTGAAGCGGCGGCTGGCGTAATCGAAACAAGTGATACAAGTACCATAACGACTACTCCTTCAACAGATTTCGTAGAACCTGCTGCAATGCCTGCAACCGATGAGGTTAGTGTAGATTTGACTGACACTGAAATTGCTGAACTTGCAGCTAAAATTGTTGCTTTGTGCAAGCAAATCAATGCTTACAAAAACCTGCCATGTAATGAAATACAGGTTGACTGCGATTGGAGTGTAAGTACTAGCAAGCCCTTTTTTCTACTAATTGAAGAAATGAAAAAACATGGCGTAAAGATTACCTCTACCCTTCGCCTTTGGCAATACAAAGACCCAACGACTGCTGGTGTTCCGCCTGTAGATGAAGTTACGCTCATGTGCTATAATATGGGCAATGCAGACGAACTGGCTGTGCAGAATTCTATTATCAACTTAAAAGATGTGAAGGCTTACCTTAAGCCTACAAGCAGCTATGCCAAAAAAGTAAAAATTGCATTGCCTATTTTCCATTGGTACTCGGTGTTGCGCGATGACAAGTTTTTCGATATTATTTATGAGATGCCAGATACGACAGA
Source organism: Bacteroidota bacterium (assembly GCA_046049675.1). Classification (GTDB taxonomy): domain Bacteria; phylum Bacteroidota; class Bacteroidia; order Chitinophagales; family Chitinophagaceae; genus CAIXQW01. The sequence continues at coordinate 63,967 of JBJORA010000012.1, read as the reverse complement.
GCATTGGCGGCGTATAGATAATAACACTTTTGTATGCACACAAAGCCACTATGCTGATTTTGCTAAAGAATGGAAGGAAGGCGACAAAATCAAGGCAGAAATAATTTCGCAGGAAGAATTTACAGCAGTTCAACAATACATCAATAAACTCAACATCAATACAGCACATGAAACAATTTACTTTGCGTTGGATAGCACTCAGCTTGCTATGTACGGCCCTGTCATTGGACTCTAAGGCAAGTGGCGGCGAAGACTGGTACACAGGCTTTGATACCTACTATTTGCAGCAGTTCTATCCAAAGGATAGATGGTTTGCTTATCAGTTAGAAACAAATACGCGCTACTATCAAGATTGGCGTTTTGAGGAAACCAAACAACCATACTTCAGTACAAACTACAATGCTGATGCTTGGCGCAAGTATTTAAACATTCCAGCGAGCGTTAGTAGTAGCGATATCATCAAGCAATTAGATATAATTGTAGCTGCTAATGGCGATGCAAGCAAGGCAAAAATTGGTAGCGTGGACAAGGCTTTTTTGTCTGCTAATAGCGACATTAAGCAGTACTTAGCACTACTTGCAAAATATTACGCGCTGCAGCCAAGTGAAGATGACGAATGGAATTACGAAGCTATTCAAAAAGGCAAACCGCTAAGTGATTTGTTGCCAGTTATTGATGGCGCAAAAAATGGTATCGCAACTGCTAAGGATAATTTTATGAAATGGCGCTTTTTTCATTTGTTGTTGCGCACTTATCATAAGCACCATTATTTTCAAGAATGTGTTGATGCTTTTAACACGCACTACAATAAGCTTAGCAAAGACAATGGCATTATACAAGCACAATGCGAAGGCTATATGGCAGGCGCTTGTTTGCGCACCAATCAGCAGGCCGAATGTGCCTTGTGGTGTGCTCGCAGCTGGCAGCGTGTAGAAGGCGATGGTACAGATATGTCTACTACTTATATGTGGAGTAAGCGCAATTGGCAAGATGCACTAGCCCTTTGCCAGAATTTACAAGATAGTACAGCCGTACTAAGTCTTGATGCTACTACTACCCCGCAGCCACGCATTGAAATGCTTGAGCAATTAGTAGTTGCTGGTATCAACGACGATTTGCAACGCTTGCTTTGGATGCGCGAAGTGCAAAAGATTGATGTGCTTGGCGTAAACGATAAAAATCCAGAGTACGACTACTATAGCAAATCAGACGACTATGGCTTTATGGTAAGACTTGGCTCAGCCTACTACTTAGAAGATTTTGAAGCAAGGGCACAGCGCCTTATGGGTTCGGCCAACAACAATGTAAAGAGTTGTATCGCCAATGGCTTGGCGTATTTATTTCTTAGAAGAAATGATTTGCGAAAAGCAAAAATGTACCTCGCCATCTCCAAAAATTATGCCACTGCTAAAATCGACAAGCTACAACTAGAAACGCTTGAGTATGTATATAGATTACGCTCGGACAAAGATATTGCCGATGCAGAAATTGTATCTATGCTAAAAAGTTTAGCAAAGTTTGAAACACCAGCTAATGTAGACCTCATGAACTATTTGTGCCGCGTGGGTATTGCGCCGTACTTGCTAGAACAAGGTAAAGCCAAACTTGCAACTTGGGCTTACATGTTTGCACAAGGCAATCGCTTGCAGCTACAGAAGTATGAAAGCATATATGCAGGTACTGATGTTTTTGCAGAACAAGTGAAGCCTGACCCACCCGCTCAACCGCTTTTCTACGATGCTTACGATAGCGACTATAGCGGTTATCTTCTCAATCAAGTACTAGAGGCCAGCGATTTGCAAGCAATGCAGGCAGCACTTGACAAGCGCCAAAGTAGCAATGCACTAGAAACCTTTTTTGCAATGGAGATTGACTTGCCAATTGGTGCGCGCATCTTTAATGGTGTCCTGTGCAGACGCTATGCTTTAATGCAAGAATGGGATAAGGCTTTGGCCATTTTGCCAAACGCCCCACTTGCATATCAAAACATGCCAATGCCTAATCCTGTCAACTTCAAAGTTGACCACTACATGCCAGACAACGATTTGGCAAAGCCAATGATGCCGAAAGCAATTTTTGAACTAGCCAAGAAATTAAAAACAAATGCAGACGCTGGCAATGTAAATGATTGCTATTTGTATGGCATGTTGCTTTATAATACTAGCTTTTATGGTATAGCCTACGATATTGTAGACGATCACTACAATTACCACAATGATGCTGCGCCTTATTATTTAAGCAAAGTTGTAGATGTAGATTACAACTTCTTTGAAACGCGTCGCACGGAGGCACCAATGAGTAAGGCTTATGAAGAATATTTCTATTTGTGGAACGCAAAACAATATTTGGAGAAAGCGCAAGGTAAATTGGCTAACGACGAACTGAACGCACAATGCTTGTTTATGCTAGCAAAATGCTGGTCGGTGCAAGGGCCTGTTCCTCCAAAAGATAGCGATGGCTATGCTGATATGGAAACACCTTTTGCAGAACGCGGCATTCGCAACCCTTACTTTAAAGAATTAAACGATAAATTTGCCAGCACTAAAGTTGTAAAGAATATAGAAAGCGAGTGCAGTTATTACAGAATATATTTGGGGGGGAATTAATTCTTGCAATTAGCATGTGCTTAATTGTGGGATGTAAAGAAAACAATCCCACTTACAGTACGCACATTGCTCCTATTATTTATAAGCATTGTACGCCATGTCATCGGCCAAATCAGATTGGGCATTTTAATCTACTGACTTACAGCGACGCCAAGCAGCATGCTAAGGCTATGCAATACTGCGTCAAGCAAAACATAATGCCACCTTGGCCTGCAGATGCGAGCTATACGCGTTTTGCCAACGAGATGATTATGAGCGAGGATGAAAAGCGCTTGTTTGATTTGTGGGTTGTCAACAATTGTCCAATTGGCGATAGCAATAATATTCCACGCGTACCAAGCTATGAGGCTAGAAGTTTTTTAGGCAAACCAGATTATACCATTGCGGTACCACCTCAAGCCATAGCCGGCGATTATAGAGATAGATTTTTACTCGTAAAAGTGCCTTTTGAATTGCCTCAAGAAGCCTATGTGCATACGATAGAATTTGTGCCAGGCAATACCAAAGTGGTGCACCATGTAAATGCAGATGTTGTTAAATATACTGATGGACTTAAGCAAAATGTGTTTGACGGCGAATGGACGCAAGCCAATCCTGATGACAGTACGATTAAGCAGCTATACGCGCGCATGGGCATGTTGCACGACGACGGCAGCTACCCCACTTTGCGCAGAAATGCCTTTAATTATTTGCCCGGCGTGATTGCTCCAGTGTATCCTAACGGAATTGGTGATATAAAGCTCGCAAAGAAAAATGCGTTCTTGCTTAGCGACCTTCATTATGGACCGTACTACGAACCAACAGCAGATAGTAGCTATATCAATTTATTTATGAGCAAAACACCGCCAGAGCGTGAAGTGCAAGAGTTTCAACTTGGTACGCTTGGCGTAAGTGCTATAGAACCAAGTCTTGTATTGCCTCCTAATGAAGTAAGTACTGTACGCAGCAAGTACACGATTAATAAAGATATTAGTATCATTACTTTGAATCCACATATGCATTTACTAGGCAAAAGTTTTTGGGGATTTGCTGTAGCACCTGAGGGCGATACAATTCCGCTTATACGTATACCAAAATGGGATTTCAATTGGCAGAATTTTTACAAGCCAATAAAGCCAATCGTATTAAAGCAAGGCACTACAATTTATGCAGTTGGTGTTTACGATAATACGGCGCAAAATCCGCACAATCCAAATAAACCACCAAAGGAGGTGACTGATCAACGTGGTACAATGAAAACGACCGACGAGATGTTTCAGTTTATTATTAGTTACATGGATTACAAACCTGGCGATGAAAAATTGGCCTTATAGTCCTTGCCCGAAGGTGGAAAAAGCAATGCTGCCAGTGAAGTAGCTTTATTTAACTACTTTTGAATCATGAATTACACTAACAAGATGAGTTGCTTTAAAGTATTTGTGAATTTTGCGATTGCGGTACTGCTATTCTTTAGCATCAATAGTTGCAAAAAATGCAATGGTGAAGATCCTCGTGCTAGGATAATTAATAACGGTACACAAAAAGCAAGTGTGCAAATCAAGACAAGTGGCGGCAGTACTGTAAATATTAATAATGTAGACCCAAACACGGCATCAAACTACAGCAGCTTTGCAGCTGGCGATGTTACATTTACAATTAAAGTAAATTCAATTGATTATACGAAAACAGTAACAATGGCTACTTGTTTTGACTACGATATTGCGATTGACGGTAATAACGTTATTACTTCGAATGCGATTGATAGAAATAAGTAAAGGTGCGGTTCAGAAACTTCTTAGACGAATGCCGTATTAGCATCCTCTATCATTGGCAATCTATTTAGCTTTAGCAAAACTTGCGCTACAGTTACTACATCTTTGCTACAATAAACACCAATGCGGTCTAGGCCTTGCTCTTGCCAATATACACGGCCGACATCTGCCCCACTTATATCGTCTTTCGGGGTTGGAATGTTTAAGATAGTTGCCAGTAGTTCTAAACTTGTGTAGTGCTTAAAATCGCCAAATCGCCAAAGGTGTAATGTATCTACAAGCGGGTTTTCCCAAGGTTTTCTGTTTTGCATATCTGCAAGAAACTCAGGCAAAGGGACACCGTTTATTAAAGCCCTGCGACATAAATATGGCACATCAAACTCTTTAATATTGTGTCCAGCAAGGCTAAAGGTATTGTCTAGAAAAAATTTATTGAATAAACTAAATACCTCTTTAAGGATTTCGGTTTCATCGTGCCCCGTGACAGTTTTGACCCGAAACTTTTTAAGTTCTTTATCGGTAAAGTAACCAAGACTAACACATACAATCTTTCCAAATTCAGCATAAATCGCAGCATTGCTTGTATAGGTTTCGTCATACTTGTCGTTGTCTTTAGCAACAAGGCTGCTCTTCTTCTGCCACAACTTCTGCATCGCCTCGCTTTGTTCGCTTAGCTGCGCAGTATTGCTTACAGTTTCAATATCTATAAAAAGTGTTTTATGTAGAGAATAACCACTCATTGTGTGCGGCAATATACAAAATATTTCAACATGCCATTAGCTGGCATATTGCTTTACAATTTATATTTCTTGTAATAAGTACTAATGCCTCTGCAGCTTTCGTACAAATCGCTCGCCGTGGTTATTAGCAAAGTTCACCACATAATTACCAGCCGCAAGAGCGCTTACAGCAATATCTACTGTATTATCGCCAGCATTTACATTAATCGTATTAGTTGCAACAACCTTTCCACTAAGGTCGCAAATTTGATATTTAAATGTAGCAGGTTCTTGAGACGTAATCTTTACACTTGCGGTCGTGCTGCTTGGTTGAGGAAAAATGCTACTCATGGTGCTTGTACCGTTTAGTGGACTTACTTCTGTTACAGCTGTTGGCCAATCGTCGGTAATGCCAATATACATCTTAGGACCATTACTACCACGGCCGTCGCTCCACACATTGTAGACTTTACTAGCAGTGCGCACTGCATTGTAGTAGTCACCAAACCACTTCGTTGCATTTGTTGTGGCATCAAAGTCAAAGCTGTCTGCACTTACCAGTACGGGGTTGCTCCAATTTTGACCAGCGTTGGCGCTATGAATAACATAGTAATTAGTCATTTTGCTTGTACGGTCAGCGATATAGGCTCCAATGGTCATTCTATTATCTGCGGCACAAATTGTAGGCATTAGCACCGCGCGTGTAGTTTGAAATAGTGTTTCTAAATCCACTGGTGTACTAAAGCTGCCGCTTGCATTGTTGCTATAGTAGCTCTTTACATTTGGGCCCGTTTGCGAAGGAAAGTCCGTCCATACTAGATGTGCTTTGTTGCTACCATCTAATGCTAGATTTACTGCAGCATTTTCTCTATCATGGTAATAGCTATTGCCTTGATTGCCAAACAAATTTGTACCTGTATATATTGTAGTAGGTGCGCTAAAGGTTTGTCCGCCATCGCTACTTGTACAGTAAACTACTTCATTAGCATCTACATTTGCACCAGTGATATGTAGTTTGCCATTTTTATCGACACGTACGTTATTAAACTGAATAGAGCCTTCTACAACTTTTTTGCGCGCGCCAAAAGCACTTGCACCATTGTTTAATTTTCTAATACCAGAGCTTGTTTCGGTAAGAGGTTCTGAAGGCGTATTAAAGTAGATAAAAGAACAATAGACAGCATTTGCACTAGCACTATTGGAGTGATCTACTGCAAACCACTGACGATCGTGAAAACCATCGCTGCCAGGAATAGATTCAAACGTATTGGCGTCTAAAAAGCATTTAGCAATAAATTTATCCTCGCCAGCTGCGAGCGAAAAAGTTTGGCCATTATTAGTACTCGTTGCATGGTACATCACGGCAACGGTACTATCTACGTTACCTGTTTGCATATTAAATAAAAGACCAAGGTAAATCCAGCTAAAATGTAGTTTGCCATCCTTATCGTACTCTAAAACTGGGTCGCCGCCTCCGCCCAGAAAATATCCAGGGAAGTCATTTGCAAATTGTGCGCCTGTGCCAAAAGTGCTTTGTGTCCAAGTGCTACCACCATTTGAAGTATAATATAGTCTATACTCTATTGGCGCAGTAAAGCTTGGAAGATTATCCATGTATCCAACTGCAATTTGCTGGGTGTTGTTGGGATTAATGGCAATGTATGCTTCGCCCTCTTCATTGTTAGAGGCTGTGCTAAAGCGTTTATCTATAGCACGCGTCTTTCTTTGTGCGTCTTCGCTAGTTTGTTGCTTGTCATTTTGTTGGCGCTGTTGTAATTCGGCTAAACTATGTATACGTAGTTTTTCTTTTTTTACTTCTTGACGAAGTTCTGCAATTTTTACGCTGCTTTGTGCTGTTACTTGGCTAGCATAGAGGGTGCAAAGGGCACACATTATCAATCCTATCTTTTTCATACCTAAAAGCAAGGTACAATAAAAAATAGAAAGTGAAATATCGGTGCTAGTAAATGGCAATAAATAAGGTTGATGGCATATTTATTTGAGATTCCATGTGAGCATCCTAATTATTGCAGAATCGCTAAGTCACTAGCCGCAAGCGCTTGCTGGATACTAGATAAAACCCACTTGTAGCGTAAAAATTCTGTCTGTTTCAATTTTTTTTGTCTATTTTGCCTACTGAATCACAGTAAATTATGAGTATACACAGAAAAAAACCGCTGAGTATCCTATTGGCTGAAGCAGCTGATAGCGAGAAAGGCATGAAACGCACACTTACAGCTACAAGTTTGATAGCACTTGGCATTGGTGCCATTATTGGTGCTGGACTTTTTGTAAGAACTGCCGCCGCAGCTGCAGAACACGCAGGGCCAGCAGTAACGTATGGCTTTATTGTAGCTGCTATTGGTTGCGCTTTTGCTGGTTTGTGCTACGCTGAGTTTAGCAGTACAATTCCTATTGCAGGCAGTGCCTATACTTATAGCTATGCCACGATGGGTGAATTTGTGGCTTGGTTAATCGGTTGGGATCTTGTGCTTGAATATGCAGTTGGTGCCGCCACAGTTGGTATTGCGTGGAGCGAGTATTTGAATAATCTCCTGAAAAATGTGCTGCACGTTGCCGAAATACCCTATCAGTGGTGTCATAGTCCGTTTCAACATGCGGCAGATGGTACCACAGGCATTATGAATTTGCCGGCCCTATTTATTTTACTCTTGATGAGTTTGCTTTTGATAAAGGGAACTAGCGAGAGCGCCCTTGTAAATGGCATCATCGTTATTACAAAAGTGGCAATTGTAATCTTGGTAATTGTACTAGGTTGGGGTTATATCCAATCGGGTAATCATACACCGTATATTCCCGAGCCTTCTAAATTCACTACAAAAGCAGGCATAACGCACGACTTCGGAGGGTGGCGTGGTATTTTAGGCGCTGCTGGCGTCGTGTTTTTCGCTTTCATTGGCTTTGACGCGGTAAGTACCGCTGCCCAGGAAGCCAAAAATCCTAAGCGTGATATGCCAATCGGTATACTAGGTTCTTTAGCGATTTGTACTTTGCTATATATACTTTTTGCACACGTTTTAACTGGTATTGCACCTGTTGAATTTTTCCGTACTAAAGGTGGCGAAGCTAGCGTTGTAGCTGCTATTCAGGAGTATATGCCAAACTACAAATGGCTTGCCGACTTTATTACTGTTGCTATTCTTGCAGGATTTAGTAGTGTTATCTTGGTAATGCTACTTGGCCAGAGCCGTGTATTTTATAGCATGGCAAACGATGGTTTGTTGCCTAGTCGTTTTGCACAACTTCATCCAAAATTCAGAACACCAGCTAAAGCGCAAATGTTTGTATTTGTAATTGTTGGTTTGTTTGCAGCCTTTGTACCAGGCGATGTTGTGGGTGATATGAGTAGTATCGGTACCCTATTCGCATTTATTTTGGTTTGTATTGGCGTAATTATTTTGCGTAAAACCGATCCTGATTTGCCACGTCAATTCAAGACACCGTTGGTGCCATTTGTGCCAATCGTTGGTATTTTGTTCTGTGCAGCGATGATCTATGGCTTGGGCTGGCTGAACTGGGCGCGTCTTGGCGGCTGGTTGCTGATTGGCTTAGTTGTATATTATTTATATGGTCAACATAATAGCAAGCTTGTAAAGGGCAAAGCAATAGATGAATTTGGCAAGTAAAACACAACGCTAAAAAATTAGTCAAATAAAAAACCGCAGTAGGAATCTGCGGTTTTTTGTTTTCTTACTAGAGTGAAGTAGTGTACGCTCTATTAAATTGGGTAAATGTTATAGGAGAAAACTGATACCCGATTGCGATATAAAAGTAGAAATTGTGGACTGAAAAGGGTAAAATTGTTTCTGAACGTAGGCAAATTGTTTCTGAACGCATTGCATTTAACACAAAAAGTTGCCTATAGTGCAAAAAAATACTTGCATTTTATGCTTGTTTAGATTGGTGCAAGACGAAAATAATTGCACCTAAAAATGTAAATTGCGCTAGTGTCTTGTACGAGGCATCCGGGGGGGACTAATATTTTCATGCTAAAACTAATCATTGTAGAAGACGAAGTAGCTATAAGTAAGTACTTAGCTTACATCGTTAAAGAAAACTTTAGCGGATTGATTGATGTTGTTGGCATTGCACATAATACCGACGAGGCTGCAGCGCTTTTAGACGATCATCATCCAGACATTTCATTATTTGATATTCATATTCCGCACGAAAATGCGATGGATTTTCTTGCAAAGCGCAACGATAAAACCAACCTCATTTTCATTACTGCTTACGACCAATACGCAATGGCTGCATTCAAGTTACATGCGATTGATTTTCTAACGAAGCCTGTAAATGAAGAGAGCCTTATCGCTGCCTTGCAATGGATAATTGACAACAACGCAACCACCCCACCACAGTCGTCGCGTGAGATTGTTGAGTCACTAAAGGCGCGTGATCAATTGACTATCAATACGCATAATGGCAAGTATTTCATTCCTATTGCCGATATACTTTTTGTGGAAGCTTCTGGGTCTTATTGCACCTTCAATTATTTAGAGAAAGGCAATGCCAAGAAGGTTACTGCTAGCAAGCCATTAAATTACTTTGAGGATATACTTGGTGCAAGTTTTGTAAGAATACATAAAAGTACCATTGCCAATTTGAAACATGCCAAAACCCTTGACAGCACACGCAACTTGGTACTTAGCAACAATACCAAAGTTGAAGTTAGTGCAAGAAAGGTGGCGGAAATAACCAAACTACTCGCGAATAAACCATGAGAGTTTTACCTGGGTTAATTGCGGTGTTGTTTTTTTCTTGTGGTGCATCAAGTATTACTGCGCAAACCATTGTAAATTATACGACAGATAATCTACTTAGTACAAATACGATTTATGGTATTTTCAAATTAAAAAACGGCAGCATTCTACTGTGTACGAACGAAGGACTTCTCCAGTATACTGGTAACGATGTGCATCCGTATGCCTACCTTAATCCCGAAGATGAAATCAAGGACGAAGTATTTGATATCTACGAAGATGAGCACGGTAGAATGTGGTTGAGTACTTTCAAAGCTACTTTGGCATTTATTCAAAATCACTATTACCACTCTGCAAGAAATGACACTAGCTTAGTGCGGCCAGTGCAGCTAACTAGTAACTTACGTACGCTCGACGATAAGAAACATAAAAATGTCATTATATACTCTACGGGCATTGATACGATATATAAATACGATGGCAAAAGCTTATCTACGCTTATGCTTACCCCAAAAGACTTTCAGCATTTTTCCTTTGACATAGATGCTAATGCAAATTTTGTTTTTTACGGCAACGATAGAAAAGTAACACTTGCTAATGCAAAAAAGTTTGAAGAACGATTTGAAAAGACCGCAGACAAGGTATTATGTAAGCATTTGCAATGCCACGCATACACTGTAACACCTTCGCATATCCTGATAGATGAGTATAGAATACCGCAGCCAAAACAAGCGATTAAGCCAGGTCCAATTAATAGTATTATCTACGACTCGGCAACACACTTGCTGTACGTCTGTTGCAAACCAGGTCTTATCATTTACGATACAAAGCTTAATGCTACCAAGGCGTATTTACTCGATGAGTATACTATTTCTGATGTATGTGCTTTACAGAATGGCAAATTGCTCGTGTCAACCATTGACAACGGTTTATTTGAAATAGATTTGAACCTGAAGCCCACCTATGAAAACCCAAGTACCGCAAAGTTTAAAGACGCTAATGTTGTTGGTAGTGAACTTGTAATCAATAATGGAACCGACAAACTATATGTAGTTGACGAAAATCTAGTTTTTCAGAAGCAGTTTAAAATGCAAAGTAATGAAAACCCTTCCTCCTTTCTTATCCATCAGTCAAAGAATTCAGGTTTAGATATTTTATATGGCAACGAGCATTTTGAATTAGAACGTGGGCGCCTTGCCAAAGTTGAAAGTTTAGACAAAATTGCATTCATTAAGAAAACAATCAACTTTCGAGGCCGACCTGTTGGTGTAAATCATGCATTGGTTTTCTTCTTACGGCCAGCTACGCACATCTTTACAAGTGGCGCGGTTAGAATATTTGACATTTATAATTATCAAGATAGCTTAATTCTTGCTACAACAAAAAATGACCTATTGCTTCATGCTGTTGATAAGCAAGTTACAAAGAGTTTTAAGGCACCCATCAAGATTTTCAAAATCGTAAAAGGTAAATACCATTGTATAATGCAAGCACATTCAGGTGCTCTGCATTTTTGTACAGATATACTTAACAACAATACTTATCGAAAAATTGCTGGATTGCCAGCAGATCTTGTGGTACGAGATATCATTAGCGTAAACGACTCAATGCATATTGTTTTAGGTCAAAACACCACAGTTCTATTGCAAGATGGCATAGATGATGTTCGCGTATCGTATTTAGGTGCACGCTTTTTGCCTAAAGATGTTGTAAATGTTTTTTCAAAGGCACAGAACTTGTACATTTTGTCAAGTAAAGCAATAAGTAAAGTACCTTATCAAGATTTACTTACACCCTGCAGGCTACCCTATTTTGCTGACGTCGTTGTTTATAATCAAAGCTTCAATAGCAGCAATACTTCTATCGAGGTAGAAAAAAATGCAGGAAGCATCAACGTCAGGTATGACGTCATCAATCTTGAGCAGTATCCTTGTTTTGTGCAATACAAATATGAAGGTTCTGACTGGGCACGTTTGTCAAGTGGTTTGTTAAGCATTCCAAATCTTAGACATGGATCTTCTGAAATAACGATTCAACTATGTGGTTTAGGAGGCGCAGTGATATCAGAAAAGAAGATCAATATTTATAGAAAACTGCCGTTCTGGAAAACGAATTGGTTTATTGCTTTGGCAGTGCTGTCAGGCATTCTATTGATGTTTTTTGGCATTAGGGCGTATTATAAAGCGCGCAATAAGAAGAAGCTGCAAGTACAACTTACAAAGTTTGAGTCACTTCAAAATGAGTTGAAGGCGCTCAACGCTATGATGAATCCGCACTTCGTGTTCAATAGCCTTGCCAATATTCAAGCAATGTATAGAATGAACGAAGTAAGCCAAGCAGATAAATACCTTAATGATTTCAGTGCATTGATTAGGCAAAACATGCGTAATGTGCAGCAAGAACTGATTCCTTTGTCTGCGGAGTTAGAAATTGTGCGTGGCTACTTAGGCCTAGAGAATCTTCGCTTCAATAATACCCTCCATTGGCAGATTAATTTGCATGATAGTGTAGATGCTGAAGAGCTACTAATTCCGCCTTTGTTACTGCAACCAATCGCCGAGAATAGCATTAAGCATGGTTTATTTAGAAAAAAAGGAGTTGACAATAGAATTAAAATTGAAGTCCACAAATTGCCTAATGAGTCTATTTCAATTAAAGTCATGGATAACGGCATAGGTATAGAAGCAAGTATGCAAAATAGCTTGCAAGAATCTGAAGGCAATAAGTTGGCGCTAAAAAATATCAGACAGCGTATAGAACACCTCAACCTCTTGCGCAACATGAATGCTACACTTAGTTTGTCGCAAGAAGGCGAATGGCATATTGTGCAAATTACACTTTAGTACAATATGCCGCTATAAAGTAGTGCCGCAAGTTCTACCCTGCTGCGTGTTCGGCAAATATTTTATTTAGCCACCTTAGCAAGGCAAACATCACAACGCTTGCAGCAATAAGTAGCCAGAAGTTTACCATAAAGAAGCCGCCCTTGTCGTCGTAGTTATCCCAAAGGCTAGCAAGCACACCACTCATCTTATTGCCGATACTAGTGGCTAAAAACCAACCGCCCATCATTATGCTGGTCATACGTACAGGACTCATTTTACTTACCAAGCTCAAGCCCATTGGACTAAGCATCAACTCACCAATTGTTACTACGCCGTACGTACCTATCAACCACCACAAGCTTACTTTATCTGCTCCAACGTGACTCGCCTTTGCCGCAGCTACCATTACTAAAGTACTTAGACCACTAATTAATAAACCTAAAGCAATTTTTGTAGGCGTACTTGGTTCTTTCTTTTTGCGACGCAGCCAAGTAAAGAAACCAACTACCACAGGTGTAAGTAAAATAACCCAACCAGGATTAATGCTTTGGCTTAAGTTGGTGCTCCACAAACTTACCTTACTGCCTTCCGCTGGTTTTACTGCTACGTTCTTAAAATAGCTAGGGTAATCTAAGCCTTTTACCTTGTTGCCGTTGCCATCTTTAATTGCTCTAAATTGTGCATCGGTTAGCGCTACGCTGTCCTTGCCAAGTTGGTACGTTACTTCTTTGCTTTGCTTTAGGCTGTTTAGTACAGATGCTGTAGTGCCTGTTACTTCACGATTCGTATAATTATCTGCCCAAGTATTGAGCGCTGTACCGTTTTGCTTAAATACAGCCCAAAACACCACCACCACGCTAAAAATTGTCAGCATTGCAGCCAATGGTCTTTTTTCGTGAGCTTGTGCGCGCTTATAAATGCTATAGAAGAAAAAGCAAACTGGGATGCAAGCAAACAAAAATGCATCAGTGCTATCGCTACCAAGTAAGTTGCCATTAGGGTTCGTTTTAGTATCTGTAATACCATTAATAAAAAAGCCAATCGCTGCAAACACCACCGACGGTAGTAAGATTTTTAAGAGGATTTCTTTGGTACTCATATCGCCAGGCGCCATGCCTTTTTTCTCATCTGCACCTTCATAATATTTCATGCCTAAAACAAAAACCACAATGCCAATAAACATACCAACGCCGGCAGCTACAAAGGCCCAAGTCCAGCCAAAGGCATTGTACAAGGCTGCGCCAAAAAAGTTGCAAATAAATGCGCCTACGTTAATGCCCATGTAGAAGATATTGTAGCCGCTGTCTTTATTGGCTTTAAACTCTGGTCGGTTATAAATATTACCTAGCAAGCTACTAATGTTTGGTTTGAACAAGCCATTGCCAACAATTACACAGGTCATAGCTGTGTACAACATGGCCTTGCTATGAATGCCCATTAGGCAATAGCCAATGCCCATCAGCAAGCCACCTACAATAATTGTTTTTTTGTATCCCCAATACCTATCGGCAAGTATACCACCCAAAAATGGCGTAAAGAATACGAGTGCAATAAAAGTACCATACAAATCGGCACTCTCTTTTTCATTTAAACCAAAGCCACCATTACCAATTTTATCTTTAAGGTATAGCGTAAAGATGCCAATCATTAGATAGTAGCCAAATCTCTCCCACATTTCGCTGAAGAAGAGATATGGTAAGGCTTTAGGGTGCTTGCTTGTGGTACTCATTTACTTTATAGCTGTTAAATATGTTTTGTAAAAATGATGGCGAAGCATAGTACGCCTCGCCATCTGAAAAATTAGTAATTTTTGAAATTAGTTATTGGTAATCTCTGCATTTATTTTTGGATCTACGCCTTCTTTACCAAGTGTATCAAGAAACATCATTTGGCGCAGTTTAGTACTGATTGCAAATAGGATCACGGCAGCCACAGCTGTCATCAATATAAATACCATGAAGAAATCGTTGAGGTTATTGATTTGGAAACCTAAGATAGATGGTACTGTTACGCCCTTTGCTAAATCTTCTGCACTAGGTGGAATAAGTGCGCTTAAGGTACCAGCAAACTTATTAGCTGCAGCATTAGCTAAAAACCAAGTACCCATCATCAATGAGCCAATACGAATTGGAGAAAGTCTTGATACCATGCTTAAGCCAATTGGACTAAGACAAAGTTCACCAATTGAGTGGATGATGTACAATGCCATTAACCACCACATGCTGATTTTGCCATCGGTGCCCATTGTTTTTAGTCCAAGCAGAATTACAATGTAACCTAAGCATACTAGCGCTAGACCAATACCCATTTTTACGGCAGAATTAGGCTCCATGTTTCTTCTACCCATTGTAAGCCAAAGACCAGCTATAAGCGGTGCTAAACCAATTACAGCTAGCGGATTTACACTTTGGAACCATCCAGAAGGCATATCCCACGTACCAATCATGCGGTCTGTATTGCGATCAGCAAACAAAGTAAGCGAGGCACCAGCCTGTTCAAATGCGGCCCAAAAGAATATTACAAAGAATGCGAGGATGAAGATTACTATGATACGTGATCTTTCAGCTTTAGTTAATGTTCCATTGGTCAAAATAACAATTGGCATCACAACCATGGCACCGTAAATCAACCATGCAATAGGATCTACATCTACCTTGAACCATGTTTTGAAGTTTAGCAAAAAGAAGATAAACGCCGTTGCACCAAGTACAATACCTATGTGCTTCATGTCTATTTTCTTTACTTCTGCACCAATGCTTTGTCCAGAAGTATTACGAAGCAGTTTGTCTTTCATTACAACAAATACAATTAAGCTCAAGATCATGCCAACGCAAGCAGCTAAAAAGCCCCACTTAAAGCCGTACTTTTCCGCTAATGTGCTACATACCAACGGACTAAAGAATGCGCCCAAATTGATACCCATATAGAAAATGGTAAAGGCCGCATCAATACGTTTATCATTGGCTGGATAAAGCTGCCCAACTAATGTGCTAATGTTAGGCTTAAAGAAACCATTACCCATAATCAACATTGTAAGACCTGCCCACATACAAGTTAATGCGCTTGGGCTTTGAGCTAAGCCATCTGCCATGCTAGCACTAAAGAACATTAACAATTGTCCTATAGCCATTAGGGCACCACCTAGCAGAATACTTTTATTATTACCGAGGAATCTGTCACTTAAATAACCACCCAATAGCGGCGTTAGGTATACAAGACCAGTATAACTACCGTATACATTACTTGCATCTTTGTCAGTTAGCAAGAGCATTTTGGTCATAAACAAGATGAAAATAGCCCGCATGCCATAGTAGCTAAAGCGTTCTGCCATTTCTGTTGTAAACAGCAAATACAGCCCTTTTGGATGTCCTTTTTGTGTTTTTATATCTTCCATATGTTAATTCTAAGCAGGCAAAATAGAACATAATTCCCATCAAGCAGCAGCATTGCCGCTTTATTTAATCCACACAGGCATAGTAAATTCTGCCTAGGCACTTTGTTTTTGCTTGCCAAGTTGTACCAATTCAAGCCAAGTGTTGCGGTGGCGCCTACTACTTGTCATTGCCAAAATGTTTCAAATTTGAACTTACTTTGCAGCTGCAAAATGAACTTTACAGCACAACATATCTTGCTTTTAGGCAGCGGTGGCCGCGAGCATGCCCTAGCCCATAAACTCAGCCAAAGCCCCTATTGCAAGCAACTTTTTATTGCACCCGGCAATGCTGGCACCTCTCAATTTGGAGAAAATATATCATTACAAATCAATGATTTTGAATCAATTAAATCATTTTGTATAAATAATCACATTAACATGATTGTGGTTGGACCAGAGGAGCCTTTAGTTAAGGGTATCTACGATTATTTTGCGAACGACACTGATACTAACATCGCAATTATCGGCCCTAGTCAAGAAGCGGCCCAGTTAGAAGGTAGCAAAGCTTATTGCAAGGCTTTTATGGGTAGGCACAATATCCCAACTGCAACGTATCGCGAGTTCACCGCAGAAAATTTGGAGGACGGTCTCTCCTACCTCCAACAGCATAGCTTACCGATTGTATTAAAGGCAGATGGTCTTGCAGCGGGCAAAGGCGTCTTAATTTGTCAAACCCTAGAGGAGGCTATCACAGAATTTAAGGCCATGTTGCTTGATGCCAAATTTGGCACTGCAAGCAGCAAAGTGGTTGTTGAGCAATTTTTGGATGGTATAGAATTGAGCGTTTTTGCCCTTACCGATGGAAAAAACTATGTTTTATTGCCAGAAGCAAAGGACTATAAGCGCATTGGCGAAGGCGATACGGGCCTAAATACTGGCGGCATGGGTGCAATTAGTCCTGTACCATTTGCTGATGAGGCTTTTATGCAAAAGGTGGTGTCGCAAATTGTACAGCCAACCATAGCAGGTTTAGCTGCAGAAAACATCAATTACCACGGTTTTGTATTTTTTGGCTTGATTAAGGTAAACAACGAGCCATTTGTTATAGAGTATAACTGCCGCCTTGGCGATCCAGAAACTGAAGTTGTTTTACCTCGCCTTAATTCAGATCTTGTAGAATTGTTTTTGCATTGCCATCATAATTCGCTCAACGAGACTAGTGTTGAGTTTCATCCGCAACACGCAGCAACAGTCATGTGTGTAAGTGGTGGCTATCCTGGCGACTATGCCAAAGGTTTTGAAATTAGTAATGCTATAGACAGCGCCAAAACCAAAATATACCATGCAGGCACAGGTTTAAAGGACGGCAAAGTTGTTACAAGCGGCGGTAGAGTGCTTACGGCAACCTCTTTAGCCGATACACTTGCTGAGGCGCTTCACTTGAGCAAGGAGGCAGCCGCAGAAGTAACTTTTGAAGGCAAATACTATCGTTCGGATATCGGCTACGAATTTGTTTAGACACTAATGCTTACCCCAACGATACTCACCGCAGTCCACACCAAGTAAGCTCATTACACGCTTGGTTACAGTTAGTGCTGCTTCTTCGAGTGTTGTAGGATTACTGTAATAACTCGGCACAGCTGGGCAAACGATAGCGCCGGCTTCTGTTACGGTCAACATGTTTTTCAAATGGATGGCATTTAATGGTGTTTCACGCGCTACCAAAATCAATTTACGTCTTTCTTTAAGCATCACATCTGCAGCGCGCGTTATAAGACTATCGCTAATGCCACCTGCAATTCTACCCAAAGTGCCCATGCTGCAAGGCACAACAATTAAGGCCTCAGTTGTGCTACTGCCACTGGCAAAGCTTGCAGTAAAGTCGTTGGTTTCAAAAAAATTAACACTATAATTTTCATAGCTTTTGCTGCCTAGTTCGTGTTGCCATACATCCTTGGCATTGGCACTCATTACTACGCTAACCGTAATATTTGCTTGTGCGGTTAGAATATCCAAGCATTGCTTTGCATAAATACTGCCGCTTGCGCCTGTTATGGCAAGGGCGATATGTCTGGTGGTATTAACCATATGTTGTAAAGCTAGCATTTATATGCATTTTAATTTTATCGCAAATATTAATACATCATGCTTAAGTCCATTTGCCTTGCAGCAACTTGTTTGCTAGTTTTAAGCACAGCTAGTATAGCCCAAACAGCTAAAAAAACTGTAAGAAAGCCGAAACCCGCAAAGGCAACTACTACTACCCCTGCAACTGCAAAGCCCGCTCCTGCTAAAAAAGAAGAAGCCACCGAAGAAATTCAATGGCTTACTTGGCAACAAGCACAAGATAAAATGGCGCAACAACCCCGCAAGGTTTATGTAGATGTGTACACAGACTGGTGCGGCTGGTGTAAGGTGATGGATTCAAAAACATTCAAAGATCCTCGCGTTGCCAAGTTTATGAACGAGAATTTTTATTGTATTAAGTTCAATGCCGAAAAAGATAATGATGTACCGTTTCAAGGTAAAATTTACAGCATAGAAAATGGCGTTAATGAACTCGCTGATAAGCTTATGAATGGCAAACGCAGCTACCCAACGAGTATTATTCTAATGGAAAATTTTCAAAACCCAATGCCCGTGCCTGGCTACTTAGACATTCCAAATTTTGAAGTGATTATGCATTATCTCCAAACAAATAGCCATACAAGGATTCCGTTTGAGGAGTATAAGAAGAGTTATGTGTATTTGTGGAAGTAGTGGTTAAACACTCGCTCTCGCACAGACTTCGCTCTCGCTCTCTTTCTCGCTCTGTTTCGCTCTCGCTCTCTTTCACGCACTGACTCCGCTCTCGCTCTGTTTCTCGCTCTCTAAGCGCTCTCGCTCTGTTTCGCTCTGACTTCGCTCTCGCAGTGTTTCTCGCACTGTTTCTAGTATATCCAAAAGATTACCTGAGAATGAGATGCAATAAATGAAAAGCTATTAGAAAGAGAGAAAAGATTTGTGGTGTTAGAGAAAGAATGAGTCAGCGGAGGAGAGAATGAGAAGGAGAAACAGAAAGAGAATGAGTGTTTTAAACCCACTTCACGGGATTCCTTCTCGCCATGCTGATATAATTTCTAATTTTTCTCCAAAAGGCTAAAATGAAATACAAAATCACAGGGCTACCGAATGTAAAGAAGCTTATATAAATAAACCACATCCGAATGCATTGAATACTAATGCCTAAGCGCTCGCCAAGTGCTGTGCACACCCCAAACAATTTCGTCTCCAATAGGTATCGTAACTGACGCACGTCACAAAGTTACTAAATTTCTAACAATTCTAGGTGCAATTCTATGCACACAAGTGTGCAAAAATTGGCAATTTCATAACGGCCAATTCCTTGTCAATCAGCCCGAAAGCACTGCAATAAAGCGTATATTTGCCATCCCACAAGAGATTTTTATATTTAAGATGAGTCAACAAAATCAAGCACCTGAAAATCAACTACAAATAGAGCTTAATGAAGAAATGGCAGAAGGCACTTATAGCAATCTTGCCATTATTACACATAGCAATGGCGAGTTTGTAGTTGACTTTGTAAATATTATGCCCAATACACCAAAAGCGCGTGTAAAGAGCAGAATTATTCTAACGCCTCAACATGCAAAACGCCTCATGCGTGCATTAACAGATAATGTAAAGAAATTTGAGGCCGTCAACGGTCCTATCAAGGATACTGAAACACAACAATTACCAATGGTGTTCAACGGCCCTGTTGCGCAAGCGTAGAACATTGCATTTTTATTAAACGAACATCATATCTATTGAACGATAAAATAATAATTCTAGACTTTGGCAGCCAAGTTACGCAGCTAATCGCTCGTAATATTCGCGAGCTCAATGTCTATTGCGAAATCCAACCATATAACAAAGCCATAGACTACACTGCCAACTTACGCGGTGTAATTCTTAGCGGTAGCCCTTACAGTGTGCAGCAAGCAGATGCACCTGTAGTAGATGTAGAAGCTATTAATGCAAAAGTACCAGTGCTTGGCATTTGTTACGGTGCACAATTATGCGCTAAGCTTTACGGTGGCAACGTTGCTAATAGCGATACGCGCGAGTACGGTAGAAGCGAACTACAAGTGCTTGCAGCTAATAGCGCAATGCTAGCAGATATCGAACCGCAGAGCCAAGTATGGATGAGTCACGGCGATACCATTACTGCCCTGCCTAATAATTTTAACCTTATTGCCAAAACCGATAGCATTAGCAATGCGGCATACGAATGTCTTAGTGGACCACATCCATTATATGGCTTGCAGTTTCACCCAGAAGTAACACATACCGAGCACGGCAAAGTATTTATTAGAAACTTTGTATTGGGCGTGTGCGCATGCACAGCAGATTGGACACCAACCAACTATGTGCAAGAAACGGTTTCTAAACTAAAGGAGCAGATTGGAGATAGTAAAGTAATTATGGCGCTAAGCGGTGGCGTAGACAGTACGGTTGCTGCAGTGCTTATACATAGAGCGGTTGGCGAGGCATTGACCTGCATTTTTGTAGATAACGGCCTTTTGCGCAAAGACGAATTTGAGCAAGTGCTTATCAATTATAAAACGATTGGCCTTAATGTAAAAGGTGTTGATGCAAAAGAGCTTTTCTATCGTGAGTTGGCTGGGCAAAAAGATCCCGAGCAAAAGCGCAAAACGATTGGGCGTTTGTTTATAGATGTGTTTCAAGAAGAAGCCAAGCATTTTAGTGATGCTAAGTTCTTAGGACAAGGTACCATCTACCCCGATGTAATTGAAAGCATGAGTACCAAAGGGCCAAGCCAAACGATTAAAAGCCATCACAATGTTGGCGGCTTGCCCGAAAAAATGAATATGCAGTTGGTAGAGCCATTGCGTAGTTTATTCAAAGATGAGGTACGTCGTATTGGCAAGGAACTAGATATTCCTGAAATGTTTTTACAACGCCATCCTTTCCCTGGTCCAGGCTTGGGTATTAGAATACTTAGCGACATCACGCCAGAAAAAGTAGCGATGCTACAAGAGGCTGATGCCATTTTTATTGGGCTACTTAAAAGCGAAGGCTTGTACGACAGTGTATGGCAAGCAGGTGCAATTCTCTTGCCAGTGCAAAGTGTAGGTGTAATGGGCGACGAACGTACATACGAATACACATGCGCATTACGTGCTGTAACGAGCGTAGATGGTATGACTGCCGATTGGGCTTATCTACCGCATCAGTTCTTAGCCAAAGTGAGTAACGATATCATTAATAAAGTAAGAGGTATTAATCGCGTGGTGTACGACATCAGTAGTAAACCACCAGCAACAATTGAATGGGAGTAAATAAGACATATCTTTTTAGACTTTTTGCACTGGCAATGTTGTTTTATTGCCACATGCCTTCGCTTTGCGCGCAAACAAAATCATCTACCATTGTTGTAGAAAAGCCTGCGCAAAAGAAAGAACGATATACTGTGGCTGTACTAACGCCAATGTATCTCGATAGTTTTGATTTGGCAAAAAACTTGGCCAATATACCAGACTTTGCTTTGCCAGGTATTGAATTCTACAAAGGCATTCAAATGGCGGCAGATACGCTTAATCGCGCTGGCATTAAGGTTGATGTACATGTCTATGATACGCGAAGCAAATACCTCAGTTTAGCACGCCTTATAGAAACCAAAAAGTTTGACAGTGTAGATTGTATTATCGGCAATGTAAGTGGTTCCGAAATTCAGCAACTTGCGGCCTTTTGCAAGAGCAAAGAAATAATGTTGATAAGCGCAGTATCTCCTAACGACGGCGAGCAAGAAGCTAACCCCTACTTTGTATTATTGCAGCCACGTTTGCAAACGCATATGCAAAAATTGAGGAAGCAAATCAATAGTAAGCATACCGTTGATAATATTATCTTTTGCAAACGCGATGGCAATAATGCAGAGAACAATGCGTGGAACTATTTTAATAAGGAAGTAAGCACAAGCAGCGAAGCAACAAAGTCGATCAATATTAAAGGCGATGTGCTAACAGTAGCAATGCTTGCACCAAAATTAGATAAGCAACGCACCAATGTAATTGTATTGGCTGTTTTGGGTACTGATGCCGCTGAGCAAAATTTACAAGTCATTCAAGAATTTAGAATGCAAGGCTACGATATTGTTGTGTACGGTATGCCAACGTGGCGCGATATGGAAATACTCAAGAATACCGAACTTATTGGCGATATGCATGTATATATCACCACAGCGTATACGCTAGAAGATTTGCGCGACGAGCAGAAGTATGTACAAAATACGTTTAAAACAGAAATGGGTAGTGAACCAAGTAATATTGTGTTCAAAGGCTTTGACGCTTTGTACTTTTTTTCGCATCTGCTTAACGCTAATGGCAAGCCTATGGCAAAATATCTATCTAAAAATAATAAGCATTTCTGCACACCTTATAGCATTGCGCCAGCCTACGACAATGAAGTGTTTAAGTACTACGAAAACAAATTTTTGTATCTAGCACATTTTCACAACGGCACAGTAAAACACGAATAATCTAAAAAATATTATATTGCAAAAAATGAAAGTTGTATTGTTTGCCGGAGGACTCGGCACACGCATAAGTGAAGAGAGCCATTTGCGCCCAAAGCCAATGATTGAAATTGGCGGCAAACCAATTTTATGGCATATCATGAAAATGTATGCACACCATGGCTTCAACGAGTTTATTGTATGCTGCGGTTATAAGGCTAGTATTATAAAAGGCTATTTTGCCAACTACTTTGCATTAAACAGCGATTGCACGATTGACCTCAGTACAAATAGTGTAGAGGTGCATACAACGCATAAAGAGAACTTAAAAGTAACATTAATTGATACGGGAGTAGATACAATGACTGCCGGTCGTTTGCGTCAAGTACTACCCTATACCAACAACGAAACGTTTATGTTGACCTACGGTGATGGTGTATGCGATGTAGATTTGAATGCGTTATTAGATTTTCATAATGCGCATGGCAAAATTTGTACTATGACAACCGTGCAACCTACTAGTCGCTTTGGTGTGGTAGGTATGCAGGACGATGGCACAGTAACAAGTTTTGAAGAAAAACCAGCAGATAGTGGCACATGGATTAATGGCGGCTTTTTTGTGGTAAACAAAGACATCGCCAAGTACCTGCACGACGATGCCAATGATGTGATGTGGGAGCGTCAACCAATGTACGACCTTGCACGCGATAGCCAAATTGTTGGCTACAAGCATCGTGGTTTTTGGAAATGCATGGACACCATGCGTGACAAAGAAGAGTTAGAACACATGTGGCTTAATAACCCAGCTTGGAAAAAATGGTAACAGTAAAACATCTTAAACCTTATTTTCAAGGCAAAAATGTTGTGGTTACTGGCCACACTGGCTTTAAGGGTGCTTGGTTGATTCAAATCCTTCAGCACCTTGGCGCCAATATTAGCGGCTTTGCTTTAGAACCCGAGCATCCCGAAGATTTGTATAACCAAATAGATGGTGAGCAAATATGCAAAAAAAGTGTGCTTCACAATTTATGCGACGCACCAGCAGTGCAGCAATTTATAATTAGTGCAGAGCCAGATTATATTTTTCATATGGCTGCGCAACCGCTTGTACTGCGAGGCTATAAAGAACCATTGTACACATTTAATGTCAATGCGCAAGGCACAGCCAATTTATTAGATGCCATCCGCACTTTGGATAAACCATGCGTTTGCGTTTGTATCACCACAGATAAAGTATATGCGAATAACGATAGTGGCAAAGCTTTTGTAGAAAGCGATGCATTGGGCGGCTACGACCCTTACAGTGCAAGCAAGGCTGCCGCAGAAATTATCATTGAAAGTTACAGAAGTTCTTTCTTTAATAATGCCAACTACGACAAGCATCGCAAAAGCATTGCTAGTGTGCGTGCTGGTAATGTAATTGGTGGTGGCGATTTTGCAGACAATAGAATTATACCAGATATCGTAAAAGCACTTCGCTCCGGCGATGCCATAGAACTGCGTAATCCGGCAGCTACTAGGCCTTGGCAGCATGTAATCGAACCGCTTGGCGCCTACTTATTATTAGCTGCAAAAATGCACGATGAGCCAACTAAATATAACACAGCTTATAATATTGGTCCTGTGCCTGCAGATGTAATTCCTGTAAGCAGTTTAGTAGATATAGCCATTGATGTTTGGGGCAGCGGCACTTGGAAAGATATTAGCACGGCAGACCAGCCTCACGAAGCGCAAGCACTTACCTTAGATATCACTAAGATAAAGCACGAGCTAGCTTGGCAGCCAAAGCTTGCAGTAAACGATGCAATAAAGCATACCATTCAATGGTACAAAGACGATGCAGAAGCTAGCGTAAAATGCTTGCAATTAATTCGCACCTATTTTGAAGCCAATATCAACGACGCAGATGACCATTGAAGCAACAACATTGCCAGGCGTATTGCAATTGCAGCATCATAAACATCAGGATGCGCGCGGCAGCTTTGTGAAGCTATTTCACGAAAGCACTTTGCAAAATGCGGGCATCAATTTTACAGTGCGCGAAAGTTTTTACAGTACAAGCCACAAAGGTGTTTTGAGAGGTATGCACTTTCATCAATCGCCGCATGAGCATGCTAAAATTGTGCTTTGCACAAGCGGCAGTATTTTAGATGTGGTACTAGATATTAGGCAGCACTCGCCTACTTTTGGGCAAACGGCGCAATGCATTTTAAGTGCAGAAAAAGCAAATGCGCTTTATATACCAGAAGGCTTTGCGCATGGTTTTGTGAGCTTAGAAGACAATAGTACCACTTTGTACTTGCAAAATGGTATGTATAGCGCCGAGCATGATAGCGGTATATTGTACAACAGTTTTAATTTCGCGTGGCCCGATATGGCGCTCACCATTAGCGACCGCGATAATAGTTTTCAAAGCTTAGAACAATACAAGCAACAATGAAAGTATTTGTAAGTGGCGCAAGCGGCCTCGTTGGCGGCAATGTACTCAAGCATTTTAAGCAACAAGGTATTGATGTTGTTGGTAGCTACTTTAGTTATGCTGTGGAAGGCTGTGTTTATTACAATACACTAGAACCACAACATCCAGATAATTTTAAGCTAGATGAATTTGCGCCTACTGTTATTGTGCATTGTGGCGCAATGACGCATGTAGATGCCTGCGAAACAGAGGTGCAGGATAGTTACAATAAAACGGTTCAGAGTACCATCAATCTACTGCAATTGGCCACTAAGTACAATGCCAAGCTCGTATATATTGGCACAGACTATGTTTTTGATGGCGCAGCTGGCCCTTATCTAGAAACGGATGCCGTAAACCCACTAAGTGTTTATGCAAAACATAAACTAGAAGCTGAGCAACTTGTACTACAGCACAGTAAGGACAACTTAGTGCTTCGTATTACTAATGTATATGGTGATGAAGTGCGCAATAAAAACTTTGTAGCGCGCATCATTGAGCAAGCTTTAAACAAGCAAGCCATTAATTTGAAATTGCCAGCCGATCAGTATGCGACCCCTGTTTGTGCTTTTGACGTTGCAAGAGCGATGTTGCTGCTATTGCAAGATGGCAAGAGCGGTGTTTACCATATTGCCAGCACCGATTGGATGAATCGTGTAGACTTGGCCTTAACTGTACTCAAGTATTTTCCGAATGCGCAATACAACTTGCAAGCTTTGCATACCGCAGAACTACAGCAGCCTGCCGCTCGTCCGCTTAGAGGTGGCCTCCATAAAATAAAATTCAGCGAGCAATACAATACCTTTAGATTTACAACTGTTGACGAGTATGTATCTGCCAAAGTGCAGCAGCTTGCCAGCGAAAACAAGGTATAAGCGATGAGTATTATTTCTGTTCAGCAACTGATAAAAAATTACTACTTAGGTAAGCAAACGATTTCCGTGCTTAAGGGTTTGAATTTAGAAATTGAGCGCAATGAATATGTAGCCCTCATGGGACCAAGTGGTAGCGGCAAAAGCACCCTCATGAATATACTCGGCTGCTTAGACACCCCAAGTGGCGGCAATTATATTCTCAACAACAAGAACGTCAGTCAAATGCAAGACGATCAATTGGCCGAGGTGCGCAATAAAGAAATTGGTTTTGTGTTTCAACAGTTTAATCTCTTGCCAAAATTAAGCGCCTTAGAAAATGTAGCCTTGCCTTTGGTCTACGCCGGCAAAAGTAAAAAGCAGCGCGAAGAAATTGCGATGCACTATATGCAGCAGGTACAACTAGACGATCGTGCCCACCACAAACCAAATGAATTAAGCGGTGGTCAATGCCAACGTGTAGCCATTGCGCGCGCACTCGTAAACAACCCTAGCATCATTCTTGCCGACGAACCCACAGGTAACCTAGATACCAAAACCAGCATAGAAATTATGAACATCTTTAGCGAAATCAATGCTAAGGGTAATACCGTAATTCTTGTAACCCACGAAGAAGACATCGCCGCACATGCCAAGCGAGTAGTGCGTTTGCGCGATGGGGTAATTGAAAGTGATGTGGCTACGGCGAGGATTATGGCGCAGGGCTAAGGTTTTGTTTAAGGCGTTTCACATTTGCAGAGCATATCATAAATTAAAATTTGTTGTGTATAATACAGCGAATTGTTGAATTCAGAAATATTATTCGTTTTGGATTGTAAATAGTCAATCAGCTTTTCCAAGAAAACAATACAATTGATAATCCCGCTAATTTTTATATAGTTCTTTTCCTTGCCCCTATACCCTGTTATAAACTCAATGGAAAATTTGTTCGTACTATCAAGGTTGTGTGTTGGGGGTTTACGCAAATATTCAGCGAGCATTTCATTGACTAAATTTAGTTCTAACAATTCAGAAGTATCACTTGTCGGAACAAAGGCCGTAGGGTATTCATCGTCAACAAAAAACTTATTCACTAAACTATCATTAAAGTACTTCAATGTACTTGCGTGGCAAGTATTGTATAAGGTCAAGTCATTGCATCTATTAGGGTTGTATTTTATGATTAAAAAGTCACACTGTGCCTGTGCCGTACAAACTATTGCTAATAGCGGCAAACAGAATAAAAGCGATCTCGATTTTAGTTTATTATACATCCTTTGTGCGTTATAAGTGAAATACGCGTATGCTTTCCTTGTGCTGCCTAATTTTTCAAACCTTTTTTAAAATGAGATAGTACTTCATCATGAAATAGCACTGTATAAGGATTTGCAGCGTTTTTTCGCATTGTGCTTTTTTGCTATTATAAAGGTAGTGGATTTTTTGGGAATGGTAGTGCTATGCGCCTGGCATGTTACAATGCTAACCTGGGTGGCTACTATTGTAAAGACACTCAGTGGCTTACATGGATTCGGTACGATACTACAAACTTGGCCTCATTATTCGCACAGAAATATCGCTAGCTACTCGAATCCACTTCGTATTCGCTGTTTCTTCCTTTCCACTAGCATCAATTAACATTAAATCATAATGTATAAAACCTATATCTTGACTGCATTTTTTTGCTATAAACGAATCTAATGAAGCGATGAAGATGTTTGACGATGAATGAAAACCTGAGAGCTCGAAGTTCTTCAAAATGCGCAAATATGAACCTACTAGGTTATTCTTGTCAGTTGGCGTGGTTGCTGTTGAAGTGTTGCCACTTGCAAGCGCTTTAAAGCTGTCAATGCTCTGCGAAAGCAACTCTAAGTCGTACCTATTTTCTTCTATCGTGCGCAATAGCATTTTATTGCAATTGCTATATGCTATTTGCATTTGTTTGTTACCGTGATTACAGCCTGCAATAACAACAAAGCAAATAAGTAGCGTTAATTTACAAGACATCTTATAAGTATTTAAGTGAACATTGCGGTATAAAGGCTTGCTGAGCTTTTTCGCATAGTGCAAAATGTGGGTATATAAAAGTAGTGAATTTTTGGGAATGGTTTTGTTGCATGAGATTATTACTATAATGTTTCCCACCTAAGCGGTTCAACTTCGAAATGACTACTCTTGTTGTCGCAAGCGATTGTAAATTCTTCGTAGAGAAGATTGTGCGAAATGTAAAAGTGCGTAAAATAATTCTTGACGACAAATTCATGCCTTTTATTTTCCGATGTGTATTCTATTCCAATTCTTAGTTTTGCAGACCGCTTTAGTCTGTTGTATTTGTTAGTAGCAATTACACAATAAACTGCGTCAGTGCTAAATAAGTTTGAGGCAACTAAAATGCCGTTGACGTAAATTTTTATGGAGTCCTCACGGGCGTGACAAATGAATAATAATATTGAATCGGGTCGTACTTTAAGAGGTGCTGCATCTTCTACTATCAGGCTTTTTGATAAGGTTTGACTGCTTAAAGTCGGTGGTACAGCTAGACTAAGTAGTGCCACTAGTAATATTTTTTTCATTTTCTATCGCTTTAGATTAATTGCAATTAGCACCCAAGGTTCTGTGGTAGCTTATGTTGTGTAAATAAATATGGATCATCGCCTTTTCAAGTATTCTGTCTTTAATTTGTTGTTCCCTGCATTTTATTGTTATAGCTTGCTAGTGAAGTTAAATCTACATTGTACTTTTAAGTATAAGTGCTTGCAAGGCTGTTTCGCATCGTGCTTTATTTGCTAGTATAAAGGTAGTGGATTTTTGGGAATGGTACTTTCGTTCTGCGGCTAATAATCTTGTATACTCTCAATTTTCCAAGTGTTTGATGGCAGATCATAATAGACAGTCAAAACGTAGTGACCATGAGAAAAAGTGCCATTCACGTAGGCGTAGGTAAAAATTGGTTGTATGAGCCGAAAGCTACTTGCTGCTTCAGTTTGCCAAGTGCGGTATCGGAATAGCCACTGGTCCATACATGAGCCAACTTGAACTATCTGTACTTCAATGTCATTTTTATTTTTTTCTTGATATGCTGGGAAGCAAGACATATCATGAAGTAGCGTACTATGGTCTGCCTGTAAAAACTTTGAATTGCGAATTGTAGAATCATCTACTACGAAAGAAAATTCGTTGCATTTTAGATTTGTAAATATTACCTCACGCGATACTACGTCAAAAATATAGTCATCAAGATAATAAAGCCCGAATGTACCCTTCTTAAAGCTACAAAAACTATCTGCCGTATCAATTGTACTTTGTAAAAACTTGTAGTAGTCCAATTGAAGGTCACGAATAGACATCTTCTGTTGCTGTGAGTAGCCATTTGTGTACGTAGCAGCTACTAAGAGAATTGCATTACACAGCAGTTTTAGATACATTGCTACTGTACTCTTTTTAGACTTGCACATTAAATTACTAGGATCTGTATGGTTGTTTTGCATACTGGAATTTTTTGCAAAAATATTGATGGTGTATTTTCGGGAATGTTAAACTTGTGGAACTAGTGTGAATTTTCTTTTTTAATCGTCCCTCCAGGAGAGGCTGATAGATTGAGGTCTAAATGTCAACTAACTCATCTTGAGGTTGCAGTTCGCGATCTCAAGAATCAAGATTTAGCGTCGCTGTTTATTTTTCTCAAACGAAGCAACTTATATTTGTTTCATGGTAAGAAAAGAGTTACTTAATATTCTAGAAGAGCAGAAGATTATTAACAATATTTACCTGATTCGTGGCGAAAAAGTGATGCTTGATAAGGATCTAGCAAATTTGTATGGTGTTGAAACTAAAGTTTTTAATCAAGCTATAAAGCGCAATATTGAACGCTTCCCGCAGGATTTTATGTTTGAATTAAAACAAAAGGAATGGGAAAACTTGAGGTCACAAATTGTGACCTCAAGTTGGGGTGGCACAAGATATAAGCCTATGGTTTTTACAGAACAAGGTGTAGCCATGTTATCCAGCATACTTACAAGCAAAATTGCGATTGAGGTAAATATTAAAATCATAAGGGTGTTTTGTAGATTACGTCAATACGCGCTTACCCATAAAGAGATTTTATTACATCTTACTAAACTCGAAAAGGAAGTAAAAAGCAACAGTAAAGACATTGAAAATATTTTTGCCGTACTTAAAGAACTGATAGCAAAGCAAGACAAACCAACACCTCCTCGTGCACCAATAGGCTTCAGAACGCAAGCTACAAAAGATAAGGATCCCGAAATGAAAACTACAAAAGCTAAAGCGATAAAGAAAAAGTAAGTCTTAAGCACAAACCTCAAGCTAATCTAGCTGTATGCTAGTGGCTAGTCCATATAATAAGTTTTTACTTGTATTGTTTTAAGCGGCTTCTTAATTTCGCTTTATTAGCTTCCCTAAAGAATACCCTGATGGGGTGAAAAAAAGTTTTACTCTGAATGCGCTTCGGGTGACAATATGCTTAGCAATAACTTAGCTTTTGCTTGTAGATTATCAAAATCTGGATTACCAGTAAGTGTTGAAGGCATGATTTCATCTTTACCGCGCAAGAAGTCATCGATATCCTTTTCTAGGTCTTTTGCAGCTGTATAAGCTTCGGTACCGATGCAGTTATTTCGTAACAAAAGCTCAGAGTATTGAAAAACTTCCTCGTAAAGATCCTCAAATATTTCCTCAGGCACATATACAAAGTCCTCGTAACATAGTCGCTGTTGCTCATATGTAAGGGTAAACTGATAGATCAGTTGTTTGAATATCTGTAATCTCTCTTTCATTAGAGTATCCCAATATAATAAGTTTTTACTTGTATTATTCTCATTTGTGGTAGGTCAATAATTACTACTTTGAAATCGCAGGAGCTTCATTTACCTGCCATATGGAATCAACACGCGCTACGCTGTGCCCTCCAAAAAGTAAATCATAGCACGTAAACCTAGCCCTAATACTATAATTCTTGGCTTTCATGGCCCACGGCGATTCTGGCCAAAGTTGTTTCCTCAACTTGTTATCTACGTATAACCAACGAGTAGAACTGTCTACTAAAAATACGCGCCGGTTATTAACTATTACTTCGAATAAACATCTGTTCATATCGCCTTGTCCAAAATCTAAAAGTTGATACCTAATGCTTGATTCTATTACTTGTTTTGTTCCAGATTTCGGAACTCGAAAATACAATGTCGGGATCAGAATTAGTAAAAGTGAGAGCATAGATACTAGTTTAGCAAGCCGATTTGATTTTATAAAAAGAGAAATCAAAAACGGAATCGTTGCAATCAGTAGCATCTTCCAATGCATTCTAAAGCATATAAGAATAAGCGCTAGCTGCACAATGTACACACCAACTATCCAAGTATATTGCTTACTTTCTCTCATCTGGCTTAAGGAATACACATTTGTGTTTAGCCTTCTCGTAATCCCCTACCTCATCGGCATCTTCATGCCCAAATGCATCATCGTAAAGCTCAAAATATCTGCCCACTCATCTATCTGTTTGCTCGTTGGTTTGCCAGCACCATGTCCCGCTTGTTTATCAATACGAATCAACATTGGATTATTGCCAGCATTAGCAGCTTGAAGCGCAGCAGCATACTTAAAACTATGTGCAGGCACTACCCTGTCGTCGTGATCTGCCGTTGTAATTAAAGTGGCAGGATATTGTGTGCCAGGTTTTACATTATGTAAGGGCGAGTATTTGATGAGATACTTGAAATCTTCTTCCTTGTCGCTGCTGCCGTATTCTACAGCCCAACCCCAGCCCACAGTAAATTTGTGGTAGCGTAGCATGTCTAAAACACCTACGCCTGGCAATGCTACTTTAAACAAGTCTGGCCTTTGCGTCATACAAGCACCTACAAGTAAGCCGCCATTGCTGCGACCGCTAATAGCAAGCTTTTGTGCACTGGTAATATTTCTACTTATCAAGTATTCGCCAGCGCCAATAAAATCATCAAACACATTTTGTTTATTGCCCAGCATACCTGCACTATGCCAAGCCTCGCCATATTCGCTACCGCCACGCAAGTTTACCATCACATAAATACCGCCTTGCTCAATAAAGTAAGCCATCGGTACACTAAAGCTTGGTGTAAGCGAGATATTAAAGCCGCCATAGCCATACATCAGCGTTGGTCTTGCGCCATCACCAAGCGGCATATCTGCACGGTGGCAAATAAACATCGGCACCATAGTACCATCTTTGCTTTTGAACTTTACCTGCTCAACAACAATATCTGCCTTTACATCTGCGCGTGCACGCATAAAAAGTTTGCTTTCGTTTTTTACCACATCATAGCTAAATATTTGTGGCGGTGCATTAAACGAACTAAATGTATAAAAGGTTTCTGTATCTTTTACTTTACCACCAAAGCCAGAAATGGTGCCTAAGCCCGGACTAACAAATTCGCCAAGCACTTTGCCTTCTGGCGAATAACGGACAACTTTTGTAGTGGCATCGTGCAAGTATTCTGCAATGAGTGTATTGCCAATAAAGCTGACGCCGTCTAATTTATCGGTGCTCTCTGGTATAATCGTTTTCCAATTAGATAGTGCAGGCATTTTTGGATCCAGTAATACCAATTGATAATTTGATGCACCGTGATTCGTGTATAGCAATAGCTTGTCGCCAATATTTTCAATTACAGTATAGTTGTATTCGTATCCTGGCAATAATGGCTTAAATGCTGTTTGTGCTTTATCGTTTCTATCCCAGTACATTAATTCTGTGCCATCTGTACCTTCTGATAGGTATAAAATCAAAAAGCGCTGATCTTCTGTAAGGCCTACTCCTTTATAAAGTAATGGATGTGCATCGTCTTTGTAAACCACCACATCGCTACTTTGTGGCGTACCAAGTTTATGGTAGAATATTTTCTGATACTCGCTCTTGGCACTGTATTTTGTGGCATCGTTGGCAGGTTTGTCGTAGCCACTGTAGTAAAAGCCTTCGTCGCCAAGCCACGACACACCGCTAAATTTTGTAAATTCTATTTTGTCGCTAACAAGTGCTTTTGTTTTTACATCTAGCACATATATTTCTTGCCAGTCGCTGCCAGCTTTGCTTACTGTGTAGGCAGCGTATTTGCTGTTCTGGCTAAATTGCACACCACCTAAAGCCGCTGTACCATTGTCGCTTAGTTTATTTGGATCTATAAAAACTTCTGGAGCGCCAGTCAATCCTAGCTGCCTATAAAGCACTGCCTGATTTTGCAAACCATCATTCTTATAAAAATAGTAGTGCTTGCCTTGCTTAAACGGACTGCTATATTTTACGTAGTTCCACATACGCGTTAGGTCTTCGCGAATTTTATTGGTAAAGGGCAAACTACGCAAATAGTTATTGGTAAAAGCTACCTGCTCATCTACCCATGCTGCCGTTTGTGCACTTGTATCGTCTTCTAGCCAACGATACGGGTCAGCTATTTTAGTGCCAAAATAATCGTCTACTACACTTGCGTCTTGAAATGTTTTTGGATACTTATACATTGTTTGCGCCACTAGGCTTGTTGTAAAAAAAATACTTGCTAATATTAAGCTACTCTTCTTCATAATGCTTTTCCGAGCGTCGAAGATAAGTGAGAAATCAACGCGTAAATGCTAAATATCTCATATCGCGGCTTTGGCCTAACTACGGCTATTTCTTGAATGAAATCACCGCAACACTGCCTTGCTTTTTGAAATGCTAATGTCATAACTTTACAAGCTCGTGGTTCGCAAAACACATATCGTTTTTCTTGTGCTGTTTTTGGCAGGATGCGCCGCCGCTATTATGTTTAGCCAATGTAATACTGGCCAGGCATCGGTATATAAAAATATTGGCAACCCAGAAGCAAAATATGTAGGCATCGCAAAATGTAGCACCTGCCATGCCGACGTGTACAATACATATATACAAACGGGCATGGGACAAAGCTGGGGCTTGGCCAATAAGCAAAAAAGTGCCGCCAACTTTGATCCTGCTAAAGCAATTGTGTACGACAAGCAAAAGAACCTGTACTATCGCCCTTATTGGGACGGCG
The DNA here is from genome assembly GCA_046049675.1 of Bacteroidota bacterium. GTDB lineage: Bacteria > Bacteroidota > Bacteroidia > Chitinophagales > Chitinophagaceae > CAIXQW01. The sequence goes on along the minus strand of JBJORA010000012.1, from coordinate 30,104 downwards.
ATTCGCTGAAGTTTTTAGAATTCAGACTCAGCAATGGCGATACCGTTCACAAGCGCATTGAAACCATCCATTATATTGTTGGCAGCGGACAGCATACTAATTCGCATATTATCAATATCAACGGCTACTTGCATCAAGCGCCTATCACATTTTACACGCAGCAGCAAAAATGGGATCTGGCGCCCGGCTACGAAACTGGTAATACACGCTTTGATAGAAAAATTGAAGCAGAGTGTATTACATGCCACAATGGCTATCCAACAATGGTAGAAGGTAGTCTCAATAAATACAGCGAGATAAAGTTGGGCATTGATTGCGAGCGTTGCCACGGCCCTGGAAGTTTGCACGCCGATGCAATGGCTTTAGGCAAAATTGTAGATACAAGTAAAACACCTGACTATAGCATTGTCAACCCGCGCCGCATGACCATAGATCAGCAAAACAACTTGTGTATGCGCTGCCACTTACAAGGTGTAAGCGCATTAAACGATGGCAAAAACTTCTTTGACTTTCAACCAAGCATCACGCTAAGCAACGATTGGCATGTGTTTTTGCCAGAGCACGAGCAAAACAACAAGATGATTATGGCGAGCCATGTAGAACGCATGCAAATGAGCGCCTGTTTTACAAAAAGCCATCAGATGAGTTGCATAACTTGTCATAATCCGCACATTAGTGTAAAAAGTACGCCTGCTAAACAATACAATAATGCTTGTAAAAACTGCCACAATGCTGGCAAAGATTGTATGGCACCGCAAGCCACGCGCGATCAAAAGCAAGATAATTGCTACAGTTGCCATATGGGCAAAAACGAAAGTGTAGATATACCTCACGTAGCTGTACACGATCATCGCATTGTGCGTAACATTGCGGCTGTTGAGCAGAGTCGTTCAGATAATTTTGTAAAACTAACTTGTTACAACAATGCTTCTCCTAGTGCGCGTGCAAGTGCAAGAGGCTATTTGGAATTTTTTGAACGCTATGCTGAAAATCCGATTCTATTAGATAGCGCGCAGAAATTTTTAGCACAAGACAAAAAGCAATCAAGCATACAAAACCAAGATTTAATTCGTTTAGCATTTTTGCGCAAAGACTATACAACTGTAAAAGAACTCGCAAGCGCCTTTGCGGCAAATAAAATTACTGATGCTTGGAATGCCTATCGCATTGGCGAAAGCCTCGGCAAACTTGGTGATTACAATGCAGCTTTACCTTACTTGCAAAGAAGTACAACTTTGCAAAAATATAATTTAGATTTTCAGCAAAAACTAGCAGATTGCCTTGTAGCCTTAAAAAATTTACCCGAGGCAGAAAAAGTACTCAGCTTTATTGCCACAGAAAATCCTAGAAGAGCATCTGCCAATGTAGGCTTAGCTTTTCTAGCCATGCAGAAGCAAAACTTTGGTCTAGCCATGCAATTAGCAAGCACGGCGCATATGCTAGATCCCGACAATGTGCAGAACATTATAAACCTTGCTGTGGCATACTACAATACCAATCAGCAAAACAAAATAAAACCACTCTTGCAACAAGCGCTTATCTTAGAACCCAATAATGTGCAAGTGCAAGCCATGCTAAAAGATTTACAATAATGCAAACAGTATACTTAAATAAACGTGCGGGGCACAGAATACTCAATGGCCATCCTTGGATTTTTGCGAATGAGGTAGATAAAGTTGACGAAGGTGTAAAACCTGGGGGCATTGTAAAAGTGCATACACACGACAATAAGTTTGTTGGCAAGGGCTACTACAATGCGGCTTCGCAAATACAAGTGCGTTTACTCACACGAAACAAAGACGAGCTCATCAACAAAACATTCTTTGAAAACAAGATTCGCGAGGCTTGGGCTTACAGGCAGAAGCTTGGCTATATAGACAATTGCCGTTTGGTATTTGGCGAGGCAGATGGCTTACCTGCTTTGGTGATTGATAAGTTCAATGATTATTTTGTAATTCAAACCTTGGCCTTAGGGATAGACTTATGGAAGCCCGCTATTGTAGAAGCATTAGAAAAGATATTTTCACCTAAAGGCATCTACGAACGCAATGATGTGCCTGTGCGCAAGCTAGAAGGTTTGGAAGAACAAAAAGGCTTCTTGTCGGCTGAATTTCCAACTAAGGTAAAGATAAAAGAGAATGGTATTTGGTTTTATGTAGATATAGAAAACGGCCAAAAGACGGGCTACTTTCTAGATCAAAAAGATAATCGTCGTGCGATAAGTACCATTGTAAAAGACCAAGATGTGTTAGAGGCGTTTACGTATACGGGCACGTTTAGTATACATGCAGGCCACTACGGCGCAAAATCTGTATTGGGTTTAGATATTAGCGAGCATGCTGTGGCACAAGCAACAGAAAATGCCAAGCTCAATAAACTGCAAGATGTGGTGCGTTTTGAGGCTTGCAATGCCTTTGATAGGTTAAAGCAATATGTGCGCGAAGGCAAGCAGTGGGATGTGGTGATGCTAGATCCACCTGCATTTACTAAAAGCAGAGAAAACATACAAAAGGCTATCACTGGTTACAAAGAAATTAATTTACGTGGAATTCAATTGGTAAAGCCAGGCGGATTTTTAGTAACGGCAAGCTGCACGAACCTAGTAAGGCCAGAAGTATTTTTAGATACCATTGCTATGGCAGCACGAGATGCTAAGCGTGTTTTGCGACAGGTAGAATTTAGAGCGCAAGCTGCCGACCACCCTATTTTGTGGAATATGGAGAATACCAATTACTTGAAGTTTTTGATTGTGCAGGTGTTGTAAGGACGGCACTAAACTTGTTTTTGCAAGGCTTTAGGTGTGCACTTTAGTGGAGTAAATTTTATATCTTTACAATACCAATTCACTCGGTTATGTATCCGCTAGCACCTTATACCCGTTTTGCAGGCACATATTTTGTAGAAGTACATACAGAAACTTCTAGGCATCAACAACAGTTTACAAAGCTTGAGCATTAAAGTATCCATACAACTTGCATTATTGGTGTTTTTGACCAAATTGTGTTTTGCGCAGTACAATACCATTGTTGTGCCACATGAGTACGATAGCATAAGTGGCCAACAACGCAGCGTGATAAGTGGCTGGACGTTCTACCCTAGTGATAATGATAGCTTAACCTTGCTGTATGGTACCTATGATAGTGATAATACAGTAGGCTGCGGTGTGATTGGTTATAATCAGCAGTTTCAACATAACAGCCACAATGTAAATTTTATCAATTCGCTTGGTAAAGAACCAAGCTATTTCATATACGATAAGCTAAATAATTGCTATTATGTACGGCAGATATTATTATCCAAAGATACATTGAATCCTTGGCGAGTTAGAATTCGTTTCTTGAAGACCGATAGTGCATTCAATATACTTAAACAAATTGAACTTGGAGATTCCAATGAGGTTTTAGACCCTTTTGACTTTGTGCAATACAACGGCAATATTTACTTTACAGCTAGGCATATTGTTGGTCACAAATGGGCAGATAGCTTTAGGGTATTCGTTGCAAAGTTTGATTCAGAACTAAACGCCATGTGGATTCAGGATTTTCAACATGGTACTAAAGAATCACCCGTAAATCTTGTAGGTATTGGCAGTCAAATGCACATAAGCTGTTACAATTTGGCAGGTCCTGGCAGTGACGATATTGAATACACTTTCGTAAAACACCTAGATACTAGCACAGGTGCAGTTGTAAGCATAGATAGCATGCCTTATGTGGAGGATCAATCAAGGGCTTTAATGAGTTCCATAACAGCCAGTAATGGGGTAGAAAAACTAGTATTAGTTACAGACACTGACGAGATTGGCGGTTCTTATTACAGTGCAATTCGCTACCAAGTGCTAAACCTTGCTGGCACATTAGAGGTAGACAGCGTTATATATGCTGGCGAGTCAAGGGTAATTACTTATGGTATACGCAAAATAAGCAATTCACGATTTTTAGTACTGGGGGAACGAGAAATTGTACCAGGCAATGGCTTTTGGATGTTTGCGAGTGCAATGCTAGTAGACACTAAACCAAGTGTCGTATGGCAGCATTGCTACAACCACATGGACTCTGCCTTATGGATACTAAACGACGGCCTACAGCGCAGCGACGGCAGCTATTTGCTATGCGGCTTTGCACATGGCTCTGCTGCCGATAAGTTTGCTTACATCATACATGTAGATTCCCTTGGTTGCTACGACCCTAATTTATGCTATCCAGCTGCTGTAAATCCGCAACACGATCTTGCAAGTACATTTAGCATTTTTCCTAATCCTGCTTTTCACCACTTAACGGTAGAAGGCCAAAACACCGTATCACAAATCGCGGTGTATAATATGCAAGGCGACATCGTGTATCAAAGCCAGCCTAACACATTGCAACATCAAATACTTTGTTACACATGGCCTAGTGGCATGTATTATGTTAAGGTAACAATAGATGGGCGCGTGTTAGTGCGGCCATTTTTGAAGCAATAAACACCAACCCTTTGTTTACTTTGTTCCCTCTGTGGTTTAAAAATTACCAAACTCGCCTTACCAAACTAATTTTGGGATTAGGTTGGTTTTTTCATTTAGAATTGTGGTACTTTTTCTTTCCATTTATATTTTATTAAAACCCATCCATTGTCTACTTTATATGATACAAAACCTTTGGGTTTCTTTAAGTCCCATTGTCTCATGGGTTTTTCCTTAAACATTGCTAATATGTTACTTCTGCAAAAATCACATCTTGGACATTCAACTACAGAACCATCACTAAAATATCCAACCATCCCTCCGTTAGCAGCATAAAGATAAACCAATTCCTTTTTTTTCGTACTGCGTTTTGCCGTGGATTTTTGTACTACTTTATTGCTTGCTTTTGTTTGTGCATTAACAGTAACTGTCAGCATTGATAAAATAATTGTGGCGACAAAAAAGTAAAAGTGTTTTGCTGAATTCGGTTTCATGTTTTTGCTAATTTTATGTAGAGTCTTTGCAAACTTTCTACCTCCATTCCCGTTTTGCAACAATCCCTACTTCTTATCGTAGTACTTTTTTATCCAGCTCGTTAGGCCATGGCGTAAACCATTAGCCGCCGAAAGATCTGCACGAATTTCGCCAACTGCTATAGTGGCTTCAATGCGCACAGGTAAGTGATTAGGGTCGTCTGTTGCCCAAACAAGCATTTGCTCTCCGCCATTAAACATGGTGCCTTTTACAAGCAATGGTCTAAACTTGATACAATTAAAAGTACCGAGGTCTGTTTTCACTTGCTCTTTACCAAGATAGCGGATATACAAATTGTACACGGCATCATCAATAAACATGTCAAAGTAAACCTTATCGCCTGGCTTCATTTTGCTATAGTCGATATTACGGCTCCAGTAAATCATGCTCAACACATCTTGGCAACAGTTTGTAATTGTTGTCGTGGCCGTGGTACTTTTTGCTTTTGTGCCATTATGGTCAAAAGTGACGTCATTCTTAAACTTGGTGCCACCTTCTTGCACATCACGCATAAAGCGCATCGGTAGCATGGTATTGGTATCTATATAAGATTGGTAGAGGTCGCGTACCTTAAAAAAGTAGTCGTATGATTTATAGGTTTTGCCACTGCCTGTAATGTGATACACATTTTTGCCATTATACTTTTCGTAGTTGGTATTAAAGGTTGCAGTACCTGCACCTACATCCATGGCACCCCAGTGGTAATACACTTTATAAGTGATGCTCTCGCCTACCTTAAAGCTTGTGTTTTTTATTTTGCAAGCGTTGCCGCTTGACATGGTGCAAATTCCAATGCTAACCAAGCACACAGCAAGTCCAATTTTTCTAAACAATTTCATTGCTTTTTGTTCTGTATGCCAAGCTACTACAAATTACATGCCACCGTCGCCGTTGTTGCCACCGCCGTCTCCGCCGCCACCATTATCGCCGCCACCACCGCCGCCGCCACCGCTGCCTTCAGTGCCAATCGGTTGGAAGTCTTCTTTTATTTCGTCGCCCGAGCCAGCTGCAGGAGGAATTGGATCACCACCAGAAGCATCTGCATCAGCACGCTTTGCTTTTGGCGTACTAGATTTACGCACCATAGAGCGCACATTTTTGCGGCGCACAAGTTGGTTGTGATCTAGCATATCGCAAATGTCTACGCCTTCCATGCTTAGTGGTACTTCAAATTCTGTTTGCTCGCCATAAGGTAAACGGCTATCGTTTTGCACATACTTAAAGAAGGCACCCCAAATTGGACCCGCGGCAGTAGCGCCTTGTCCAAGACCCAAGCCCATAAAGCGATCTTCGCAGCCTGTCCACACACCTGCTAACAGTGTTGGACTGTAGCCAATAAACCAAGCATCAGCCTCGTCGTTCGTTGTACCAGTTTTACCAGCTACCTCACCACGAATGCCAAAGCGTGGCTTAAGGTTTTTACCAGTACCAAAGCTTGTAGTGCCTTGCATCATGCGTATCATTTTGTAGGCTGTTTGTTCATTTATTACTTCCTTACGGTCTGGTACAAAGTTTTCAAGTAAGTTGCCGTTGCGGTCTTCTATACGTGTAATATAGATTGGTTTTGTATTAATACCATAGTTCGGAAACATGGTATACGTGCGCAACATTTCTATCAAAGAAATTTCAAAAGCACCTAAGGCCAAAGAAGGATATTCTTCAATCTTACTTTCAATGCCACATTTTCTACAAAAATCTACAAAGCTTTTAATACCTACCTGCTTCAACACGTATAGCGTACCATTATTGACAGAATAGGCCAAAGCATTTTTCATACTTAAAGTGCCATAACTACTGCCACCTGCGTTGTAAAGCCTATGGCCAGGGAAGAATACTGGCGCACAGCTTACTGGTGAGCAAGGGCTATAATTGTTGTCTACAGCTAAGCAATACAACAACGGTTTAATGGTACTACCTACTTGTCGGCGTGTTTCGTAGCCACAGTGGTCGTACTTAAAATATTTGTGATTGATACCACCTACCCATGCTTTTACTTCTCCACTTGCAGGATCCATTGCTAGTAAACCAGTTTGTACAAAGGCACGCATAATTTTTACGCTATCTATCGGCGAGATGGTTGTGTCTTTTTCGAGCTTATTGTTCCATTGGAAAATTTTCATTTTTACAGGCTTCTTCAATTGCTCCATAATCAACTCGTGCTTCATGCCTTTCTCTTTATACATGGCATAGCGCTCGGTTTGCTTCATGAGGTTCTCGAGGTACTGAGGCTTGCGTGCCCAACGCCAAGTGCCGCGGCCTCTGCTTAAATGAGGTGCAAATTGTGCAACAGCCTTTTCAGCATGTTCTTGCATTAACGTATCTAGCGTTGTGTAAATGCGAAGCCCATCTTTGTAAAGATTTAAGCCTTTCTTTTTGCACCAACGTTTTGCATCTTGCTCTACGACTTGTCTAAAGTAAGGCGCAGGCATATCCTCGTAATCTTGGATTGGCGACATATTAAGCACTAATGGTTTAAGCTTTAAGCGTTCGCCATCGTTTAGGCTTAGCTTGCCATTGTCCATCATTTTTTGTATTACAACATTGCGGCGGCCTTTACTGGCATCAGGGTGTTTAACGGGATTGTACATTGTATTACCCTTTAACAAGCCAACCAATACAGCTGCTTCTTCAACATTAAGAGAATCAGGTGTTTTACTAAAATATACTTTACTAGCTGCTTTAATGCCAAATGCATTTTGTCCAAATGGAACTGTATTGAGGTATGCAGTAAGAATTTCATTTTTAGTCAAATTGCGCTCTAGCATTACGGCTACAATTTGCTCTTTTATTTTTTCTACTAGACGTTGAAAGATATTGCGACTACCTTGCCCTAGCAATGCCTTAGCAAGCTGCTGACTAATAGTACTTGCACCACCGCTTGGATTAAAAGTTACAACACCCTTTACAGCACGACCTATTGCTTCGGCATCTATACCGCTATGTGTGTAAAAACGTTCGTCTTCTGTACACACCAATGCATCAACAACATTCTTACTTATTTCATCGTACACAACTGGCTCGCGATACTCTAAATAGTACTTACCAATCATTTTGCCTTCGCTACTAAAAACTTCGCTGGCCTGCATGCTTTTGGGATTCTCTAACTCGCTAAGTTTTGGCATTTCGCCAAGCATACCTTTTTTGGCTGCAACTACTACGCCTACAAATAATGCAAGCCCTATTAAGTATAATATCCACAGCCATTTTACCGATTTGCTCATATCAAAAATTACTACGCAAATGTATAAATATCACGGCGCTTTTCTTCTGTAAATATTCCTTTTTTACGCACTATTTGGCACAACTTGGCGCAAATTCTTTAGCCTAAGTGCAGATTGGCTTATTTATAGGTTTTTTTGTAGTATTTGATATACCCTTCTAGGTCGCGCGTATTCTTAAAGAATTCGTAGTTAACCTCGCTAATGATCAACAATTCTACTTCGTTGTTTTGATAAACGCTGTACAAAGTTTTGGTATCTGTTACTTCTTTAAGATACTTGGCAGCCTCCTTAGCGTTCTTAAACTTCTTGAAGAATAATACACCCGTATTTTGATCTACAAGACTAAGCGTGCTTTGTATTTTATCCAAGCCGTGCTTCATACTATTATAATCGGCAAAGCCCGATTTAAGCGGATTAAGTCGGTCGTCTATTTTTCGTACCACGAACATAAAGTAATGCGTACCATTCGGATCGTAGTTGTAACCGCTAAAGCCAGCATTAGTTTTTTGGTCAAACGAGGCATTGAGGTTGCGTACCATATCTGTACTGTCTACCAAAGTACTATCGCTTTTTGTTAGCAATGCAAGTAAGTCTTGCGCAAAAGTAGCTTCTTCGCTTCCAGCATAAGTTTGCATAACAGCTTCAAGTTCTTTTTTGCCTTCGCGCTTCTTGCCGATTTGCAATAAACACATGGCACCTAGCAGATCAAATTTAGCAAGCAAAGCATGTTCGCGATATTCGCTATGCGCATATTCTACACGTGGCAATACATCCTTGTAAGCCTCTTTTTGGTACATGTCGTAGGTTTCGTCGTAGTAGGCAAATGCGCCGCCGGTGTTACTTTGCTTTTTTGCTATGTATGCCGTATCGCCAGCCATAGAAGCCAAATCACTTTCTGGGAATTTTTCTTTGAGTAAATCAAGATAGTACCTACTCTTGGTAAGATTTGGCAGGCGCTTATTAGCCATATAGCCCGTATAGTAAGCTTGTTGAATATTAACGTAGTTAGGATATTCAGTTACTAATTGGTCTATATACTTTGTACTTTTGGCATCGTTAGCTAAACCGGCATAGTAAATCACTGCAATATTATACAGTGAATTGGCGATACTTCTATGGCAGGCATCGCGTTGCTCATCGGTATTAGGTATTGCGCTCAAATATTGTTGCTCTTTGGCGTCGCGGCTATCTTCTTGCGACTTTTCTTGCTGCAGTTGCTCTGCTTCGCGCTGTTGTTTTTCTTGTGTTTCTGCAAATGCGCTTATGGCCGACTTTCTGCGCCAATTATCTACATTAGGTCGCTCGCCCCACACTTGATCAAAATTGGCCTTGCCGCTTTGTAGTAAAAGGTTCTTGCTAAAATACCAGTCAGCAAGTTTTTTACTCGGATCTGCAGTGCTCGCCGATGCGCTTGGATCTGCACTAGTTTGTTCACTAGTTTCTAATTTGCTTTGCGACTTGATATACTTACGTACAGCGCTAATTTGCTCTTTGCCGCTTAACTTACTCAATGCCAATAGACTATCATTTACACGCACGACTTCTAGTTCTTTCACCAAGTCGTTTAATAAATTTCTTCTGCGGTCGAGATTAACATAGTCAGGATCATTATCCTTCATAATAGCAAGCGTTTTATCGTACATCACTTTGCTCGTAGCATATTCTTCTTGAGCAAAATATAATTCTGCCAATTGTCTGTATGCCTGCAATTTTACACTCTCGCTAGCGCCAGTTATCGTAGTAGCTTTTGTAAGATTTTCAATAGCCTTTGCCGTATTATTCTTTGCTTGTAATTGGCCTAATGTTAAATAAGCTTGATCGTAATATTTTTCGTACTTCGTATCATTCAATATTTTCTTGAACATCGCTTCGCCTCTTGCCGTATTGTTGGCATCTTGCAGTACAGTATTTTTTGCGATGTACAGGCGAGCAAAAAAGTCCATATCAACATCGGGCTTCAAATCCAAAACGCGTTCAAAACTTTTGGTGCTTTCTTGATAATCCTTTTGCTCTGCAAGTAATTGCGCCAACAAGAAGGTACTTCTTGTGCGTGCGTTTTTGCTGATATCTTTATTGATGGAAGCAATTTTTAAGGCAGCAATCGCTTGTTGCTTGTCTTCCATCATCAAGTGTATTTGCGCGCTTAGCAAACTTAAGTCGCCACGTAAACGATCCGGGAAATTCTTATCGGCTTCAAGCACAGCAGCAAGATTAAGCGCATCGTTTAACGCACCCATTTGCAAATAACAACGCAACATCCATAGCAAGGCATCGTTGCGCACAAAGTGATGATCTATCACATGTATGCCTTTGTAATTCTCTTTGCTAGCAAGTACAACAGGTTCTTGTGCTACTGTATCGTACTGCTTCGGCTTTTTCGTTGCAGGCGTTTTTGGTGCTTGCTTATCCGTTTTTGGTTTGTACTCGCTAGCTACAAATTGAAAAGTAAGCAAGGCATTATCCAAATCGTTTTTTAAGTAGTAAGCCTTACCAGTTAGTAAGTACAAATCGTCAAACCATTTGCTGCGTGGATCGTGTATTTGAATACTTGTTTGGCATTTCTTAATCACGCTATCCATATTGCCACCAACTGCCCCACTCGCAGCTTCTAAATCTATTTGATTGAGGCTTATGAGTTTGCTATAGTCGTCTTTACTTTGCCTACTAGCATTATCTAGCGCTTCGTTATACCTATTGGTTGCGTTATAAAAGTAGTTATATCGCGTAACGGTGTTCTGATATATTTTACGATTTAGTGTCCAAGGCTTCTTTAAGAAAAGTTGATTAGTATATTTTAGCTGTTGCGCTTTGTGTTTCTTTTGCGCAGCTATCATTTGCTTTTCTTCATCAGTCTGGAAGTTTTTCCGAATTAGTTCTTCTCTGGCTTTTTTCTTTTTGGCTAAAGTATCCGCTCGCAGTTTTCGGATGCTAGCAATACTATCCATGGTTTTAGCACGTGCTGCTTTTACTTTTTCTATGGCAATGTCGCGCACTGCCTTTGCACTATCTAGGCGTGCCTTATTGATGAGCCTTTGTTTTTCTACTTCTGCTTTGCGCACAGCGACTTGTTCTTGCACACGCTGCTGATTAATTTCGCGTTGCTGCTCAAACTTTACTTTACGTGCAAAGCTGATACTATCGCTGCGTTCTTTACGCGAACGTGCTAAACTGTCTTGATACTTACGACTGCTTTTATATTTTGCAAGCTTTTCTCTGGCCTTTTGATTTGCTAAGCGCACTTTAGCAACACTATCTCTGTACGCCATGCGCGATTTCATGGTACTATCTGTAACACGTTTACGCTCTGCAATCATTTTTTGCATTGCTGCCCTGTTGGCTGCATTTGTGCTATCACGAATCGCTTTTTCTCGAGCTAATTTTTTGCGCTGTTCTTCGCGCTCCTTTAAAAGTTTTGCTTGGTTGGCCGCATAAGCAGCTCTAATACTATCGGCACTTGATGCACTATTTTGTGCATGCAAAAGGGGTTGCCTACACAAAAGTGTAAGAACTACTAGTATTAAAATTCTACAATACGTCACGCTATCTTTCGCTATGGTTGCAATACACAACCGATGCTTCACAAATTTATTATGTAGAATGCAAGTAAGCCTTAAAATAATGCAAAAACATTAACAGTTTTGAAAGAAAACCTATTCAACTGTAACGCTTTTGGCCAAATTGCGTGGTTGATCCACATTACAACCGCGTAATAAGGCAATATGGTAGGCTAAAAGCTGCAATGGCACAATAGTAACCAATGGGCTTAGCACTTCTTCCGTTTCAGGTACTTCTATCACATAATCAGCTAATGCGCTCGCTTCTTTGTCGCCTTTGTTTACTACAGCAATCACACGACCTTTACGGGCCTTTACTTCTTGAATATTGCTAATAATTTTTTCGTAAGCGCTGTGATTTGTACATAGGAACACCACTGGCATGCTTTCATCTATCAAAGCAATTGGGCCATGCTTCATTTCTGCAGCTGGATAACCTTCTGCATGGATATAGCTGATTTCCTTAAGTTTAAGCGCACCTTCTAAAGCCAATGGGAAGTTTACACCACGACCTAGATACAAGAAGTTCTCCGCATCCTTAAATACGGCTGCAATCTCTTTTACCTTTTCTTCGGTTTCAAAAGCTTCTCTAATTTTTGCAGGAATATTTTCTAATTCGTATAAAATTTGACGCGACCTACTCTGACTAATTGTGCCTTTGCTTTGCGCCAATTGTAGCGCGATAAGTGTTAGCAAACTTACCTGTGCTGTAAAAGCTTTTGTACTTGCTACACCAATTTCTGGTCCGGCATGTGTGTACGCACCAGCATGACTTGCACGCGCAATGCTACTGCCTATCACATTACAAATACCAAAGATGAGGGCTTGTCTTTCTTTAGCTAAATCAATAGCAGCAAGGGTATCCGCCGTTTCACCGCTTTGCGAGATGGCAATCAATACATCGCTTTCGTTGATGATAGGATTACGATATCTAAACTCGCTTGCATACTCCACTTCTACAGGTATGCGTGCAAGGTCTTCTATTAAGTATTCGCCAATAAGGCCACTGTGCCAGCTTGTACCGCAAGCCGTTATTACAAAACGCTTCGCATTATTGATACGCGCAGCAAATTCGCTTAGGCCGCCAAGTTTAATCCAGCCTTTTTCGGCATTCATTCTTCCACGGAAGCAATCTTGCACAACGTTTGGTTGCTCAAAAATTTCTTTTTGCATGAAGTGCTCGTAGCCGCCTTTTTCGATCTTTTCTAGATCCATTTCAAGCTTTTGTACGTAGGCACTTTTTTCGATGCCAGCAACTGTGCGCAACTCCATTTCGCCATTGCGATGTAATACAGCAAATTCTTCATCATTGAGATAAACAACTTGCTTGGTGTATTCTATAATTGGACTTGCGTCGCTAGCAACAAAAAATTCTTCTTTACCAATGCCTATTACAAGTGGACTGCCCTTTCTTGCAGCCACAAGTTTGTTAGGATCATCTCTATCAATCACCACAATCGCGTATGCACCTATCACTTCATTCATAGCAACACGCACAGCTTCTTCAAGCGACATATTGTCGGCTTTTCTGATGTCTTCAATAAGGTTTAAGAAAACTTCCGTATCAGTATCACTTTCAAAAGTATAACCATGTGCAGTTAGCTCTTCTTTAAGGGCCGCATAGTTTTCTATAATACCATTGTGTATAATAGCAAGTGACTTATCGTTACTTACATGTGGATGCGCATTTCTATCGCAAGGCACACCGTGGGTTGCCCAACGTGTATGGCCAATGCCCATCGTGCCACTAAGGTTTTTACCTGCAGTAAATTCCTCCAAGTCGCTTACCTTACCCTCTCGCTTATATACATTAAGTGAGCCGTTAAGCAAAGCCACGCCGCTACTGTCGTAACCGCGATATTCCAAGCGTTTTAGTCCTTTAATAATTATCGGATAGGCCTCCCTATGCCCTATATAACCAACAATTCCACACATAGTATGTTTAGATATTTACTTTAGTTTTGTGTAAATTACATTCATTTTTGCATTATTTGCAAATCTATTTGGGCCCGCTACAACCATGCGCCCACTAGCAGACCTCAATCCGCCTTCGCCACGTATCGTTAGCTTTGCAATTTTATCAGGATTACCAGTGCACAAGCGCTGCAGTGTTTTGGTAAGATTAAGCTCATAACGACGGTAGGTTTGGCCATTTTCTGTAACAAGGCCAGATGGACCAATATAGGCGCCAGTAATTGTATTAGCGAAAGGTATTCTAACTTGTTTGCCGCTACTGTCGTAAGCTACAACGCGCAACTGACTGGTAATTCTAAAGGCGGTATCGCTTAGATCGTTACCGCTAGCAATAATCGGCAATACGACAACTGCTTTATTGATAAGATGTCCTTGTAAATGCTTAAGATTAGGAAATGTAAGATCTAGCGCAGCACCGCAATCAGCCTGAACGTACATGGCATCGCCGTTTACAGTATTAATGGCACTAGCCACTGGCGTGCCTGTAAAGTTGCGCTCAATACGATTGTAATGAGAGCAGTAATTTGGGTCATAACGGAAGGTACTACTTTGACTGCTTGTATCTGTGGCATTATATACACGATAATACAGCTTCATAGTTGCATCCGAAATGGCAAATGTGCCTAGTACTGTTCCTTGTGTTTTATTATTGGCCGTGATATAAAGTCCCTTAAACCATGTTACAAAACTGGAATAATCCTTGTACTCCGCATTGTCGTCAAGGTTTAATAATTGACGTGCAAAACTGGTATCTAATTTGATACGAAGTGCTCTCACTTTAAGGTTATTTTCTATACCAACAGAATCAAGCGTAGCCAAATCAACTGTATGAGAACCTAAGAAGTCACTTGTATTATAGGCAACTGTAGAACTATTATATAGGCTGTCGCTATTTTTTAGTGCAGTGCTCAAGCGATATACATTTAACGTCGTTGCAACACTTTTGAATTTATCGCCATAGAAGCCAGCATACGGCAGCTGAAGTACCAGAGAATCAAGAATGAGGTTACTTGTAGGAAACGACAACGAGGTGCTTTGCTGCCTAAACTGAATGGCTATTGAAGCATGTGAGCTACCAAAAATTGGGTCGTTATTGATGTCGCCCAAGGCATGCAGCGTCGCATAGGCAAATGGTATAAACGATTGCGTACTTGTGGCCTGCTGATCTTTGATACTAGTAAGCAAACTATCGAAAGCTACATTTTGAAAATTAAGCTTTGTGGTGTCAGTAAAAAAAGTAGTAACGTTATCTACTTCTGGCACCAAATCTGGATCTAGTAAGGCACCTTCTTTACACTGCGCTAATGCAGTAATAGCAATAAAGGCAACAGTATAGTTGCGAATTTTTTTGAACATTGAATTACAATAGTACTTGTACAATTAGTCTTTGTTGATGTATTGATCTAGTACCTCCGTAATCATTTCTATACCATTGCTGGTTGGATCGTAGCTAATTACTTTTTTTGTTTTGCTTGGTTTTACATCGCTGGCAAACTGTGGGTCCACATTGGTATCACCAAGTATCACTACATCTGCAAACTTTGCACCTCCACACATTAAATTGTAATTAGTACCTGGCTTGAAAGGCTCTAAATCTTTATCCTTCAAATTTGCACTATTTAATGTGGTTTGCATGAATTCGCTTCCCAAATTTTCCTTAAATGTGTTGCGCGTTGCAGCATAAACCAAAGTACTATTAGCAAAAACAGGCTCTTGCTTGTAGTGTGTTTTGATTAGCATTGGTACAATGCCACTCATCCATCCATGTACTAAAATAACGTCAGGAGGCCAGCCAAATTTCTTAACTGTTTCTAATGCGCTTTTGCAGAAGAAGATGAGGCGATCGGTATTGTCATCAAAAAACTTACCATCTGCATCATGGAAAATGAACTTACGTTTGAAGAACTCTTCGTTGTCCATAAAGTAAACTTGCAGGCGTGCATTTGGCAAACTTGCAACTTTAATAACAAGTGGGTAATCCTCTTTGTCTACAGAAATATTTAAACCGCTAAGTCTCACTACTTCGTGCAGGCGATGACGGCGTTCGTTAACTGTGCCGAAACGTGGCATGATTACCCTTACTTCGTAACCCATTTCATTACTTTTTACCGCCAACTGATTAAGCACTTGTGCAAAATCTGTTTCCTCGTGGTAAGGTGCCATCTCGTGGGTGATGAATAAGACCTTCTTTTTTGTAATCATATCTATTTTAAGGTTCGCTAAATCAACAAGGCAAATAGCCCTGCCAAAAAATTTAGGCGTGCAAAATTAAGAAAGAATAAGCATTTTTGCTCAACTTGCACTGTTAAACAAGATTAACACAGATTGTAATGCTGATATTTAAGGAGGCTGCCGATTTACATAAATATATTGATAATCAATTAGTTAAGGGTAAAGCCATAGGCTTTGTACCCACTATGGGCGCCTTGCATGAAGGCCACATCTCACTTATCAACACTAGCAAAAAAGCCTGTGAACTCACCGTTTGTAGCATTTTTGTGAACCCAACCCAGTTTAATAATGCCTCAGATTTTGCCAAATACCCAATTACCATCACTGAAGATATAGACCTTTTAAGCCAAGCCAACTGCGATGTACTCTACTTGCCAAGTGTAGAAGATGTTTATCCCAATGGTACCGACAAGCTTACCAACTATGATTTAGCTGGACTAGATACACGTTTAGAAGGCGAATTTAGACCAGGCCATTTCCAAGGTGTAGCCAATGTCGTGCATAGGTTATTAAATGCAGTGCAGCCGCATCAGCTTTTTATGGGCATTAAAGATTATCAGCAATGTAAGGTTGTGCAGCAATTACTAAAGGTGGCTAATATTCCTACAGAATTGGTGATTTGCCCTACCCTGCGCGAAGCAAGCGGCCTAGCTATGAGCAGCCGCAATCAGCGCCTTAGCGAACAAGGCAAAGCAAAATCGGCTATTATTTACAAAGCACTCAATTTTATTAAGCAAGCGCAACATCAACAAAGCTTTGAAGCACTTGCCCAACAATACAATCAAATGCTTACGTCAGAAGGTCTAGAACCAGAACACCTTATTTTGGCAGAAAGCACCTACTTGCAGGTTTTGCCCGATTTTAATAAAGCTAGCAAAATGGTATTACTAACCGCCGCTTTTTGCGAAGGTGTACGATTGATAGACAACCTAGAGATTTAATAGTAGGTATCCTCTACAATCTTTTTGTATTTAGGCACATGCCATATAAACTTAAAGCCTACAGTGCCATCTTGCCTTTTGTCCAAGCCACTGCGGTTTACATCGTAGAGCCATGTGCGGCGGCCACCGGTACTTGCGTAGCAAAAGGTTAATCCAGCAGTAACGTTTACCGCTTTGCTTTTACTCAAATAAGTATAGCCCAGCATTTGCTCAGTGTACAGCCCGTTAGTAAGCCGGTCGTACCCTTTTTCGTATTCGCCAGCAAACTGAGCAAAGCCATTGTCTTGGTCGTACATATTAATGCGGTACTGCATAAAGCCGTAGCTACTCAACCAAATCACCCCACTATTAGGGTTGACCTGCCACACATCAAAAATCTTTCCAAGGTCTACACCAACCTGATAGCCACGTTGAAATAGCCCAGGGTTGCGTTGAATGCCATTATTGTCTATCATATTGCCTGACTTGTTATATAGGTTCCATGTCATGGAGTCTTCTTTAATAGAATTACCGAAAATAAAGTCCATGCGAACGCCTACAATATAGTTTTTAGTAGACTTGCGGTAGATGCTTGAGCCAATTTTTGCGCAAGTACCAAATCGTTTTGCGTAATCTAAAATGGGCTGATCGCCATTGAACTGCGCGTTAAATAGTAAACAAGACTTTCGCGTTGGTTTTTCCTCGCTTGTTTGTGCATACGAGCTTACCGTAAGCAAAGTGCCAACAGCCAAAAGGCAAAGCCGCATAATACTTAGCAACATTCAGTCAAAACTACAACGGAATTGCTATTTTTGCGCCTCGTTAAAAAAAATTAGATGCAAAATTTACAAATGGTAGACCTCAAGCGTCAGTACTTGAGAATGAAGCCAGCAATAGATGAGGCTATAGCCAGTGTTGTAGAATCTACTGCTTTTATTAATGGTGGACAGGTACAGCAATTTGCCACCGCACTGCAAAACTACCTAGGTGTAAAGCATGTAATACCTTGTGCCAACGGCACAGATGCATTGCAAATAGCCATGATGGCGCTTGGCCTTAAGCCAGGTGATGAAGTTATAACGCCATCATTTACCTATATCGCTACAGTAGAAGTAATGGCATTGTTGAACCTTACACCAGTGTTTGTAGAAGTAGACGAGCGCACATTTACAATGAATCCTGCCGAAATAGAGGCAAAGATTACCAGCAAAACTAAAGCGATAGTACCTGTGCATTTGTATGGTCAAAGCGCAGACATGGCCCCTATTTTAGATATTGCGGCCAAGCATAATTTACATGTTATTGAAGATGATGCACAAGCGATTGGTGGCCACTATACGTTCCCAGATGGAACGCGCAAAGCGAATGGTACAATGGGTATTATCGGTTGTACAAGTTTCTTTCCAAGCAAAAACTTGGGTTGCTATGGCGACGGTGGTGCTATGTTTACTAACGATGATGCGCTTGCTCAGCAATTAAAGATGGTTGCTAATCATGGGCAAAGCGTACGCTATTACCACGACGTTGTTGGTTGTAATAGCCGCTTAGATACAATTCAAGCTGCTGTACTTAATGTAAAACTACCACACCTTGACGATTACTGTAGTCGTCGCCGTGCAGTTGCAGCGCACTATGATGCAGCTTTTGCTAACCATGCCAATATCAAAACACCTGCTGTGGCGCCATATAGCTATCACGTTTATCATCAATATACATTAACGCTAGTTGACGTAGATCGCGATAAAGTTCGCGAAGCACTAGAAGCAGAAGGTGTACCAAGTATGATCTATTATCCAGTGCCTGCACATAAGCAAAAAATGTTTGCGCATTTTAATGTAAGCGACTTGCACTTGCCAGTTACGGATTACCTTACACCTCGTGTTATTAGCTTGCCTATTCACACAGAAATGACTGAAGATGAACTCAACTATATTAGCACAACTGTGCTTAATGTAATCAACAAACTAAAAGCATAATTATTAAAGAAGCGGTATGAATATTTCTGTAGTAGGTACAGGTTATGTGGGCTTAGTAAGTGGCACTTGCTTTGCAGAAACTGGCAACAACGTTATTTGTGTAGATATCAACGAAGAAAAAGTAAATCGTTTACGCAATGGCGATATCGTAATTTACGAACCAGGTTTGGAAGTATTGTTTGAACGCAACCTAAAAGAAGGTCGTTTGCAGTTTACAACTAACCTTGAAGAAGCATTGTTGCATGGCGATATTATCTTCTTAGCATTACCTACTCCACCAGGTGAGGATGGTAGTGCAGACCTAAGTTATATACTTGGCGTAGCCGAAAATATTGGTAAGCTTTTAGCACAACACAAGGTGTTTAAAGTAATTGTCAATAAGAGCACAGTACCAGTTGGTACCGCAGAATTAGTGCGTGCTAAAATAGCAGAAAACTATGACGGCGAATTTGCTGTAGTAAGCAATCCAGAATTTTTGCGCGAAGGTGTAGCCGTAGAAGATTTTATGAAACCCGATCGCGTTGTAGTTGGTTGCAGCAATGAGCGTGCAAAAGATTTGATGCAGAAATTGTATCAACCCTATGTGCGTCAAGGCAACCCAATTTACTTTATGGACGAGCGTAGCAGCGAAATGACGAAGTATGCTGCTAATAGTTACCTCGCAATGCGTATTACGTTCATGAATGAGTTAGCTAACCTTTGTGAGAAGGTAGGTGCTGATGTAGAAACTGTTCGTGTAGGTATGGGTAGCGATAGTCGAATTGGTAAGCGTTTCCTTTTTCCAGGTATTGGTTATGGCGGCAGTTGCTTTCCCAAAGATGTGCAAGCCTTGGGCAAAACTGCTACTCAGCACGACTACGATTTTAAGATACTAACAAGCGTAATGCAAGTTAACGACGAGCAGAAACTTGTGCTTGCGCATAAAATCAAAAACTACTTCGGTGGCGATCTAAGCGGCAAGAAGATTGCGGTATGGGGTCTTGCCTTTAAGCCAAATACCGACGACATTCGTGAGGCACCAGCCTTATATATTATTCCAGAATTGATAGCAGCTGGCGCAACAGTAGTAGCCTACGATCCAGAAGGTATGCCAAATGTACAACAGTACTTTGCGCAAATGCCTGAAGTCAATAGCAAACTCACCTTTGCAAAAGATGCTTACGAAGCTGTACAAGGTGCGGATTGTTTAGCGATATGTACAGAATGGAGTTTGTTTAGAACACCAGACTTTGCTAAAGTTCGTGCGGCATTAGTTGCGCCTGTAATTTTTGATGGTCGTAACTTGTACGATACAGACGCTATGGCTGCAGAAAAGTTTTACTATAACAGTATTGGTCGCAATACAATAAATGCATAAGCAAGATATGAAGAGAGTTTTAATTACAGGTGCCGCAGGCTTTTTAGGGTCTCATTTGTGCGACAGATTTATTGCCGAAGGATACCATGTAATTGGTATGGATAATTTGCTTACAGGCAATATCAAAAACATCGAGCACTTGTTTCCGCTTAAGAATTTTGAATACTACCACCACGATGTAAGCAAGTTTGTACATGTGCCTGGTGAATTGCATTATATCTTACATTTTGCGAGCCCTGCTTCACCGATCGATTATCTAAAGATGCCTATTCAAACACTTAAGGTAGGTAGTTTGGGTACACATAATTTGCTAGGTTTAGCTAAGGCAAAAAATGCACGCATGATCATTGCAAGTACGAGCGAAGTATATGGCGATCCATTGGTGCATCCACAAACTGAAGAGTATTGGGGCAATGTAAATCCAGTTGGCCCGCGTGGTGTTTACGACGAAGCTAAGCGCTTTCAGGAAGCGATGACAATGGCCTACCATACTTTTCATGGTTTAGAAACACGCATTGTTCGTATTTTCAATACTTATGGTCCACGTATGCGCCTTGATGATGGCCGTGCTTTACCAGCATTTATGAGTCAGGCATTGCGTGGCGAAGACATTACCGTTTTTGGTGATGGCAGTCAAACGCGCAGTTTTTGTTACGTATCAGATCTTGTTGATGGTATCTATCGTTTATTGATGAGCGATTATGCTAAACCAGTAAACATTGGCAATCCCGAAGAGATTAGCTTAAAGGATTTTGCGGAAGAAATTCAAAGTTTGATTGGCGGCAATAGTAAAATTGTATACATGCCTTTGCCACAAGACGATCCAAAGCAACGTCAACCAGATATTACTAAGGCTAAAGAAATATTGGGTTGGTCGCCAAAAGTTGGTCGCAGCGAAGGCCTTAAGATTACACTTGACTACTTCAAGCAAGTGGTATTAAACAAATAGTTTTTTGTACGTAGCCTAAGGCAAAAGTTCTTCTTCAAGATCTTTTTCTATGCGCAAGTTCTTAATAATAAAGTCTTGACGGCTTTGTGTATTCTTGCCCATATAAAACTCAAGCATTCGTTGTAGTGGTGTTTCGTCGGCAGTAAGGACAGGCGTTTTTCGCATGTCTTCGCCAATGAAACCTGCAAACTCTTGCGGACTAATTTCACCCAAACCTTTGAAGCGTGTAATTTCTGGCTTATTGCCAAGCTCAGCAATAGCAGCCTTACGCTCAGCATCGCTGTAGCAATAAATCGTTTTGTTTTTATTGCGCACCCTAAACAACGGTGTTTCTAAAATATACACGTGGCCGTTGCGTACAAGATCTGGAAAGAACTGCATAAAGAACGTCATTAGCAACAAGCGAATATGCATGCCGTCTACATCGGCATCGGTTGCAATAATGATATTGTTGTAACGCAAGCCTTCTATGCCTTCTTCAATATTGAGTGCATGCTGTAGTAAATTAAATTCCTCATTTTCGTAAACCACTTTTTTGGTCATGCCATAGCAGTTGAGCGGCTTACCTCTAAGGCTAAATACAGCTTGTGTTTCTACACTGCGGCTCTTCGTAATACTACCACTTGCGCTATCGCCCTCTGTTATAAAGATTGTGCTCTCAAGCATTTTCTGCTCGTACTTCTCTAGTTCTTTCTTATTGTACTCGTCGTTAAAGTGAAACTTACAGTCGCGTAATTTTTTATTATGCAAGTTGGCTTTCTTAGCACGTTCGTTAGCTAATTTACGCACACCAGCCATATCCTTGCGCTCGCGCTCGCTTTGCTCAATGCGCTTCTTTAAGGCTTCTGCAACTGTAGGATTGCGGTGCAAATAGTTATCCAATTCTTTACTCAAAAACTCCTGTATGAATTGCTTCATACTTGGACCATTCTTGCCTTCTTCGCTCCACATGTATTGGCTGCCAAGCTTGGTCTTCGTTTGGCTTTCAAATACAGGCTCTTGCACACGCACACTTACGGCTGCACATACACTCTGGCGTATATCGCTTACGTCGTAGTCTTTCTTATAAAAATCGCGCACCGTTTTTACAAGTGCTTCTCTAAAAGCTTGTTGGTGCGTACCGCCTTGTGTGGTGTATTGGCCGTTTACAAAGCTGTAGATATCCTCGCCATAATCGCCAGTATGCGTTAGTGCAATTTCGATATCTTCGCCACTCAAATGAATAATCGGATAGCGTATTTCGTCGTCGTTTGTTTTGCGTTGCAGTAAATCTAAGAGGCCGTTCTTACTGATGAACTTTTTGCCATTGTAATTAATCGTTAGACCACGATTCAAAAAGCAATAATTCCATATTTGGCTTTCTACATATTCGTTGATATAATGAAACTTTTTGAAAATGGTATTATCGGCGATATAGCGTACTTCTACCCCATTTGTTTCTGTGGTTTTTACTTCCTTGTGTTCGGTTGTTAATTTGCCACGTTCAAATTCTGCAGCCTTTGCTTTACCATCTCTGTAGCTCGTAACCTTAAAGTAACTGCTTAATGCGTTGACAGCTTTTGTACCAACACCGTTTAAGCCCACACTTTTTTGAAAGGCTTTACTGTCGTACTTACCGCCCGTATTCATTTTACTTACAACGTCAACAACCTTGCCCAAGGGAATACCACGACCATAATCGCGCACCACTACTGTACCATCATTTTGGATACTAATGTCAATGGCGTTGCACGTTTTCATAGCAAATTCGTCGATACTATTATCTACAATTTCTTTTAATAGAATGTAGATGCCATCGTCCATGCTACTGCCATCGCCCAGCTTACCAATATACATACCAGGACGAAGTCGTATATGCTCACGCCAATCAAGGGTTTTAATACTATCCTCGTTATACTCAAATAAATTCTTGTCGTTTGCCATTGTGCGCAATAATATTACAGTGCAAGTTAAGTAGCACAATAAGCTTTACGCATTGTATTAACGCTTTTATACACAAAGCAATATCCACACGGCTTTAGCGTAAACGTTCGTCAAAAGCAAAGGGCCGTTTTGATACAATTTGTATCCTTGAAAACAAGTGGTGGTTGGGGTTAATGAGATAATTGCGCTCCTCTGGTACAATTACACTTGGCACAGCTGCCAGCAATCGATTACTAGACAAAAAGCTCAATCCAAAGCTCTGTGTGCGTTGCAAATCCTTTTGCCAATTTGACCCAATAATGTCTTCATCTACGTCTAAAATATTTTTGACATCTGGTACGTCCAGTACAATAAGATCGTAATCAATATTAAAAATAGCTTGATGTGCATGCACAACAATTTCAAGCGCGCGTAAGGAGGCATGCTCGCTAGCATACAACATCGGTTTATCTATAGGGTTCCAGCGACCGCCATTTCTAGCAGCACCTTTTCCACTAATATCTAAACTATATGTAGAGTCGCAAATTCTGTATAACAGCATGCTAATTGCTTTTTACTTAAAGAAGTGTCGTGCAGATTTATACCACCACACCATATTGAATATTGGTAAGTACACGCTGCACATGCATAATGCCAGCATGTGTATAAAGGTATTGTATTGGCTGCAAGCCATTAAAGCCATAAGAATGACCCAACAACCACTGCTTGGTGGTATTGCCAAAAAGTTGATTGGCTTGCAATAGTGCTTGATGTAACAAAGCAATACGCTCTGATTCTAAAGCATTGAAACTGAGATTTTCTTTGGCAAAACGATGCATGGTACGCTCGCTAAGTTGCAAAAGCGAAGCCCACTCTGCAACCGTAAGGGCATGTGTATCTAGTATCACTTTAAAGGCTGCATAGCTTAAAGTACTAGGCAAATAAGAAGTACTTTTACTAAGTTGGTAAGTATCTGTATCACTAACAAAACTGCTTGGAGCATCTTGTATTTTCTTTTTGCGCTGAGATTTCATTTTCTGCTATTTAGCACAAATGTACACGCCTTTTGTCAATTTTTCAAACATTTTCGTGCTTTTTTGCATTTTATTTTATGTCTTTTAGCACAATTTTAGCCACGCAAACGCACAAAAAAAGGCCACCGAAAGGCAGCCTTTTGAACAATAATTTTGCTTGAAACTATGCTAGTGTGATGCTATCATCAAGATAAACATCTTGAATTGTTTGTAATAACTCCACACCTACTTTCATGTCTTTTTGGAAAGCTTTACGGCCACTAATAAGACCCATACCGCCGGCACGCTTATTAACCACAGCCGTCATTACTGCTTCGCTAAGATCGCTTGCGCCTTTACTCTCGCCACCGCTATTAATTAAACCAACGCGGCCCATATAGCAGTTTGCCACCTGATAACGGCAAAGGTCTATTGGGTGATCGCTTGTAAGTTTTTCGTACACATCTTTGTGCGTTTTACCATGTTGTGTTGCTAAGTAACCACCATTGTTTGTAGGCAATTTTTGCTTAATGATATCAGCTTGTATAGTTACACCCAAGTGGTTAGCCTGACTCGTAAGATCGCTAGCAGTGTGGTAATCTACACCATTTACTTTGAAGCCGTTGTTGCGGATATAGCACCACAATACAGTAGTCATACCTAACTCGTGTGCGTACTCAAAGGCACGACTTACTTCTTGAATTTGACGTGTACTTTCTTCGCTACCAAAATAAATTGTTGCACCTACGGCACAAGCGCCCATATTCCATGCATCTTTAATGCTACCAAACATGACTTGGTCGTACCTATTTGGTAAACTCAAAAACTCGTTGTGGTTTATTTTAACCATCATTGGAATTTTGTGGGCATACTTGCGGCTAACGCTGGCCAAAACGCCAAACGTACTGCACACTGCATTACAACCACCTTCAATGGCAAGCTTAACAATATTTTCCGGGTCAAAATAAATAGGATTTGGCGCAAAAGACGCACCAGCACTATGCTCTATACCTTGGTCTACTGGCAAAATGCTAACATAACCAGTTCCACCTAAGCGGCCACTATTGATAAGTCGCTGAAAGCTATTAAGTGTTTGATTGTTGCGATTGCTACCACTCCAAAGTTTATCAACTACATCTGCACTTGGTGTATGCAAGGTGCTTTTGTCAATTGTTTTGCTAGTGTGGCCCAGTAGGTACTCGGCTTGATCGCCTAGTAGTGAAATAATATTGTTATTTGCCATAGTGAAATTTTGAATACGCAAATTTAACCGCAATGCAACAGCACACCAATTATGTATGCACATTAGAGTTCACATTGCCGAAAATCATATACAATTCCTATCCTCGGCATTTCAAGTTTAGCAATAGCCGCATAAAAAAAGCACCCCATTACGGAGTGCTTTCTAAATTATAATTTTTTGCTAGCTATTAATAATCGCTACCGCCATTACCAAAGAACCATACATATGATAATTGGAATGGTTGACGCCAAACGTTAGCACCTAAATTAGTTGTAACAGTTTGATTGTTTGGACCATCAGGATCGCTAGTAGATGTATTTACACCAAAACCTACGATATCTGCAGTAAGCGCCATGTTACGTACTGGTGTAAATGCAAAGCCCATGCTTACAGAACCGCCATAGCCGTTTGTAGAAGTGCCCACCTTAGTTGTAACATTGTTTACCAAGCTAGTAACCTCGCCGCTACCGAAATCTAAACCGATATTAGCATTGCCATATAAAGCAAACCAGTTATTCATTGGCCAATACTTCTGACCATAGATGCCAACACCAGTACCAGTACCCTTTGTAGTGTTTGTACTTAATGGATTTGCTGAAACAGTTTGGTCAGTATTGTTTGAGTTTGCACGAAAATTGATACCTAACTCTAAATTATCTGCAACAAAGTAGCCTACAGATGGCATAACACTAATTGTAGTTGCTTTTGTTTCCGCATCGCCAGATGGATCGGTAGTTGTGCTGTTATAGCCAGCACCTAAACGTACTGCCCACATGCCTTGGCTTGTATTAGCCTTTGTTCTCTTGCGCTGCGCATTAGCGGTTAAAGTAGATAATGCTACTAGACCCAATACTAATATTTTCTTCATATTCTGTTTGGTAGATATTTTGATTTTTCAAAAATAGGCTATTTATCTACATAAAAAAATATTTCGGCATTTGTTTTGTGTAATAAGATAAGTACTATCTTGTGCCCAATACAGTAAAATCTATCTAAATATTATGAGAAACGTACTAATAGTAGTTGCCATTCTAGCTATTTTGGGCTTTTGGCTTAAAAATGGTTACAACGGTTTTGTTACCGCCGACGAGAATGTAAAAAAGGCTTGGGCAGATGTGCAAGGTCAATACCAGCGCCGTTATGACCTTATTGACGGTTTAGTAAATACCGCAAAAGGTGTTAGCAAATTTGAACAAAATACGCTTACAGCTGTGGTAGAAGCACGTGCTAAAGCAACACAAGTAATGGTTGATCCAGCAAATCTTACGCCTGAGAAATTTGAAGAATTTAAGGCTGCTAATAATAATTTGAGCGGTGCTTTGGGTCGTTTGATGATGATTTCGGAGCAATATCCAGAAATTAAGAGCACAAAAGCTTACGAAAACCTACAAGTTGAATTGTCTGGTACCGAAAACAGAGTTGCACGTTCTCGCGAAATGTTTAACGAAGCAGTACAATTATATAACACTTCGATTCGTAAGTTCCCTGCTAATTTAATTGCAGGTATGACAGGCTTTAAGCAAAGAACAGGTTTTGAAGCTGAGAATACTGCACAAAAGGCGCCTAAGGTAGATTTTAGCGAAGAAAAGAAATAGCAATGTTTGCCTTTAGCAAAAGCGCGGTACACTTCTTAAATCCACAAGAAAAAGTACGCGTACACCAAGCTGTAAAAGACGCCGAGCAAGGTAATGCCGGTGAGCTACGCGTTTTTATTGAAGGTAAAAATAAACTTGTGGATCCCCTAGCCTGTGCTGCAGACATTTTTAAGCATTATAAAATGCATGAAACGGAGCAGCGTAGCGGTGTACTCATATATGTGGCATACAAGCATCGTGAATTTGCAATTTTTGGCGATGTAAACTGTGTCAATAAATTTCCGGCAAACTTTTGGGCAACGCAAGCTAAACTGTTGCATCATAATTTCGAGAATACCTCCTATGTGCAAGGCTTGGTGCAATGCATAGAAAATGTGCAACAACAATTTATGCAGCATTTTGCTACCACAGCTGTAAAAAAGAACGAACTACCAGACGAAATTATATTTGGCAAATAAATTTAGATACCTCAATAGCAAGTTGCAGCTAGTATTATTACTAGCACTATTGCTGTGCAATACGCTTGCTACAGCACAAATTACGCATCCTGCATTGCCTGAGGCGCCTAATCCGCCTCGACTTGTGGTAGATTATACTAATAGCATGAGCGCTGCTGCTGTAGAGCAGTTAGAAAGATCTTTGGTAAAGTTTAGCGATACCACTGGCAATCAGATAGCTGTTGTAATTGTAAACGACCTTGGTGGCTTACCCTTAGAAGACTTTAGCTACTATTTGGCGCGCAAATGGGGAATTGGTAAAGACAAAAATGATAATGGTGTTTTATTACTGATTGCTAAGGCAGAACGCAAAGCCCGCATTGAAGTAGGTAAAGGCCTAGAAGGTGCGATACCCGATTTACTAGCCTACGAAATTATTCGTGCCGATTTAGCGCCCAATTTATCATCAGGCAATTTTGATGCTGGTGTAACAGCCGCAGCAAAAAGTTTGTGCAATGCATCGCAACACGAATACAAAGATGTACGCCAAGTAAAACGCAATGACGATGGCGGTATTTTACCGCTAATATTTTTGCTTGTATTACTCGTATTTTTCTTGATGATGATGCGCCGTATGCAACGCAGCAAAGGACACTATATGAGCCGTAGAGGTTACCGTGACTTCGACGATAGAAATCGTGGACCAGATATTTGGTTCTTCCCAACTGGCGGCTTTGGCGGCGGCGGTGGTGGTGGCTTCTTTGATGGAGGCGGCGACAGCGGCGGTTTTGGTGGCTTCGGTGGAGGCGACTTTGGCGGCGGTGGTGCTAGCGGAGATTGGTAATCGCTTCTGCAATAATCTTAGCTTATAGCTCCAACAACATCTTCATCGGATCAGTGCCAGCCAATAATAGCATAGGATTTTCTAATAACTCTTTTACACGTACTAAAAAACCAACACTTTCGCGACCGTCAATAATGCGGTGGTCGTAGCTAAGCGCCAAATACATCATTGGACGAATTTCTACCTTACCATTGATAGCCATTGGACGATCTTGAATTTTGTGCATACCAAGTATGGCACTTTGAGGAATATTAATAATTGGTGTGCTCATTAGAGAACCAAACACACCACCATTTGTAATTGTAAATGTTCCGCCAGTCATTTCTTCCATGCTTAGCTTGCTCTCGCGTGCTTTACCAGCTAGCTCAACTACTTTAGCTTCTATTTCTGCCATGCTCAAGCTTTCGGCATTGCGAATCACAGGTACAACTAAACCTTTTGGTGCACTTACAGCAATGCTAATATCGCAATAGTTGTGGTATAGAATACTATCACCATCAATATACGCATTTACAGCAGGCCACTCTTGCAAGGCAATAGCACAAGCTTTGGTAAAGAAGCTCATAAAGCCTAAGCCAACGCCATGCTTTTCTTTGAAGGCATCCTTGTACTGTGTGCGCGCTGCCATTACGTTGGTCATGTCTACCTCATTGAACGTGGTAAGCATAGCCGTGGTGTTTTTTGCCTCTACCAAACGGCGACTAACTGTTTTGCGCAGCTGACTCATTTTTTGAGGATTTTGCTCGCGGCTAAATAAAGTTGCGCCTGGCTTAGTGCCTGGTTTAGCTAAAGCCTCTAGCACATCAGCTTTGGTAATGCGGCCATTACTGCCACTACCATGCACTGCAGCTGTATCTACTTTTTTATCAGCGATAATTTTTTCGGCAAGCGGTGTTGCTTTAATGTCGGTATTATCGCTAGGCGTATTCAATGCCAATTCTACTTGCTTAGGCTTGTCTGCAGGTTTTGGTGGCGCGGCAGGCTTTGGTGCTTCTGCTACAGCAGCGCCAGCAGGACGTTCTGCCTTGTCGTCTATGGTACAAGCGAGATCACCAATATTAAGTGTATCGCCGTCTTTTGCCACAGCCGTAAAAATACCAGCTTGCTCTGCGTTTAATTCAAAGGTTGCTTTTTCACTTTCTAGTTCGCACAACACTTCGTCGCGCTCTACCCACGAGCCACTTGGTTTAAGCCACTTTACTAGACTTACTTCGGTAATGCTCTCTCCTACTGTTGGTATTTTTATTTCAATCATTGTTGTACTTGTGCTATGCGCCAAGCCTTGGCCTTTGCGCTTGCAAATTTATGGCTTTTATGGCAAATGGCAGATTGTCTATCTTGCTAAATAGCAATCAATGATGCGGTATACGATGGGATGATTATCTTTCGCGTTTAATCCTTTGCTTTGCAATACGGTACTTCTTTTTTTCTAAAGAAAAACAACGATAGCAACTAAGCAAATTTGCAGTTGTAATAAAAAAAAGCAGCCAAGACAAAGCGTGCACTTGTAAGGTATTTAAACCACAAAAGGAGCATCCAACCTTTTCAGTTAAATACTCCTTTCGTTTTTGTTTGTGCCCCGGATCGGACTTGAACCGATACGGACATTGCTGCCCATCCCGATTAAAATCGGGACGTGTCCACCTATTTCACCATTCACCTTCAACTAACTTACGGATATAAACAGCTGACTTCATCCTCTTGATGCGACGCTCTTCATGCATAGCTTCCAGTTCAGTCTCAAAATATTTTTTCTTTAGTAATACATAAGGTCTAAAATTTCTTGTGGCCTTTACCTTGCCGGCATTATGGCGCTCAATTAATCGCTTTTCAGGATTTTCGGAATAACCAATATAAAAACGGCTATGTGCCTCACTATATAATATGTAAGTGTAATAAGACATTCGTAAAT
>JBJORA010000011.1:0-3510 GCA_046049675.1 Bacteroidota bacterium | reverse complement strand
GATCTTTTGCGTACGCGTCCAGAGCTAAAAGCTAAGCTTTGGGAGAATGTAGACTATCTACAAAGCGAACTTAAGAAAGCTGGTTTTGATATTGGCAAAACAGATAGTTGCGTAACACCTGTATACATGCACGGCGGCTTAAATGAAGCAACTCAGTTAACTGTAGATATGCGTGAGAATTACAATATTTTCTGTAGCATCGTTACGTATCCAGTAATTCCAAAAGGTCATATCTTATTGCGCCTTATACCTACAGCTGTGCACACAAAAGAAGATATTGATTTAACGATTGAGGCATTTAAGACAGTGAAGCACAAGTTAGACAATAAATTGTATCCAGCTGAATTAGCTGCCATGGCATAATAGGCCACTATAGGCATGCCGAATGTGGGTAGATACCTGCTAGCATAGTGCAGTATTTAGCTAAATATTGCATAATTTGCCGACATGTATAAATGGTGTTATATAGCACTTGTATTGACTGCAAGTGCGGTTTACAATTGCACTGCACAAAAGCCAATTACTTTAGAAGATATTTGGCAAAAAGGTACCTTTAGAGGCGATTTCGTAGCGGGATTCTCTAGTATGGCTGATGGTCAGCATTACGTAGAGACCAACAGTAAGGGAGAATTAGAAAAGTTTTCATTTAAGGACGGGACTAATAAAGGTGTTATTGCAGATTTGCGCACTATTGTTTACAAGGGAGATACTGTAAAAGTAGAAGACTTTAGTTTTGATAGTAAGGAGCAGAACCTTTTGCTGTTTGAAGACGGGGAGCAAATTTATCGTCATAGCGCAGCATACAATGTGTACTTGTACAATATAGCTACAAAGGCAGTTACAAAGGTTGGCAAGGGCAAGATACTGCATGCAACTTTAAATCCCCAAAGTACACAAGTAGCCTATGTAGACGACAATAACTTATTTGTATACGATCTTGCCACTAAAACAACTGCGCGTATTACGAGTGATGGCAAACGCAACTATGTAAGTAATGGCAATTGCGATTGGGTGTACGAAGAAGAATTTAGTTTTACCAAAGCATTTCAATGGAGTAACAATGGCAAGTATATTGCTTACTATAAGTTTGACGAAAGCGAAGTGAAGCAATTCAATTTTGCGCAATACGGCACTTTATATCCGAACGATTATGTGTACAAGTATCCTAAGGCTGGCGAAGACAACAGTAAGGTTAGCATCCACGTTTACGATATTGCTACACAAAATAACACACAAGTAGATTTAGGCACAAACCCTGATATCTACGTGCCGCGCATTTATTGGACGAAGTTCGATAATACATTGCATATCTATAAACTAAATCGCTTGCAAAATGAATTAATAGTATATGCAAACAAACCTGGCACTACTGCAACCACAATTGATTATCAAGAAAATGACGAAGCCTATGTAGACATTACCGATGATGTGTACTACTTGCAGTCGCAAAACGGCTTTATCTACAAAAGTGAGAAAGATGGTTACAACCACTTGTATCTACGTAACCTTGCAACTAGAAAAGATGTGCAAATTACTACTGGCAAGTATGAGGTAATTAGTTTGCTTGGTGTTGACGAAAAGGCAAAACAACTTTACTATTTAAGTTCGGAGAGCAGCCCTCTAGAAAAGAAATTGTATCGCATCAATTTAGATGGCACAAAGAAAGTTTGTTTAACACCTGAGGCCGGTGTACATAGTATTAACCTCAGCAGCAACTATATGTATTTCCTAGATGGATATAGTAAGCTAAATATGCCGCCAACGTATACGATGCGTAGCACTAAAGATGCAAAATTCTCTAGAGTGCTAAAAGACAATGCATCGCTTGCTGCAAGATTAACTGAATACCAAGTTAGTCCTCAAGAAGTAATACGTGTGCCAAATGGTTTAGGCGATACACTCTATGGCTGGATGATTAAGCCAAAGAATATGGATCCAAGCAAGAAGTATCCGCTATTGATGTTTCAATACAGTGGGCCAGGTAGTCAGCAAGTAACAAATTCTTACATGGGTCGCGACTATTGGTGGTATCAAATGCTAGCACAGCAAGGATATGCCGTGGCTTGCGTAGATGGTAGAGGCACAGGCGCACGTGGTGAGGCTTGGAAGAAAATTACCTATAAGCAACTTGGCAAGTATGAAAGCGACGACCAAATTGCAGCTGCAAAATACTTTGGTTCTCTACCGTTTATAGATAAAGGCAGAATTGGTATTTGGGGCTGGAGCTATGGTGGCTACATGAGTAGCATTTGTATCATGAAAGGTGCTGATGTGTTTAAGACTGCAATAGCGGTTGCACCGGTTACAAATTGGCGATACTACGACAATATTTATACCGAGCGCTATATGGCAAAGCCACAAGACAATGCAAGTGGTTATGACGACAATAGTCCTGTAAACATGGTAAACAAACTAAAAGGCAACTACTTGCTCATTCATGGCACAGCTGACGACAATGTGCATTTTCAGAACAGTGTAGAAATGGTGAATGCCTTAGTTAAAGCCAACAAGCAATTTGATTTTGAAATGTATCCCGACCGCAACCATGGTATTAGTGGTGGCGTAACTCGTTTACACTTGTATAAAAAAATGACAGACTTTCTGTTGCAGAAACTATAGACAAACGACGATAATATGTTTAACCTAAGAACTATTGGCATTGGATTGATATTGCTGTGGCAGACCACTGCAGTAGCACAGCATTTAAGCTTTGCTCGTCCAATTATGGATAGCCTTTGCAGCCCAAGAATGGCTGGTAGAGGTTATGTGAATGATGGCGTAAATGTAGCAGCTAATTTTATTGCACGTAAGCTTAGCGATATTGGATTGGCGCCGGTAGGTCAATCTTATTATCAGAAATACAGCTTTCCAATCAATACATTTCCAACTGAAATTAGTTGCAGTTTAGATGGTAAAGCATTTATGGCAGGGGAGCACTTTTTGATTAATCCAAATAGCAGAGGTTTTCGTGGCGACTTGCATATTTTGCCTTTCTCCATCAAGAACGAATTAGACCGCGACTTGTTGTATGCAAAACTGCAACGCGGTATTGGCAACGATGAAATTATATTATTTAGAGAGGTAGACGACAATCGTGCTTTACGGAAATATATTGATTCGCTTTCTAAACTAGGTTTCAATTTAAATCGCAGATTGGTAGGCAGTACTAAGAAGTTGCTGTGGACACCAAGCCAAGAAACATCGGATTTGGTAGAATTAACTTTCCCGGATAGTATTATTGCGAATAAGGACCATATAAGCATCGATTACAGCAATAAGTTTTACCCAGAGTACGGCTGCAAAAATGTAATTGCTTATGTACCTGGCAAGAAAAAGAAAATGAAAGACTGCATCGTATTTACCGCGCACTACGACCATTTGGGTATGCTTGGCAATAAAGCTTATTTTCCTGGTGCTAGCGATAATGCAAGCGGTGTAAGTATGTTGTTGAGTTTAGCTAATTATTTTCAAAACAATCCATTGGATGTGCCAGTATATTTTATCTTCTTT
>JBJORA010000010.1:0-75099 GCA_046049675.1 Bacteroidota bacterium | reverse complement strand
TACCTGGACATTAACCGCAACCGACGCTAACGGTTGCAATGTTGGACAAGTATTTAATATTACACAAACAACCCCAATTTCTCTTAATGCTGCCTCGCAAACAAATGTTTCATGCAACGGTGGCACTAATGGAGCAGCTTCTGCAATTAGTGCTTCAGGTGGTGCAGGTGGCTTTGCCTATAATTGGACGCCTGGTAATCCTAGTGGCGATGGAACCGTTTCAGTAACTGGCCTTAGTGCTGGCACTTGGACTTTAACTGCTACCGATGCAAATGGCTGCACTAAAACTCTCACATTTAGTGTTACGCAACCAACAGCTGTCACTAGCAGTATTGCTAGCCAAACCAATGTCTCGTGCAATGGTTTAAGTAACGGTGCTGCAACAATTACCGCAGGTGGTGGTACACCAAGTTATTCCTACTCGTGGGCTCCAAGCGGCGGTACAGCAGCAACAGCAACTGGTCTTTCAGCGGGTAATTACACATGCACAATTACTGATGCAAATAGTTGTAACAAAACACAGACAGTAATAATTACTCAACCGACTGCACTAACATCAAGCGTCTCCTCACAAATTAATGTATCGTGCAATGGCAGCTCAAATGGTAGTGCTACAATTACCGCAGGTGGTGGTACGCCTGGCTACACGTATTCATGGGCACCAAGTGGTGGTACAAATGCAACGGCAACAGGACTTGCTGCCGGAAACTACACTTGTACAATTACGGATGCAAATGCATGTACAAAAACACAAACAGTAATTATTACTCAACCAACAGCTATTTCTAGTTCTATCGCAAGTCAAACTAATGTAAGTTGCAATGGCGGTAGCAATGGTGCTGCTAGCGTTTCGGCTAGTGGTGGTGTGCCTGGATATACATACCATTGGTCATATTTTGGCGTAACCACTCAGTCTATCAGTAATGTACCAGCCGCCCTATATACTTGCACGATTACTGACGCGTACGGATGTACTCAAACACAAACTGTAGCTATTACAGAACCTAGTGCACTAATATCAAGCGTAACGTCTCAAACAAATGTGTCTTGTAGTGGCGGCGCAAATGGTAGTGCTACTATTGCCGCAAGCGGAGGCACACCAAGTTATAGTTATGCATGGGCACCAAGTGGTGGAACAAATGCAACTGCTAGCGGGCTTGCTGCTGGAACTTATACATGCACCATCACAGACGCTAGTGCTTGCACTACAACACAATCGCTAGTTATTACGGCACCTAGCGCAATTAACCTATTGGTGACGAGCCAAACTAATGTTTCATGCTTCGGGAGCTCTGACGGGTCTGCGAGTGTTTTAGCAACAGATGGTACACCTGGCTATAGTTATGCGTGGGCGCCAAGTGGCGGCACAAGTGCAAGTGCAACTGGACTAACAGCTGGCAACTATACTTGTACAGTAACAGATGCAAATTCTTGCACCAAAACAGAAACGGTAACTATTAACGAACCAAGTGCGATTCTTCCATCTGTTGTGAGCATCACAGACGCACTGTGTAACGGCGATGCAAATGGTGAAGCAACTATTGCTGCTTCTGGTGGAACGCCAAACTATTCTTATAGCTGGGCGCCAAGTGGAGGTACAAATACCACTGCAACAGGTTTAGCTGCTGGTAGCTATACATGCACGATTACTGATGCTAATGCATGTACAAGCATTCAAATAGTAAATATTATGCAACCTGCTGCACTAAGTGCAACTTTATCTAGTCAAGTAGATGTAGTGTGTAATGGCGCAGCCGATGGAGAAGCAGGTGTAAGCGTTAACGGAGGTACACCAAACTATTCATACGCTTGGTCTCCTAGCGGCGGAACTGGCGCTATAGCAAGCGGTCTTGCTGGTGGTACTTATACTTGTACAATTTCCGATGTTAATGGATGTAACGTTAGTGCGACTGCGCTAATTGCCGAGCCTGATGCGCTTACAATAAATGCAACTTTGTCATCAGATGTGACTTGTAATGGATTTAGCGATGGTGTTGCACAAGTTGGCGTTATTGGAGGAATCACGCCTTACAATTACAGTTGGTCTACAGGCATAAGTACTTCGGCAGTAGAGTCGAACCTTAGCGGGGGTGTGTACACTTGCACAGTTACAGATGACAATGGCTGTAGCGTTTCTGCAAGTATTACAATTGCTGAACCACAAATACTATTGGCAAATATTAGCAGCCAAACGAATTTACTTTGCAATGCTGATGCCAGTGGCGCAGCTACAGTTTCAGCAACAGGTGGTACCGGTGCATATTCATTTCTTTGGTCTCCTAATGGTGCAACTACTTCTGCAGTTATTGGGCTTGATGCTGGCGTATATCAATGCGTTGTGGAAGATGCAAACAGCTGCTCAGCATTAGCAACGGTAACAATAACACAGCCAGATGCTGTACTAATCACTTCTTTATCTCTTACGGATGTTTCATGTTTTGGAGGAAGTGATGGAACTGCTACAGCTGTTGCTATAGGTGGCACAGGTGCCTTAACTGCAAGCTCTACTACGCTTGGCGGTCAACCTGTAAACAATGCAGCGCTTGCTGCTGGTGGTTATTTTATTTCAGTTTCTGATGCAAATGGTTGCTCGGATTTTACTACATTTATTATTAATGAACCACCTAACGGCATGACTATCAGTACAACTAGTACTGACGCATCATGCGTACCAGGTTCTGACGGAACAGCAAGTGCTACAGTTATAGGAGCAACTGGCGCTGTGAGCTACAGCTGGTCGCCGTCAGGAGGTTCTGCAAGCACTGCAAATGGTCTTACTCCAGGTATATACGTAGTGCAGGTTACAGACGCCAATAGTTGTACTGCCTCAGAATCAGTGTTTGTTAATACTTCAGCTCCTTTTATTATAGGGTCAACTAGTACAGATGCTACTGCGTATGGCGCTGCAGACGGTACCGCTAGTATTACAGTAGCTGGTGGTTCTAGTAGCTATACTTATGTATGGTTACCAACGGGTGGTACTATGGCAAGTGCATCTGGATTGGCTGCTGGTACATATACTGCAACTGCTACTGATGACGTGTCTGGTTGTACAGTTTCTACAACAATTACAATAACTGAACCTCCAGCAACTATTATACTTACACTTGGAGCCAATGACCTTGACGTGTGCAACAAACAATCTGTTACTATGTGGGCTACTTCAAATGTGCCACTATCAAGTATTGCTTGGAGTACAGGTGCAACGACAGATACTGCCATGATAGCACCAACTGCCGATGGTACTTATACTGTTACAGCTACACATGCAAGTGGGTCAACAGCAAGTGCAACAATCACAATCTTAGCTGGCACACCAAGCTTTTTAGCTTTGGTTGATTTGTTCGATGGTTCGTCCATAGTTGGGTCTACCTGTGCAACACTTACACAAGGCAATGGTTTGGATGTAAGTTATACCGATGGTGATTGTTTAATCATAGGCGGCATTGCTACAGGTTCAGGTACAAGTCTAGGTAATGTTGATGCGTGCGTAGAATATGTAAGTGCAGCACCAACTTATCTAGGTGCACCATATGTACAACGTTTCTACACACTTACGCCGCAAGTACAAGGACCTGCTACAGTAACTTTATATTTTACAACCAACGACTTAACAGAGTATAATGCAAATATTCTCACAAATAGTTTGCCTTACGACACCTTTGCATTGCCAACACCGCCATTTACTGCAAGCAGCACAATCTCAGATGTGTTTATTCACAAATTCACTGACGGAGGCATCGGCATTGGCACTTACGAAACAATGATTGCTACACAGCTTACTTATAATCCTATCGTTGAGGCATGGGAAGCAGTATTCCCTGTAACTGGATTTAGTACTTTCTACCTTGGTAGTGCATCATCTCCACTAAGTAGCGTTAGCATTAATCTAACTGCTACAGTTACTGGCAATAGCGTTGCGTTGAAGTGGACAGATGCACAGCAACAGCAGGGCAATGAGCAATACCAAATTGTTCGCACAGAAAGCAATACAGGAATTAGTAAAACTATTGCAGACAATATTTCGGTTACTAGCTTTGTAGACGAAACGCCAAGTGCAGGCACATACCAATATGTGGTAAACAAATTTACAAATGGCTCAAAACTTACAAGTAATGTAGCTTCTGTAATTGTTGGCAAACCAGCAGCGTTTATCGTATATCCTAATCCAAGTACTAACGTTATAAATGCGCACTGGCTTAAGACAGACTTTGCACATGGCTACTTACAAATTGTTGATAGTCGCGGAACAACAGTTGCTACAAAAGCAATTGACAAGTCAGCTACTAGCGTTTCAATACCATGCGACAAACTAAGTGCTGGCGTGTACAATGTGCTAGTTGTACTTGATGGCAAGGTGATGAACGCTAAAGTGCTCGTTTCAAAATAAAGGAGCATTAGCATTTTTTTGAGATAAACTTCACAATCTTTTTTTGTCGTGCTGCGTTATACACGTGGAACAAAGCAAAAAAGATTATGAACAAAATTATTGTATTTATTGCAGTGCTTTGCTATGCGCAAAACATTGCTGCCGCCGAATTTAGCATTAGTCTTTCTGATGCAATTAGACAGGACTTAATTAAGGTAGATTTTACAGCAAATGGTGGTCACCTTGGCAAATGCTTGAAAGCCGAATTCTATAGCCTTACAGAAGATACCGTAACTGTTTTAGTGGATGCTGGAACTTTCTTAGAATGCTCGGACGGACAACATCAAAACCTAATGCTTACACGCAGGTCCCAACTCATTTTTAATGGACTACAACACGTTAGTACCAAGATGTATGCCATGTGCGTAAGCCCTGGCAGAGCAGCGCCAAAATTCGAATCAGTGTATTTAGTACGCCAATGGGGTGGCAATGAATTGACGCCAAAAATGGCACAGCTTATTGACTCACTAAACATCCAAGACTATACAGCGCAAAAGGCGCTGTGGTGTGCAGTTAATAAAGAACACCCATCCACCATTGTTGGCTATAATAGGGAAGTTGTGCGTGCATTTAGAAGTCTACAAGCGCGGTATCTTCGTCTTGAGTGCGACGATAATTCGTTTATTGCATTTGAAGATAAAAACGACCCTAGCTATCGTAAAGTAAAGGCAGGTGCAACGACGGCATTGGGCATAAATGGCAATTACTTT
Organism: Bacteroidota bacterium; assembly: GCA_046049675.1. Classification (GTDB taxonomy): domain Bacteria; phylum Bacteroidota; class Bacteroidia; order Chitinophagales; family Chitinophagaceae; genus CAIXQW01. The sequence goes on along the minus strand of JBJORA010000010.1, from coordinate 69,960 downwards.
TTAGCCAATATCGCCGATAAAAAATTTGAAATTGCATTGTACGACTACGATGGCACATTTATTCGCACAATAAGTTACACAACGATGGGTGTTGGCGAAAAGAACTTACAATTAATGGGACTTGTTGTACCAGCACTAAAGGAGGGAGAAGGCGTTTATGCGCGATTGAGTGTAGAAGGATTGGTGCAACGCGAGTGGCTCATTGAAGCGATTTGATCCGCAAAACCATCCACGATGGTTAAGCCAAGCACGCAGTAGGGGAACGGTGCTTGGCTTTTTTTATGCCTGCAATAAGACATTTACGGCATAAGTCCGAGGAATAAATTGATCATGATTTCTTCTGCATAAAGAAGGAAAACATCAGATTTTGGCTTGCCTTTGCGCTAATCAACAATTCTCACGCATTTACTAAGGAAAAATATTTGCAGAATAATATTTTCCTTGTACCTTTGCACTCCCAAACGAAAACACACTATGCCGTGTTCGTCTAAGGGTTAGGACACCACCCTTTCACGGTGGGGATACGGGTTCGAATCCCGTACATGGTACGAAAAGCATAGTGGTCTGGTAGTTCAGTTGGTTAGAATGCCGCCCTGTCACGGCGGAGGTCGCGGGTTCGAGTCCCGTCCAGACCGCAAAGCCTCAATAAATGTTGAGGCTTTTGTGTTTTATAGCCCCGCATGTTCTACCACACATAAAGTGCACAACTTGCTACTAAAATTCATACAAGTATGCTTTGGCTAAATCTTACCTTTGCGACCTAATTCAATAAGATATTCTTTATTTATGAGTTCAATTAAAGTTGCCATCAATGGCTTCGGCCGCATTGGCCGTTTGGTTTTTCGTCAAATCTATAACATGCAAGGTGTAGATGTAGTTGCTATCAACGATCTTACTTCGCCAGCTACACTAGCACATTTGCTTAAGTACGATAGCGCACAAGGCCGCTTCAACGAAAATGTAAGTAGCACAGCCGATGGCATTACAGTAAATGGTCATGAAGTAAAGGTATATGCACAAAAAGATCCCGCACAAATCCCTTGGGGCAGCCACGATGTAGATGTTGTACTAGAGTGTACAGGTTTCTTTACAGATAAAGACAAAGCTGCTGCTCACCTTACAGCAGGCGCAAAACGTGTGGTAATAAGTGCACCAGCAACTGGCGATTTGAAGACAGTTGTGTTTAACGTAAACCACGAGATACTAGATGGTAGCGAAACAGTGATTAGTTGTGCTAGTTGTACAACAAACTGCCTTGCGCCAATGGCTAAAGTACTTAATGATAGCTTCGGTATTGAAGTTGGGTTTATGACTACCATCCACGCATATACAAACGATCAAAACACATTAGACGCGCCGCATGCAAAGAACGATCTTCGTCGTGGACGTGCAGCTGCTGCTAATATTGTACCAAATAGTACTGGTGCAGCAAAAGCAATTGGTTTAGTATTACCTGAATTAAAAGGCAAATTAGATGGCGGTGCACAACGCGTACCAACAATCACAGGTAGCTTAACTGAGCTAACAACTATTCTTGGCAAAAGCGTTACAGCAGAAGAGGTAAACGCAGCAATGAAAGCCGCTGCAAACGAAAGTTTTGGCTATACAGAAGATGAAATCGTAAGCACTGATGTGATTGGTACAACTTTTGGTAGCTTATTTGATGGCACACAAACTAAAGTTCAAACAGTTGGCGACAAGCAAATGGTAAAAACTGTAGCTTGGTACGACAACGAAAACAGTTATGTAAGTCAATTAGTGCGCACACTAGCTTACTTCGCTGGTAAAATGGCATAAGCACAAACAAAAAAATATTTTCAAAAGGGTAGTTGTAGATAGCAACTATCCTTTTTACATTTACACACATAAAAATTATGGCAAATATTTCTTCATACAACTTTGCAGGCAAAAAGGCGCTAGTTCGCGTAGACTTCAACGTTCCTTTAGACGAGCAATCTAAGATTACAGACGATACCCGCATGCGTGCTGCGCTACCAACTATTAATAAAATACTAGCAGATGGTGGTAGTGTAATTCTTATGAGCCACTTTGGCCGCCCAAAAGATGGTCCAAGCGAAAAGTACTCACTAAAGCATTTACTTTTTCATTTGATTAAACTACTAAAAGGTGCTACTGTAAAGTTTGCGAGTGATTGTATTGGCGAAGAAGCGATTAAAGACGCAGCAAATCTTGGTGCTGGAGAAGTATTGTTATTGGAAAATGTACGCTTCTATAAAGAGGAAGAGAAAGGCGATGCAGATTTTGCAAAGAAACTTGCCGCTCTAGGGGATGTATATGTAAACGACGCCTTTGGTACAGCGCATCGTGCACATGCTAGTACGGCTGTAATTGCACAATACTTTGATGCAGACAATCGCATGTTTGGTATGCTAATGGATGCAGAAGTATTGAATGCCACTAAAGTACTGCACAATAGCGAGCGACCGTTCACGGCTATTTTAGGTGGCGCTAAGGTTAGTGATAAAATTTTGATTATCGAAAACCTTTTAGAAAAAGCTAACCACTTGATTATTGGTGGTGGAATGGCTTATACATTCTTGAAAGCGCAAGGCAAAAACATCGGCGCAAGCTTATGTGAGCACGATAAACTAGACCTAGCTCTAAGTCTGCTTGACAAAGCCAATGCTAAAGGCGTTACAATTCACTTGCCAAGTGATAGCGTTATTGCTGATAAATTTTCTAACGATGCAGCAACTCAAATTGTTAGCAACGATAATATTCCAGAACCATGGATGGGCTTAGATATTGGACCTGCAAGTGTAGCCGCATTTTGCGATGTTGTAAAAACTAGCAAAACCATTTTGTGGAATGGCCCTATGGGTGTATTTGAAATGGAGGCTTTCCAAAACGGCACTAAAGAAGTTGCCATGGCCGTTGTACAAGCTACAAGCAATGGCGCGTTTAGTTTAGTTGGTGGTGGCGACAGTGTGGCTGCTGTAAACAAGTACAACCTAGACGAAAAACTTAGCTATGTAAGTACTGGAGGAGGCGCAATGCTAGAATTTTTTGAAGGTAAAACTTTGCCTGGTATTGCTGCGATTGCATAAGTAGTTCGGTTTATTTAATTATGAATTTAGCAAAGCTGTTTATCACAGTCGCCTTATGTGCGATGCCATATTTGGCTAATAGTATAGCTGCATGTATTAATACTATTGACGGGAAGGTAATCGGCATTGTAGACGGCGATACTATAGACGTGCTACAGAATAAAGTAACTTACCGAATACGTTTAGCAGATATTGATGCACCAGAAAAAGGACAGCCGTATGGCAATGTTGCCAAGAAAGTAATGAGCGCATTGGTATTTGGCAAGCAAGTGCAAGTACAGTGGCAATCGCAAGATAGGAACAAGCGATATCTAGGCACTGTTTTTTGCGCCGGTACAGATGTTTGTTTGGCTATGATTCAAAAAGGCTATGCATGGAAATATTACGCAGCCAACAATGCAGCATACGCGTCTGCAATGGCAAAAGCTAAATCTGCACGCTTAGGTTTGTGGGCTGCACCAAAACCAATAGACCCGCACGATTGGCGTAGGCTCAGTAAAGCAGAACGCGACAGATATCGCTAATTAATTGATACTGCTAGATATTTCAAACGTAGATTTGCAAGCCACGCATGCCGTATAATTGTAGATACTTGCCACATAGTGCAACCAATAGTTTTAGTAAAATTATTTTGCACTATTTAGATGGCGCTTTGTCAACGCATAATTTGTACAGCTATAGTGCAGATAAAGCAGGTATTGCTCAGGCAATTCAACAAAAGAACTTCAGTACCGAATTAAGACAAACACTTGTATCGCAGTTACAATTACAGTATGGCAAGTTAGTAGTTAGCGATGAAGTTTCTAAGAATATTAGCAAACTTGCTGATGAGAATACATTTACGATTTGCACAGCGCACCAGCCTTTAATTTTTACAGGCACGCTTTATTTTATTTACAAAATTGCGCATACGATTAGCTTAGCTAGGCAGTTGCAAAACGATTTCCAGCAACAGCATTTTGTACCTGTATTTTACATGGGCACTGAAGACTCAGATGCAGATGAAGTTGGCACTTTTAATTTTAGAGATCAAAAATATACGTGGGATGTAAACGAGCAGCAATGTGTTGGCAATATCAGCACCACCGAAATCTTGAAGTTGTTACAACAATTAAAGCAACTTGTAAATAGCACAGTAAGCGAAGAAAGCATCATTGCAATATTTGAAGAAGCATATACCACGCAAGCCACTCTTGCAGATGCTACAAGGTTTATTGTCAATTCATTGTTTGGCACCTATGGCTTAGTCGTTATAGACCCTAACGATATTGCTTTCAAAAGAAGCTTTTCTGAAGTCTTTGAACAAGAACTATTGCATGGGATTTCTATGCCACTTGTTGAAAAGCAAAATATCACTTTACAAAACTTGGGTTACGAACCACAAGCAAGTGGTAGAAGCATCAACCTGTTCTATATAGAAAACAATAAGCGCCACCGAATAGAAAAGGTGAACGATTCGTGGCATATACTTGATACCTCAATAATTTTTTCGCAAGAGGCCTTATTGCAAACGCTAAAAGAAGCTCCCGAAAAATTTAGCACCAACGTACTACTTAGACCCTTGTATCAAGAATCTATCTTGCCGAATATTGCTTTCATTGGTGGTGGTGGAGAAGTGGCTTATTGGTTGCAGCAAAAGTTAGTATTTGACTATTTTAAAGTTCAATTTCCGATGCTCGTACTCAGGCAGAGTTTTGCTCTACAGAATACTAGCATGAAGGCACTGCAAGTAAAATTAGGCTTAAGCGATAATCAGCTTTTTGAATCACCAGAGCATTTGCTACTAGAACGTGCAAAGCAGCACCAGCTTACTAATACGTTGCAAGATTTAGAAGCACAATGGCATAAGCTAGCAGAACAATACCTTTTACTAGCCGACACCAACAATATTCCTTTGCAGCAAAGCATTGCAGCACACGAGGCACGTCTCTTAAAAGTGCATGCACGTTTACAAACTAAATTTATCAGCCAGTTAAAACGCAAAGACCATGACTTCGCTGCGCAATTAGATAAACTTTATCAAAGCTATTTTAAGCAAGGGACACTGCAAGAGAGGGCAGAAGTGTTTATCGACTTCTACAATGAGTGGGGTGCAAGTAAATTTGTAGAAGCTATTGTAAAGTACTGCAAACCGTACGGCGACGAGTTTGCTTTATTGCACTACGAAGCTTAGTCTGCAGTATTTTTTACAACGAGCACTGGCACTTTAAGTAAGTGTCTTACTTGGTTTATAGTTTCTCCATATATCACATCCAACATGCCTCTATGCCCATGTGCACCAATAATGAGCATATCAGCTTTATTATCTATAGCAAGTCTTGCGATTTCCTTTGCTCTATTTCTAAAGCCTAGCACCGCCTTTGCTTCAAAGCCCTTTTCACGCAATTGTGTAACATAAGCCTGTAACTGCTGGGTGTCGGCATCGGTCTCGCTATCACTAATCGATTCTCCCAAAATTTTTGCACTAGCACTTTCTACAACATGTATAAGCAAATAACTTGCTTTTTGTCCGCCTTGCGCAATGGCATTACTAATTACAGCACTATCTACCTCACTAAAATCTAAAGCCATTGCAATGATGTTAGGACGTTTAACTTCTTGTAAAGTAATAGCTGCAGCTTGACCATGTATATTTCGCTTTTGTACGCTTCTGCGAATGAAGGGCAAGGCAATAATTGCCACTACCAACACCGCAAACAGACATAGGCCAATGCCAACAAGTACCTTCAACGCAAAATGCATATCTGAGCTTAGCAATTCTATACTTTTAGAAATAATTAGTTTGCAGTTGAGATACAAAATGATACTAGCAATTAATGAAGCTAAAATAAGTAGTGGTTTCTTAATGGCGAAAGCACCCATTTTGCGTTTATCGCTTACAAAAACAATAAGTGGTATTACTGCAAATGGCAATTGAATACTAAGTATAACTTGGCTAAATACAAGCAGGTTAGTTACTTGAGTTTCACCTGAAACGATGATGGTAATGATAGCTGGCACAATAGCTACTAAACGTGTGATCAGCCGACGTAACCATGGATTAATTCTAATTTGCAAATAGCCTTCCATTACAATTTGCCCTGCAAGCGTTCCTGTAATTGTACTACTTTGACCCGCAGCAATAAGCGCAATCGCAAAAAGGGTAGGCGACAAACTTCCTACAAGCGGTGCCAGTAAACTGTGAGCTTCTTCTATACTAGCCACATTTTGATTGGCGGTACCATGAAAGGTTGTGGCACTTAAAATTAGAATCGCAGCATTGACAAACAAAGCCAAATTAAGTGCAACAGTAGTGTCCCAAAAATTATATCGAAGACTTCGCTTAATGGCATCAACAGTATTACCAGTTTTGCGCGTTTGTACAAGGGCACTATGCAAATACAAATTATGTGGCATAACCGTTGCACCAATAATGCCAATAGCAATATAGAGTGCTTCTTTGTTGAGTGGTGTTGGTATAAACCCTTTGGCAACATCACCGATGTTTGGCTTCACTAAAAATATTTGTACAGCGAAGCAGCAAAAAATAATCGTGACTAAGCTAATAATGAAAGCTTCTACTTTTCTAATGCCGTAGCGTTGTAAGAGCAACAGCAAAAAAGTATCAACGGCTGTAATGGCGACAGCCCACAATAGTGGTATACCAGTCAATAGCTTTAAACCAATTGCCATGCCTAATACTTCTGCAAGTTCGCAAGCTGCAATGGCAACCTCAGCCAATATATAAAGTGGCACATTTATAATTGCAGGATAGGTATCTCTGTTGGCTTGGGCTAAATCGCGCTTATAAACAATACCGAGTCTTGCACATAAAGTCTGTAAAACCACAGCCATTATATTGCTCATGAGTAAAATCCAAAGTAGCGAGTAACCAAACTTTGCGCCACCTTCTAAGTCAGTAGCCCAATTGCCCGGGTCCATATAACCAACACTAACTAGATAGGCAGGGCCGAAAAAAGCAAGAATACGCTTCCACCAACCTTGCTTGGTTTCTGTTTCTACGCTAGCGTGCACATCGCTTAGACTAACATCACTATGACTATGCTCGGTTAACATTGTTTGACAAAGCTAACACAAAATGTTAGATTAGTCTAACATTTTTACAACTTTTTAATTTTCACCCAAATCCTGCAACTTTACAAGCGATGGAATTCAATAAAGTAGTTCGTGGCAATAAACGCGCAATTGAAGACGAACAAATAGTATTCGATATTTTAGATGCAGGCTATTTGTGTCATGTGTCTTTTGTACATCACGGCCAGCCTATGTGCATACCTACGGCGTTTGGGCGCGATGGTGATACGCTCTACTTGCATGGCTCTACCAAGAATTTTATGCTTAATGCCATTTTAGCATCTGGCACAGCATGCATATCTGTTACTCACTTGGATGGTCTAGTACTAGCGCGAAGTCTTTTTGATACTGGTGTCAATTACCGCAGTGTGGTTATACACGGCACACCACAACTTGTTACCGACAAAGCAGAGCGTATGCATGGACTAGAAGTTTTCACCAATCATATTCTACCAGGCCGTTGGCAAGAAGTCCCCGTAGGAACACCCAATCAATTTGATGCAACAATGGTCATCAAAGTTCAAATAGAACGCGTAGGTTGTAAAGTACGTACTGGCCCACCTGTAGGCGACGAACTACTAAGCAATGAAATTTGGAGTGGCGTAATACCATACACAACAAGCTTGCAGCCACCACTACAAGATACCAAGTTCGGCACACAGCCGCCACTAGCCGAAAGTGTGCAGCGACTTTATGCAAAGCAATAAGCAAATTTGTTTTGCTGAAACTACACTTTAGTTTCTACACAAAAATGCACTAGCGATAACTTACCTTTGCAGCCCAATGTCTAGAGAAATCGTCGTTAGTGGAATAAGAAGTACTGGATACCTACATTTAGGCAACTACTTTGGTGCTATGCGCAACTATGTGCGTATGCAAGACGAAAACGACTGTTACTTTTTTGTAGCAGATTATCACGCGCTTACTACTCACCCAGATAGTAAAGAAATGCGCAGCAATGTAATGCGTGTCATTGCAGAAAATATTGCATGTGGCTTAGACCCTGAAAAAGTTGCACTTTACGCTCAGAGTGATATTCCAGAAATACCAGAGTTGTATTTATTGCTTAACACGCTATCTTACCTTGGTGAACTAGAAAAAACAACGAGCTTCAAAGACAAAGCCCGTGCACAACCCGACAATGTAAACGCAGCCTTGCTTACCTACCCAACACTAATGACTGCGGATATCATTATTCACAAAGCAACAAAAGTACCAGTGGGCAAAGACCAAGAGCAGCATTTAGAAATGGCTCGCAATTTTGCCAATAGATTTAACCATAGGTATGGCGAATATTTTCCGGAGCCGCATGCATTTAATTTTGGCGGTGAGCTTGTAAAAGTACCAAGCTTAGATGGTGCTGGCAAAATGAGTAAAAGCGAAAACGAAAACGCTACCATATATCTTGCAGATGAAGACGACGTGATTCGTAAAAAGGTAATGAAGGCTAAAACTGACCAAGGTCCAACAGAACCCAATAGTCCAAAGCCTGATTATATTGAAAATATTTTTGCCTTGATGGCATTGGTTTCTTCAACAGAAACACAGCAATTTTTTGACGAAGCCTACAATAATTGTACGGTACGCTATGGCGACCTTAAGAAACAGCTAGCCGAAGATATGGTAGCCTTTGTATCGCCAATACGTGCAAAAGCGCAAGACTTGCTTGCTAACGAACATAAGCTACAAGCCATTATGCGTAACGGCGCCGACAAGGCAAGAGCCAGCAGCAGCAAGACCATAGCAGATGTGCGCAGCTTAATGGGTATTAAGTATTACTAGGATTGCTAAAGTAGCAACTGTGCTCAACAGTTTTACAAGCTATATTCTCCATTTTACCTAACTTTGCACTTTAATGAACCTGCTCATTAAAGGTGCAACAATTTTAGATGCTTATAGCAAGCACCATGGCAAAAAGCGCGACGTTTTAATTCAAGACGCTCGCATTGCAAAAATTGCCGCAAAAATTACAGCTCCAAAAAACACTACTATTCTTACTGAAAAGGATTTGTATATCAGCCAAGGATTTTGTGAGCTTTTTGCGCATAGTAACGAACCTGGCGGCGAACAGCACGAGGATATTCAGTCGCTAGCACAGGCAGCAGTTGCAGGCGGCTACACACGTGTTTATACACTGCCAAACACAAATCCTCCGATAAGTAATAAAGCACAGATTGAGTTTGTTTTGCAACGCGGCTCACACACAGGCATAGACATTTGGCCATACGGCGTTGCCACAGCCAACCTACAAGGCAAAGCACTTGCCGAAATGCATGAAATGTACGAGTACGGTGCTGCTGCATTTACAGATGGCTTACAACCAATTACTAATGCTGGTTTAATGCTAAAAGCGCTGCAATATGTAAAAAGCTTTGGTGGCCGCATTGTACAACTAGCACACGACAATTCTTTAGTACCACATGGTCTTATGCACGAAGGTGATATGAGCACTTCTTTAGGCATGCCCGGTATGCCAGCGCTGGCCGAAGAATTAATGATTCAACGCGATTTAGCACTGCTTGAATACACCGAAAGCAAATTGCACATCACAGGTGTAAGCACAGCAAAAGGTATTGAACTGATTACTAAAGCGAAAGCAAAAGGCTTGGATGTTACTTGCAGCGTTACACCATACCATTTACTATTTAACGATACCGCATTATCAACTTACGACAGCAACTATAAAGTGTTGCCACCACTCCGTGACGAAAAAAATCGCAAAGCACTTGTGTCTGCATTAAAGAAAGGTCAAATAGATGCTATTGCTACACACCATTTGCCGCAGGACTGGGATGCTAAAACAAAAGAATTTGAATATGCTGCTTTTGGCATGACCGGTTTAGAAACCGCCTTATGCAGTTTACTAGGCTTGCAAGAAGAGGGCGTCACATTAGAACAAATTATTCAGTGTTTGACTTACGGACCGCGCGACGTGTATAAGCATATTGCTGATGTCCATGTTATCAACGAAGGGTCGTATGCTAACATATGCGTTTTTACCACCGCTGGCACAACTACTTTTGATGCTGCTACTATAAGAAGCAAATCACACAATACACCTTATCTTGGCAGTACTTTAGCTGGCAAGATTTTAGCAACTGTTTACGAAAACAATATATTTCTGTGTTAATTAAAATTTGGAAAAATCTCAAGCATCATACACGTTTTGGACTGATAACAGGCTTAGCGATTATGATTTACATAGGCATTGTACATGGAATGAATCCCAAGAATTACATCTTGGCTGAATTCGGTGTCTTTCCTATTCTAATTGTCGGTTTAGCAATCTCAACATTACGTTATTTAAAATTGAACAAATACGACTTAACCTTCGCAGATACTTTTGGAAACGGATTTCGTACAGCAGCGATGACAGCACTTTTAGTTGCAGCTTTAAATATGCTTAGTTACACCTTATATCCGCAATTAAAGCAACGTAAACTTGAAGAACTACGCGAGCGCATGACAGTTAGGAATGAACGCAACGAAGATATTGAACGCGAAATAGCAGAAAAGGACAAAAACTTCTATAGCCTAGAGTTAAACGGCACCATTTTTCCCATAATGCTGTGTGGCGCCATAAGTAGCTTAGTGATGAGCCTTGCAAGACCTCGTGTAAATACAGGTACATTACCAAAGAATTAGCATTGCAAGTTTTTCTTAAAACTGCCACATATGCATTACAAACCAAGTGATTTACCCTAACTTAGCAGCGCACATGGATATTAGCATTGTAGTACCCCTGTACAACGAAGATGAAAGTTTGCCAGAACTCTGCGCATGGATAGAGCGTGTTGTTGTGGCAAATAATTTTTCGTATGAAGTACTTTTGGTTGACGATGGCAGCAAAGATAAAAGCTGGCAAGTCGTGCAAGAACTTCGCGCAAAAAACTCGCATATCAAAGGCATACGCTTTATGCGCAATTATGGCAAAAGCGCAGCGCTCAACGAAGGCTTTAAAGCTGCTCAAGGCAACGTAGTTATTACCATGGATGCCGACTTGCAAGATAGCCCAGATGAAATACCAGAATTATACGACATGGTAATGAACCAAGGCTACGACTTGGTAAGCGGCTGGAAGAAAAAGCGCTATGACCCTTTGAGTAAAACAATTCCTACAAAGCTATTTAATTGGACAAACAGAGTACTAAGTGGTGTGCATTTACACGACATGAACTGCGGCCTTAAAGCCTATGCCAATCGTGTGGTAAAAAGCATTGAAATTTTTGGTGAGATGCATCGCTATATTCCTGTGCTAGCCAAAGGTGCTGGATTTAATAATATTGGCGAAAAGGTTGTTGCCCATCAAGCTCGCAAATTTGGCGTCAGTAAGTACATGGGCTGGAGCAGGTTTATCAATGGCTTTCTTGATTTATTTACCGTAAACTTTATAACACGTTTTGGTAAAAAGCCGATGCACTTTTTTGGTCCATGGGGTGTGCTGATGTTTTTATTTGGCTTTGGTTTGGTTTTCTACATGACAGTTGCCAAAATTATATGGGGCGATGCTTATGCCATTACCAACAAACCAGCGTTTTATATTGCACAAACAGCTATGGTACTTGGTACCATATTCTTTATGGCAGGCTTCTTGGGTGAACTCATTAGCCGCAACAGCCCAGAGCGCAACAACTATCTTGTCCAGGAGAGGGTAGGCATCACTAAAGAACACCAAGACTAGCTTATATGCATAGTCTATAGGATATCGTTTTCCTGAAAATTTCCTTAACAAGTCATAGTTTTTTGCGGCAAATTAAGCGGCTACCTTTGCCCAATGTTAAAATACTGCTTGGCAGTGATGATGGTTTTTTGCTTGAGCCAAGCCTTTGGACAAGCAAATATTTCGGGTGTAGTGATGTCGAATGGCAGCCCAAACACGAGTGCTAGCGTTTTACTTATTAGCAATGATTCAATCTTTGTAGAAACCTTAGTTAATAAGAATGGCGCCTTTGAGATTAATACGCAACGTACTGGCAAGGTAAAAGTTGTTGCAACAATAAGTTCAGAACGCGGTATTGCAACTGTAGATACAACTATTGTAATTAGTGAAGGCGATAATATTAAGCTTGGTACTTTAAACTTGTCTTACAAAAGCGGCCGCAATGCTCTAGAGGGCATCACTGCTGTTGCAGCGAAACCTGTAACAAAAGTAAGTGCCGATAAAAAGGTTTACAATGTGGGCAGCGATGTAACTGCGGCTGGGGGAGCAGCAAGCGATTTGTTGCGCAATGTACCCGGCGTTCAAATTGACCCTGTTGATGGCACACCCAGCATTAGAGGTAATACCAATATTATTTTACTTATTGATGGTAGACAGAGTGTAATCTTTGGCAACGACATTGCTGGCGCATTGCAAACAATTCCTGCAAGCAGTATTGAGAGTATAGAAGTGATTAATAATCCAGGTGCACAATTTGATGCACAAGGCAAAGCGGGCGCTATTAATATTGTACTCAAAAAAGACAACAAGTTAGGTGTCAATGGCAATTTGGGACTCAATATTGGTTTCCCATATCGCTTTAATGCAACGGGTGGTGCTAATGTAAATATTGGTAAAGTAAACTTCTTCGCCAATGGTAGTTTTCGCAATAGTTATACATGGACAAATGAAACGATAGAACGCGAAAATTTATTAAATGATACAACCTATACGACAACTTCCTATACTACACGTCGTCCAAAAAACGGTTTTGTAAACTTTGGTTTAGACTATAGTCCAACGAAGAAAGATAAGTTTACCATAAGCCAAAATTTCTTTAGCGGCAACATGGCTGGTACTATCGTTACTAGCTATATGCCACAAGTAAATTTTACCCAGCAACTTAGTAGGCAATATCGAGAAAATGAATATACTGGCCGTCCAAATAATGGCACGACATCATTTGCTTACACACACAACTTTGCTAAGAAAGGCCAAGATTTGAAAGTGGATGTTAGTTATGGCAATAGCAGATACCGACGTACTAGCGATTTTGAGACTAAATTCTTTACTGCCAATGATGAATGGTTGGACACCTTCACAAGGCAATCAATACCAGTTGATGGAGGAAATAAAAATATTACAGCTTCAATAGACTATATCCACCCAATAAAAGAAAATACCAAAGTTGAAGTAGGTGTTAAGCAAATCAACTTCAGATTTAGAAGCCAAAACACGCCAATTATGGAGCGTAAAGGTGCTACAACTTTTTTCGATAGTGCCTTATGGAACAAATTTGAATATACGCAGCAAACGTACGCAGCCTATACCAATGTAAAACATAGCTTTGGCAAGTATAGTTTGCAAGCAGGCTTGCGTTATGAGAATTTTATTTACGATGGTTTTGTTTATCAATACAATCAAGACTTGCAAGCAACTTTTAGCAATTTCTTTCCAAGTGCTTACGTTACGCGCAAGTTGTCAGAGAGAAGCGAACTTAATCTTAGCTATATCAAACGTGTTAATCGCCCTAACTTCTTTCAGATGGTGCCTTACCTAGATGTAAGTAATCCGCAAGATACAAGCCAAGGTAATCCTGCATTGTTGCCAGAATTTATTCATGCTAGCGAACTGACTTACACAAAGTCTTTTGGTGCTCGCAATACGTTACTGTGGAGTGCTTACTATCAATACAACGACAATTTAATTCAGCGTTACAGACGTTTTAATAATAATGGTACAACGTTTAGCCAGCAACGCAATCTTGCAAGTGGTATTACGTATGGTACTGAGTTTAATGTAAAATACTACATACGTAAAAATTGGGACGCTGCCTTAAATGTCAACGTATTCCGCAATCAAATCAATGGCAATAATGTTGATGTAAGTGTTACTAATATAGGCTGGGGTGGTTTTGCTAAGGTCATTTCAAACTACAAGTTAAATAATATCTACGACTTGCAATTGGCGAGCAATTATCAAGCACCAACCATTATTGCACAAGGTCGCACAAGAGGTTATTGGAATGTAGACCTTGCGGCAAAGCGTCAGTTCTTTAAGAAAATGATGACGGTAACCTTAGGTGCGAACGATATCTTTAATACCATTTACAATCAAGTTGAATTGGATGTACCTAATGTGTACACACAATTTAATAATCGCAAACCTCAAACAAGACAAGTAACACTTGGTGTGCAACTGCGCTTTGCTAATAAAAAGGGCATGAACATGGAAGCGCCTAGACGTACAATGGGCCGCAATGGTATGAAAGAGGAAAACAAGGACGCCAAGAGTCGTGACGAAAACTTAAAGCGCGATGACAATAACGACGATGGCGGCGGCCGAGAAGCTACACCGCAACCTGCAGGAGGTGCACCAGCTGTACCGCCAACACCACCGGCAAAAGGCAAAAACGGCTAGAAGATTTGCCATTAGATGGGCGTAATTGCGATGTAATGGTGGTAAGTGGCTTCAATTTCAGGGATTTATGCTTGTAAATAGCTGATTTAGTGACGCATACTTAACAAACTTGGCTTGAAATATCCGAGAAAAATCGTACCTTTGCCGTCCTGAAAATGGGTGCTTGATGAAGAAGAATCGGGATTTTGAGATAGCTCATATAGGCTTGAAGCCCGGTGAACACGAATTCAACTACCAATTGCAGGAAAGTTTCTTTGAAGAATTTGGCCAAACCGAGTTTCGTGATGCCAACTTTGACGTGAAATTATTGCTTGATAAAAAAGCTAATTTCTACTACTTAAAGTTTGGTATTACTGGCAGCATTACTACAGCTTGCGACCGTTGCGGAGACGATTTTACCCTTGCACTTTGGGACGACTTCGAAACAGTAATAAAGATTGTAGATGCTGAAATTGTAGATGAGCGAAAAGTAGAAGATGAGGAAATCATTTATTTGCCGCACTCTGCAAACCATATAGACGTTGCAGAAATAATGTACGAAAATATCGTGCTATGTTTACCAATACAACGTGTACATGCCGACAACGAGCAAGGCCAAAGCACATGTAACCCTGTGGCGCTAGAGCTACTTGGAAAACACGCTGTGCACTTTGAAGATACACCAACAACAAACGAAACAAATAATTCGCTTCGCGAACAACTAGAACAATTAAAAAAGAAGAAAGATGCCAAATCCTAAACGCCGACACAGTCAGCAACGCAGTGCAAAACGTCGTACACACTACAAGGCACAAGTACAAACTTTAAGCACCGACAAAACAACAGGTGAAACACATTTGCGCCACCGTGCACATTGGGTAGAGAACCAATTGTTTTACAAAGGCCGCGTGGTAATGGCTAAAGCTATGCCAGAAGTTGCAGAAGCTGACGAAAGCAGCGACGATAACCAAGCATAGTAATCGCTTAAGAACCATCTTAGCGCTATGAGAATCGGATTGGATATTATGGGCGGCGACTTTGCTCCTCAGCAAAGCTGTCTTGGTATTCAAGAATTTTTAGAATCGGATTACGGTAGTAATTCCGATTCTGTTGTTTATGCACTTGGCGATGCGCAAGTGATAAAAGATGCACTTGCACATCTGCCGCAAGACCGCATTGTGATTGTGCATGCACCAGAATTGGTTGCCATGAACGACCATCCCACTAAAGTTTTCAAAGAAAAACCAAACAGCGCAATCGCTATTGGTTTTGGCATGTTGGCAGCTGGTAAGTTAGACGCTTTTATTTCTGCTGGCAATACAGGTAGCATGTTGGTAGGCGCAGCCATGGTAGTAAAGCCAATTAGCGGTGTTCAACGACCTACTATTCCTACTTATGTGCCGCGTACTGATGGCAGCTATGGGATTTTACTTGACGTTGGTATTAATGCAGACTGCAAGCCAGAAAACCTCGAAGAATTTGCGCAGCTAGCAAGTATTTATAGTAAAAGCGTCTTTGGTGTAGAAAAACCTAAGGTTGGTTTACTTAATATTGGCGAAGAAGAGGGCAAAGGCAATTTGTTAGCCAAAGCTGCATTTCCTCTATTGAAGGCTAATCCTTTCCTCAACTTTATCGGCAACGTAGAAGGTAGGGATATCTTCACCAATAAAGTTGACGTGATTGTTTGTGATGGTTTTACAGGAAACATCGTCCTTAAAATGGCAGAGAGCATTCATCACATTTTTGCACACGAACGTGGTATCAAGGATGAGTATCTCAACAACTTTAACTACGAAATGTACGGCGGCACGCCAGTACTAGGCGTCAACAAAACCGTAATTGTTGGCCACGGCGTAAGTAGCGCACGTGCCTTTGCACAAATGTTACAGCAGGCAGATGGCATTGCACGTAGCGGCATGCTAGAAGCTATGAAAGCGCAGTTTGAAGCCACAAACGATTAATTACAACCTATACGTAAAATAACTATATCTATGCAGCCTATAGCGTCATAGATAAATAGTTTATTATTAACCAATGCTAATTCATACCTTTAACATTGGTTAGGAAAATCTTAGCCATCAAAAATGGCAAATCCACTAAAAATCGGCATTGTAGAAGATGAAACCATCTTTGCAGAAGCGCTGCAATCTGACCTTCGCGACAGTGGTTTTATTGTATCGCATGTAAGCAGCAGCACATCGGATGCGATTGCAAACATTGCAAAAGAATTGCCTGACTTATTGATATTAGATGTACAGCTGCTAGGAGATGATACAGGTGTGCAGATTGCTCAATATGTACGCCGCAACAATCTCAATTTACCTTTAATATTTCTTACTGGTAATGCCGAGGCAGAATACTACAGCGAGATAAAAGCTGTAAATCCTTCAGCAGTTTTGCGCAAGCCGCTTAACACAGGAAAAATTGTCAATTGCATCAATGGTATTTTTCTTGGTATGGCCTAGATATCGCAAAGCAATCCAATATTTATTAGCAGCAAGTCTTAGGAGCAAAAAATAGCTATAGCTTTGCCCTATGAGCAACATTTGTATCGCAATTCATGGCGGCGCTGGCACCATCTTACCTAGTATGCTAACGCCAGAGCTAGAGCTTCAATACAAGGCAGGCCTGCAAGCAGCATTAGATTGTGGTTACGATGTACTACAACAAGGTGGTAGCAGTTTAGATGCAGTACAAACTGCCGTTCAAAGTTTAGAAGACTGTGTACTATTCAATGCTGGTCGTGGCAGTGTTTTTACCAATGCTGGTACACACGAAATGGATGCTTGCCTTATGGATGGAAGCAATTTAGCCGCTGGTGCTGTAAGTGGCTTACGTGGTGTGCAAAACCCTATTCTACTTTGCAGAACTATAATGAATAAAAGTGGCCACGTGTATCTAGCAGGTGAAGGCGCACAAGCTTTTGCGCAACAGCAGGGCATGGCCTTGGTTGACGATCAGTTCTTTTTTAATCAATATCGCTACGATCAATGGCAAGAAATAAAAGACAGCGAGTTCTATCAGCTAGATCATAAAGAAGACAATCTAAAGGATAGCTTAGTAAACAGCGATAAAAAATTTGGCACAGTCGGCGCAGTAGCAGTTGACACCAATGGCAATATAGCTGCAGCCACAAGCACTGGTGGCATGACCAATAAGCGATTTGGTAGAGTAGGCGATAGCCCAATTATTGGTAGTGGAAACTATGCCAATAACAAAACCTGCGCAGTAAGTTGCACTGGCCATGGTGAATTTTTTCTTCGTGCCGTTGTAGCTTATGATATTAGTTGCCTCATGGAATATAAAGGCTATAATCTACAACAAGCATGCGAAACTGTGGTACTAGATAAGCTTGTAAAGTTTGGTGGCGAAGGCGGTGTAATAGCTGTAGATGCTTTGGGCAACTATCAGCTTTGCTATAATAGCGAAGGCATGTATCGCGGCGTAAAAAATGCTGCTGGCGAAAATATGGTTGCAATTTACAGGTAAGCAACTAGCGTATCACGCTATTTCTATCGGCGTCTAAACGCACCATAATAAATAACATTCCTGCAAAGGTCAGCAAACTCGTGCCACCATAACTAAGCATCGGCAAAGGAATACCAATAACAGGCGCAATGCCCATCGTCATACTAACATTGATGGTGAGATGAAAGAATACAATGCCTGCTACACAGTAGGCGTAAATTCTACTGAACTTACTTTTTTGTCGTTCTGCAATAAAGACAATTCTATAAAGGAGGCCAAGATACAAACCAATGAGAATGACGCAGCCCACAAAGCCAAATTGCTCGCCAATACTACAAAAGATAAAATCAGTACTTTGCTCTGGTACAAAGTTGCCACTTGTTTGTGTACCATTAAGCGGACCCTTGCCCCAAAAGCCTCCGCTACCAATTGCAATCTTACTTTGTTTTACGTTGTAGTCGCTCATGCCACTTTTAGTGTAATTAGCATTAAGGTACTCTGCAGGTACATCTCTACCTAGCAAGGTATAAATACGATCTACTTGGTGAGGTTGCAACACCTTCTTAAATGCAAGCGGTACCGCCACCTGACTAAAGCCTACCGCTAAGAGAAACACTGCCACACTCACAATCAGCAATTCGCGGCTACGCATAATTTGCTTTCGCAGTATAACAAATTCTATCGCAAGAAGCACACATAGAATAATTAGTAGTGTTGTTTTATGCAGCACTAGCGTAAGTATCACCAGCAATATAATACTAAAGCCAACAAAGAGAATCGCACGTGGCAAACCCTCGCGATACATGGCTAGCAAGAAAGAAAAATAGACGAGAGCCAAGCCTGTTTCATTACTGAGAATTACGAGCACACATGGCACAAAAACCATAGCCAAGGCAAGCATACGATGTTGTGTATTATTGGCAAAGTTGATGCCCTGCGTACTAATAAACTTACTTAGCGTCAGGGCAGTGCAGACTTTCATGAGCTCGCCAGGTTGAAATCGCACAAAACCTAAAGGCAAAAAGCTCTGTGAGCCACGCACATTTTCGTGTACAAATAATACAAGTATGAGTAAGAAAAATCCGATGACGTAGGAGCCAAATGCAAGGTTGCTGTACAATCGACTATCAGTAAGTACAATTGCAAAACCTGCTACCAACGAGATGCCAAACCAAAGCAATTGCTTATTATAACTTTTTCCCAAATTAGCGAAAATGGCACCGCCTTTGTACTCTACACTAAAAATAGCATACACACCTATCAAGGAAATTACCGTGAATAGGAGAACTGTTACCCAGTCGATACGATCTTTAAGCTGTGTAGTATTCATCTTCGCGGCGTACTACGCCAAATA
The DNA here is from genome assembly GCA_046049675.1 of Bacteroidota bacterium. Lineage (GTDB taxonomy): Bacteria > Bacteroidota > Bacteroidia > Chitinophagales > Chitinophagaceae > CAIXQW01. Next base: position 50,678 of record JBJORA010000010.1, on the reverse strand, counting down.
GTCTGTCTTTAAGCGATTTTTTTTGAGGTGTGCTAGGTTGCTTCGGTTGCTGTGCCGCTTTCTTTGCTTTAATGATGCTATCCTTTATGGCATTGAACTCAGCTAAACTGTCTTTAGTGTATTGCCTTTGAGCATCCTTCATGCGTTGATACTGCTTTTGCAAAGAGTCAATAATGTACGTCGTTTTAGGAATTACATTACTCTTCACCATTTTATTTTCAAGACCCTTGCGGTTTTTTGGAATCGTGTCTGTTAGATACTTTTCTATCACAAGACTTGCAATAGGGCCTGCCCATGTAGCACCAAAACCGCTATTTTCGACAGCTACGGCAATGGCAATTTTTGGATTGTCGCGGGGTGCAAATGCCACAAACATACTGTGGTTCTTCAGTTTAGTTTTTACGCCATTGATGATCCAATAGTTTTCTACCGTACCTGTTTTTGCACAAATTGGTATACCAGCAATTTTAGCGATTCGTGCCGTACCATTGGTAACAACTTTCTCCATGCCTTCATGCACTGCTTCAAATGCACTATCAGCAATATGCACTGGCGATAACTTTTGTAGATACTTTTTAATTTTTGGATGTGCTGTATCACCGTCAATGGCACGAACAAAATGTGGCGTATAATAGTAACCTTTATTGGCAATGATGCACATCGCATTTGCCATTTGCAGCGGCGTTACATTTACTTCGCCTTGGCCCATACCAACCATACAATTATTACATGCATTCCAGTTGCCTGCATACATCTTATCGTAATACTGACGGGTAGGGATATACCCGCCTTTTTCAGTAGGCAAATCAACACCTGTTGGATGACCAAAGCCAAACTTTAGCATATAATCGCGCCATAAATCAAAGCCTTTATTTTTATCAGCCAGCTTAGGATTCTCTACAGCTAGCTTATACATATGGCAGAAGTATGAATTGCAACTGTTTGCCATAGCGTTGCTTAGGTTTGCGGCGTGGCCACCACCAGCATGTGTGCATTTTATTTTACCACCGCATGTGCTATAGCGGCCTCCACAAGGGTAACCTGTTGAAGCAGTAGCAACACCTTCATCTAAAGCTACTAAAGCAGTTACAGGCTTAAAAGTACTGCCGGGTGCATAGCTCGCAAGCGTAGCACGATTAAACATAGGCTTAGTTGCATCGTTTAGCATCTCCAACATTTTTCTACTGCGATCTGCGCCAACAATCGCATTAGGGTCAAAACTTGGTGCACTCACCATAGCAATTATGCCGCCAGTTTTAGGATCTATTGCAACTAAGCTGCCAAGCTTATTGTTCATGAGCTTTTCGGCATACTGTTGTAGTTTTATATCTAAGTACAAATCAAGGTCAGAACCTTTCTCGCCCAGCGTATCTAACTCACCACCTTTATAGCTACCATTAATGCGGTTGAACTTATCTTTGGTTTGATACTTGATGCCAAGCTTTCCTCGCAATACATCCTCATAACTATTTTCTAAACCGCTGATGCCAACGTAGTCGCCTTTTTGCAGTGCACTATAGCGCGTATCGTTTAGCATTTTTGGGCTTATTTCGGCGGTATAACCAATTACCAATGCACCGCAACTAAATGGGCTGTAACGCACTAGATGCTCGCGCAACTCAAAGCCGGGGAATTCATTAATGACTTCGTGCAAAGAAGCAACACGTTCTGCCTGTAAATCCTTGAACAGCAAATAGCTGCGGTCTGGGCCTGCCGTTTTCAAAAGTGCTCGGCGATATGTGTCCTTGAAAGTACTGTCGCTGATATCCAAAATGTCGCAAAGCCTAGCCGTATCCATATGCTTACTTACGAGTTTGGGCGACACATAAAGATTATAATTGCGCTTATTATTGAGAATCATCTCGCCTTTGCGGTCAATAAGCGCACCTCGCTCTGGAAAAACGACTTGGCGGTGTATACTTTGTCCTTGCGCTAAAGGTCCAAAATCTTCAATAAGTTGTAAAGTAAATAAGCGTGAAATCAATATCACGCCCATTAGGCCAAATATGATGCGAATTACGGTTTGTCTGCTGCTAAAAACATCGTTCATGGGTATGCTTGATGTACTGCTAACCGTATTTTATATGTTATAAATATTCCCTTGGAAGTATTACTTGCTCGGTGCAGGTGTTTGAGCTGGTGCTGGTTGACCTTGTACTGGTTGACCTTGTGCCGGTTGGCCTTGCGCTGGTTGACCTTGTGCCGGTTGGCCTTGCGCTGGTTGACCTTGTGCAGGTGCAGGTGCAGTTTGACCTTGGCCTTGTGCAGGTGCAGTTTGACCTTGACCTTGTGCCGGTCCAGTTTGGCCTTGTCCTGGCGCTGGTGTAGCAGGTGCAGGAGCTGGTGCAGTTACATTAGCACCTTTTAGTGCCTTACTACTACGATCATCAGCATTGCTAGTGCCTCTTGTGCCAAACATTACCATCAATAAACAAAGCAAAGCCATTACGCTTGCTAAAATCCAAGTGCCTTTTTCTACTGTATCTGTACTTTGTTGAACACCCATCATTTGTTGGCCTAAACCACCAAATTGACCGCTCAAACCGCCGCCTTTAGGGTTTTGGATAAGCACAAAAAAAGCTAGCGCTACACACACAATTACTAGAACTATTACAAGTAAAATATTCATCTTAAACTATTTGTCTATTTTATTAATTTGGGCTGCAAAATAACTACTTTTCTCGGGATATAGCAAACTTAATTTGCGATACATTGATATCGCTTTTTCGTATTTACCCTGCGCTTCGAGCACCTTTGCCAAGGCTTCTGAAACCGTATCGCTGCTAAGGCTTATGCTATTCATCGCCTGTTCAAAAACTTCCTCGGGTACAACCTCGTCGTCTTCTTCTGCCGCGGCGGCTAATTTGGCCTTTTGCCACATGCTGCGAAGTTTTTCTTTACCCTCAGTTTCTTTGCTTTCCTTCTCTTTTTTCTGCTTAAAATAATCAAGCCACTCCGTAAAACTGCGGGTTACAAGCAATTGCGCGTCTTCATCTATAGGCTCTTCGCTTGCAGTTAATGTCGTTTCCGCCGTGCTAGCACTAGCGCGACTTTGCTTTTGTTGTGCTACAAAGTCGGCAATATCTTCCTCGCCATGGTCAACACCTTGGGCAGCAAAATAGTCTACGCTGCTTAAAGACTCAAAAATAGGCGCTCCTTCTTCTTGTAAAATTTCCGTTTCCACATGATTTGCCACCGTAGACAAGCGCTTGCTCAATAAGTAAATATTGCCCTTATGTAGGCTTACCAACTGCTGCTGGCGTTTATCGGGGTTTGGCAAGGCACTATAATGTAGACTTTGAAAAGCACTGCAATAAGGAAAATTGTCCGCTAGGCTTTGCAATTGAGCTGCACCTGCGCTTGCAGGAATTTGCTCATTGCTTATGTCTATTAGTTGTTGTATATTCATTGGCTTACCAATTTACGAATGCATCATTAAATATTGCGTCCGCTAAGTCGCTACAAATTTCTGTAGTTAGTTGACGTTCTACATCTTGCAATGTTCTGCTTGCATCGAATACTGCAAATTTCGTGAAACTCTTTTTGAAGCTCTTCTTCGTATCGATGTTGTTCACAAAGTTTATTTCCACAGTAACCGTAATCTTGTTTTGCGCACTGGTTTGATTGCCTTGCACGGCACTTAGACCAATTTCATAGTTTAAGATATTGCCACTTAAATCGTAGTCTGTTGAGGTAGTGTTGAGCTGCTGCAAACTTGTTTGATTAAGAATGCGTTGACGAATTGTTTCTGTAAGCGTTTGACTAAGCGATGCATTGACTAACGCTGCACGGTTTTCAATAAAATGAATATTAATCGTTTTACCCTCAACGTTTGCGCCACTAAGTTTATAAAAGCCACATGCAGATAAACCGCAAGTTGCAATTATTGCAAGTAATAATATATAGCAGTACTTATGCATCTTATTCGATATCGTACTCCTTAATTTTACGGTACAAAGTACGTTCGCTTATGCCTAGCTCTACTGCTGCGTCGCGTCTACGATCTTTATGCTTTTTTAAGGCACGCTTAATCATATCTTTTTCCATATCGGCAAGGTTATACACTTCTTCTACTTCTACGTGCGCAGTGTCAACTTTAGGTTCTTGAACCACATTGTTATTATAACCAAAACCAGCATTAGCAGGTGGGCTAATAATTGGTTCGCCACTAAAATTGCTAAAGCCATTTGCCGATGGGGCAAACTCTTCGTGTGCAAATGTTCTGCCACTAGCATTTTGACCTTGTGCCAAATCGTAAAATACACGCTTCAATTCTGTTACATCTTTCTTCATATCAAAGAAAAGCTTGTACAGGATATCGCGTTCGCTACTAAAATCTTGATTCGCTGCACCTCTAACAAGCACTGGCGTATTATCTTGATTAGCATTTGGCAAAAACTGCAAAAGCTCTTGCGCGTTGACCATTTTACTTGGACTTAAAACGCTTACTTGCTCCGCTAAATTTTTTAATTCGCGCACATTGCCTGGCCACTGATAACTTACAATTACTTGTTGTGCATCAGCACTTAATTGCACGGGCTGTGTACGGTATTTTTCAGCAAAGTCCACACAAAATTTCTTGAAGATAAGATTGATATCTTCTGGACGCTCGCGCAATGCTGGCACTTTAATTGGCACTGTACTTAGACGATAATATAAATCCTCGCGAAATTTTCCTGCGGTAACTTCTTGCAATAGGTTTCTATTAGTAGCGGCAATAACGCGCACATTTGTTTTTTGTACTTTACTACTACCTACACGTAAATACTCGCCTGTTTCTAATACACGCAGCAATCGTGCCTGCGTACCTAATGGCATTTCTCCAATTTCATCTAAGAAAATTGTACCACCGTTTACAGTTTCAAAATAGCCTTTTCGACTATCTACTGCACTTGTATATGCACCTTTCTCGTGACCAAAAAGTTCACTATCTATCGTTCCTTCTGGTATAGCGCCACAGTTAATGGCTATAAATGGACTATGTTTTCTCGTACTAAGATTGTGTATGATTTGGCTAAATACTTCTTTACCAACACCGCTCTCACCTTGAATCAATACAGTAAGATCTGTAGCCGAAACTTGCGCAGCTGTAATTAAGGCAAAGTTTAAACTTTTAGTATTGCCAATAATGCCATAGCGAACTTTAATACTCTGTAACTCTTGTTCTGTCATGCTCTACTTTACTTTTACTAAAATATTAGGCAACGATTTCGCCTCTTAATGTGCCGCTATTTGCACTTGTTATTTTTACATTGACGTATGTACCTTTTGCACAATTTTCATTCTTAAAGGTTACAAAACGATTATTGTCCAAACGACCACAAAAATCGTTCGGGTCTTTTTTGCTTGGTCCTTCTACTAGTACAGCCTGTACATTGCCAATTTCAGATTGTAATAATTGTAGAGAGTTTTCACGCTGCGCTGCCACAACTTTTTCTAGGCGTGCAATTTTTGTATCGTGCTGAATATCGTCAGGGTAACGCCTTGCTGCAAGTGTGCCACCTCGCTCACTGTAGATATATGTAAATGCATAATCGAACTTGCTATAGTGCACTAGCTCAATAGTTTCTTGCAGTTCTTCTTCGGTTTCTGAACAGAATCCTACTATGATATCCGTGCTAATAGAGCAGGTAGGCAACACCTCGCGAATACGATCAACTTTTGCCTTATACCACTCTTTAGTGTAAGTTCTGTTCATTAATTGAAGTACACGAGAACTACCGGCTTGCAAGGGTAGGTGAATGTACTTGCAGATATTATCGTGTGCCTTCATTGCAAACAACACTTCATCTGTGATATCTTTTGGATGACTAGTACTAAAGCGAATACGAACGCTGCTATCCAACTTAGCACAAGCGATAAGCAAGTTTGCAAAATTTGTATGAGTGCCATCGTCAGCGATATAGTCGTAGCTATCTACGTTTTGACCAAGTAGTGTTATTTCTTTGTAGCCATTATCTACAAGCTGCTGGCATTCTGCAATAATACTAGCAGCTGCACGGCTTCTTTCTCTGCCGCGTGTAAAAGGTACAACGCAAAAGCTACACATATTATTACAGCCACGCATAATGCTTACAAAGGCACTTACACCATTGCTATCCAAACGCACAGGGCTGATGTCGGCATAAGTTTCTTCTCGGCTAAGTAATACGTTGATTGCTTTTTGCCCACCGCTTGCTTCGCCAATTAAAGCAGGCAAAGTGCGATATGCATCTGGCCCAACTACAATATCAACTAATTTTTCCTGCTCTAGTAATTGCGACTTTAAGCGTTCAGCCATGCAGCCAAGCACGCCGATTAGCAAATCTGGACGTTTACGCTTCAAACCCTTGAAGTGCACAAGTCGATTGCGTACTGTTTGCTCCGCTTTGTCGCGGATGCTGCATGTATTCAATAGAATTAAATCGGCATCTTCAATATTCTTAGTAGCGCCAAAACCTTTCTGATACAAGATGCTTGCAACAATCTCGGTATCATTAAAATTCATCTGGCATCCATAGCTTTCTATATAGAAATGCTTCTCGTAAGTATTTTCATCCAAGGCAAATGGGTCAAAAGCCGCGCCCTGCCTGGTTTCATCTAATATTTTTTCGTCTGCAACTGACATAATTTCATTTTGCAAGCAGCAAAAATAGCTATTTTGTCATATTGTTTTTGTTGATTTATGGGAATTATGAAGCTTTTAAGTATTGGCTTTATCTATTTGAACCACATAGTGTTGCACAGCCACGAAGCAACAAATTGTGCATTTTGCTTGTTACAAGCACACAAATAGCCATACCTTAGCTGTAATATGTGGAACATCAAAAGTTTAGTTGCGCTGCTAGCAATCCTCTTGTTTGGCCTAAATGCTAGTGCCCAAATTGCTTTCAACGAGGGCAAGATAGTTTACGACATCTACCTTGGCAACGACTTTACTAAAAGTAAAGGCGAGTATATTGTAGTGATTAAAGACGATCAAATCAAGCAAGAAATGATTAGTGACGGTGGCTTATATAATGTAGTGATCCGTAAAGGCAACGAAAGCGCTACTGTATACAATTCAGAAGGTGATAAAAAAATAGCTAAACGGGTTGATGCTGCTACAATTGCAAGCAACAACAAGCAATTTGAAGGAGCAACCTACACACCCGGCACTGAAACAAAGGTAATTGCAGGGCATACATGCAAACAAATGACGATAAAATATGCGAATGGTATGCAGAACACGCTTTTTTACACCGCAGATTTAATTGGTAGCCCTGCTACAATTAATGCCCAATTTTCGCAACTACGTGGTCTGCCATTGCAATATCAAATTAATGCTGGTAAGGCTACAATTACGCTCATTGCGCGTACGGTGCAGCAAGTACCAGTAGATCAAGCAGAATTTGCAGAACCTAAGGGCTATCAAATCGTGCGATAGGGCTAGTGTGGCATTTGCACTATATTTGCCACCAAACTAAAAATTAATTTAAGATTCGTTATGATTAGCGTAGGACAAGCAGCACCAGATTTTTCGCTGTACAATACAGAAAAGCAAAAAGTAAATTTATCAGATTATAAAGGTAAAAATGTAGTGGTACTATTCTTTCCATTAGCATTTACAGGCGTATGTACTACTGAATTATGTACAATGCGCGATAGCTTAGCTGCGTTTAATAATGTAAATGCAGAAGTGGTTGGCATTAGTGTAGATAGCCTTTTTACATTAGATAAATTTAAGGCTGAAAATAATTTGAACTTTCCGTTGCTAAGCGATTTCAATAAAGAAGCTAGCAAGGCATACGATAGTCTGTACGAGGTGTTTCCTGCATTTGAAATGCAAGGCGTAAGCAAGCGTAGTGCTTTTGTGGTAAATGCAGAAGGCAATATTAGTTACGCTGAGTATTGTGCCACTCCAGGCGATCAGCCAAACTATGCTGCCATTAAAGAAGTACTACAAGTACCAGCTTAATTTTACTGGATGGCCATTACCTTACCACAGCCTGTTTGTATAGGTAATATCAGCGGTGCGCATGGTGTGCATGGCGAATTAATTGTGCGTCATAACTTGGCAAAGCCACAGCTTGTTGCAAAGTGGCAAGCTATTATGCTAGAGTTGTTGCCAGGCAGTTTTATTCCGCATTTTATCGAAAGCACAAGAGCTATTGATGATGATAGTTTTATCGTAAAACTCGAAGGTATAGATACACCGGAGCAAGCCAAAGCACTTAAACAGTGCCGCGCATTTGCTAGTCCACTTATCGCCGAGGTCGCGTTAAAGGAAAACGACTATCAAGGTATTATTGGCTTTAATGTAAGTGAACCACACCAAGGTTTGCAAGCTAAGTTGATTCGCATAGAGCGCATTGGCGTGCAACAGTTTTTTGTTTTAGATAATAAAGGCAATGAGTTGCTAGTGCCGATTCAAGAAGAATTTATCATGCAAGTACTACCTCAAACGCAGCAACTAATTTTACAATTACCAGAAGGCTATGTTGATGCTTTTAATAGCTAATAATTTTTACAATGCGCTTTGATATCATAACTGTTGTGCCCGAATTGCTTGCAAGCCCGCTTAGTCATAGCATAATGAAGCGTGCTCAAGAGCGAGGACTACTGGAAGTGCACGTACATAATTTGCGCGACTATACACCGTACAAACATGGGCAAGTAGACGACTATCAATTTGGCGGTGGCGCTGGTATGGTAATGATGTGCGAACCGCTAGCGATATTGATTGAAAAATTGCAAAGCGAACGCACCTACAGCGATATTATTTACCTCACACCGGACGGTACGCAGTATAATCAGCGCATTGCAAACCAATTGTCGCTAGGTGGCGATTTAATGCTCATTTGCGGACATTACAAAGGCATTGACCAGCGTATACGCGATATGTTTGTGACCAAAGAAATTAGCATTGGTGATTATGTGCTGAGTGGTGGCGAACTTGCCGCTGCTGTGCTCGTTGACAGCATTGGCAGAATAATTCCTGGTGCGCTAAATGATGAGACGAGTGCCTTGACAGACAGTTTTCAAGATAATTTACTAGCACCACCTGTATATACAAGACCTCAAGAATTTCGAGGGCAAATTGTGCCAGATATTCTGCTAAGTGGGCATGCCGCAAAAATTGAAGAATGGCGTCATGAGCAGGCTTTGCAAAGAACACAAGAACGCAGACCAGATTTGCTGCACTAAGTTTATTGCAATCATTAGTATTTAAAACATAAGCAATAAATTTGCGGCATGAAAAAATTCTTTCTACAGCTTGTCCTGTGTTGTATAGCTTTTGGTTTTCAAACATTTGCCCAAACAGTTGATGAAGACCGTTGGCAAAAAATTGGTACTAGTACTGCAGAAAATGGCACTTATTACGTTGAGAAATTCCCGTTGCAGTTTGATAAAAGTGCAGTTAGGTTTTGGAGTAAAAGTATTTACAAGCCTGCAACTTTAAGTCGCGGCAAAAAAGTAGCTGAAATAAAAACACTTTATCAAATTGATTTTAGTGACAAGACCGTTCAAATTTTACAAGTGGCGGCCTATGACGCGAAAGGCAGCATTGTGTATTCTGATGATGAATATAGCGAAGCACAATCTATAATTCCAGAAACAGTGGGCGAAAGCATCTACAATTACGCTGACAAAAGAACGGATGAAATACTGAGGGAGCTAGGAAACGCAAGTAGTACAGTAGATGAATATGCTCAAAAGAATGAACAAATTGAGGCTTTGCTTTATATCGCTTACGTAAAAAATCTAGCAAAAGAATCAAACTTTACAGAAGAGTTTTATGAAGAAGAAGTTGCTTCTATTATACAAGCCTTAAATGATAAAAAAGACAACTTAGTTTCCACTTACAACCAAAATAAAATTGCATCTGCTACAGCTGAAACTAATGTAGCACTTACAAAGGCACGTGAATCACTCGCAGAAGAAAATTTTGAACGAGCTGCTGATTATGCAAGCAATGCACAAACTGAGCTAGATAAAATTGATCAATCAAGTGAAGGCCTCCCGTGGGCAGTGGCAAACTTGCAGACAGAAATTAACGATATAAAATTGCGCATAAAACAACAGCGCGATGAGTACATTGCATACAAACGACTAATTACTGAAGGGGAACGCCTATTACAATACGACACTTTAGCAGCTATAGCAAAACTTAGGGAAGCAGAGCGCGCAAAGCCTAGCAGCGAAATTACAATTAAGATAAAGGCAATTGAAGATGAACGAGCGCTTAATAAATATCGCCAAGAACTTCAAAGTCTAACCTTGCGCACAGACTCATTGCGCGAAGAAAATAAACGCCTAAGCACTGCAATTACTACCACTAAGCTAGATGGTAAGGAGTACTTACTTGCAGCCTATGCCGCAGAGGCAGATAAGCAAGATCTTGTTACCGCAAGTTTGAGATTGAGCGCAATGCAGGCATTAGACCTAAGAGCTGTTACGGCGAATAACAAGCAGCTGAAAGACGACTTACTAAAGCTGATAATGCTGCAGCAAGACTGGTTAAGCAAACAACGTGGTGTACTAGCTTTTCCTGACGGAGAGCTAAAAAGTTTTAACCGTACTTGCAGAAAAGAAGAATTGAGTACTGGCGACGTGATTAGTAGAATGCAACGATAGTAAGCCTTTACAAGTGTTTTTACTAGGCTGTGTAAAACGTGTTGATTGTCAACACCCTACATTGTACTACCTTTACACGACCTCCAAAATATTTTGGCCGGTCAATCATTGATCGGTATGTCGAAGTATATTTTTGTCACGGGGGGAGTTACTTCTAGTCTTGGAAAAGGCATTATAGCCGCATCGCTAGCCAAGTTATTGCAAGCACAAGGTTTTACAGTTACAATTCAAAAATTAGATCCCTACATCAATGTAGATCCGGGTACTTTAAACCCTTATGAACATGGCGAATGCTTTGTAACAGAAGATGGTGCAGAAACGGATCTAGATTTAGGCCACTACGAGCGCTTCTTAAATATCCCGACATCTCAAGCAAATAATGTTACCACAGGTCGTATTTACGACTATGTAATTCGTAAAGAGCGCGAAGGTGCTTACTTAGGCAAAACAGTACAAGTAGTGCCGCATATTACCGACGAAATAAAGCGACGAATCACCTTGCTTGGCCAGGATGACGCTTACGATATTATCATTACTGAAATTGGCGGCACCGTTGGCGATATAGAAAGTTTGCCTTACGTAGAAGCTGTGCGACAACTAGAGTGGGAGTTAGGTAGTGAAAATTGTATTATTGTGCACCTTACGCTTATACCATACTTGAGCGCTGCAAAAGAGCTTAAAACAAAACCTACTCAACACAGCGTAAAATTGTTAAGTCAAGAAGGTGTAAACCCTGATATTATCGTTTGCCGCACAGAACATCCATTAAGCACTGAAATTAAGCGCAAGATTGCCTTGTTTTGTAATGTAACACCAGATGCAGTTATCGAAGCCGCAGATGCTGGTACAATTTATGAAGTGCCTTTGTTGATGCTTAATGAGGGGCTAGACAGAATTTGTTTAAAGAAGTTAGAACTAAAGCCAAAGCACGAGCCTAAGCTAGATAAGTGGAAACAATACCTTGAGAAATTCAAGTATCCAAAAGGCAAAGTTAGAATAGCCCTTGTTGGTAAGTACGTTGAATTACAAGATGCTTACAAGAGTATTTTAGAAGCTTTTAACCACGCTGGCGCTGCAAACGAAGTGAAGGTAGAAGTAAAGCTAGTACACAGCGAGCATTTAGATGAAGCAACTGCACATAAGCAATTTCAAGATGTAGATGGAGTGCTCGTTGCACCAGGATTTGGTAGCCGCGGTATTGAGGGTAAGATTGAAGCCATTAAGTACATTAGAGAAAACAATATACCGTTCTTTGGTATTTGCCTAGGCATGCAAATGTGCTGTATAGAATTTGCAAGAAACGTATTGCATCTCAAGGAAGCCCACAGTACTGAAATGGAACCAAACACGAAGCATCCTGTCATCGCATTGATGGAAGAGCAAAAAGATATCAGCCTGATGGGCGGCACGATGCGATTGGGTTCTTACAACTGTGATCTTTCTGCCGATAGTTTATCATACAATATCTATGGTAACGTACTACGCATTAGCGAACGTCACCGTCATCGTTGGGAATTTAATAATGCATATACTGATCAGTTTGTAAATGCTGGTATGCGCATTGCAGGTATCAACGATAAAACGGGCTTAGTAGAAATAGTAGAGTTGCCAACACATAAGTTTTTTGTTGGTGCACAGTTTCACCCTGAGTATAAGAGTACGGTTGAAAATCCGCATCCTTTGTTTGTTGCGTTTATAAAGGCCGCGCTCAATTAGTCTTCGGGCACTGGTTCTGGACTGCCATAAAAGTCCTGTAAATCGCGCGCTTGTTTTTTTGTTGGTCTACCAACTTTGCTAAGGCGTTTACCAGTATAGAAACTGCTTGATTGGCGATTCTGACCGTATTCAATTTCTTCGGTCGTGCTTACATCAAAGTAGCACTCAATAGCTAGCGTATATGCCACACGCTTAGAGATTAAAGACTTTACTTGAATGCTTTGGCGTTTCTCGCTTGTACGGATGCTATACACTTCACCTACCTGTACATTTTTACTTGCTTTAGTGGTTTCGTCCTTAAAGCGCACCTTGCCATCCTCTATGGCTTCCTTGGCCAAAGAACGACTCTTAAACAGCCTAATTGCCCATAAATACTGGTCTAACCTTACCTTATCATCTGCCATTGCCTATTTGCTATATAAGAATGTAATATTTCCTTTGAAGCCATCCTCGGTACTTTTACACTATGTATGTTTCAGAAGCCGTAGATAATTTCGCCAAAGGTAGCATGTTTACCCCTGCGGAGCGAAGTAAAATAATTGCAGCCGCAAAACTAATGCGCTTGAAAAAACGAGAGCGATTTGTTGTGCAAGGTGAGTACAATGCTAAGTTTGCCTACGTCACGAAGGGACTTTTTAAGCATTACATTACTGACAGCGCAGGCGGCCAGCATATTCTTTCTTTTAGTAAGGAAGACTATTGGATAGCTGATTTGCATGCATGTACACGCAAATTACCAAGCGTTAGCACGATTGAATGTTTAGAAGACTGCGAACTTTTGGTTTTTGAATACGATACACTTGAGGCATTATTCACAGAAATACCTCAATTGGAAAGTCATTTCCGTAAAATTATGCAGGCGCGTTTGATGAGTAGCCAAATTGATAGGTTCAACCAAATTAGCTTAAGTGCAGAGCAACGATATTTGGTTTTTACAGCAAATAATCAAGATTTAGTGCAACGCATTTCATTGAAAGACATTGCTGCGTTTTTAGGCATTTTCCCAGAAAGCCTAAGCAGAATTCGCAGAAATTTATCAAGAAGCAACTAATTTGAATTAAGCACTGATTTATAACTATGTGATTGCCATAACGTTATAAAAATAAGCACTTCTTTTAGTTAAAATAATATTAATACGTAGGTTCCTTTACTTCTTGGCACCAATTTTGCAAACGAATAAGCGCTTTAGAAGTTCAGTAAAATGACACCAATAAGGCAAAGGAATCAAGGTTTGTTTTTTCATGGGTTATAGTTTCTCCAGGTCCCAGCTTCGGCTGGGATTTGGGGTTTAAAAAGGGTAGCTTAGTGTAAAAAAGACAATTAGTACCGAGTTCCAAATACAAAACTAGCGGATTAGCAAACTACTATCGCCATAGCTCAAAAAGCGATAGCTACTATTCAAAGCATGGTCATATATTTTAGGCCATTGATCTATCCCAACAAATGCGGCAATCAACAACAACAGCGTGCTCTTAGGTTGATGAAAATTGGTGATAAGCTGATCTACAAATCTAAATGTATACCCAGGTGCAATAATAATTTGTGTAGCACAATTCAAACTGGTGGATTGCTCTTTGCGCAGATACTCTAATAGTATCTCAACTGCATCAATTGAGCTAAACTGCCCGGGCGCTTCATCGTAAGCTGTCCATTGTGACAAATAAGTGAAATGCTCATCTTGCTGCTTTAATTGCAAAGCTATCCAATACAAGCTTTCCAGTGTACGCATACTCGTTGTACCAACCGCGACTACCTTTTTACCGGCTTGCAAGGCTTGCAGTAGACTTTCAAGCAAAGCGACGCTTACAGTAAATTGCTCTGCATGCATCGCATGATCTGCCATATGCATCGCTTTTACAGGTGCAAATGTTCCTGCACCTACATGAAGGCTTACATAGTGTGTTGCAATACCACGTTGTATGATGCTATCCAGCAGTTGACGTGTAAAGTGCAAACCAGCAGTAGGCGCGGCAACACTGCCTAAAACCTCGCTGTAAGCTGTTTGATAACGTTGTGCATCGTTAGCATCTGCTTCTCGTGTGATATATGGTGGCAAAGGCATTTTGCCGACATGCTCTAGTACTAATGACAATGGATGCGAAGTGTTCCATGTTAAACGCACAAGATGGGCGTTATCTCTTTGCTCTAATCTTTCAAAGCTAATTGTCGCATCTAAAGCGGGTACATTTAACGTGAGTAGCTGCTGCGCTTTCCACTTGCGCGCTTTTCCAATAAAACAAAGCCAAGTGCAACCTTCAGCGCCACTTCTATTAAATACAGAATAATAGTCGTCTGGCGGCTGAGGTTCTAATAGAAAAATTTCAACGTGGGCTTTGTGGTTTACTTCTACAATAATACGAGCAGGTATAACCTTACTATTATTGGCAATCAAAATACTATGGCTATCCAATAAGTTGGGCAAATCGTAAAACATGTGATCTGCCATACCAGTTGGCGTAACCATCAATAATTTACTATGATCACGAGGCTCAACTGCAGTAAATGCAATTTTGCTTTCTGGTAAATCGTAGTCAAATTGTTCTATGCTAAGCTCTTTTGGATGCATATGCTATTACTCGCAAAAGTAATCCACACAAGGTTGCTTGCCTAAAAATGTTAAAATGAATATAACGCTTATGGAATGCAAAGCATGCATGCATCCTACTCTAAATCAAATAAGTTATCATGAAGAAGTTTCAACTATTATCTGCAGCGGCAGTACTCACCACATTTTTCGTTTATGCCGTTCAACCAGGTGGTCAAAAACCTGCACAAATGCAAGTTGCAAATGCCCCTGAGCCAAATGCTCCACCACAAAAAGACAATGTGATTCAAATTGCTTTGCTACTAGATGTAAGCAGCAGTATGGATGGCCTTATTGCCCAAGCAAAAAGTGAACTATGGTCTGTGGTGAGTACAATTAGCGCTGCAACCAAACAAGGCAAAGCACCTATGATACAAATTGCCATTTACGATTATGGTAAAAGCACGCATTCACCGGCAAACAATTATGTACGCCGTGTGCTAGATTTCACAAGCGATTTAGATGTAGTGAGTCAAAAACTATTTGAATTACAAACAAATGGTGGCGAAGAATATTGTGGT
Source organism: Bacteroidota bacterium (assembly GCA_046049675.1). Taxonomy (GTDB): domain Bacteria; phylum Bacteroidota; class Bacteroidia; order Chitinophagales; family Chitinophagaceae; genus CAIXQW01. Next base: position 35,261 of record JBJORA010000010.1, on the reverse strand, counting down.
GCAGTGATAGCTAACAGCGTAAATGAGTTGCAGTGGCTGCAAGATGACGATCAATACAAAACAATTATTGTAGCTGGCAATGAGCCATTTAATCAAGGGTCGGTAGACTATAAGCAAAGCTGCCTTAAGGCTACTCAGAAATACATCATTGTAAATACTGTGCATTGCGGCGACAACAGTACCGGCATCACAACCTATTGGCAGGATGGCGCACAGCGTGGTAAGGGTAAATATTTAAGCATCAATAGTAATATAGTTGCTAAGCACTATACAACACCGTACGACGCAACACTAGAACAACTAAATGCTATGCTCAACAATACCTATTGGGGTTATGGTGCACAGGGTAGAGTGGCCGAAAAAAATGTGCAAGTACAAGATGCTGGCAATTACACCGAAAACAAAGCTGGCTACTACCAACGTATTGCTGTAAAATCTAAGAGCAGAACCTATCAGGATAATACTGCAACTTGGGACGTTACGAGCAAAGCTGTGAGTAAAGATGGCACAGTGATCGTATCGGAAGTTGAAAAACTAAAAGAAGATGAACTTCCAGAGCAACTAAAACGCAAAACAGTTGAAGAGCGCAAAATAATTATTCAACACAACTATGCGCAACGCGATAGTATTAATAGAGAAATTGGCCGCTTAGTTACTTTACGAGAGCAGCATATCGCTGAACAAAAAAGACTTGACAATACTAGAGATGGTCAACAAAGTTTAGGCAGTGCCCTTGTAGATGCCATTAAGCAGCAAGCTATTGCAAAGGGTTATACGTTTGAATAATATTGTGTGCGAACAAGGCTTTACATAAAACCTTTTTCCTTCATCCAATTATCATTGTATACTTTACCAACATAGCGGCTACCGTGGTCGTGAAGAATAACTACCACAAAATCGTCTTTGGTAAATTTATCTTTGAGTTGTAAAAGGCCTTGCACAGCAGCACCTGCGCTGCTTCCGCAAAACAAGCCTTCTTCGCGCGCCAAACGACGACACATCAAAATGCTTTCTTTGTCTGGCACAGTTTCCATGTGACTGATAACGTCGCGATCGTAATTATCTGGCAAGAAATCTTCGCCCATACCTTCTACCATATAGACAGTAACGAGGCTTTCATCAATTTCGCCAGTATCGAACCAATGCTTCAATAGGCTACCTTCTGGATCAATACCATAACTTTTGAAGTTTGGATTTTTCTCCATCAGGTATTTACTTGTACCACAAAGCGAGCCACCAGTGCCAGTGCTTACAACAAGCGCAGTGATTTTACCATCGGTCTGTTCCCAAAGTTCAGGACCTGTGCTTTCGTAGTGCGCTTGTCTATTGCTTAGATTATTATACTGATCTGGCAACCAGCCATCGCGCTCCTTGGCTATGCGCTCTGCAACTTTGTAGTAGCTGCGCGGATCATCAGCAGGAACGTCAACAGGGCAAATATGCACTTCCGCACCCATTGCACGTAGGATATCTACTTTTTCTTGGCTCATTTTACTACTCATAGTAAAAACACATTGGTAGCCCAAAGCTGTTGCAGCTAATGCTAAGCCCATACCAGTATTGCCACTTGTACATTCTACAATAGTGCCACCTGGTTTTAGTTTACCAGCAGCTTCTGCATCACGAATAAGCTTAAGTGCCAAACGATCTTTAATGCTGTTACCAGGATTGAAGTATTCTACCTTGGCATAGACAGGGCATGGAAAATCTTTGGCGATACTTTTAAGGCGAACTAGGGGCGTATTGCCAATAGTATCAATAATGCTTTCGTGTACGTTTTTCATTTTGCGCTGCAAATCTACGCTTTGCCTTGCATTTTGCCGCTGCGAATTGATTGCTCGTTCGTATGTGCACGAACACGTTTGCTTTAGCAATTTGTGGTAAATAGGGTATCTTTGTACTGTTTATCGCAGGTTAAAAGCTTGCCGGTTGGTGGCTCTGATAGGCAATTATGCACATTATATTGAGCATTATCAGGCGAGGGAAGCAGGTATTAGGGAGGCAAAAGCAAGGAAATACGAGCGAATTGAGCTAGTTTTGCAAACTTTTTATTCACAACCATATTAATTTTTATTAAAAAATGGCAACCAAAATTAGGCTTCAACGCCACGGCGGAAAAAAACGCCCATTCTATTTCATCGTAGTAGCAAACAGTACTGTAAAGCGTGATGGTAAGTTTATTGAAAAACTTGGCACATACAATCCATTGACTGTACCTGCAACGATTGAACTTAACCGCGACCGTGCCTTACATTGGCTACAAAATGGCGCACAACCAACAGATACAGCAGATCGTATTTTGAGTTTCAAAGGCGTAAAGTTCTTGAAGCACCTTATGCGTGGCGTTAAGCTTGGTTTGTTCGACGAGAAAACGGCGATGGAAAAATTTGACAAGTGGAACGAAACTCACGAGAAAACAGTGAGCGAAAACCGCGAGAATCATAAGAAAGCAAAAGCTGCTGAGCGTGCTGCTGCACAAGCTGTAGTCGTTAAGAAGGTAGAAGAAACACCTGCTGCTGAAGAAGCTGCTCCTGCTGAAGAGGTTGCTGCTGAACCAGTAGCTGAAGCACCTGCTGCTGAGGCTCCTGCCGCAGAAGGTGAAGCACCTGCTGCTGAATAATTCAACCAATTAAGTTTTTCAAAAATCCTCAGTCGTACTTCGGCTGGGGATTTTTTTTGTTTTAGGGCTTGCGTTTCAAATTAGGTTTGTGTTTTTAAGACATCAGGGCTAAAGTCCCTCTTGTTTACCTTTTGAACGCATGCGTTCTAGTAAGATGACAGGGCTAAAGCCCCTTTTTTGGATTATCCTGTATATATAGTTGTTCAGAATAAAAGCAATTTTGCCATTCTAACTTTGAGCCACTTTGTGAAATCTCTGAGCCACTTTATGCAATAATCTCTTGGTCTTGCATTTAGCTTTCAGTCGTACGAAAGGCGCTAATGGCTTATCTTGCGCTAGTTTCTGCTTTGGCAATCTTTACCAGCGCAGCAAAGCAATTCGAATCGTCAATGAATAAAAATATAAAGTTTCTCGTCTACATTATTGGCGCAATGGTGCTTGGCATTATTGCTGGCACCATCGTTCAACATAGCTATAGCAAAGAAACAGCGGCAGTATTTGCAAAAAATATTAAGCTGCTTAGTAAAATATTCATCTTGCTGGTTCAGATGATTATTGCACCGCTTGTATTGAGTACCTTGGTGGTGGGCATTGCCAAACTTGGTGATACAAAAACGATTGGCAGAGTAGGTGGCAAAGCGATGCTGTGGTTTATAACTGCAAGCTTGATCAGTTTATTGATTGGCTTACTTTATGTAAACATCGGCCAGCCTGGCGCACAAATAGATTTGAGTAAAGCCAATATGGACGAAGCCAAAGATTTACTTGAAAAAACCAAGGGCTTTAGTTTGGAAAACTTTGTTGAACACGTGTTTCCTAAAAGCGTTATTCAAGCTTTGGCGAGTAACGAAATCTTGCAAATTGTTGTATTTAGTATTTTCTTCGGCTTAGCATGTGCAAGCATTGGCGACTATGCCAAGCCAATTGTAAAAGGTTTGCACAGCTTAAGTGATATCGTACTAAAGATGGTTACTTATGTGATGAAGTTTGCACCAGTTGGTGTATTTGGCGCAATGGCTGCATTGGCAGCTACTAAAAACATGAGTGAGATTGCAAAATTCTATGGCACTTACTTTTATTATTTTATCTGCGGCATTCTTACACTATGGGCAATTCTACTTGCTGCAGGTTATCTCATTTTAGGAAAGAGGCTGGGCACGCTATTACAGCGTATTGTACAACCGATTATCATTGCATTTAGCACCACAAGCAGCGAGGCCGTATTACCTAAACTCAGCGAAGAACTCGAACGTTTTGGTTGTAATAACAAGATCGTCAGTTTCATTTTGCCACTCGGCTATAGCTTCAATTTAGACGGCAGTATGATGTATATGACCTTCGCAAGTGTAGCCATTGCGCAAGCCTACAAAGTACCGATGACCTTGCCAGAGCAACTAACAATGTTGCTCGTATTAATGCTTACGAGCAAAGGTGTTGCTGGTGTACCGCGCGCAAGTTTAGTGGTGGTAACAGCTACATGTGCTATGTTTAATATTCCGCCAGAAGGCATCGCTATTATTTTACCAATAGACCATTTCTGCGATATGTTTAGAAGTGGTACCAATGTATTGGGCAATGCCCTTGCTACAAGTGCGGTAAGTAAGTGGGAGGGTGATAACGAACATAAACCTAGCAAGGTTCATGAATTTGTTGAACACGCATAAAGGTTTACTTGTAAAATAGTTACGCATAATGTGGCAGGCGTAATTTATAACAAATCAGGGCTAAAGCCCCTCTGATGCCTTTTGCCAATTTTTATATCGATCTAAGAAGGCAGGGCTAAAGCCCCTTATCAATTTGCTGTCGACAAATCACACTCTATTTCCTTTGCGGTTGAATAAAAATCCTTGTGGCACTATGCGAAAACCTAATGGGGAACTTTGTACTACTATTACTACAAATCAAACTTAATACCTTGCGCCAAAGGCAAGCTATTACCATAGTTGATTGTATTTGTCTGACGACGCATATATGCTTTCCAGCTATCGCTACCACTTTCGCGGCCACCACCTGTTTCTTTCTCGCCGCCAAATGCACCACCAATTTCTGCGCCGCTTGTACCAATGTTTACATTGGCAATACCACAGTCGCTACCAGCTGCACTTAAGAACTGCTCTGCTTCGCGTACGTTTAAGGTCATGATGGCGCTGCTTAAACCTTGCGGCACATCGTTTTGCATCGCAATTGCTTCATCAAGCGTTTTATACTTCATGATGTATAAAATCGGTGCAAACGTTTCATGCTGCACGATTGCCATATTATTCTTTGCTTCAATGATGCATGGCTTTACATAGCAACCGCTATCGTAATTTTTGCCTTTTAAAATACCACCTTCTACTAAAACTTTACCGCCTTGTGCTTTTGCCGCTTCAATGGCTTGGCTGTACATCGCTACCGCTTCTTTATCAATCAATGGACCTACATGATTCTTTTGATCTAGCGGGTTTCCAATGCGCAGTTGCTTGTAAGCATTTGCCAATTTTTCTTTGAACTTATTGTAAACTTTTTCGTGAATAATAAGGCGGCGTGTAGTCGTACAACGCTGACCAGCCGTACCAACCGCACCAAATACACAACCAATCAACGACATATCTAAATCGGCATTTTCTGTAATGATGATGGCATTGTTACCGCCAAGCTCCAATAAACTCTTGCCCAAACGTGCTCCTACAGTTTGCGCAACAGCTTTACCCATGCGAGTACTACCAGTAGCACTTATGAGTGGCACGCGTGTATCTGCGCTGAGCATTTTACCAAGTTCGCGGCCGCCGTTAATTAAACAACATACACCTTCAGGTACATTATTCTTCTTAAGCACTTTGGCTACAATGTTTTGACAAGCCACTGCACTTAGCGGTGTTTTTTCGCTTGGCTTCCATACACATACATTACCGCAAATCCATGCGATGGCACTATTCCAACTCCAAACGGCTACTGGAAAATTAAAGGCACTTATAATACCTACAACACCCAACGGATGCCACTGCTCGTACATGCGATGTTGCGGGCGCTCGCTGTGCATTGTTAAGCCATATAATTGACGGCTTAAGCCTACTGCGAAGTCGCAGATGTCTATCATTTCTTGCACCTCGCCCAGACCTTCTTGCAGGCTTTTACCCATTTCGTAACTAACAAGTTTGCCAAGGGCATCTTTATTAGCACGCAATTCTTCGCCCATTTGACGAACAATTTCGCCACGCTTTGGAGCAGGCATTTTTTGCCATTCTACTTGGGCTGCGCGCGCTGTTTCTATTACTTTATTGTAGTCGCTAGTTTTTGTACTATACACACTACCAATGAGGCTGCCGTCTACCGGACTATAGCTATGAAGCACTTCGCCTTTGCTTGCCAAAGCTTTTAAGCCTGTGCTAGTGCCATTGTTGAGTTTGTTGATGCCTAATGCCTTTAATTCTTTTTGCATAAAAATAGTTGCAGTTGTGGTGCTTTTTGTAAGGCCGCAAAGATAGGCAATCGGGCTGCCTTGCCCGTAAAACAACAAGTGAACTTATGCAGAAAATGATCTTATCTATAGCCAATCTGCAAGCCATGGCAGCTGTACTTGTTGCACATGGTCTTATCCCTTATATTTGCAGCTATAGTAGATCACATGAGCGATTCACCACAAACCTTTAAGGTTACGATTGATAATATTACTATAGATGTAGCACCTGGTACAACCATACTTGAAGCTGCACGACAAATAGGCGGTGATGTAACGCCTCCTGCCATGTGCTATTATAGCAAACTAGATGGCAGCGGCGGTAAATGCCGTACTTGTTTATGCGAAGTAAGCAAGGGTAGCGAAAAGGATCCTCGTCCTATGCCAAAGTTGGTGGCAAGTTGCCGCACAACTGTTATGGACGGTATGGAAGTAAAAAATATTACCAGCGAAAAAGTTCCAGCAGCTCGCGCTGGTGTGGTCGAATTTTTATTGCTCAACCATCCGCTTGATTGCCCAATATGCGACCAAGCAGGCGAGTGTCACTTGCAAGACCTTGGCTATGAGCATGGCGCGCAAGGCACCCGTTACGAATTTGGCCGACGCACTTTTGACCCAATAGATATTGGTCCGTACATTAAACTACACATGAACCGCTGCATCCTCTGCTACCGTTGTGTATACACTGCCGACCAAGTAGGCGAAGGCGAACGCAAGCACGGTGTATTGCAGCGCGGCGACCATGCAGAAATTGCAACCTATATTGAGCAAAGCTTGCAAAACGATAAAATTGGTAATGTTATAGATGTTTGCCCAGTTGGCGCGCTTACTGATAAAACATTTAGATTTAAGAACCGTGTATGGTTTACAAATCCCGTAAATGCCCATCGCAATTGCGACAAATGTTGCGGTGAAGTAGTACTGTGGAACCGCGGCGACAATGTACTGCGCGTAACGGCTCGCAAAGACGAGTGGGGCGAAGTAGCGCAAGCCAAAGACGGCAAAACAGGTTGGATATGCAATACCTGCCGCTTTGAAACAAAGAACACAGCAGATTGGACTATTGAAGGCCCTGTTACCGTAAGTCGCCACAGCGTAATTAACCAAGGTCACTACGAAACTCTTGTAAAGCCAAACGAAACCTTCACCAAAGTATTAGATGGCCGCAATCCCAAAAGGTTGCTGGATATACATGGTGTTAGTGAGGTGAATAAGAAAGGGTAGCTTTAGTGGCTAATGCCGTCAAAATAGTTTTAGCAATTCTTTGTTTGCTTTGTTTAGCAGACATGCCCTATGGTTTTTATCAACTTGTACGCTTCTTTGCTTTAATTGGTTTTGGCTTTTTAGCATTTGAAGCTTATAAAAGCAATGAACAAAATATTACTTTTATTTATATAGCTCTAGCAATATTATTTCAACCAATATTCAAGATTTCTTTAGGACGACAAGTTTGGAATATTGTTGATGTAATTGTGGCTATCGGTCTTGTATTAACTTTGTTTATTTCAAACAAGAATAAAACGTTTTAATAAATGAAATGCTTAAGAGAGAATCTCATCAAAACTTCTTTTTATAATCTACGCAAGCACATCATGCACAAATTTCTAATCTTACTCCTAAGCTTCCTTCCTTGCTTAACATACGGGCAGACTTACACATCTTACTTTACTGGCAATAGTGCCGACATTACTACTACACCAAGCGGTGGCGTGTGTTTAATGGGTGGTGCATCTGAGGACGATAATGCCATGAAATGGTTTTTGCAAAGAGCCAATGGGGGAGATGTTTTGGTATTGAGGGCTAGCGGTTCTAACGGTTATAATACGTATTTGTATTCTGGATTAGGTATTAATGTAAATTCAGTAGAAACCATTGTATGCAATAGTGCTGCTGCAAGTAGCGAAGCTTATGTGCTACAAAAAATTCAGCAAGCAGAAGCGATATGGTTTGCGGGTGGCGACCAATGGAACTATATTTCGTATTGGCGAAATACGCCAGTTGACAATGCCATTAAACAAGCCATCGCACAACGTAATATTGTGATTGGTGGTACAAGCGCTGGCATGGCTATACAGGGGCAATATTATTTCTCTGCACAAAATGGTACGGTGACTTCTGCTACTGCATTGGCTAATCCATTTGATAACTCTGTAAAAGTAGACTCAGCCAAATTTATCATTAATAAATACCTAGACAGTACAATAACTGATACACATTTTGATAACCCCGATAGAAAGGGCAGACTAATGACATTCTTAGCTAGAATCAAAAATGACTACGGCGTTTTTGCTACGGCAATTGCATGCGACGAATACGCTGCAGTGTGTATTGACACGAATGGCATTGCAAAAGTTTACGGTGGCTATCCTACGTACGACGACAACGCTTACTTTATTCAATCTAATTGCGAACTGGCATCGCAAACTCCCGAAAATTGTTCATCTGGCAATCCTTTGACATGGAACCTGGGAGGCCTAGCTGTAAAAGCATACCAAATAAAAGGGGATAGCACAGGCAATAAAACTTTCAACCTCAACGATTGGAAAAATGGTAACGGTGGCACATGGTATAATTGGTCTGTTGCTAACGGCGTATTTTCAGAGCAAAGTGGCAGTGCTATTAATTGTGCGCCACTATCGAACGAAGCTGTTTTCACTTCTACAAGCATTGATGTTTTCCCAAATCCAACAAAAGATCGTATAGTAATTCAAACAAAGGATTTGATGCTGAATGATGACGCTATTGCGATCTACAATACTAGTGGGCAGAAATTTAATGTATGTGCAAACTTTAATGCCAATGGCTGCATATTAGATTTAAGCACGTTTTGTGCTGGGGTTTATTTTTTGAAATTGGAGGGCAAAGATGGTCGCAGTTATTATAAGACTATTGTGAAGGAATAAGGCAGAAAATCATCACTAGCAAATCTTGTACCTCCTACCATCCACCAGAATCCATAGGCATGCTGCTATCTATCAAAGCTCTATCTGCATCAGTGATGTTTGTCTTTAAGAAAATTCTAAAGTAGTATTTCATATTAACGCTGTCGCCATGCAGTATGTACTTCCGATACTGCCAACTTTGAAATAAGTTTAAGGAAATAAGAAGAATAATGATGGATAAAACTGCAGATCTCGCAAAGACTCTTAGGGCCACTATTTCCTCCAGTATAATCGCTAGTGGGATGGCAAGCAAAGCATATACTTCAATAAAAGGTCGGCAGCCGTAGCCCCATCCGTAATACCACATTTCCCAAGAAAAGCTGAAGTAAATAAAAACCACTAAATAACAGGCTAGGGTAATTGCATAAGACCTAAATTGCTTCTGCTTAACTGTGTAGAATAAACCAATAAAAGGTAATATAATCAGGGGTGTGTAAACTAACAGCCCTTTTCTAAAGCTAAACAAACCATTGATTATTTCTGGGTTTAGAAAGTTAAACTTTGATCCGCTATATGTGTTTACCCAAAGCTTACCCGTAACAAGATAGATATACGCGATTTGCGGTAGACTGCCTATTAAAAAAAAACTACCGATAATACTGATGTTGATTAACTTAGATCTAAAAGTATACTTGTTAGTATTATCTAGTAAATATGCTACTAGCGGAAACAGACCTAGTAAAATTGCAGTGTTTCTTGTTATAAAACTTAAGCCCAAAACCAGGCCAAAGAGGATGCTGTATTTTATTTGATTTGTATCCCGAAGCCTCAGGAGATAATAGAGTAATACTGAAAAAAGAAAAAAGGAAATCGGGTGGCTCATGCCGGGATCGAGCACTGCATAGTTGTAAAGATTAGTTCCAAAAAAAATTACCAAGATTACAAAATGAACTACATGGATTGAAAACAATGGTTTTAGGGTTTTCCTAAGTACCAATAAGCCAAGAAAGGAATAGACAATTGATGCCAAACTCGCGTACAATTGATACCCCCAAGAAAATCCATCACGCGGGTATTGTAACGTACATTTTGCCCATAGATCTGCAAAAAGAAAAAATGGAAGGTTACAGATTGCACTGCCAATAGGGTAGGTATTGACGTTAAAACCAGTGTTGCGATTTAAGCCAAATTTTCCTGGAAGTCCGTTTGTGATAGAGTACTTCATCACAAGGCTATCGTACCAGTTATAATCTTTAATATCTTCATAAATAAAAATTGCAGGCAAATAAAGTTGGTAGCCTGCTTTATCATAGGTAAAAAGTCCACTGCCTTTATATAATGTCAAATTAAAAAATACCCAAACACAGGTCACAAGTACGATCAAGATAGAGTACCATTGCTTTAAGAATTTTATCACGATAAGCTTGTGCATTTATTGTTTTTGTATGTCGAACTTTTGTCAAATGTATTCTTTCTAATCATCTAAGCTACGCGGCCACTAACAGATTACCTTGTGATTTACTAACGACATGCGTTCCTATTCAAAGATAAATAATTTGTGCATTTGATACAAAATCGTTTTTAATTGCATGCCAGTTGCTCCTATATGAACATCATTGTACTTTTTGCTTCAGCGCAAGTGTTTGTATAAGTAATCTAATATGTTAATTATGTTTGCACAAAGTAATTTCAGATTTCAACCAATTTATTTCGTACTTTGGTTTAGCTATTATTATGACTAGTTTTTCTATCAGGCTTTCACAATTTGCAGTACGTGTATTAATTGGACTTTTTTATCTCAATGATGCTAATGCTCAAATCATCTATACTGACATTCCTGACGCAACGCCAAGTGCTAGCTTTGCATTGGATTTGAACAATGATCTTGTGGACGATTTCATTATTTCTTACGCTGCACTTGACAAGATTATTTGCATTGCTCAGAATAATAATGCCTTTGCCGGAGATTCCTCTGGCAATTTGCGTTCACCATGGGCATTACCATCTTTCTCAAATATTTGCGACACCAATAATACTTGGTACGATTCAAGCGAGGTAGGTATAATGGCATGGGGAGCAAATTCGGGAAATTGGGTAAGTGCAAGCAACAAGTATTTGGCATTAAAGCTAGTGGTAGGAGGAAACGTCCACTATGGTTGGGCAAGGCTGGATTTAACAGCAAATTCGTTATCGTTTACTATAAAGGATTATGCTTACAATAGCATAGCTAATGCTTGCATACAAGCGGGGCAAACTACGCTTAAACTAAAAGAATCTGACAACAACTATGAGTTGCAGGCAATTCCCAATCCATTTACTACAACCACAATTATTAAATGTACTCACAAATTCACTAAGGCCTGCGTTACGATTTGCAATGTAAACGGGCAAGTTGTGCGCAAAATTGAGAATGTTTCTGGCAATGAATTTGAGGTGCAACGTGAAAATCTTCCTTTCGGCATGTATGTTTTTCGTATTTCTGAAGACAATACAACACTAGTAATACATAAGTTATTAATAGGCTACTAGCAACTTACTCGCTAGTAGCAGGTCAAAGTCTTTTGTATTGGCAATGAATATATATTTACTAAGTACATGTGTCATATGCCACTATTCGTTCGTAAGATTGCAAATTATAATTTAGTTTGGGCTGGCATCAAAACATACTGAACACCATTAAACAACACTTCTCGTTAGAACTTGAAGAAGATTTTGCGACGAGCTATGCAGAGGTTAAAGCTGGTGCAGAGTTTAAAGGTTACAATTTATGGATACTGTGTATTGCTATGGTTATTGCTAGCATTGGCTTAAGCACCAATAGCAGCAGTGCAGTGGTAGGCGCTATGCTTATTAGCCCGCTCATGGGGCCGGTAGTGGGCTATGCGTTTGCTTTAGCAATCAACGACGATGCTTTACGGCGTATGAGCTTGAAGAATTGGTTGCTGATGACAGTGGTGAGTATTTGTAGTGCAACTTTATTTTTTTTGATTAATCCGTTTCATAAGTACACTGATCAACTACATGCATTTGACAGGGCTACTGTGTTTGATATTTTGCTAGCACTTTTTGGGGGTCTTGCAGGCCTTATTGGTATTGTAAAACGCGATGGTGCAAAAATCTTAGCCGGGGTTGCAGTTGCCACCGCCTGTATGCCCCCGCTGTGCACTTCTGCACATGGCCTAGTGCATCTTGATTGGCAAGAAACACTTGGTGGTCTATACTTTTACCTCATTAATTGTTTGTTTATTGGTGTTGCTTCTTTTTTAGTTACACGTTACTTAGGATTTCAAAACGCTACACATTCGTCTGCTCGTAAAAGAAATCCAATAACTGCTGTAATATGGTATGTAAGCATTACGCTGATGTTGTTGCCAGGCTGCATCATAGCATGGCAGAAATGGCAGCAAGAATATCGAGCACCGCAAACAGCCTCTGAAACAACTGAGCAAAAGCTTCAGCGCTTGGAGGCGAGGGTAGCTGTTTTGGACAGTATGGTAAAAGCTGCGGATAAACCCTGATCGTTGCAAAGCTCTTGGTTAACGCAAGACCATAGAAGGGTAGGCATAAAGAAACCAATGCTGAGTTCAGTTTACTGCTAAATGTCAGCAAAACCAAAGATTTTAGGTGGAACATAAATTTTGGTGAAATCAATTAATTAATCTTACCTTTGCACACTCAGAAAATCAACCAAAATTAAAATTCGATAAAAATGGCTAAAGAGGAATTTAAGAGGGATAAACCCCACGTTAACATTGGTACTATCGGTCACGTTGACCATGGTAAAACAACTTTAACTGCTGCTATCACAAGTATTCTTTCACAGAAGGGTCTTGCAGAGTTGAAGAAGTACGATGATATTGACGGAGCTCCAGAAGAAAAAGAGCGTGGTATTACTATTAATACAGCACACGTAGAGTATCAAACAGCAAACCGCCACTATGCGCACGTTGACTGTCCAGGTCACGCCGATTATGTGAAGAACATGATTACTGGTGCTGCACAGATGGATGGTGCAATTCTAGTGGTTGCTGCTACTGATGGTCCAATGCCTCAAACACGTGAGCACATCCTTTTGGCTCGCCAGGTAGGTGTACCTCGTATCGTAGTTTTCTTAAATAAAGTTGACCTTGTAGATGATGCTGAGCTTCTTGAGCTAGTTGAAATCGAGGTTCGTGATCTATTATCTAAAAATGGCTTTGACGGCGACAACACTCCTGTAATTAAGGGTAGTGCGAGCGGTGCATTAGCTGGTGACGCTCAGTGGGTACCATGTATCGACGAGTTGATGAACGCGGTGGATGAGTATATTCCATTGCCTCCACGTCCAGTTGATATGCCTTTCTTGTTGAGCGTTGAGGACGTGTTCACTATTACTGGTCGTGGTACAGTTGCTACTGGTCGTATTGAGCGTGGTCGTATCCGTGTAAACGATCCAGTTGAAATCGTTGGTTTCCGTGAGGATAACTTGAAGTCTACTTGTACAGGTGTGGAAATGTTCCGTAAGTTGTTACAAGAAGGTGAGGCTGGCGATAACGCAGGTATCTTGCTTCGTGGTATTGAGAAAGCTGATATCCGCCGTGGTATGGTTATCTGTGCTCCAGGTTCAATTACACCGCACACTCAGTTCAAAGGTGAGGTTTACGTATTGAGCAAGGACGAAGGTGGTCGTCACACACCATTCTTCAACAAGTACCGTCCACAGTTCTACTTCCGTACTACGGATATTACTGGTGAGGTATCTCTTCCAGAAGGCGTTGAAATGGTAATGCCTGGTGATAATGTAACAATCAACGTAACACTTATCGGCCCTATCGCGATGGATAAAGGTCTTAAGTTTGCGATCCGTGAAGGTGGCCGTACAGTAGGTGCTGGTCAGGTTACAGAGATCATTAAGTAATTCAGTTTACTAAGCCAGTGGCTTAAACATAGAAGTCGTTGGCCAACGAAAAATTGGTCAACGACTTTTTTAACTTTACAACCTAGTTCTTTATACATATTGACACACAGATTTTCTGTTTAATGTTTAGTTTATTTGAAAGCAGTAAAATGCTGATAATGAGTAGATTAGAAGCATTTTTTGCAACTTTTAACTCCTTAAAGAGAAGAGGAATTAAGAATGAGAAAGAGAAACAGAATGAGAATGAGTGCTATTGGAATGAAAACAATAGTTAATTCTCACCACACCCAAACCCACACACAAACACACACCCTAAACACGGGCATAGTATAACGGTAGTATGCAGGTCTCCAAAACCTTTGGTCAGGGTTCGAATCCTTGTGCCCGTGCAAACAAAATATAAAGATGTTGTGCTAGATTTGCGCAGCATTCATACTTTAAGAAAAAGAATAATGAGTAAAATAGGATCATACATACAAAGTGCTTACGATGAGTTGTTGCACAAAGTAACTTGGCCAAGTTGGAGCGAATTGCAGCAAACCACTGCAATTGTGTTGGTATGCATTACCATCATTACGCTATTGGTATTTTTAATGGATGGCGTGCTAGGTGCTGCTTTCAAAGCAATTTATAGCCTACTCGCTTAATTTCTACGGTTATGGAAGAAAATGTAGTGGAACAACAAGCAACGAGTGCACCTGCAGGCCCCGAATCAAAGTGGTATGTATTGCGCGTTGTGAGTGGTAAAGAACGTAAAGTAAAAGAGTATTTGGATCTAGAAATCCGCCGTAACTCGTGGGGACATCTTATTAGCCAGGTGCTTTGCCCAATGGAGAAAATCGTTAAAATGCAAAGCGGCAAACGCAGCGAGCGCGAAAAGATTTTGTATCCAGGTTATATTATGCTAGAAGCTGCAAAAGGCAAGCTAGACGATAATCTAGTAACTGCTATAGCAGCGCTAAATGGTGTAATACACTTTTTAGGTAAAGAGAACCCAATATCACTGCGTAAAAGCGAGGTCAACAAAATGTTCGGTAAGATGGACGAAGTTGCTGAGCTTGGTGGACAGGCTTCTCAAAGCTATTTAGTTGGTGAAATTATTAAGATTACTGATGGCCCTTTCAACGATTTCAACGGTACCATTCAAGAGGTAAACGACGAAAAAAAGAAGCTAAAGGTAGAAGTGAAAATATTTGGCAGAAGCCAACCTGTAGAATTGAACTATATACAGGTAGAAAAAGTGAGTTAGTAAGCAAAAACCAATACAAAAAGAAGTCTTCCGCAAGGAGGGCTTTTTTGTTTTAAATGGCGAGTTACATTTTGATTGCATAGTGCTCTATCTGAAATGGCCATACAATCTATACTTGCATTGCTAATTAAAACAAGCTACATTTACTGCCAAATTATAACACCATTATGCTTAAATCTGCTTTGAGGTTTTTCTCAAAATGCCACATTATTACCAAAGTGTCGCTTTTTGTTGCTGGGCTTGTACTTATTAATCTACTTCTTTTTGCATCGAGTAAATTGTATTTCGACCGTGCAGTGCGGCAATCGCTAGTAAGCTATAATCACAAGGATTCTATTTTGTATAAAAGCATCATGAGCGACACTGCTACAAGCAGCTCGCATGCTTACCTCAAAAATATGTTCCTCATTAGCAATAACATGAGACAGTCTTATTTGGATGTTGCTATCAACTTTAACGTTTTTCAATTGGCCTACACGATATCGATGTTCTACTGCGGCTTAGTGCTTGGCGTACTAAGTTTTCTTGTTATCAAGCGCGGATGGGATCATACAGATAACATTTTTATCAAAGTAGGCTTTCTCTATTTTTCTGCAGCAACAACACTTTTTAGCATGATGCCAAAAGTGTTTGATAATGAAAACAATATTCGCAGAAATTTTGAAAAAGCAACCTATCATTTTTCACTAGGTATGGACATTAATAGCTTAATCAAAAATATGGGTACGGTACCAAAAGATAGCGCTGTGGCTTTTAAGAAAGAGATTATGGCAGTCGCTTGGAAAATTAAATCTAACCAAGAATTATTTTTTGATATACAACAAGAACAAATTCCTAGCGCATTCGGCATATCAGATTCAGGAACGGCACCAACTTTGCCTAAAATTGATAAGAAGTAGTGTGCTACTTAGCGACAACTATTTTGCTCAAAAATAATATAACTACTATACACTAAACGAAGTGCCACAACCACAAGTGCTGCTCGCATTCGGGTTTTCAAAAATAAAACCGCGATTATTCAAGCCATTTTGCCAATCAATTCTTATGCCAGTCAAGTACAAGGCATGGCTTTTTTTCATTACAACAGGTATGCCTTCTACATCAAAGTGCTGATCATCATCTTCAGCCTTATCAAATGCTAATACATATGTCATGCCACTGCAACCGCCGCCTTTTACGCCAACGCGCAATTTATTGTCGTCTGTATTTCTATGCTGCTCATGAAGTTTTTGCAATTCTACTAAAGCATTAGCGGTAAACTCCACAGGATTTTTTGTTGCAACTTCCATATTAACTTATTTTATGATGTAAAATTACATAATATTGTGCTGAACCAAGTGTGCTAAAGTTAACGTGCAATTAAAATTCCTCATTTGCCTATTGATATCATTGCCAGCAAGCGCTTTTTGCCAAGTGCAATGGCAATGCCTTGGTCCGTTTAATGCCAAAGACAAATTAGCAAACCAAAACTACGGCCATATTTCAGCTATTAGTGCTCATCCTACAAACGACAGCACAGACATTTACATCGGTGCAAGTGGAGTATGGCATACTTCAGATGGAGGTGAGCATTGGCAAAATATTACTGACAGCTACGAATTGCCTGTGCTAGGTGTGCGCGATATCTTTGTAGACTATAGCAAGCAACCTCGTTTTATTGCTGTGTGCAATGGTGGCGAGCATCCAACACAAGATAGATATAGTTGTGGCGTCATTTATAGCAACGATGGTGGAGAAACATGGCAAGCAAGCCAAATAGAAAATTCGCACGATCTCCAAAATAATCGTGCCTATAGCATAGTGCAAGGCGCGAAAAGTAATATTTTCTATGCAGCAATTAATGGCAAAATTTACATTAGTACAAACACGGCTAAGAGTTTTGAACTACTTACTTTATCAAATAATGATAAGGCAATGCTATACCAAGCAGGTGAACACCAAGCCATAAAGTGCATGTGTTATAACCAAGCGCGTGATATGCTATTTTACAGCACAAAGACCAATGTGCACAATGGTAAACGTTATGCGCCAGCCTTGTACTGCATCAAAGATATTAGCACTAATCGTCCTGCAGCAATAGATATTTCTGCAATCGTTGCAAAAACAAAAAAACCAAAAGACTTATTTACACTTTGCATGAGTGCAACAAGCGATGCCGAACCAAATATGCTATTTGTTACGCGCACCTATGAAGCTCCGTCAACGCCAGAACGTTTTGTCGTTAACTTAAACACATTGCAAGTAGAGGAAGAATTTGCCATAAATACAAATGGATATGTTTACGATGGTGAGCACTATGGTGTTGTGCATATCAATAAGTTCAAAAGTGAAATACAATATTTTGGTGGCCTTGTGCTCGGCAGAAGTACCGATGCCGGCAATAGTTATGAATCTTGCTATAGCTATTCATTTGGCAGCAACAACACACCACACGCAGACATACGTACTTACATTGTTACTAAGCATAGCAAAGACGGCAATAGCGATCATATCTTACTTGGTACAGATGGCGGACTAAGCTTTAGTAGCAATAGTGGCAAGACCTTTAGAAATTTAAATGGAAGTTTTTTACCAATTACAGATTTTTACGGATGCAGTGTAAGTCCGTTTAGTGGTGTAATTAGTGCGGGTAGTCAGGACAATAGCATTATGAGTTTTTTGCCAGATAAAAATGAATGGATCGTAGATATACGCGGCGATGGCTATGATGTGGCGTACAGTAAAACTAAGCCAAACTTTGCACTAGGACAATACAACTACTTGGCAAGCATGAGCACGAGCAACGATATAGCGCCTTTTGTAGGTGGGGTTGCCGGCGACGAAACAGGCGAGGGTATTAGATATCGTACACTTAGCAGCAGCAATAGCACGGGCAATATCTACTTCATGCGCAGAAAAATGCAAGTATTGACACCTGGCATCAATAGATGGACAGCGCTGCCAAGTAGTCCTTCGCTACCTAATTACGCATCTACCATAGCGGTAGGCGGCGATGCTGATGAGTATATATATGTGGCCAATTTATGGCAAGGTGCTGGCACGGTATGGCGAAGCACCGACCACGGCAATACCTGGCAAGATATAACTGCTAACAGATGCAATACTTGCGCTAAAGCATGTGGCGTTGGTGATAATAAAATTTTTAAACTAGAGCTAGGCGCTACTCCACGAGATGTGTTTGCAAGCTTCGGTTACTACGACGATTATTTTGATTTGAGCAAAGGTGTAAATCGCATATGGCAAAGCAGCGATGCAGGCGATACATGGACAGATATGAGTAATGGCTTGCCCGCTTACCCTATCTGGGATTTAAAGTACCACGCTCCAAGCAATACACTCTTTTGCAGTAATGCCCTTGGTGTGTATGCACGCAATCTCAATGCGCTGATTCCAATTTGGCAACCCTACGGACAAGGTATGGTGAAAAGTATTATTGGCGAGCTAGAAATAGATGTAGTTGGCAATAGGCTAATCGCTTGTACCTACGGTAGAGGTTTGTGGGCTGCACCGCTGCCGGCGAGCGATGTGCAAAATGTACGCAGAGGTACAATTACTTTTAGTAGTGAAGATTCACTGGCATGTGCATATTTGGAGCAACCAATTATGCTTGGTAAAAAAGCAAGTATGATTGTAGAACAACCATTGTACTTACCGCCTCATTGCTATATTAAAGTGCGCAATAGAAATCAACTACAACTAAAAGGCAGAGGTAAGATTATTGCAAATGGCAGAAGCGAAAGTGACTGGCTAAAGATTGGCAAGTAATCAGTCGAATTGCGCGGTCAGCATACTGCTGCATTTTAGTAGATGTACGTTGCTGACAATTTTATTACCTTCACACTCGTGCAAAAACTAAAACTACTAGATGCCACCACTATTGTTGCTGGTGGCATGATTGGATCAGGCATTTTTATTGTGAGCGCCGACATTGTTCGTCAAGTTGGCACTGCCCCTTGGCTAATTGCTGTATGGGTATTTACTGCTTTGCTTACAATTGCTGCTGCACTCAGTTATGGCGAGCTAAGCGCTATGTATCCACAAGCAGGAGGGCAGTTCACGTACCTTAAAGAAGCCTTTGGTAAACTTACAGGCTTTCTATACGGATGGACACTTTTTGCAGTAATACAAACAGGCACTATTGCTGCTGTTGGTGTTGCCTTTGCAAAGTTTACAGCATATTTCTTTCCCATTTTTGAACTTGTAAAAGATACCAAAGCTGATACGCATACCACTGTTGTCAATTTGGGATTTACAACTATTCAATTTGCACATTTGCTTAGCATGGCGGTGGTGTTGTTACTTACCTATATCAATACACGCGGCGTAGAAGGTGGTAAACTTGTGCAGCGCATATTTACTGTTACAAAAACTGCGGCATTGCTAGGCATTATTTTGCTCGGCTTAATTGTAGGTAGTAATGCAGATGTATGGCATGCCAACTGGCATAATGTTTCTGGCATGCAGCAATTGAATACAGAAACAGGGCAGTGGATGTCTGTTACGACCATCCAAGGCATGCTAGCAGCACTTGCTGCAACATTGGTGGGCAGTATCTTCAGTGCAGATGCTTGGAACAATATTACCTTCATAGCTGGTGAGGTGCACGAACCGAAAAAGAATGTTGGCAGAAGTTTAATCCTAGGCACGGGCATCGTTTTATGCCTTTATATTCTAGCAAACGTAATGTTCACATCAGTACTCACAATGCAGGAAATTGCTACAGCACCTAGCGATAGAGTTGGTATACTTGCATGTGAAAAGATGTTAGGTAGTAACGGCACTAAACTAATGGCATTACTAATTATGATTAGCACATTTGGCTGTATCAATGGTATCGTACTAAGTGGCGCCAGAGTGTATTATGCCATGGCAAAGGAAAAGTTATTTTTCAAACAAGCAGCGGTGCTCAATAGCAAACAAGTGCCTGCATGGGCTTTGTGGGCACAAGCCATTTGGACTTGCGTATTGTGTTGCAGTGGAAAGTACGGCGATTTACTTGACTATGTGGTTTTTGCTGTTTTGCTTTTCTACATCATTACGATACTCGGCTTATTCAAGCTTCGCATCACTAAGCCAGATATGCCTAGACCATATAAAGCACTTGGCTATCCGGTAATACCAGCCTTGTACGTAATTTGCGCGACTGGACTATGTATACTGCTGTTGATTTACAAGCCAGATTACACGCTTAGTGGCTTGGCACTTGTGGCCTTGGGCATTCCAATTTACTATGCTATTGGTGGACATAAACCTAGCAAAGAAGACCTGGCTGCTTAGATAGAATAGATACAGCACAATGATAACTTGCTAAAGCTAGCCCTTTAGTTCGCAAATGCTTTTTAGGGTACTAGTAGAATAAGCAATGAACCTGCCTGCTATTTTTTATAAAAAAGAGTAATATTAGGATAAAGCATTTTTCGTACATTTACCACATGGTATTTGTAGTAGCACATTACGCTTCTGCCAACGACTTTGCAGACTTGCGTGCAAAGTATAGTGCAGAAATGCAAGATGACGACATCGTATGTTGTGGCACTAGTGCAATAGCTTACAACAAAGACGAACGATTAGCCTATCATCCCCTTTTTGAAGTTGGCGATGCGATGGATATGAAGCTTAGCCACCAATACATCGACACCATGATGCGTGCTATTCAGATTGAGGCACCAAGTACTGTTGTATTTGCAACACCTACTAAGCTTGATACACCTAATGTGCTAAAGCGCATTAAAGAGCACTGCGACATTGTAGACGTTCTTGTAGTAGACTAGCAATTTCAAGCATTCTAAGCTGGCATTTCCCCGAAAATGCCCGAATTATCTGCCACTTGCATTAAGTATTATTTACCTAAATTTGCGCATACTGCAAAAGCATACAATATTATATGGCTAAAGCAACAGCAAGTCAAGTTAAAGTCAAACAAGCAATACCAGCAAGCCCCGAGCCCATTATTCAACACGAAGAAGCTAGTGTAGAAGCACCAATTTGGAAAACTATTTTCTATGCATTGCTACCTACAATGGCTGTGCTAATGATAATAGCATCATTTTGGTATGGCCTAAGCGGTGACGAAGCCTATGCCAACGGTATGGGCAAAGCGGCAATGAAATTTATTGGCAGCTTTGGTGCAGACGAAAGTATTTTCAACCAACCTGATAGCGTAAATCGCGATGGTGTACTAACTTATTATGGCAACATCTTCGACATCATGGCGCTATTACTGGCCAAAATTTTGCCATTTGAAGAATATACCTGCCGACATATTTTTAATGCCTTTGTGGGCTTTATTGGCATAATGTATTCTGGCTTATTAGTAAAAGACTACTGGAAGTATAAGCCAGCAGTTATTACTATGCTGCTCATGTTTTTCTTCCCATTCTATATGGGACATGCGATGAACAATCCGAAGGACGTACCAATGGCAGCCTTTTACATCATGGGGGTTTACTATTTATGTAAAATGTATCGCAATTATGCGCACTTAAAATGGCATCATATCGTTATGGCAATTATCTCAATTATTTTAGCCATAGATGTGCGCGTTGCTGGTTTATTGCTTATCGTGTACATGCCAATCATAGCAATTGTACATTGGAAGTATGTTCAAGAAAGTATCGACAATAAAGGTTGGCTCAAAACTATTGTGCCTTCTGTAATAGTGGCTGTAGGTGCTTATCTTGGTTGTTCTTTGTTTTGGCCTTTCGCTGCAAAAAATCCTTTAGGCGCTCCTCTTGAAGCATTAAGCTTCTTAAGCGATTTCAAAATTCAACTTGGCCAAATGTGGGAAGGCGAAAAAACGCCTAGTGCCGACTTGCCTGGCAATTACTTAATTCGTGCAATTTTCATTACGTCACCTTGGGTATTTATTTTTGGCTTGTTAGCTTTTGCCATTACATTTTTTACAACCTGGAAGCAAAACAGATGGCGTTGGATGGCAATACTAATTGTATTCGTGGGACTATTTCCACTTTTCTACATTATGTACAAAGGAAGCAATGTGTATCATTTATGGCGACATGTGTTATTTGTTTTTCCTCCTTTAGCGATTGCTAGTGGACTTGGTTGGTGGGGACTTGGCAAACTAAGTAAAGCCAAATGGGCTCCTGCTGCAGCACTTGGTTTATTCGCTTTGCTATTGCTTGAGCCAGTAGTATTTACAGCCAAAACATTTCCTCAAAACGTAAACTATTACAATAGCACTGTTGGCGGAACAAGTGGTGCCTATGGTCAGTATGAAATGGACTTCTACTATAATAGTATGAAACCTATGGTGGATAAGCTTACGAAAGAGATTTATCCAACTGTGAAAGATTCCATTGTCGTTGGCTGTAATGGTGCTCACTTACTCAACGAATATTTGGGTAACCGCTATCCAAAAATAAAAGTGCGATATGTACGTTATTACCAAAAGAATGAAAACCCTTGGGATTATGCAATATTCCACTGTAGCATGGTACCACCAGAACTATACGCAGACGGCAAGTGGGCAAGCTTTAATGGACCTATCGCTACTACAGAAGTAGAGGGTAAGCCTCTGTGTGTATTACTTAAAAGACCTAGTACGGACGACCTTGCGATGTTTAGCTTCATTGAACAAAAAAATTATCCTGAAGCGTTTAAAGCCGCTCAAGCATATTTGCAAAAAGATCCAAACAATGTTGACATGCAAATGATTGCAAAAAAACTAAGCGATGCTTTAAAAGCAGCTATGCCGGCACAACAACCTTAAAGCATTTGCCAGACGATTTCTATACATACAAAACCATTGCAGCCAATGCAGATGCCGAATTTAAGGATAGAGGTAGTCGGTTTATTGCATATGCCTTACACATTACAAGCATAGATGAATTTAAGGTTGCGCTTAAAAACTTAAAAGCACTCCATCCAAAGGCCGTGCATCATTGCTTTGCCTATCGTATTGGCACAGATAAACGCACTTTTAGAGCAGTGGACGATGGAGAACCAAGTGGTAGCGCTGGCAAGCCAATACTAGGCGTTATTGACAGTAACGGACTCAGTAATTGCGCAGTGGTTGTGGTACGTTACTTTGGCGGCACTTTACTAGGTGTGCCCGGCTTGATTAATGCTTATAAAAGTAGCGCGCAGGCAGCGATTGATGTTGCAGGCATTATTTCAAAAGAAGAAACGAATCTGTACGAATTAGAATTTGACTATACTATTCAATCTGCTGTAAATAAGGCTTTACATCAACTTGAGGCAGATATCATTCGTACTGAAAATTTACTGTTTTGCAAACTAATATGTGAAATCAAAAAACGAGATTTTGCGAAAGCTGGACAATTATTAGATGGGATTCATAATTTACAATACAAAATGAGTTAGTATGATAAGAGCAGTAGGGTTGATATGGTGTTTGTGTTGGTTATGTGGCTTTTGCAATGCGCAACAACTTTTGCATCAAAGCGCGGCAATAAGTTTTGCGAACTCTCATCTTACTAATTATAAAAACAGCGAACTCAAACTAGCATATGCACAAGTATCACCTGTAGCAGAGCATTATACTTTTCAGCACTACTTTAGTGGAATAGAAGTTTTTGGCAGTAAGGTAAAAGTAAATCTACTCAAAGATGGTCGCTACTTATCTGCAAGCAACAATTTATGTTCAAGCAAGCTACTTGTACCAAGTGGCAACACTACTGCAATTAGCAGTACCTCAGACAAAGGTGAATCTTTATGCTATTTTGTAAATGACGAGTTGCTTGTGCTTGCAATAAAACAACGCATAACACAATGCGGATATGATAGTCTTAAAATTGTTGATGCCGATAAGCAACAAACATTAGCAGCATGGGATATTGCACAGCACTATGAAGGCGATACTACCATCAAAGCAAAAATATTTTTGCCTGATCCAATAACAGCGAGTGCTCAAACTTATGGCGGTACGTTTATAGACAATAATGATGCTAATGCCGCATGGTATGATGCTGCACAATTTCAAGTAAACATGCCGGCTTTTTTTGATGCTGCCAGTGGCAAATTCATATTAAAGAACAAGTATGCTGAAATTATAGATCAAGTAGCGCCTACAATTGCGCCAGTAAGTTCTAGCAGTGATAATTTTTTCTACACCCGCGATCAAAGTGGCTTTGAGGATTGTAATGCACTTTTTCACATCAGCAATTTCCATCAGTATTTTGACAGCCTTGGCTTTGACGCTATTCTGCCGATGGCGGTTAGGGTAGATGCACATGGCAATTTTGGTGCAGATAATAGCACGTTTTATAAAACAGGCAGTACACCACTTTTAGATCTTGGCGAAGGTGGTGTAGACGATGCAGAAGATGCAGACGTAATCGTACATGAGTATAGCCACGGTGTCAGTTGGAGTGCCAATGGAAACTTTATTGCTACCAATGAACGAGATGCTTTAGATGAAGGCTTGGCAGACTATTTTGCGTGTAGCTATAGCAAGCGTTACAATACCTATCGTTGGCAAAATGTATTTAGTTGGGACGGTCACAACGAATTCTGGGATGGTCGTACTGCCCAAACTACAAATACATACAGCACGGCACAAAACCAAGACATATACACACTTGGCGAAGTTTGGAGCAGCGCGATGATGCGCGTATGGGATAGTATTGGCGGTATAAATGCCGATAAACTAATGCTGCAGGCTTTGTTTAGTTTTGGTGATAATACAGATTTTGCTACAGCAGCAGCTTATGTTTTACAAGCAGATAGTATCTATTTTGCAAAAGCACACCGTGCAACAATTTGTGGAAGTTTTAGAGCCCTAGGTGTAGAGCCAGCTTGGGGTTGCGATACAAATACTGCTCCCGTTAATACAGACTTAGCGCTTGCAAATTCGCTGAACTTTAGCTACGGTATTGGCAATGCAGTTTTGAAGAATATTCCAAACAATAGCAACATATCACTAACTGATATGTATGGCAAAGTTGTACTACAACAAAAACAAATTAGTGGCAACTTACTTATACCAAAAGATCTGCCAATTGCAAGTGGCATTTATATCCTTACCATTGACAGTGGTGGTAAACGCACACAATACAAGATTAATAAAATACTGTAGCAAGTATGAGTAATAAGTTCATATCCATTAATCCTGCTAACTTAAAACGCATTGCAACATATACTGTTGATAAGCAAAGTACGATTGAGCAAAAACTTACGCGAAGCCACAGAGCATTTACTGCTTGGCGCACAAGCAAAGTAAAAGATCGTGTGCAACTACTATTGCGTTTGGAAAAAGCAATTTTGTCGCGCAAAGAAGATCTTGCAACAATGGCAACGCTTGAGATGGGTAAGCCCATTAGCCAAAGCATTAAGGAAGTAGAAAAATGCGCATTTGTGTGCAGGTACTATGCAGATAGGCTGCCAGGTTTTTTGGCGGATATCACAATAGAAAGCAGTGCGACACATAGCTATGTATCCTTTCAACCATTAGGAAGCATTCTTGCAGTGATGCCGTGGAATTTTCCATATTGGCAAGTATTTAGAAGCTTAGTGCCAATTATTGCAGGTGGCAATGCCTATGTATTGAAGCATGCCAATAATGTTACCGGCTGTGCGTTGTTGGTACAAGAAGTAATGCAAGCTGCAAAAGCACCAGAAGGTTTATGCGAACTATTACTTGTGCCTGTTGAAAAACTTCCTGGCATTATTGCTCATCAACACATTGCTGCTGTTACATGTACTGGTAGCACAAGAGCGGGTCGAGCAATTGCTACAGCGGCAGGCGCTGTTATTAAGAAGTGTGTACTTGAACTTGGTGGAAGTGATGCTAGTGTATTTCTAAGCGATGCACCAATCAAAGAAAGCGTTGCTAGTGCAGCTTTTAGTAGGCTAATCAATAATGGGCAAAGTTGTATCGCAGCAAAGCGATTTGTAGTGACAAAATCGCAGCACAATAAAATTGTAGAGGCACTAGCTGCTGAATTTTCTGCAATTAAGATTGGCGACCCGATGGATATGGCAACAGATCTTGGTCCGCTTGCAAGACTGGATTTAGCAGAAACCTTGCATGCGCAGGTCAAAGCAAGTGCACGCAAAGGCGCAAGGATATTGGAATGTAATTTTACACCAGATTTTCCTACCTATTTTGCTCCAACAATTTTAACTAATGTGCAAGAAGGTATGGTGGCATATCAAGAAGAATTGTTTGGCCCAGTTGCAAGCATTATCACTGCACAAAATAATAAGCATGCCATACAAATTGCAAACGATAGCAATTACGGCCTAGGTGCTGCAATATATAGCAAAGATGGCGCCAAGGCAGAGCACCTTGCCAAGTACGAATTAGATGCTGGTAATTGCTTTGTAAACGACTTTGTACGAAGCGTGCCTGGTATGCCTTTTGGTGGCATCAAACAAAGTGGTTACGGCCGAGAACTTGGCAGTTGGGGTATGCACGAGTTTATGAATGTGAAGACGGTGTATGTAACGAAGGGGTAGCGCTATTACAAAGCTACACATTTCTACGCAGCTTTAGATTATTAGGTATAGTACACGTGATTCTATTCCCAATTTATTTTTGCGCCTATCACTTTCTTTAGAATACTGTAACTAAATGGGGCTGGTGTTATGCATTAGACCTAAAGCTTAGCGCTTAAGCAGGTCTAGCAGCAACAGAATAAGGGCAATTACAAAAAAAATCGCTGCGCTACCAAGGCCTACCACAACACTTAATGTGCTTATTCCAACAATCAAGCCAAATGCAAGCGACAACAGAAACATTATGCCCACTACCTGTGCAAAGCTTTTATTTCTTGCAAATAATTTCATTATATAGAACTTTGCCTTCTGATACTTGAGGGCTAGCGCTGCTATCAGGCTTAGCAATATGGCAGCTAAGGTGTACAGACTGTAATTGTCTACATGTTGGGTTAAAATGGCGGCTATAGTCATAGTGTAAAGGTACAACTTATTCTAACATGTTAAATTAGCTTAGGAGAGTCCTTTACTTATAAATTGAGTCAAAAAAAAGCGCAGATCACTGACCTGCGCTTTTGACATTACTACTTAATTGACTATTGAATTGGTTGCTGCTGCTGAGCCTGTTGTTGGGCTTGCTGCTGTTGCATCATCATTTGCTGAATAACGCTTTGGCCTCCACTCAATGCCTTAAATTCGGCATCTAATTCTTTAGCATATTCCATATCTGAACGCATAGCAATACTAATTGCATATGCATAACGATCGATACATTCTTTAACATCAGCCTGTAAGCGCTCTTGACGTGTGCCACTTGTAGTTGTAGCAAATTCGCGATAGTCTTTGATGTATTGTACCATCTTTTTATGAATAGCGCGCGCCTTGTCTTTTGCACCAGCCTCTAAATAAGCATTTGCGATGTAAATCAAAGAGATGTCTTCTTGACCAATACCAATCGGATAACTCTCCTCGCTAATATTCTTCATTGTATGGTCTAAAACTTTAATCGCATCTTCTTTGCGACCACCAGCCACTAAGGATTCTGCAAATGAAGCAACACTATTTTTCATAATATCTAACATGCGACGATTAGGTTGATCAAAGTACACATCCTTACGCTCTGCACCGCCAAACTTAAACGTCTTCATAAACAAATCCATCGTTTTGTCTACATTGAACGGAGAACGTGCCTTGTTTTCTGCTACACCTGCTGTAAACTGAGAAGTAAGTTTGAAAATTAAACCTTCTTGTACACAGTAGTTCTTAAGGCCTTCGTAGTGCTTAGGATCTACAGTAGTACTAAAGTAAATAGGACGTTTGCCAAAATTCGCAGAGATAATATTGAGGATAGCAAGATCGTTCTTCATTAAATAATCTCCACCCACAGTAAAATTGATTCGTTTTGCACTATCGCCGCTACCACCAGCATTGATATACAAGTTACGCGTTTGTAAGAAATTTGTTGCTTCACCATTTCTATTTGGGCGAGCTAGCGCATCATTACAGAAATTATCAATTGCACTATCAAGTGACAGTGCTGGGCCGGCTCCTGCAACAGGCAATACATCACGATTTTGACCACGATACTTTTCGCTAGTCCAACGCATTGGCACAGCTGGTGCATCATTCGTTTTGTAATGTAGTTGATCAATATACCAGTCAATACCTAAAAGACTTAGATTGATTACACGTACATCTGTGCGCACATGCTCAATTTCTTGCAAGTACCACAATGGGTAGGTATCGTTATCGCCTTCTGTAAATAGAATAGCATTTTTCTCGCAACTCTCTAAGAAGTTTCTTCCGCTATCTGGTGCTAATGTCTTACGGCTACGGTCGTGATCGTCCCATTCTTTTGCAGCCATTAGTGTGGGCACAGCAAGCAAGCATATTAATGTAGCTGCAGCCGCACTTGGCATAGCACCAATTTTACTAAACCAATCTCGTATTTGAAGCACACCAAGTCCTATCCATATTGCAAAGGCATACATACTTCCTGCATAGGCATAGTCGCGCTCACGTGGCTGAAGCGGTACGTTGTTCAGATAAATAACAATAGCAGCTCCTGTAAAGAAAAACAATAAGCCAACAATCAAAGCATTGCGCTTATCGTGTTTAATGTGGAAGAATAAACCAATTAAACCCAAAATAAACGGCAAGCCATATAGTTCGTTACGCACTCGGCTATCGCGAATACCTTTTGGCAATTTGTTAGTGTCGCCATGGCCAAACATTCTATCTATAGGGCCGATACCACTAATCCAGTTTGAGTGATCAGCTTCGCCACTTAGATTTTGAATATCGTTTTGACGACCAACATAGTTCCACATAAAGTAACGCCAGTACATCTGTATCATTTGGTAATTGATAAAGAAGTACATGTTGTCGCCACCAGTTGGTTCGTCATCTTTACCTAAGCCTAGGTACTCTTGGTAGTATTGTACATGTCGCGGATCGTTCATATCCCAAATACGA
Organism: Bacteroidota bacterium; assembly: GCA_046049675.1. Taxonomy (GTDB): domain Bacteria; phylum Bacteroidota; class Bacteroidia; order Chitinophagales; family Chitinophagaceae; genus CAIXQW01. Next base: position 6,281 of record JBJORA010000010.1, on the reverse strand, counting down.
GGGAAGAATTTCACGTACTCCGCAGGCCATACGTATTCGCCACGACCAGGACCTAGTTCTTCATACTTTCCTGTCTTACGATTCATCCAATATTCCATTTTGCCTTCTTTTTGGCTTTCTGGACCAGTACGTGAACTTACATTGTAGTAAGGACCAAACATCAATGGCGTATTACCGTATTGCTCACGTTGTAAATACTTAATAAGGGACAAGGCATTGTCTGGATTGGTCATATCAATTGGCACATCAGCATTACTGCGGATAATAACCTGCACAAAAGAAGAATAACCAAGCATAATGAACAATGAGCTTAATAAAGCTAAATGCACGCCATAACGATTGTTTTTCTTTGCCCAACGCATAAGGTAAACGACCAATGAAACAAATAGGATAAAGAAAATAAGAATACCCATATTAAATGGCAAGCCCATGCCGTTAAAGAACAAGTCGCTTTTACTAGCCAAAATTGGAATACCCTGAATAATGCCGTACTGCACAACACCTGTAACGATACAACCTACAAAGAAAGCTACTACAGTGCCCATTGTTGACACTTTATAACGATGGAAATAGTACACCATTACAATAGCAGGTATCGCAAGTAAGTTTAATAAGTGGACACCGATACTTAAACCTAATACGTAAGCAATAAAGATAATCCAACGATCAGCATAGCGTCTGTTGTGCGCGCTACCACCTTCTCCATCAGCATTGCTGTCGCGAAGGCTTTCTTCCCATTTAAGAATAGCCCAAAACACTAATGCGGTTAGGAAACTACTTAGCGCGTAAACCTCACCCTCAACAGCACTAAACCAAAAAGTATCGCTAAACGTATAAGCTAAAGCACCTACAGCACCAGCCCCCATAATAGCAACTATATTGCCCATATCCAAGGCACCACCGCGATACTGAACTATACGACGTGCAAAGTGGGTTATACTCCAAAATAAAAACAAAATTGTAAAGCCACTCGCTAAGGCACTCATTGTATTAACAAGTGCTGCTGCATCTTTGTCACCACCAAATAAAGTAAAGATGCGACCGATCATGCTAAAAAGTGGGGCGCCGGGACTATGAGGTACCTCTTGCTTGTAAGCAGTACTCAAAAATTCGCCGCAATCCCAAAAGCTTGCACTTTTTTCCTTGGTAAGCAAATACACGATACACGCAATAGCGCATACGACCCAACCTGAAATGTTATTAATTTTCTTATACGTCATAAATCCTTGTCGAATTACTACAATCTGACAAATATAGGGCTTAGAAGGCGAGGCGAGGGCATTAATAGCCAACAATTTATGCCGACAGAGCGCTAAAAATTCGCAAAAAAGCAAGTAAACAAAGCAATTTTATAAGAAATGATTCAAGTAGGCAGTTATGGAGCTTGGAAATGCGGTCGTGTAAGACTTTCGCTTAGACGGATTTGCCTAAACATCTGAACTGCTAGCTGTAGCAAAAAAGACAAGCAAACCTGAACTTTGCCGTGGTGCGAGCTTGCCTTAGTTAGATAATAAATTTTACATTTGATTGGGAGACAGCAAATGCAAAGCACTAGTACCACAGCGAAACTAATCAAACAGAATACCATCTGGAATTTCGCTGCAATGATATTGGCATTCGTAATCTACTGTAACATAAACTATGATCCTAGCATGGTAGGTTGGTATGCGACCTTTGCAACTCCGCCACTAATCGCTTTGCCAATTGTAAATTTATTTTTTCTAAGATTTTTTGTTAAGCGTAAAGGCAGCCCCTTTATTTTCATAAGTGTTCTATTGATTGTACCCCTTATTTTGTTTGTCAGCTACTTGACAATCGATACAATTTTATTGCCGGCATGGGCAGTCACATATGTGATTCTAAATGTTATAACGGCAATTAGACTTAATCGTTCGTTGAGTTAGTCTCGCACTGCCACCCAATCTCCGATAAGCGCTGCCAATAATCTGGGAAGCTTTTTGCAACGCAATCTGCGTCATCTATCTTAACAATATCAACTTCTATTGCACAAAGCGACAAGGCCATTGCGATACGATGATCATTGTGACTACTAAATTCTACACTTTGTAGCATACTAGAATTGTTCACTGAAAACCTAAGCACATCATTCTCATAGTTCAGCTCAAAACCAAGTTTTTGCAGTTCTTGTGCTAATGCATCTACGCGAGCACTTTCTTTATGCTGCAAGGTACTTAGGCCTGAAATAGTTGCTTGCTTATTTTGTAAAGCGCACAATACAATAAACGGAATTGCAGCATCGGGCATTACTTCAAAATCATATTGCTTTTGAACCGATTCAGCAGTACTCATTTTTGTTACGACCAAGTTCGCATCTACCCATTCGTGACTTACGCCAAAATCTTTGAGGTAATTTAGTAATGCTGCGTCGCCTTGCGTTGTATTTGCAGATAAACCAGCAAAAGAAAACTTAGTGCCAATATTACACATTGCAAGCATACACATAAAAAAAGTTGCTGCACTCCAATCGGCTTCAACATGAAAAGATTGTGTTGTATAGGCCTGGTAAGGAATAGTTATCGTGTTATTGCCAAACGTATATGCAATACCATTATCTGCCATTAAGCGCAAAGTCATGTGAATATAGCTATCGCTCACTGCTTTACTTTGCCATTTGATTGTAATGCCTTCTGTACAATAAGGTGCTATCAAACAAAGTGCGCTAATAAACTGACTACTATGGCTTGCATCTACCATCACGGTGCCGCCTCGTAGCTTTTTTCCACGGATTAAGAGCGGTGCAAAATTTGGCTTGTCTGCATAGCTAATGTCTGCGCCAATGGCAATTAAGGCATCAACTAAAGGCGCGATTGGTCGTTCGCGAAGGCGTGGGCTTCCAGTTAGTACTCTACTTGGTATCTGGGGTTGCGAAGCAAAGTAAGCCGTCAAAAATCTAAAGGCTGTACCCGCATCATTAACGTTGCAAACAAGTGTATCCGTGCGTAGTGCTTGATGTAATACTTGCGCATCACTACCTTGTGCAAGTGGCACATCATGTGTACTACCACTAAGTGCTTTAATAATCTGCAAGCGATTGCAAATACTTTTACTAAGCGGCAAAATAATATTGCTGCTAGCGGTATCACGAGCTTTAATTTCAACTTGCATATTGTGAAAATAGGTTTTGAACTGCTTCTGTTGCAAGTTGCACTGGCACTTCTACTTTAATCTTGCAGTCGCCATAGTGCTGAAGTAAACTCATGCGAATACTTGCATTAGATTTTTTGTCTAAAAGCATTAAGTCTAGCAAAGCTTGTGTTGCAGCTGGCCGCCTTAGCACACTACTATCAAATAGTTTTTCCACTTGCTTGCTTAGCTCAATACGAATTTTCTCAGCTGTACCAAGCAAGTGTTCAGCAACAAACAGTTCTGCAATAAGCCCAAATGCAACTGCTTCTCCGTGGAGCAATGGCGTATCTGTTTGCAAATAATAGGCTTCTAAGGCGTGCCCAATTGTATGACCTAAGTTGAGCGTTTGCCGGACAGCATTGTCATATGGATCTTGATCTACTAATTGGCGTTTATAATTTATTGCTGAAGGTAATTGTGCGCAATAATCTGCTCTTGTTGCACAGGCACAAACGGCTTGCCAACGCTCTTCACCTTGCAATAAAGCTTGTTTCAGCAATTCGGCAATCCCGGCGTTAAAATCTCTGTCGCTTTGTGTTGAAGTAAAATTTGGCTCAACAAAAGTGATATCAGCAGGGTAGAAGCTTCCAACTAAGTTTTTTGTTTCACCAAAATTGATTGCAGTCTTACCGCCATGCGCGGCGTCTACCATTGCAAGATAGCTTGTAGGTAGCAATACTAAAGGTATCCCACGCATATAGGTGCTAGCCGCAAACGCTGCAACATCACAAATACTGCCGCCACCTAGTGCTATCAAAACTGTTTGTTTATTTGCTTTAGCGTCAACTAATTTTTCTAATAGATATTGATACTGCGCTAGTGATTTACATGATTCACCAACTTTTAATGTAACAACAAACGCAGCGGCTAAACTCGGCAAAGTTTTTAGAAAAATCGGAAGGCAATGCCTGTGTGTATTTTCGTCTACAACAATAATGCAGTGCTTTTCGTGCAAGTATGTTTCAAGATCTTCAATATCTTGCTCATACAAAACTTTTCCTTGCCTCACGCCTAGTTGCTATTTAAGTGTAACAACTCTTTCGCCAATCTTGTAACCTTGGTGATAGATTTCTACCGTATAATCTCCGGCATCAAATTTACCCTCCGGTGTCCAATCGTAGCCGATATCTTTTGTGGCTTTGCCTTGCGTGTAGCTAACTGTTTTAGTTGTTGTAAAAGCTTTCTGCGTGCCGTCTGACAAATTGAAAGTACCACGCTTATAAGCAGCACCATCAGGACCATAAACAACGATATAGATTTGTTTTTCACCACTTTCAGCAAGGCGATTATCGTCAAGGTCAAAACTAATGCGCATTACTTTTGTGCGTTTCGCTTTTTCGGTATTGACTTCTTTGCCAGTAAGCCATTGCTTTTTAACCGGCTCAAGTTTAATATTCCCAGCATGCAGCACTTTTGCAAGATCTACCTTGCTACTTAAATTAGCATTGTTTTGCTCAAGGTTTGCTTTTTCATTGCTTAGTTGCGTATTTTGTTTTTCAACATTTTGTTTCTCTTCTGTAACCCTGTCTTTCTCAGCGCTTATTTGTTGCTTCTCTGTTGCGAGCTGTGCATTGGCTTTTTTAAGTTCTTCAATTTGCTTTTGATAGCCATCTAACTTACCCTGCAAGCTAGCAATGAGGCTTCTACCTTTTGCTAATTCTTCTGCGGTAGCATTTTCTTTGCTTTGGATAGCTTTAATCTGATTGAGCAAATCTTTAATTTCGCCATCTTTGCTTAAGAGTAAACTATCCATACTCTTATTACTGCTTTTCATTTCGTCAATGCGTTGAAGCGCAGCATTAAAATCGTCTTGCAAAGCTTGCTTACTACTACTTACATCAGCAAGCTGGGTTGTAACTTCGTGGGTTTTATCTTCTTGCTTATTCTTACTAATAAACAAATAGGCGCAGGCTGCTGCGAGCGCAGCGATAATACCTAGGTATAGCCAATTTTTAGAATTTCCCTGATTAGACATGCTGTAAAGATACGAATTTGCCGCTTTAAGGAAATTTGTCGCCGCTATGGTGTGTAAAAAAATGCTGACAAATGCTCATACTTTATAAAATTATCTTAATTTTAGGCAGAGTAAATAGAAAAAAGAGATAATGAAAAATTTTACAAAAGTGGCTTTGCTATTGTGTTCTGCAATGATAGCCAATTCTAGTGTAGAAGCACAGAGCTTACAAGCGACTGATGACATGAAAAGCGCGATGTTTCAACCTGCTAAGGGTGAGCCTGTAAAGCGAGCTGAAACGCGCAAGACACGTGCTGGTAAGCGTTGGTACGGTATTGTTGAATCGCGTGATACAAGCATGGTAGAAGACGGTGGAACCTCTATGTACACGTCGTCGCATCTTTACAGCAACTTGCTTTGGCAGGATAGTACTATGCGTGCTCGTTTTACGGGTACTGGTGGCGTTTCTAGTTTAAGCGCTGTATGGTTACAACAATGGTGTCAAACTTTTGACCCAACAGCTAAAACATTCAATCGCCCAGATATCAATGTTGGTTTAATGGGTATTACTTCTGGTGACTCGTACACAATTGACAGCTTTGCTATGAACTATGTTTACAATCGTGTAGCTAATAAACCAAACATTGTAGACACTATGGTTATTTCTTTGACTTATGGTGCAGCAAGTGGTGGTCCTCACGATATTGGACTAATTTATTGGAACACGGGTGCTGTACCAACTAATTTTGGTGTAGATACTGTAAAATGTGTTGTAGGTAGAAGAAGCTATACTACAAGTGGTATACAAGGTGCCAATGTACAAACGTACCGTATACCGCTAACAGCAGCTACAGCCAACGACACTAACACAAGCGGTTTTAATGTATTGCAGATACCAGTTAACCTAAATGTGCCTGCAGGTATGGTTGTAGGTGCAAGTGTAATGTTTAGAAGTGGTGATTTGTGGACAGCTAACGTAGATACGATTCAAGCATTCAATCATATTCGCTTATATTCTTTTGAAGAAGTAACAGATGCATTCCCAGGTTATACAAAAGGTGACTACAACTGCAGCCATATAGTTACAAAAGACACTGTAGGCAATTGGGGTGCTACTTGGAAGCCAACACCTGCGTTTTCAAATACCTATCGTTTTGAGCACCATTGGTGGTACTTCCAT
>JBJORA010000009.1:0-64600 GCA_046049675.1 Bacteroidota bacterium | reverse complement strand
AATAGAAAAACTTATTAGACAAAAAATTCAAGAGCAATCATTAAAAATTAATTCCAAAATTGATTTAGGGCACGTACAACAAGGAATTGAAAGAAGTAAAAAAATTGGTCTACTAAAAGGTAAAGAAAATAAATAAAAATTATGGCTAGAGTTAAATCAAAAATTGAAATATCCTTAACAGACTTTGTTGATTTTGTCTGTAAGTCAGGAAATGCTAAGCTAACCAAAGTACGCGAGATAAAAAGGCGAGATGCTTATTCACCTGCTACTGACTTTTATAAAGCATTAAGAGAAGGAATAATTAATATTCATGCAAATAATGAGGATAGAAAAGAGCTAAAAACTATTTTAAATTCAGTTTCCGATCCTAAAAAGATTAAAAACTACACTGTTGCCCTTGAAGGCTATAAAAAGTATTGGGGTAAGAAGAAGTTTGTTTGGTTCACACCTCCACGAAAACACTGGATTGTAGGTAATTTGGATATTCGTATTAATCCCGAACTCGGTCTACAGTTTAATGATAATTTTTATGTTATTAAATTGTACCTAAAAAGTGATAACCTTAGCAAAGACAAGATTTCTCAAATACTTACTCTAATGGAAAAGCAATTGCGTAAAAGTGTAGAAAAGGAGATAAAGTTTGCAGTACTTGATGTAAAGAATAGTAAAATATTTATTAAGGAGGATAGTGATATTTCACTAGTACCCTTATTGGATGGTGAAGCAAAATGTTTTGAAATTATGTGGGATGGAATAAAGTTGTAAAGAATTATGACTACTAAAAAATTCAAAATATTATCCATTGATGGTGGAGGAATACGGGGCATCTTCCCAGCTGTTTACTTAGCAGAAATAGAGGCTAAGTTAAAGGCAGAAGGCAAATCCAATTGGCAGATTTATCAAAATTTTGATTTACTATGTGGCACATCCACTGGAGGCATTTTGGCTATTGCATTATCACTAGGTATCCCAGCTAGTGAAATAGTAGATTTGTATTACAGTAATGCATCAAGCATTTTTGGTAATAAGAAAAGTTTCGTTAATCAATTTAGCCATTCCTCTCATAAAAGAGATAAATTAGAAGAACTCATTAAAAATAAATTTGCCTCAACAAATAATGGAACAGACCCTCGATTGCTGGACTGTAAAGTTCCAACATGTGTTACCACTTATGATTTGCATGACGGTGCGCCATCTGTATTAAAATCTAAATATCATGATGCTTTTTTAAGAGACTACCATATTCCTGCTTACAAGGTTGCCTTAGCAACTAGTGCTGCACCTACTTACTTTGACCCTTATTCTACTATATATACTGATTTGAATGGTTTAGAAAAGCCTTTTCATAACAAGGTAGACGGAGGTGTATTTTGCAATAACCCTACCCTTACTGCAATTGTTGAAGCACAAGAAGCTTTAGGAGCTAAGTTAGAAGATCTAGCAGTTTTATCCATCGGTACAGGTACTCAAAAATTCAGTGACGCAGGTATCTTGCCTACACGTAGCTGGTATAGCAAACTTTTTCGCAGGGTAACTAGGCAGGAGAATCATACAACTCGCAAAAATTGGGGCTTAATCTATTGGATGAGGCACAATGGGAAAAAGCCTTTGATAGAATTATTTATGCAAGGCCAAAGCCAACAAACAGAAAACCTAATTAGCTTGTTACAAAAAGGTATTGGTGCTTTACAGCCAGAAAGGTTTGTATATCAGCGCATCAATACCGCCTTAGATAGTTCTTGCAATATTGAATTAGACGAATATGATGCTGAAAAATTAAATCGACTTAAAGAAAAAGCGTCAAGAGAGTTTCAATTACAAGGTGTTAAAACTTTAAATAATTTTTTTAGCTAATATGAGTTACATGCTTAATAATTTTTTGAATTCTGGGCCGAATAAGTATGCAAATAACCTACACGAGAATTTTATTGCGTTAGAAAAAGCAATATCTATAACGCCTAAAAAGAAAAAGAAAGCTGTTGATTCCATGTTTGCTATACAAGAAAAACTAGTAAGTTACTTTACTAAAATAAAACATTTCGGTTACTATAATTTCGACCAGCAAGGTTCATACAAGATGAATACAATGGTGTTGGGCAAAGACAACGCCTATGATATTGATTTTGGCATCCATAGTATAGAAGAGCCCTCTGTTACTTCAAAGACTCTTAAACAACATATTTACAATGCATTATCAGAGCATACGCAATACGGTATAGTAAACAAAGACAAATGCGTTAGAGTGATTTACTCTGGTGACTTTGATATTGATGTAACCGCTTATTACAAAACCAAAGAAATGACACACCCCATGCTGGCCACTAATAATGGTTGGCAAAAAAGTGACCCTAAAAAATTAATTGAATGGTTTAAATCAAAAAATAGCAATAATGGTCAATTAACAAGACTAGTAAAGTACTTGAAATATTGGGCAAATACTAAATCAAGAAAAATGCCAAGTGGTATTGCTCTAACTGTTTTGGTTGCTAATAACTTTAAAGCCGATGCTAGAGATGATCTTTCCTTTTATTATACTCTTAAAAACATATATAGTGATATTGATAGTATACTAAATATTTGGAATGGGTTTGAAGTTATAAATCCAACAACGCCTAATGACAACTTAGTTAAAAAGTTAGATAAAAAGCAATTGGATAATTTTAAGCATGAATTAAATGAATTAATTGTTTCAATGAAAAAGGTATTGGACTTAGGCTATAAAGAGCAAGGTATAACATTACTAAAAACTCAATTTGGAAGTAAATTTATTTAATTATGGAAATAACTAACGAATATCCTTTTAAAACTATTAGTATTACTGCTGAAAAAAGTCTCGATACTTATGATATAGTTCTTTTCAAAGAGCTTTCAAAGACAAAAACAAGATAAATTTTAATAATACATTATGCCACAACTTTCATTCATAGAAGACCACATATCCCAAATACCAGCATTGCAAATGCTCATCAAGTTGGGATACTCTTACCTTACTTCAGAGGAATCATTAGCACTACGAGGTGGCAGAACAAGCAATGTATTATTAGAGCCTATTTTAAGGCAGCAGTTAGAAAAAATTAATAGCATTCAATACAAAGGCAAAACATTTGAGTTTAGCGAAAGTAATATGGCTCAAGCAATTATTGCCTTGCGAGAATTGCCCATTCAAGATGGATTTGTAAAAGCTAATAATGCCTACTACGATTTAATAACACTTGGCAAAAGTTTTGAGCAGACTGTATTAGGCGATAAAAAAAGCTTTTCGTTTCAATACATAGATTGGAAAAACTTTGAGAATAATACTTTTCATGTAACTGAAGAATTTAGTGTGTTACGTAGCGAAAGAAACGATCATTACAGACCAGATATTGTTTTATTTGTAAATGGGATACCTATGGTGGTAATAGAGTGTAAAAGCAATGCCATCAAAGACCCTGTCAATGAAGCTATTTCGCAACAGACTCGCAATCAAAAAGAAGATGGCGTTAGGGCTCTATACCTGTACAGTAACCTAACACTTGCATTGGCGGTTAATGAAGCTAAGTATGCTACCACGGCTACATCTAAAGAGTTTTGGAGTGTATGGAAAGAACAGTTTAGATCAAAAGCAACAGAAGAAAATTATAATCAAGAAATTAGCACGCTTAAAAATAGCGAGCTACCTAATACAGAAAGAACTGCTATATTTAATCAGCGTTTCTTTAATGTTCTGCACCACTTTAATCAACTAGAAAAAAAGGAAATAGCAGTTACAGCGCAAGATAAATTGTTGTTTAACTTATGCAGTAAAGAACGCTTGTTAGATCTAATTTTTAACTTCATTGTTTATGATGATGGTGTAAAAAAAATAACTCGATATCAGCAATACTTTGCAATAAAGCAAACACTAAAGAAAATTAGTGAGATTGACAGTACTGGCAAGCGAATTGGTGGTGTAATATGGCATACGCAAGGCAGTGGTAAAAGTTTAACAATGGTAATGATGGCACAGCAAATTGCTAGTCATGTTAAAAACCCTAAAATTATTTTAGTTACAGATAGAATAGATTTAAATGCTCAAATAACCGACACCTTTCAAAAATGCCATATAGAAGTAGCCGAAGCAGAAACAGGCAAGGTTCTTGTAGATTTACTAATGAGCAATACAGATGCAGTTATTACAACATTAATACATAAGTTTGAAGCAGCCGTTAAGCAAATAAAAAATGGAATTGATTCGCCAGATATTTTTGTACTGATAGATGAAGGCCACAGAACACAATATGGCTCGTTTAATGTAAAAATGCAAAAGGTATTTCCTAATGCCTGCTTTATAGCCTTTACAGGTACACCTTTAATGAAAAAAGAAAAAAGCACTGCTAGTAAATTTGGTGGCTTAATAGATGTGTATTCTATTACAGATGCGGTTGCAGACAAAGCTGTAGTGCCGTTACTATACGAGGGCCGACACAATTTGATTGAAGTAAATGAAAAGCCATTAGATAATTATTTTGAAATTGTATCTGAACCATTAACCAAATATGGTAAAGCTGCATTAAAAAGAAAGTATAGCACGCCTAATCACTTAAACAAAGCTGATGCCATTATTTATGCAAGAGCAATGGATATTTCTTTACATTTTGAAGACAATATAAAAGGCACAGGCTTTAAGGGGCAACTGGTAGCCCCAAATAAAACCACAGCCATCAAGTACAGAGAGTATATTAAAGAAATTGGCAAAGTAAGTTGTGAGGTATTAATATCTGCACCCGACATGCGAGAAAATCACGAAGATGCTTTTGAAGAAAATGAAGATGTGGTGCAACGATTTTATAAATCCATGATGGATAAATACAACAAAAGTGAATTGTATGAAAAGGCAATCATTGCTGCTTTCAAAAAACAAGAAGAGCCAGAAATAATAATTGTGGTAGATAAGCTACTTACTGGCTTTGATGCACCAAATAACCAAGTACTATACATTACTAGAAGCCTAAAGGAGCATACCTTATTGCAAGCTATTGCACGTGTAAATAGAATTGCACCAGGCAAAGATTATGGTTATATTATAGATTACTTTGGCAACTTAGCCAATTTAGATAATGCTTTAAATACATATAGTGGCTTAAGCGAATTTGATAATGATGAACTAGATGGCTCTATCATAAACATAAGTAAAGAAATAGAAAAACTACCGCAAGCACATAGTGATGTGTGGACTATCTTTAAAGGCATAAAAAATAAATACGATGCCGAAGCTTATGCTACTTATTTACAAGATGAAAGTATACGACATGAATTTTATGAAAAGCTTTCCAACTTTGCAAGACTATTTAAACTTGCAATGGCATCTGTTGAGTTCAACGATGTAAGTAATGACAAGCAAATTGACCAATACAGAAAAGATCTAAAAGTACTATTACAACTTAGAGTAGATGTAAAAAGAAGATATAATGATGAGGTAGATTATAAAGAGTATGAAAAACAAATTCAAAAATTAATTGATAAACACATTACCACAGATGGCGAAGTGTTACGCATAACTGAATTAGTAAATATTTTTGATAAAGAACAACGCGAAGCAGAGGTAGAAAAAATTATAGGCAAAGCAGCCAAAGCAGATCATATTGCATCAAGAACCACTAAGGCTATAAATGTAAAAATGAATGAAGACCCTGTGTTTTACAAAAAGCTTTCTACTTTAATAAAAGAAACCATTGATGCCTATCATCAACACAGAATAGACGAAGTAGAATATTTACAAAGAGCCAAAGATTTTGAAAATCAATTTCTTACTGGGCAACAAAGCAATGTGCCGAAAACTATCACAAACAAACCCAATGCGATTGCCTTTTACAATTTAACCAATACCATCTTGGATGAGGCTTTTAAAGCAAATAAAGAAGCTGAAGCAAATCTAGCCTTGCAAATAGAGCAAGCTATTTTGAATTGTATTCAAGAAGGTAATACATACATTATAGATTGGCAAACAAATGTGGAAATAGAAAAGCTAATTACCAACTCATTAGATGATTTACTTTTTGAAACACAACAACAGTACGATGTAACTTTTTCATTTGAAAAAATTGACGAGTTGATTGAAGAAATAATTAAAGTAGCTAAACTAAAATTCGTTTCTTAATGACAAGTACACATTCCATAAACTATGGTAGCAAGCAAATTAGTTTTGATTTATCATTTACTGATAGAATTAGTTTAGGTATTAAAATTCACCCTTCTGGGCAAGTGCAGGTAATTGCACCACTAAATGCGCAAATTGAAGACATTACTTATAAAGTGCATAAAAAAGCTGCATGGATTCTAAAGCATCAAAAAGGATTTCAAAAGTATAATCCTCGAACTCCACAACGCAAATACATTGGTGGAGAAACACATTTATACTTAGGCAGGCAGTATTTGCTAAATATACAATACACTTCTAAATCTGAGCCATCAAATTATCTAAAACTAAGCAAAGGCAAAATGGTAGTTTACACTTCTAAAAAAAATGTGGCTGATATTCAAAACATTATAGATTCTTTTTACAAGGAAAGAGCCGATGTAATTTTCAATGAACTTTTAGAACATGCAAAACACTTACACAAAACATTTGCAAAGCATAATATAAAACTAAAAATCAAAACACTATCCAAGCGTTGGGGCAGTTGCACACAATTAGGTAATATCACACTTAATACAGATTTGATTAAAGCCCCTAAAGCGTGCATTGAATATGTAATCATTCACGAGCTTTGCCATTTGGTGCACTTTAATCACACAAAACAATTTTACAATTTACTAAACAGGCTTTTTCCTAATTGGCAAAAATGGAAAGAAAAATTAGAAATGATAATGGCATAGTTGTATGAAAATAGGAACAATAAATATGGATTGGCTCAAAAATAAAAAGAGCCAAAAGTCTTTTTTTCTTGAAGATATAGAAAAGCAAGATTTAGATTTTATAATTATTACAGAAACACTAGACAGTTTTAATTTATCGTCAAATTATAATAAAATTCAAACTAATACTTTACCCACCGCTGGCAAATATGAGTATCTAGATTACGGAGCATACAATAAAGGTGAGCTTTCTGTAAGAGTTGCCATTTTTAGTAAGCATCAATTTATTGAGCCACTAGATGTGATTGAAAAATTTACTTCCGTTGCAGGGTTATACAAAACACCAATTGGAGAAATTATTGTGTATGGAACCATAATCGGTACATGGGGCATTCAAAAGCAAAAAGAAATTGCAGAAAAAGAGCTAAATAACTTTATTAACGATATTGAAAAACTATCAACACTTAATAAGCAAATAATAATTGGTGGCGACTTAAACACTTCCTTAAAGGTAGAGGAAAAAAGAAGTTTAACTCAGATAGATAGTAGAAATGCGCTGACTAATTTCTTTAACAAGCATAACCTTACTGTTACAACCAAAGATCAAAATCATTGTATTGATCATATTATAATTTCAGAAGGCTTAGCTACTCAATTTAGATATGAAGCATCTGAATTTTTAGACAATGGCATCTTAAAGGACGAACCTCATGTGGGGGTTTTATGTAGTTTGATTAATAAACCAACAAGTGAGGCGATTAATACTACCTAGTTAGTTAGAAATTGGTATTATAACATTACAAACGCATTAAAACAAATGCCTAACTCATACTATACACATCATATACGCATGGCATACACATGGCATACCTACAAAATACATATTTATAAAGCATGCTTATGTGGCAAAGTTTGGCAATCTTTTTCATTTAAAAGCAAATGTGTGCTTATGTGTACCGATGTGCGCAAGTGGCATTTTTCAGCATTATACATTTGCATCTTAAAACATTAAAAGTATAATGAACAGTAAAATTACAACCGAGCAATTTGATGAAATGCGAATTGAAAAAATTAAACATCACCTTGAAAGTTTAATTGAAAAAGGCAAAGCAAGATATTATGAAATATTTGTAGACAATTTGAAGGTAGTTGAAAAAACAAATGATCTTGAGCAATTTGATGACTATAAAATCTATTTAGATGAGAAAACTAAAACCTTAAAGCTACTATTATACTCGTCATGCGAAACTAGTCCAAGAAACGATAAATTCTTTTTTACTTTCAAAAAAGAGGAAAGTATCAATGCGCTAGGCGAAGTTGAAGTACAACGAAAAATAGAATCTGCAATTAATGAAGCTAAGGAACAATTTAGAATACAAAGCTTAGAAAAGGAGTTAGAACAATTAAAAACAGAACTAGAAGAAGGAACTGAATACATTGAAGAATTAGAAGCCATTATTGAAAAACTAAGAACGCAAAAGGTAGATGATAGCAAGCAAGTAAAATTAGGAATGGTTGCATCCATAGCCATCGAAGAATTATTCAAGCGCAATCCCAATATGGTAAAAAATATCCCATTAATAGGTGCTTTGTCAGGTCTTGCAGAATCCGAAAGTGAAATGAATACAGAAGTTAAAACTGAAACAAAAACTACTTTCGCACAAACTGAAAGCCAAGATCCATTTTTATTGTTTGCTAAGGATTTATCTAAAATGTTTTCTACTAAAGAACTAGAAGATGTTATAGATATATTGAATTACTTGCATCAAGATAAAACTAAAATTGAAACCGTACTAGAACTAATAAAACTTTAATAGCTATGAAATCTCAACAATCCCCAAAACTCATCAAAAAAGAAATCTGGATTGAAGCCCAAACAGAAGCTCAAGCTGATTTGAAAATCAAACTAATTCTTGATATGCTTCAATTCTTAAAAGATGGTGATTTTGTTGGTGCTGTAGGCGCCATTGGCGCATATTCTATTGCACACAAAATTCTTTACAAGCAATTATTTTAATCAAAAAAATCAGATGGAAATGTTACCAAATAAATATACAAAAGAATGGCTAAAGACCTTTAAGGCGTTTGAGAATGTATCAGATTTAGAAGCTGAACATATCATTGAATCCTTACTAAGCCTTCACTCTACATTAATGGCTCTTTCAATGGAAACTTTTTCAAACATAAATAACGAAACAATTCAACAAGCAGCATGAGTAATTTACAAGCATTCCAATCATTTGGCAAAAAAAGTAGCAATTCTCTACAAATTAAAGAAAAGAAAATTGCCGTTGTATACACTAGGGTATCTAGTAAAGAACAAATGGATAAAAACTTATCACTAGATTTTCAAAAGAAATACATTGAAGAGTATGCCGAACGAAATGATATAGCCATTCTAGAATATTTTGGAGGCACTTACGAGAGTGCTAAAACTGATGGCAGAAAAGAATTTACCAGAATGCAAGAGTATATCAAAAAGAATAAAGGATTTGTAACACATATATTAGTATATACGTTAGATAGATTTAGCAGAACAGGTGGAGGAGCTATAAAGCTTTCAGAAGAATTAAGGGAAAAGTATGGCGTCTCTGTATTTGCAGTTACACAACCTACAGATACTAGTAACCCTAGTGGTGTATTTCAACAAAGCATTCATTTTCTATTTAGTCAATACGATAATCAGTTACGTAAACAAAGGGCTGTAGCTGGCATGAAAGAAAAATTTCAGAGAGGCCACTGGGTTGTTAAGCCACCAATGGGCTATGATATTATCAGAAAAAATGGCGAAAGGTTAATTGTTGTAAATGATGAAGGCAAAAAACTAAAAAAAGCATTTGAGTGGAAAGTGAAGGGTATGAAAAATGAAGCGATTTTAGAAAAGCTAAGGTCTATGGGGCTAAGTATTTACAAACAAAAACTTTCTGCAATATTTCGTAACCCATTTTATTGTGGCTTAATGGCTCACGGCATGTTAGATGGTAAAGTAATAGAGGGTAAACATGAAAAATTAATATCTCATGACACTTTCCTTAAAGTTAATGAAATAAATGCTGTTGCCAAGGGTGGTGGTGTACCACATAGCAGAGAGCATAATGAGGTACCATTAAAAGTATTTATGAAATGTGATGCATGTAATACACCAATGTCGGGTTATAGAAGCTCAAAATATGGTTCAAAATGGTACTATAAATGCAGAACAAAGGGTTGTAGTTGCAACAAGACAAACTTAATAATGCATGACCTATTTGCAGATTTATTAAGCAAGCTGGAGCTTAAACAAGAATTTATTGCCCCTTTGACTGAGATGTTACGCGATAACTTTAGTAAGTTCATCAAAGTGCAAGAAAGTGAAACTGAAGCCTTTAGAAGTGAATTAAAGGCAATCGAAAAGAAAATAGACACCTTACAAGAAAAGTATTACATCAATGGAGAAATTAGCAAAGAGGTTTACCATAAATTAAGTGCTAAGTTGGAGTATCAAAAACATGAAATAAGCCAAAACATTTCGTTTCCTAAAAAAAGCATTTCGAACTTTGAAGATACTATAAACAATGCCGTTAATATTTGCTCAAAACTCAATGAAATATGGGGTTCAAGCAACTTTCATGAAAGAGAAAAGTTTCAAAATTTATTGTTCCCAGAAGGAATTTGGTACAACAAGGAAAATCACTCATTTCGAACTCCCAAAACCAATCTTCTATTCTCTGCAATCACAAGCCTACAAAGCGTTTCAGCCTTAAATGACAAAGGACAAATCACTAATAAAAGCGATTTGTCCTTTTTTGTCGGGAGGACAGGATTCGAACCTGCGACCCCTTGGTCCCAAACCAAGTATTCTACCGAGCTGAACTACCTCCCGAATTAGGGTGTGGGTGTGTGTTTGGGTGTGAGTGTGTATTGGGTGTGTGTTGGTGTTTGCGTGTGTTGTGTGGGTTTAGAGTGTGGGTTGTGGGTGTGGGGTTGTGCTATGCAACATTGCGATATAAGCCTAAAAGCATTTTTGATACCTTTTCGTAAGACTTATAATACGTATCGTACTTCGCACTATCTAACCAGCTGAGGCTTACAAGTACATCCATAATAGCAATGCACTCAAAAACCGAAGAACGTGATATCGTATAAAAATGCTTCTTCTCGCTGCTAGACATTCTGCCTGTACCTTCAGCTAAATTCAACATTATACTCATCGTGGCGCGCTTCCACTGATCTCTTAAATAATCGTCTTTTAAAGAACCGTAAATAAAACCTAAAACCTCTTTGTTTAGTTGCTTTATTTCGCTGTATACATCTAGTTTTTCAAAATCAAACATAGTGTCTTGTGTGTGTTTTGTGTTTTGTTTGTTTGTTCAATAAGTTCTTTTCATTTCGGTGCTTGTTTAATGTGCATTGGTGTTCTCACCACACCCAAACTCACACTCACACACACACCCAATTCCGCGGTGAGGGGGGGATTCGAACCCCCGGTACGGTTTGACCCGTACGTCGGTTTAGCAAACCGGTGATTTCAGCCACTCATCCACCTCACCATTAGGTGCAATTGCTTATGAAAAAGAACCTATTTATTCCCAAAAAATCTTAGCAGGATTTTTTAAGGATTGCAAAGATAAGGGAATTACTTTCATAACCCCCAAGTTTTGCACATTGTTTTTTGATTGACTATTGTTGTGTAATACTACATGCTAGCAAGCTGCACCTTCTGCTGCAACTCCTTCACCTGGCCACGGATTGTTGTATCTGTGTCCATAAGGTCGTTTACCGTTTGGCAGCTATGTATTACAGTAGTATGATCGCGGCCACCGAAGTGCTCACCTATCGTTTTTAGGCTGTTTTTAGTGAATTTCTTCGCCAAAAACATGCTAATCTGACGTGCTTGAACAATCTCGCGCTTGCGCGTTTTAGCTTGTAGCTTCTCGTAAGAGATATTATAGTAGTCGCAAACCATCTTTTGAATAGCATCAATGGTAATTTCCTTGTTGCTAGTCTTAATAATGTTACGAAGTACTTTTTTAGTAAGGTCTAAATCAATATCACGCTTTACCAAAGTGCTATGTGCCAATAGGCTAGTTAGCGCACCTTCCATTTCGCGGATATTGTTTTGCACATTGTAAGCGAGGTATTTTACCACTTCCATTGGCAATTCTACACCATCTTGGCGCATCTTGTACTCAAGAATAGCCATACGCGTTTCAAAGTCTGGCGCATTTAAGTCGGCAACTAAGCCCCACTTAAATCTACCAAGCAAACGCTCTTGAACGCCTTCTAAGTCTTTTGGTGGCTTATCGCTGGTAAGCACTATTTGCTTTCCGTTTTGGTGCAAGTGATTGAAGATGGCAAAAAATGCATCCTGACTTTTAATCGCTGGCGCAAAGTATTGTATATCGTCTATCATTAATACATCTATCAATTGGTAGAAGTTAATGAAGTCGTTGATCTCGTTGTTTTTGCTATGCTCAATAAATTGATTGATGAATTTATCGGCACTTACATATAAAACAGTCTTGTTAGGAAAGTTTTGCTTTACTTGATTGCCAATGGCATGCATCAAGTGTGTTTTACCCACACCAGCGCCACCATAGATAACAAGCGGATTGAATGATGTACCACCTGGCTTTTCGCTAATAGCTAAGCCTGCGCTGCGGCATAAACGATTGCACTCTCCCTCTATATACGCATCAAACGTATAATTAGGGTTTAATTGCGGATCAATTTGGCTGCGCTTTAAACCTGGTATAGCAAATGGATTTTTTACGGCTGGACCGTCGCCACGAAAACCGTAGTCTGTAGTCAATACATTTTCTACAGCTGCTGTTCTAAGTGCACCAGGTAATTTAATACTTGCTGGATTTACTTTATTTTGGTTTTCTATCAGTACTTGATATTGCAACTTCGCCTCCTTGCCAAGTTCGCGCTTAATTGTTTTACCTATAATGTCCACGTAGTGCTCTTCTAGCCACTCATAAAAGAATTGACTAGGCACCTCGATTGTTAGCACATTGTCTTCAAGTGCTATTGGTCTTATAGGCTCAAACCAAGTTTTGAAACTTTGGTGGTTGATGTTGTCGCGAAAAATTTTTAAACAACTCTCCCATACTTGCTCAAAGGTTTTCGCCATTGTGTAAATTTAAATTTATTGATATTTGGTTAATGATGATTTGCTTACTATCCGCTCAACACAACACTAAGCGCAACTTCAAAAGTAACAATTTAGTAATGTGTAAAACAGACCACGAAGAAAAGACAAATTGTTGAAAAAAAAAATTTTAAAACTGTTGTTTATTTGATGATTATACCACTAGTGGCACTTAGCTTGTTTTCGGAATTTTTTTTCTGAAAAAAGTCAAAATCTAATCGACCAAGTTTAATGCCCGCAAAGCCAACTTGATTAATAAAAACATCTTGTCCGTTTTTATTTTTTACCTTACTTGGCTCGTCTAAAAAAGTATGTGTATGGCCACCAAGTATAATGTCTACATCTGTTGTTTCTGCTGCTAAAGTTTTATCGCTAAGCTTGTTGCCATCGTATGCATAGCCAAGATGACTTAAACACACAACCAAGTCGCAGCCCTTGCTGTGCTTGAGTTTGCGAGCATAAGTATTAACGAGGGGCACAGGATTTTTGTAAACAGTTGCACCGTATAAATTTTCTGGCACTAAACCTTGTAGTGCAATACCTACACCTATGATACCAATCTTAACACCACCTTTTTTGACAATTGTGTATGGTGCAATTTTATCTTCGAGAATTGTATTGCTAAAGTCGTAGTTGCATGCAACAATCGGAAAGTTTGCTTTATTAAGCTGTATTAAGAGATTATCTAGTCCTGCATCAAAATCATGATTGCCAAGTGTGCCGCAATCATAACCCAATTTATTCATTGCAAGTATCTCTGCTTCGCCTTTGTAAAGATTAAAATAGGGTGTTCCTTGAAACATATCGCCGCTATCTAAGAGCAGAATATTTGCCTTTGGTTCTTGCCTAATCTGTTGCAATAAATTTGCTCGTGCTCGTATACCGCCCAAACCTTGGTATTTACCGCCATCCATCGGAAAAGGATCTAGTCTGCTATGTACATCGTTCGTATGTAATATGCTCAGTTGCTTACTTGCTTGTTCTGCAGCCGCAGCCTCACATAAAAGGTTAGGTGTCAATGCAATAGCTGCCGCAGCTTTGATGGAGTAGTGTAAAAATTCTTTTCTATTCATAACACTATTTATCTAAAAATACGTTTGTAGGGCGCTTGCCATAGGCTTGCGTTAGTCGTTTGTTGCTGCTTCACATAAGTAATGATAGCATCGCGTAATAAAATATTACAGTCTTGGCGCGGCAGCTTTTTGAGATACTCCATATTGTCGCCACCGTTAGCCATATAGTCGTTTACAGCAACATAGTAATCGGTATCGTAGTCAAGTGCTTGACCTTGTACCGTAATGTTTTGCGCAGCATTGCTATTAATGGTAAACGATATGCCCGCTACAGGCAAGCCGCCACCTCTTGCAGCATTTTGACACATACTATCTAATTGAGCGCCGTTAAGGGTTACAACAACGATTGTATTGTCAAAAGGCATAATCTCGTAAACAGTACCAAGGCTAATTTTTCCTTTTCCTACACTTGGTACACGAATGCCACCATAATTACATACGCTTAGCTGTGTTTGCGGCACCTTTGTGCGAGCAGCCACTAGCATCGCATCGGCCACCATATGCCCAAGATTGCCATCAGGCTTGGCTTTTGTAAGCACTGTATCGTTAAAACCTATCACCACATCCATCTGTGCTTGCATTGCAGTACGATAGGGTGTAAGAAAATCCACACCAATTGCACTGTCTTGCGCTGGGCTTTGCAAAGTATACAACTTAGCTTGTGGTGCGCTATGCTGGTAGGCCGAATGGCATGCCGACAATAAAAGCAGCAGCGCTCCGGAAATAAAATGCCTTAATTGCATACAAGGGTAAAGATAAGTGTTGCTATACAATCTTGCAGCATTGCATAGATTAGCAATTGTTTAATGCAAAAAAGCAAGGCATTTAACCTTGCTTTTCATATTATTTAAAATTTGAGTGTATTAGAACGGTAAATCATCCGCAGGACTTGCATCTGCTACAAATGGCGGAATATTATCTACTGGTGCGCTTGCTTGCGACGGCGTAGCTGCAGCGTTTGGTGCTGCATTTGTTCCCATACCTTTTTCTATGCGCCAGCAATCTAAATTGGTAATATAATTGGTAACACCATTTTTTTCGTACTTGCCACCACGTATATTAAAGCTTACTGTAATATCGTCGCCTACATTATAGCCATCTAGCATGTCGCACTTGGCTTGTGTGCACTGAAATTTTGGAAACTGTGGGTATTGACCGCCGTCAGTTACCTCTAAAACAAACTCTCTTTTCTTAAACTTATCGCTAATTACCTGCGTTGGGTAAATGGCTACTATATTGCCGCGTAATGTAAAATTACTCATAGCTGCAAATGTAATACCTATTGCTTTAGTTTGACGTGTAGTGCTATTTGTAAATTTATACACGCGCCATTCTTAACAATACTTAGAAGTCTAGCTCTAAACCTAATTCGCTTTTAAGCAGTCGCAAACCCTCATTTGCCGCAAGCATTTCCTCCAAAATTTCTTTTTGAGATCTTACTTTCGGCTCGTCATCAAGCGATTTCTGTATCGGTACAATATCTAGGCTTATCTCTTCATTATTAAAGGTATCTTTTAGCAAACGCTTTATCAGCAACTGCTTGCCTTCAAGAATACTAAGAGCCATGCTGTTTTCTACAAAAATGCTAACGCAAAGTTCCGTGTAGGTGATGTTGCACTTTTGTAAGGCTTTTACAAAAAAATCGTTGCCAGCGCTAAGCTCTATTATCACTTGCTGCCAAACCTTTTCTAATGCTTCGGTTGTAATTTCTATCCGCTGTGCTTGCACTTCTTCGCTGGCTTGCTTAACGGCTGCTTGCATTAATTTACGCAAACCACCGGGAGCCACTACTTTGGGCTTTGCACTTACTATTGGTGCTGGTGGTGGTGCTGTAAGTTCTTGCTGTATAACAGGTGTTGCCGCTACTGGCGTTGCAGCAATTGGTGCTTGTTGAGGCAGTGGTGCTGGCACGGCCAAACTACTGTCTACGCTTAGGCTTGCTGCAGCAGGTGGCGTACTTACCGTATGTAATGGTACAATACGATGGCTTAGTAAATTTTTCTTAACCACTGTGCCATCTGCTTGGGTTATAAGCTCCAAAGCACGACTAATATTGCATAGCTTAATAAAGCACAGCTCTACATGCAAACGTTTGTTGCGCGCCATTTTGTACTCGGCATCTGCTGCACTTAAGATGCTTACAGCATTAAGTACCAAGTTATTGCTAATGCGCACACTTTGTTCTTTATAACGATCCTTAATGGTTTCTGTTACTTCAAGCAAGACACGCATTTCTTCGTCGCGGCACACCATTAGGTTGCGCATATGCTCCGCAAGGCCAAGCAAAATACTATCGCCTTCAAAGCCCTTTGCAAGTACTTCGTCGAGCATTAGCATAGCAGCTTTTGTATCTTGTAGTAAGATATGGTCCGTGAACTTAAAGAAGTACTCGTAGTCGAGAATGTTGAGGTTGTCAATAGTGCCCTCATAGGTAATCTTACCGCCACCAAAGCTGGTAATTTTATCCATAATGCTGAGGGCATCACGCATACAGCCTTCGCTTTTTAAGGCAATAAAATGTAGCGCGTCTTCTTCAGCAGGTATATTTTCTTTTGTGCAAATGCCCTGCAAATGCTGCACTACATCGGCATTTGTAATTCTTTTAAAATCAAATATCTGGCAGCGGCTAAGAATGGTTGGCAGAATTTTGTGCTTTTCTGTCGTAGCTAAAATAAACACAGCGTAATGCGGCGGCTCTTCTAAGGTCTTTAGAAAAGCGTTAAACGCATTGGTCGTCAGCATGTGTACCTCGTCTATAATATACACTTTGTATTTGCTGCCCTCGCTTGGCGCAAAACGTACTTGTTCTATAAGGGTACGAATATCTTCTACACTATTATTACTTGCAGCATCCAGCTCGTGTACATTAAAACTTGTATTGCTATTAAATGTGCTACAATTGGTACAGGTATTGCAAGCTTCACCTTCGGCAGTGAGGCTAGTACAATTGAGCGTTTTAGCCAAAATACGGGCGCAAGTTGTTTTGCCCACACCACGCGGCCCACAGAATAAAAAAGAGTGTGCTACCTGACCACTTTTGATAGCATTTTTGAGCGTTGTAGTAATATGTTGCTGACCCACAACGGTATCAAACAATTGTGGGCGGTATTTTAAGGCCGAAACTATAAACTGGTCGCTCATATATGGGGGGTTAAAGGTACTATCATAAACGCATATTGTCTGCTGTGCCGCTAGAAGCTTTTCTCTAAAAATGCCGCGTGAAATCTACTTATACGCAACACGAAAAAGCAAAACATAGCGTGCTAGCACTGTTTCTTCGCCTTATCTTTGCCCAATTATATGTCAGGCCTTATTATAGCCATAATTATATGCATTCTTGGTGTTGCATTTTTTGCCGGGATAGAAATTGCATTTATCAGTGCCAACAAGCTCAATGTAGAACTTAAGCGCAAGCAAGGCTCAAAAAGCGGCGAAGTCATTTCTCGCTTCCTAGAGCATCCCGAAGATTTTATAGGCACTAGTCTTGTGGGCATCAATATATTTCTAATTCTTTACGAACATAGCATGACCTCGCTAACCTCTGGTTGGCTCGAGAGAATCTTACCTGGTCAATCGCTTTTGCACTTACTGATAGATACTTTAATAGGTACTGTGGTTATTTTAATTCTCGGCGAATTTCTACCAAAAGCTTTCTTTAAAGGCAAGGCAGAAAAAATTCTCTACTTCTTCCGCTTACCAATTCAGTTCTTCTATAAACTCTTGTATCCAATTGCGCGCTTGTTTGTGCGCATCAGCGAATGGATTTTGAAGTACATCTTTAATGTAAAAATACAAGAGCATAAAAGTGTGTACAGTCGTATAGACCTCGAGAATTTTGTAAAGCAAATGAACACGGGGCACAAAGACGACGAGGACGAAGAAGAAGTCAATACCGAATTGCTCAAAAATGCACTAGAGCTAAACAATGTGCGTATTCGTGAGTGCCTTATTCCACGCAACGAAATTATTGCTGTAAGCAAAGACAGTAGTATTGAGGAAGTGCGTCAATTGCTACTAGAAACCAAGCTTAGTAAAGTTTTGGTTTACGATGGTACGATAGATAATATCGCTGGATACTTGCACCACTTAGATTTTCACCGACAGCCAAAAGCAATCAGCAGTATTCTGCACTCTGTGATTACTGTGCCAGAAACAATGTTTGCCGTAGATTTAATGCGCGAGTTTACCAAGCAGCGCAAGAGCATTGCATGGGTAATAGATGAGCACGGTGGTACAGCGGGCATCGTTACGATAGAAGATATTCTCGAAGAAATTTTTGGCGACATTAACGACGAGCACGATATCGAAGAATTTGTAGAAAAGCAAATTGCTGAAAACGAATTTATACTAAGTGGTCGCTTAGAGCTAGACCATCTTAATAAAAAATATGGTTTGGGCTTTGATGTAGAAGAGGCAGACACGCTTAGCGGTTTTATTATTGCCAACCACGAAGAAATTCCTAAACAAAAAGAAAAAATTGTAATTGGTCACTATGAATTTGATATTCTTAGTGTGAGCGAAACTAAAATTGAAACTGTAAAATTGCGTTGGCTTGATGATACAAATGCGTAAGCTGTAACGCAAGATTTTCTAATTGAAATTACACGAATCTTTTGAATAAAGCATGAAAGTAGCAGTAGTAGGCGCCACAGGTTTAGTGGGCACAAAAATGTTGGAAGTATTAGCAGAGCGTAATTTTCCCGTAAGCGAATTGATACCTGTTGCCAGCGAAAAAAGTGTTGGCAAGCAAGTTGTATTTAAAGGTCAAACTTATAGTGTGGTCAATGCAGACACTGCCATTAGCATGCAACCACAAATCGCTTTATTTAGTGCGGGCGGTGCAATGAGTTTAGAATGGGCGCCAAAATTTGCCGAGGCTGGCATTCGTGTAATAGACAATAGCAGTGCCTGGCGCATGAACGATAATTGCCCGCTAGTAGTGCCTGAGGTCAACGGCCATATACTTAGCGAAAAGGATATGATTATCGCAAACCCCAATTGCAGTACCATACAAATGGTGGTGGCCTTAAAGCCTTTACACGATAAATACACCATTAAGCGTGTGGTTGTAAGCACCTACCAAAGTGTAACGGGTACTGGCGTAAAGGCCGTTAAGCAATTAATGGATGAGCGTGCAGGCAGCGACGATGTGGTAAAGGCATATGCGTATACAATAGATATGAATGTAATTCCGCAAGTAGATGTTTTTTTAGATAGTGGTTATACCAAAGAAGAAATGAAAATGGTAAACGAAACTAAAAAAATTATGGGCGACGACAGCATTGCTGTTACTGCGACGACGGTGCGCATCCCAGTAATGGGCGGTCATAGCGAAAGTGTAAATATTGAATTTGCGCACGACTTTGACATAAACGACGTATTTGCCATTTTACGCAAAGCGCCAGGTATTACGGTGCAAGACAATCCCGCTAAGTTAGAATACCCAATGCCTTTGACTGCGCATAATACAGATGATGTGTATGTAGGCCGTATTCGCCGCGACGATACGCAAGCTAATACGCTTAATATGTGGATTGTAAGCGACAATTTACGCAAGGGCGCCGCTACCAATGCAGTGCAAATAGCAGAAGTTATTGCTGCAATGCTTTAGAGAATTAGACCTTACCCAAGAGATGGCCATTTCTCTGCCAATAATTAACGCAAGTGTTTTTGTGTGCAACAATTAATGCCCTAATATTGTAGACTAATTTAATTTCTAAGCAATGAAAAAAATCTTTTTAGCATTAGCACTTGTTTTAGCTACAAGCATAAGTGTATTAGCGCAGCAGCACAGCGACCGCACTGTAGAAACAAGTGGCAGGGCTAGCACTATGATGCAAGCTGACCAAATCTTTCTGGCCATCGGTGTGCAAAGCGGCGAGTCTTGTGTAATTCCAAGTGGCCGCCACTATCAGAAGTATATTAAAGAATGTACCGAAAACAATAAAAAGCTTGTCGCTACCCGCGAAAACATCATGGCTGGCCTCGTAGCAGCCTATGCTGGTAAGGTGCGTTTGCTAGAACATATAGAGTCTGGCTCTGAGTATGAAAGCTATGGCACAAACACATACGTATTGTACTTTACAAATTATGCAGACTATAAAAGCTTTATGGATGATGTTAAAGAATACAAAGACGCATTCAAAGCGCGCAACACAATTATTGGTTGCAGCAAGTATAACGACGCTGAAGCCCATAAGCTTAAGTTAGAGGCATTAAAGGATGCCCGCAAAAAAGCGGACGATATGTGCAGCGTGCTTGGTGTAAGTATAGACAAGGTACTTACAATTTATGAAACAAACCAGTGGGGTGCTATGACCGATTTTAGTGCTCAAATTGCACGCGCTTACGGCGGTAGTGGCGAAAAAGGGCTTGACGAATACGGTATCATTATCAAGAACATTGGAATATGCGACGAACAGGGCCAAATGGAGTTTAGCGAAACGTGCTACTTGCGCTTTTTAATTAAATAATCTAATGCATAAGCTTAGTTTTCTTTTAATCCTGTGTTGTTGCAGTTTGTTGCATGGTTTGAAAGCATATGCACAGCAGCATAATGATCGTGAAGTAGAAGTTGTAGGTAGCGCTGCTATGCAATTAGATGCTAATTTAATTATTTTATTAGTTAAACCATGTACAGGAAATATGGTTAATACAGATGCTGCAACAGCTGCCGTCTATGCAGCCCAATTTGCAGCAGCCCAAGCTGCGGCCCCACCACCACCACTTGTAGTGCCAGCGGATTCTGAATCAGTAAGGATTAATAAACGTAAACTTCGAAAACTAGAGCAGGAAGAAGCCAAGCAAGTACTAGCACATCAAAAGCGCCAAGCATTTGAAGATAGTGTTATTGCCTCTCTCATTAGCAAGTACGCCATGATAATCGGTGCAGGTAATAATCTTGCAATGCGCGAAATGGGCGAAGAATATTATATTGAATTTGACAATTTCGTGAAGTACAAAGCATTCACGGATGCACTAACAGAGATAAATGCTAAAGACAAAATTGCCCGAGTAAAAATCTTAAGGGTAAGCAATACTACCTACAACGACAGCACACTACACCAGCTAAAGCTCATGGCATTGCGCGACGCGAAAGATAAAGCTGCTGCATTTGCGACTCAACAAAATACTAGCATTGACAGAGTCTTGAAGATCTTTCCAACTAGAACAGCGTATCCCACAGTAGAAAATGTATTAAGCGAGGCTAAGTCTGCCTCGTGGCTACAAACCATGTTTTTATACGAAGAGCTAGCTAGTGATCTAGCTAAAGAAGATAGTAAGCGTCGTATCATGGACGACCAAGGCCGCATCACTTACACAGCCGAATGCGCTGTCATATTTTTATTGAAGTAAATTAGGCAGAGCGCTATTGGCTTGCCAATCTAAAACGTGTGCTTATAAACACGCTTCTATCTGGGTAAACATATTGTGTTGTGCCATGGTTGTGTATGCCACCACCTGTACTACCTTGAATGGCTAAACTGGTTACGCCTAAAATATTGCGTACACCAATTTGCACATTAAGGCGTTCTTTCAAAAAGGCTTGGCTAATATTGAAATCAGCTAGATGTTGTTGCGGCAAATACGAATTACTAAAGCCGCCATTATTATTACTGCTTACAGCCAATATCGGTTGCTTACCAATATAGCGGTAGATAAAATTGATACCCGTATTGTGCTTGCCTATCAAGTAATTGGCGCGGCACAACAATTCTACAGCATTAAATGAAGTGAGAGAATCTCTGCGCAAAATACTATTGAGGCTTGCACCAAGTTGCGTATTCCAACGTTTGCTTAAGTATTGTAAACGCACATCTTGCACGGCATTTCTAAACGTACCAACATTGACGTATAAATATTCGTTTGCTGTATTTGCGCGCAAAGCCAAGGCAATTTGATTGCTAATATCGTTATAGTAAAATGCGTAGGTAAAGTTGATGCGGCCTTGTGTATTAGCAAACAACTGCGATTCTATGCTTGCCTGCGCATGTGTGCCACGTTCTGGAAGCAAAGATGTATTGCCCTGCACATTGTGGTTGATGTCTATAAAGTTCAAATACAATTCTTTGAGGCTAGGTGCTCTAAAGCCTTGTGCATAGCTTGCGCGCAATATGCTTTTTCTTGGCAAATCTAGCTTTACATTAAAACTCGGTGTAACTGGCACATAGTACTTGGTATTGTAGCTCAAACGTATAGCAGGTTGTATTTGCAATTTGCTCGTCACCTGAAATGGCACGCTTGCATACACGGCGTAGTCACTCATGTTCTGCGATTTGCTCAATAATTTAAGACTTGTAGCCGTTTGAATATTTACATCGTAGCCATAAAAAATACTTGTGTTTTTATCTAAGCGCGATGCACCTATGCTTCTAAAGTTATAGTCAACAAAATTACTTGTATCTAAGCCAGTGCGTTGTGGTGCATTAATGCTTTCTTCATTTGCCAAATCCATCGCGTGCATTGTTCGCAAGCGATTGTAGATGCTAACAGAGTTATTAAACGTAATGCGTGTATTGCTATCTACTGTAAGCTCTGCGTTAACCACTTGGCTTAGACGGCGCGTTGTAATATGCTCGTCGTTAGCAAAGGCATTAAACGGGTCTACCACTGGCGTGCCTTTGTTGACGATACGCTCCCACATAAAGTTTGGCGTGTAACTTAATCTTAGTTTTTTGAGTTGCAGGCTGTAAGTAATATCGGCAGTGTATTGCGTTTTTGGCTTCCAGAGTTGTGCTCTATTAAAGCTATCTGTAAAAGTATAGCCGCCAAAAAAATTGCGATGTGCATTGAGGTAAATACTATGCTTGCCCTTTTGCGCACTCATTTCCAGACCGGTATTTACTTTATTAATGCTCTCTGCATAGCCTATGAAACTAATTTGCCTACCAGGCTTGGCTTGCTTTGTAATAACGTTTACCACACCACCGAGCGCATCTGTACCATACAATACACTCATTGGGCCTTTCACAATTTCTATACGTTCAGCATTGGCAACGTTTACTTGGTTAAGGTCTATATTGCCATTCTCACGTCCATTCACTGGCACACCATTTACAAGGATCTTAATATTCTGTCCACCAATACCACCAAGGTTAGTAGCACTGCCGAGCAAATTATCTTGCTGACGATAAAAGCCAAGCTCGTTGTTCATGGCATCGCCTAAAGTAATGGCTGCTTGTTGCTTAAGTGCACGCTCGCTTATTGTAAACACTTTGTACAAGCTTTTTTCCGCGGCAATTTTTTGTGGCTGGCCAGTTATGACCAATTCTTGTAAAGCAACATTTTTTCTTTGCAGAAAGAAAGTGTCTGTATTAAGTACTGTAAACAATGGCTCGTAACCATTGGCACTAATCGTAGCTTCGCAGGTATGTTGATGCGTTGCAATAGTAGCAACACCATTGGCATCGCATACAATTTTTTGCTTGCCATTGCAGTTTAAAACAATAGTGGCTAAAGGAATAGCATTGCCACTCTCTTTAGCCACTATGTAAATATTTTTGCTTTGCTGTGCTACTGCAATTGTGCTGCCCAATAAGGTGCAAACAAGAACAGATATTATTTTAGCATAGCATTTCATTTATTGTGTTACTGCTTTACCACACGGCTGCTCACGTTGATGTCAGCACCGCTTACACTTACAAAATAGATGCCTTGTGCAAGGTTTGTAAAATCTAAACTGTAAGCATTCATGCCCTGCTCTACGTCTACACTGCGTTGTGCAATAATGGCGCCCGTTTGGCTAAGCACACGCATTGTAGCTTTGCTGCTACGCTTAGCGTCCAATACTACTACAGCATTACCATTGGTTGGGTTAGGCGATACTAGCATACTATTAAGGCCACTCTTTACATCGCTTACAGCTGTAGGGAAGCCAACCTCACGCTTCATGAACTTCATGTCGCCTGTTGCGCTATTGTACTCAGTAAACTTAAGTTGCCAAAGCATATTGTCTTTCCCTTGAACAATGTACGTCAACGAATCTGGATAGATATAAGCAGTGCCGTTCCATACTTTCCAATCGCTACCAATATTATTAATGCGTGTGTTGCGTGCGTATGTTTGAGCATTAGCATAAGCATCGTCTAGTGCTACACCTTGTACGCGTGCTACTTGTGTTTTGTAGTTTGTTAGGGCACCAGCAACTGGGTAAGGTACTGGAGGACCGCCTAAGCTAATCATAGAAATATACTTACCAAACATAATATCCCATGTGCTATTTTCAGGCTCGCGGTTTAATGCACTCAAACCACTCATACCTGCAGATATGTATTGGAAGTTTTTGTTAGCATAAGCTGTGCCTTGTGCAAAGTTGAACGGTTGAGGGCCAAACGGCAAACCCATTGCTAGTACACGCGTATGATACGTCCATGTGCTACCTACAAGGCTGTCAATTGCAATAGCATAGTAGCTGTTGCCTTGGTTAATAATATAAACGCTATCGCCATATACGTTGTGGCTTACCTGATCGTAAGTACCCCAGCCATAGTCAAATGTATCTGTAGGGTTGCGGTTAACATTCATCGCGCCACGCTCCCAAGTATAGTCTGTATTATACTGTAGGTCGCTTGCAAGTGTATCGGCAAATGTAATAGATGCTAATTGAGAAATTGGCTTGTGTGTATTAAACAAACGCACACCAGCATTATGGTTTACCCATACGCCACCAGTTTGTGGCATTTGGCTAAGCGCCATAATCCAATTATTAAATGTGTCTGTAGCAACAGTGCCATTTTTAAGGCTGTACCACACATCTTTCTTAATACTACCGGTACAGTTAACGCTGTCCTTAATCCATACTTGTGCACTGGCATTTTCTGCAGATAAACTAGCTAGTAAGGCTAGTGCGATTATTAATCTCTTCATTTTCCTCTTAATTATGTAAAATTTTCCTAATACCTAGACGACAAAGTTACTTGCACCCAATGGGCAAGTGCCTGAAAAAGCTTAGGTTTTGGCTATTATGACAGTAAAATGACATTGCACAAAAGCTAGGTTAAGAAAAACACAGCCTTGCATCACAAATGATAGTAAGTGGCCAAAAAATCTACACAGCTATTGTTAGATGATGCCTAAAAAAGCTCTAATTGTCCCGGTGTGGCGCGTCTAAAATCTTTGGTATTGAGCACTAGCTTTGTTTGATTAAATGCGTATTTCTTTTCGTATAGCTTAAACTGCTGTGCAATCATATCTGCCATTTGTCCTTCGCCTTTCATGCGCAAAGTTTCGCGACTATCGTTGACTTGGCCACCATGTGTAGCCGCAATAAAGTTGAGTACTTTTTCAGCTTTATCAGGGAAAGTCTTTTGTATCCAATCGCTAAAAATGGCTTGGTTATCGCCATTGAGGCGCACTAAAGTATAGCCAGCCCAACGTGCGCCACTTTCAGAAGCTCGTTTGAGCACGGCGTGCATATGGTCGTCATTGAGGCCCGGAATGATGGGCGCATTCATCACACCTGTTGGAATACCGTTGCTGCTAAGAATTTCAAGTATTTTAAATCTATCGGCATAGGTGCTGGTACGTGGCTCGAGCGCTAACCTAAACTTATCATCTGTGCTTGTAATACTCGTATACACCTGCACAAGCTGATGGCGATTCAGTTCTTGCAAAATATCTATATCACGCAGTACTAGTGCATTTTTGGTGATAATACCCACTGGATTGCGGTATTCTAAGCACACTTTTAGCAAGGCGCGGGTAATCTTAAACTTACGCTCGGCAGGCTGATAGCAATCTGTATTGCCGCTAAGGCTAATTATACTAGGTATCCAATGCTTACTGTCGAAATTTTTTCGGAGTAGTGCTTCGGCATTTTGCTTTACTAGAATTTTGCTTTCGAAATCTGCACCTGCACTATAACCCCAATACGTATGGGTTGGACGTGCGTAGCAATAAATACAGCCATGCTCGCAACCTTGGTAAGGATTAAGGCTCCACTCCATGGGTACATCATCGGCTAGTACTTTGTTTACAACACTTTTGCTATCTGTATTGATGTACTCAGTTTTAGCAATATTGTGTTCCCACTCGTCTATGCCTTCTACCCAATCTTTGCCAATACTATTGCGCTCAAACTTATTGGCAGGGTTAAACTGTGCACCACGGCCTTTTATATAATCGTCTTCTGGTTTGCGCACATCCATGGCTGTGGTAAAGGTAAGTCTGGTACTACGCAGTGTATTTGTGCAGTGGCCGGAAGTTGTAAACAAAATGTTCGTGCTAGCGGCTTGGGCTACTTCCCTTTTATCATTTGCTCCAATGCTGCAAGATGAGCCTTAAATGCCTTGTCGCCAGCTTTGGTAACATTATAAACAGTACGCGTTTTGCGAGCAACAAAACTTTTTTCTACTTTAATGTAGGTGGCTTCTTCTAAAGCTTTTAGATGGCTAGCTAAATTGCCGTCGGTTAGTTCCAGCACTTCTTTGAGTTCGTTATAACTTACTTGCGTGTTTACCATAAGCACACTCATAATACCCAAGCGTACTCGGCTATCAAAAACTTTGTTGAGATGTTCTATAGGGTTCACAGTGTGTATCGTGTGTTTAAAAAAATTTTACGCTTTACGTTCGTATCGATACCACATCAACAAGCCATACACAATATGTGCTACACCAAAACCAAGCGTCCAAAGCAGTAAGCTATAGTGATTGAGAAATAGATTGATGCAACCTAAAGCCACATTCACATAGCCAAGATAACGCACTTCGCCCAATGTGTATTTGCTACCGTGCACAAGGCCCAGGCCATAAAAAATAAGTAAGCTTGGCGCTACATAGGCATAATGGCGATGCAACATAAATACCAAGCACATGATGGCGCCAACACACATCGGAAAAACTGTATTGGCAATCAGGCGTTTGCTAGCCATACCAAAAAGTGGCACGCCATCTTTTTTACTTTTGCGCCAAGTAAAGAATAGAGCAGTTAATAAAGCTGCAAGCAAAGTGCCAAAGGCCGTGTAAACAAGTTGCCACTCAAGCGTATTAATTGGCACAAATACCGCGCCATCTGCAGCGAGAAAATTACTTATGTGCATGCGAGCAATAGCTGCACCAATAAGTGCGCATACACCAGCACCTACACCGCTTAAGCCGCTTAAACTTATCATGCGGCTACTGCGCTCCATTATTTGTTGAATATGTTGCAGCTGTTCTTGTGCTTGTTGCATATGCTTCTACTTTGAGATGCAAAGTAAAGCTGCTAGCAGAGTTATGCTGCAAAAAAATAGGGTAAAGTTTAGCACAAACAGCTAAACGTTGTAGAGCTTAGGCTTTTTTGCCTTTCTTCTTTTTTGGCTTGCCGGCTTTTACAAGCTTTTGTAAGTCTGGCAATGCTTGTTCCGCCGTCATATACTTACCTACTACGGTACCGCTACCATCTATTAAAAAGCACTGCGGAATAAAGCTAAGGCCATATACACGCGCTGCTGCACTACCCCAGCCACCTAAATCGCTCATATGCTCTGGCCAAATCAAGCCATCCTTCTGAATGGCAGCTTTCCATGCAGCATCATTTTGGTCTAAGCTTACACTTACAATTGTAAAGCCTTTCTTAGCGCCATTAAATTTTTGTGTTTTGTACTCGTTGTAAATTTTTACGGCACCCGGATTTGCTTGACGACAAGGGCCGCACCAACTCGCCCAAAAATCTATCAATACAACTTTGTCTTTCATTAAAGATGTCAATGATACTGAATCGCCAGTTGGCGTTTTCATCACCAATTCTGGTGCTTTTTGGCCAATTTGAATTTTGGTATTGGTGTATTGTGCACTTGCTGTAAAACCTAATACTGCACACAGTGCAACTAATAAAAACTTCTTCATTGTACTATTTTCCTTTTGTAGGAAGGGTAAAAGTAATACAAGATTTGTGGGTATAATGGTAATTTTTATGCCTTCACAATCATTTCACCCATTTAGATGCGGCAATTTACAAGCCGCCCTCTAGGCAATCAAGCCGCTATGACAGCCAGTCTTGCGCATTTTTCCAAAGCATCTTTTCGCGCGCTTGCTCGTCGGCAATAAACTGCTCTATCAATTTGCCTGGCGGGTCTAGTTCTCCTAAGGGAAATGGATAATCGCTACCGCAACAAATTTTATCTACGCCAACCACATCAATGCAGTAGTCAAGCGCTTTGCTATCGTGCAATAAACTATCTATCCAAAATTTACCAAGATACTCACGCGGATTAATCTCGTTATCTATCGCGCACAAATCGGGGCGCACCTTGTGTCCGTGCTCTATGCGGCCAATGGTAAACGGAAAACTACCGCCACCATGTGCAAAGGCAAACTTCAACTTAGGATACTTGCGCATGACGCCGCTAAAAATTAAACTACTAATGGCGCGAGCTGTTTCTGCCGGCATGCCCACCAACCATGGCAACCAATACTTGGTAATATGTTGCTCCCCCATCATATCCCATGGATGCACAAATATGCTGCAATTGAGTTCTTCGGCGGCTTGCCAAAATGCATCAAACTGTGGCTCTCCCAAATTAAGCTGATTGACATTAGAACCAATTTCAATGCCTGGCATTTTCAGTTCTTTGATGCAGCGTTCCATTTCGCGAATCGCCTCGTCTACATCTTGCAGCGGAACGGTACCAAGGCCAATAAAGCGCTCGGGATAAAGTGTTACGCATTGCGCAATATGGTCGTTAAAATAGCGACTAGTTTCTACAGCATGAGCTGTCTTTGCCCAATAGTTAAACAACACCGGCACTGTGCTTAGTACTTGCACACCCACAGCTGTTGCATCCATTTCTACAATACGTGCCTTAGGCTCCCAACAGTTTTCTTCAATTTCTCTAAAAAACTTATCGCCACGCATCATACGCGCACAGCATGGTTTATGATGTTCAAGCCAAATAAAATCGCCATAGCCAAATTTCTCAAACCAATTTGGAATTTTTTCGGGAAGGATATGCGTATGGATGTCAATTTTTTGATGCATGTGCTGCAAAGGTAGAGGAAGATGGTTGGAATGGCAATTGCTGAATGGTTGTCTTGCTGAATTGCTATATTGTTATATTGTTGATTGTTGAATGCTTTATTGTCGATTGCATTGTTGTTCCGCCTTATGCGAGATGCACATCCCTAGCACTCCTTCGTCGCTAAGGGCTGTTGCAATTGCGGAATTGTTGCATTGTTGTATTGTTGCATTGTTGTATTGTTGAATGTTAATCTTTAGGGATTGACACATTATGCACTATCAATTATCCATTATTAAAACTCAATTCTAATAACTACACAGCCGTTTAACAAGGGAGACAACCTCTCACCACCAAATCAATCCAACTTCTATACAATCATACTACATTTACATTCTATGCTTACAGTACAAAATGTTGTGAAAGAATACAGTACACAACGCGCCGTTGACGATATTAGTTTTAGCATAAAGCCTGGCAGTATTTTTGGTTTGCTTGGCCCAAATGGTGCTGGCAAAAGCAGCTTGCTACGCATGGTAACTGGTATCACCAGACCAGATAGTGGCAAGATTCTTATGAACGGCGAACCCTTCAACGAAAACATACACAATCCCATGATTGGCTATATGCCAGAAGAGCGTGGCTTGTATAAGAAAATGAAGGCGCAAGAGCAAGCCGAATATCTCGGTGCCTTAAAAGGTATGCCTCGCCAAGAAGTAACGCGCGAAATCAACTATTGGTTCAATAAGCTAGATATGAATAGCTGGCGCAATAAAAATGTACAAGACCTAAGCAAAGGCATGAGTCAGAAATTGCAATTTGTAATTACTGCTTTGCACAAACCAAGCTTGCTTATTTTAGACGAACCATTTAGTGGCCTCGACCCGATGAATGCCGAAATTCTAAAGCAAGAAATTTATGGGCTGGCATCAAATGGCACAACCATTATTTTTAGTACACATCGTATGGAGCAAGTGGAAGAAATCTGTACAGAAATTGTATTGATGAACAAAGGGAAAAATGTATTGGATGGCGCCGTAGCAGATATTAAGCAGCGCTTTAAACAAAATCAATATGCTTTACAAACCCAAAACGCTTTGGCTGAAAGCCCGTTATACAATATTGTAAAGGCTCAGGGCAATAAATATATTTTGCAGTTAGCTGAAGGCGTACAAAGCAATGATGTATTAGCACAATGTCTGCAACAAGGCAATCAAATTATTAGTTTCACAGAAGTGCTACCAAGCCTCAACGAAATATTTATTTCGCTAGTTGAAGGCGATAGCGGTGCACGTCAGTTTGCAGCATAAGTAAAATTTAACCTAAGCAAAAAAGCATATTATAGCAATGAGTAAAATAGCTACTATTATAAAACGCGAATATTTAAGCCGCGTCAAGAAAAGAACTTTTTTAATTACAACCATACTCCTGCCTTTACTACTGGGCCTTGGTGGCGCTGGTATTGGCTACTTAACCGCAACGACAAAAAGTAAATTTATGGTTGCCGTTGTAGACGAAAGCACTTTGTTTGACCAAAAGCTTGGCGATAAATCTAAGAGTAAAAGTTTTACTTACTTCCCCGCAGGCGAGTTAGACTCACTTAGCATCAATTATGAAACGAAAGGCTTTGATGCATTGCTACACATAAAGCCTATTGTAAAAAATACTTTTGATTCAAATACAGTTACGCTTTACTCGCCAGGTGCTTTGGGCCTAGAGCAAGATATGTATATCGAGAACAGACTCAACAGTGTGTATCAGGCAAAGATTATGAGCGATAAAGGCATGAGCACAGCAGAAATTGATAGCATCAACAATATTGAAATAGCTGTTAAGTCTGTCAAGAAAGATAAAACTGCCATCAGTAGTGGTGTTGCAAGCGCTATTGCAGGCACCTGTGGCTTTTTGCTGTACATGACCTTACTAATCTATGGTATGATGGTAATGCGTGGTGTAATGGAAGAAAAAACAAACCGTATTGCAGAGGTCATAATCAGCAGCGTTAAACCATTTGAGTTGATGATGGGTAAAGTAATTGGCATTGCCTTGGTTGGTCTTACACAATTTGTTATTTGGATTGTACTTATTGGTATCATCAATATTGTACTAGGTATGACGATGGGTGTTGGTAGTGCTGCCTTGAGTGGTGCCGACACCGAGCAAGCTGTAAAAGCTGTACAAAGCAGCGGCATGTTAGACAAAGTATTTACTGGACTTGCAGGCGTTAATTGGTTACTTGTATTAGGCTCATTTATCTTCTACTTCTTAGGCGGTTATTTATTGTATGCAAGTTTGTTTGCTGCAGTTGGTAGTTTAGTTGACGAAGATGCAAGCGATGCACAAGGTTTTACAATGCCAATCACTTTGCCAATTATTGCTGCATTTATTATTAGCATGCAAGTCTCTAGCGACCCAAGCAGCCCAATGGTTGTGGGTGCAAGTTTATTTCCGTTGACTAGTCCTATTGTAATGATGGCACGTATACCATTTAATCCACCTGGTCTGTACTGGCAGTTGCCTGTAAGCATGCTTTTGTTGGCACTTACGTTTATGGGTGCTGTATGGGTAGCCGGCAAAATTTATCGCCAAGGTATTTTGATGTATGGTAAGAAATTGAAGTGGAGTGATGTGTTTAAGTTCTTTAAGATGAAGTAGGGAGAGGCCTAGCTTTTCATCTTGGAATTAGTAATTGCAGCTTTATATCTAACCGCGAAGACCACGAAAGTTTACGCGAAGAACGCAAAAGTTATTTCTGTTGAAATTCTTGCTGAATAATCCCTAGTAATAGAATTGGCATCAGCTCCTTAGACATAACCCTTTGTTTCCTTTGTGGTTGAGAAATTCACTGTGCCTAATATCTAACCGCGAAGAACGCGAAAATTTACGCGAAGAACGCAAAAGTTGTTTCTGCTGAAATTCTCTCTGAATATAATCTAGTAGTAGAATTGGCATTACTTCTTCAGACATAACCCTTTGTTTGCTTTGTTTCCTTTGTGGTTGAGAAATTCATTGTGCCTAATATCTAACCGCGAAGAACGCGAAAATTTACGCGAAGAACGCAAAATTTGTTTCTACTGAAATTCTCTCTGAATATCATCTAGTAGTAGAATTGGCATTAGCTCCTCAGACATAACCCTTTGTTTGCTTTGTTTCCTTTGTGGTTGAGAAATTCACTGTGCATAATTTCTAACCGCAAACACCACGAAAATTTTACGCGAAGAACGCAAAAGTTATTTCAGTTGAAATTCTTGCTGAATATTACCTGGTAATAGAATTGGCATCAGCTCCTCAGACATAAACCCTTTGTTTGCTTTGTTTCCTTTGTGGTTGAGAAATTTACTGTGCTTAATAGGAGAATTGTTCGTTTTTTCTGAATAGTATTAAAACACATTGTGCCCTTTGTGCAACCAGCAATGCAAAACGCCCTATGCAATTATCTTACACAGGGCGCTTTGTCTAAACCTAACTACTATGAACACTATATCCTAAAAGTCGCGCTTGCGCAATTCAACAGGCATCTCTACATAGAGTGTTTCTGTTTTTGAACCGCGCTTTACCGTCACCACAATATCGCGCTTGCTTTTAAGCTCGTAAAGGGTATTGGTAAGGTCATCTACATTCGTCATTTTTTTACCGCCGATTGTGGTAATCACATCTCCCGTTTTAAGGCCAGCTTTTTCTGCCGTGCTGCCTTGCTTTACTTCTGTTACTAATAGGCCATCGCTATCGGCACGCTCTTCTACTTGTGCGCCAATTTTTGGCCCTTCTGCTACACGTGGCGTGCCAGGTGTTACACGGCTAAACATTTGTCCGTTGCCATTGTTTGGTGGCCAGCTAAACGAAAAGCCATTTTGCCATTGGCGACTCATGTCTTGAAATTCGCGGAACATTTCGTCCATACCCGGAAATTCAAAACTCTGCGGTGCGTTGCTATAGCTTTGTTGCTCCGACAAGATAACGGCAATCGTTTTTTCTTCGCCATTGCGTTGTAAAGTAATGTCTACTTTATCGTTGGGTTTGTAACTAGTAATTACTTCTGCAAGATCTTGCGGACTTGTAATAACTTGATTATCTATTTTAGTAATAATATCACCCGCTTGTATACCAGCTAGTTCTGCTGGACTTGCATCGCTAACAATTTGAACCTGTGCGCCTGCATGGTTTGGCGTTGGCTCACTTTGTACACCAAGCATTGGACGGTTTGTTGTTATTACACCACGATCGCCATCGTTGCGACGTAGGCTAAAGTCCATATCTTCTTGTGGTGTATCGCCTTCTACGTGAAACTCGTATGTTTTGGCATTACCAAACTTGCGAATAATTTTAAGGTTATGCTTTAAGTTGTACGGTGCTACTTTTTTGCCATCAACAAACACCTGCCCATCTTTAATTTCTACGGTGGTTTCGGGGCTGCTATCATCAATTACAATAGTTTGCTCCGATTTGTTTTGCGCTTGCACATATTGCTGTGGTGCCCACGCGCCAAAAATTGCGAACGTAATCAGTAACTGCTTCATTTTTTTTGCTTCAGTGTAAACTTGTTAAACTAACAATGTAAAACTAATATGGTAGACGAGTTTTTAGTAAAATTGCTTCGTTAATAAAGCCTCAAAATATCGTTAAAGTTCAATGGCTTTCATTGAACAAGGAAAATACTGGCTTGAACTTTTTTTGATACCCTAGTGTAATATTCCCCTATTTTTACGCCGATGGCAAAGTCGCCAAAAAAAGGCATAAAGCAAAGTAGTGCTACGTCAGTCGGTTGGCGTGGTAAATTGTGGCGATGGACAAAGCGCCTTTTTTTCTTTTTGCTGATAAGCCATTTAGTTTATGTGGTTGTACTTAAATGGATAGACCCACCATTTACAACACGCATGCTGAGTAGTGCGGTGCAAAGCTTTACCAAAGACAGACCATTGAAGCGAGATTATGTAAGTTATGACGAGATGGGTTATAATATCAAGCTCGCTGTGATTAGTGCGGAGGACCAACTTTTTCCAACGCATAATGGTTTTGATTTGAACGCTATTCAAAAGGCTTTGGAATACAATCGTAAAAATGCAGGCAAGCGCAAACGGGGGGCTAGTACTATTAGTCAGCAAGTAGCCAAAAATGTTTTCTTGTGGCATGGCAGAGATTGGATACGCAAAGGCTTAGAAGTTTACTTTACAGCTTTGATAGAATTAGTCTGGGGCAAACAGCGCATTTTAGAAATGTATTTGAACGTGGCAGAAATGGGTGATGGTATTTTTGGTATAGAAGCCGCTGCGAAGCATTACTATAAAAAATCTGCGAAGCAATTGAGTCGTAGCGAAGCAGCATGGATAGCTAGTATTTTACCTAATCCAATTTTACTTGATATTCAAGATCCATCAAGCAAGTTAGATAACAAACACAACGCTGTGATTCGCTTTATGAAT
This sequence comes from Bacteroidota bacterium, assembly GCA_046049675.1. GTDB lineage: Bacteria > Bacteroidota > Bacteroidia > Chitinophagales > Chitinophagaceae > CAIXQW01. Next base: position 30,223 of record JBJORA010000009.1, on the reverse strand, counting down.
AATCTGCAAGGCGATGCTGGCGTAGAAAGTATTATTACTAATGGCAGAAAGGTCTTAAAAGTAAAAAGCTAACCAGTTGGGTTAGCCTTTTACTTAATAATCGCGGGTATACAAACTATGTGAAACGCCAAATGCGTTAGAATGAAATTGTAATTGTTTATTGAGAGTGCAAAGTTGCTTGCGCAAGTTTATATTTGCAATAGGTAAAAGTCAAAAAATTCATAATGTTGAAAACTGCCGGTATTGATTATCAACCATATATGATTTAACAATTAACTAGTGTGAAGTTTTGTCCAAAACAGGGGGTTGCTTCTTTTTGTGTTTAGCTCTAATTCTACTAAGTGTAGCTTGGTTAATGCCAAGAAATGTTGCAATATGGCCAAGGTTTACACGCAGCAATAGTTGTGGATGATTTTCAGCAAAATAGGCGTAACGTTCACTGGCATCCATACTTTGCAACATTCGATTATGTTCAATTGTTTCGCTATTTAGCGCCTGAAGATATGCTACACGTACCTGCAGTAATTGCACATGTTTTGCACACAAAAGATCAATGTCGGTGCGTGTAACCGACATAACCACAGAGTCTTCTAAAAATTCAATTGCAATTCTACTTGGTTCGCCCAAAATAAAAGTCCTAAAACTAGAGAAAACACCATTGTTTATTTGAAGCCATGAGGTAAAATCTTCTCCTTGTGAAATACAATAGTATCCACGCACAAGTCCTCTTTCTAAAAAATATATTCTGTCACTATGGTCGCCGATATTAATCAAGGTTTCTCCCTTCTTATGGCAAGCACGCAACGTAATTCCCATTAATTCATCTGCAACATCGTCGTCTATCTTAAAATAGCGACATAAAAAGTCTATTAATTTGCTCATTTACACTTCATTTATCTCTTATGAAAGGCTACCCGCGACAAGTAACTCCGACTAAAAATCAAATGTAATTAGAATTGACTATTTTTTTTGCAATATCGTTGCAATAGCTGTGTTCTTAATCCCAGTTCCTTGATTATCAATGACCTGACTTTCTAAAAATCCGCAATTTTAGTACATCATATAGCATTTTTATGCCATCTGTAATCACATTTATCTTACTTGCTTCACGTTCGTTCCAGGCAATTGGCATCTCTACTACACTAATTTTAGCGCGCTGAAGTTGCAACAGTAGATCTACATCGTGCGCCCATCCTTTGATATATAGTTTACTAAAAATACCTTTTGCAATTAGGCTAGGATAAAGCTTAAAGCCACATTGGGTATCGGTATACGGCAAGCCAATCAACTTTTGTACGATTTGTGCAAATAGTTTTCCGCTCTCGCGGCGGCTACTAATTAAAACCAACTCGCTGTATTTATGTGTACGAGCTGCAATATAAACGCTATAGGTATCAAACATACCTGGTTCGTATTGCAACCACTTCAGCAATTCTGTTGGCATGGTAGCCATATCGGCATCTAGGGTTAGTATAAAATTGTATTTTGCTTGTGCAACGCCATTGGCTAAAGCGCCTCCTTTGCCTGTATTCTTTTGCTGTATCAATTGCGCACGACCATCGGCTACCAATTTGCAAAACATGTCGTTTGCCTTAATCAACTTTGCAGTATCGTCGCTGCTGCCGTCATCAACAATAATAAACTCGCACGGCGCATGCCACGTGGCTATAAAAAGCTTTATGCCTTCCCACATCTGATGCAGACGTTCTTGCTCGTTGTAGCAAGGAATTACTAAACTAATGCTATGATTGCTGGTATTAATAATGTAGGCCGCTCTACTTTTGCGTCGCGTGCAAATATAGGTTATGCATAGTGTTTGCCATTGGCACTTATTTCATAGTTATTGTTGTCCAATAGCTATCCCCGTCCAAAAAATTACAAATTTGGAATTTGCCTTTGTTTATCTTCTTTACTAGACTGCTACAGACAACTTTGGTTGGGTCCTGTGTTTGCACATCAAAATCTGAACTTGCAATTTCTTGCCATGCGTTCTTCTTAAGTGTATAAATACGCAGTGACTTGTAGCGACTTGTGCAGGATGAATACCATATGCCAATTTCTCTAACACCATCTTCATCTATATCATCTACAACAAATACATTGCTAGGATGACAACACTCGCTATCTGTTTGAAGTCGCGGCAAAGTTTTATCAAAAAAGCAATAACTATTGCCTTCGCACCAACTTATTCTAGGCACAACAAATACTGTATCTGTAGATTTACTAACTCGAATTCCCTTAATAGCATAAACGCCTTCAAAGTCCTCTCTAAATCTAGCAGGTGTTACGTTAAATACTTCACATGTATCTGTTCGATAAGTTTCAAAGTAATTATCTATAACGGCGTCGGCTCCCTTTAGTATGCTATCCTTAAAGAACTGTATGGCCTGCTTTGTAGAGATAAATCTGTTTAGCGTATCACTTCTCGATTCAGCTGATTTTGCGGGTTTTGTATTTTTAGCTGGCTCAAGCGTACATCCACACAGTGCCAGTATTACGATAGCAAAAGGAAAAATAAGCTTTGTCACTAGAGATAATTTTCTACTTCTCTTCTTCCTGCTCAAATAATTCAGATCGCTTTACAATCTCCACCATTTGCTTGTCTTTGAGCTTGGTAGCAATGGCACTATATGGCGCTACTACTATTTGTTGGCCTTCGCTTACTCCGCTCAATAATTCTATATATGCATCATCTTGTACACTACTTTGTACTTGCACAATGCGCAATTTTTTTGTGCTGTCTACTACAAATACGTATTCCTTAAATCCTTCGGCGCTATTGTCTTGTGGCTTATCTTCGTTTTTACTTGTATCTAAGTCGCGTGTGGTTACAGCGTTTATAGGCACAGCTAATATGTCAAACTTATGCTCAGTTAAAATCTCTACGCTTGCACTCATGCCAGGCCTAAACGGAAATTTTGTATCGCTCACTAAGTCGCTATAACTTGTTGGGTCTAGTTCTATGCTTACGGTATAATTGGCCACCTGGTCGGTACTTGCAGCGCTTGCCAAACTAGTTGTATTGCTCTGCGCAATTTTACTTACAAAGCCTCTAAACTTTCTATTGCTATACGCATCTGCTTCTACAATAGCAGTATCACCAATACTAATTTTTTGAATATCGTTTTCGCCAACTTCTACATCCACTTTCATGAGAGTCATGTTTGCAATGCGCAGCATTTCTGTACCAGCCATTTGCGCAGTGCCCACTACACGCTCGCCTTGCTTGATATTAAGCTTGCTTACAATGCCACTCATAGGTGCGTATACATTAGCGCGTCTAATGTTTTGATTGGCTTCTTGCAAACTTGCAACTGCGCCATCTGTAGTAAAGCGCGTGCCTTGTATGGCTTCTCTGCTTGCAGCAATATTTGCAGCAATTGTTTTATAACTTGTTAGTGCCACTTCGTATTCTGCTGCACTAATTACTTTGTCGTTATACAATTTTTGATTGCGATCAAATGTAGCCTTGGCGCCTTGCAACTGTACTTCTAATTGTTTGAGTTGTGCTTGTGCATTGGCAGTACTGCTTTTGCTTTGATTAACTTGTGCATTGGCGCGTGTTACATTGCTTTGATACAAGCTCGCATCTATCCTTGCTAATAATTGCCCCCGTTGTACTTTCTGTCCCTCTTGTACATACAGTTCCAATACTTCGCCACTAATATCTGGGCTAACCTTTACTTCTTCTACAGGATACAATTTACCACTTGCACTCACTGTTTGTACTATTGTACGGCGGCCTACTTTTTCAACAGCAACTTTGGTTAAACGCTGCTTGCCAATAACGCCAGTAAATTTTAATGCAGCTAAAGTGCCTACTAGTAATACGGCTGCAATAATTATCCATTTGCTTGTGCTACTCATTATAGTTGTATTGGTCGGTTAAGATAGAAGTCTAAGATTTTGCCTTTGAACACTGCTTCGTATTTGCTTTGCACAGCTGCATTTTGTGCGCGTTGCAGAGTGTTTTGCTGTGTAATATATTCTTGTGTTGCAAGCAAGCCTGCATCTAATCTTTTTTGTGCATACTGTAAGGCTAACTCGGCACTTTGTACTTGCTGTTGTGCCGCTTTGTAACGCTGCAAACTACTTTGGTAATCGTTGTAAGCACGATACACATCTTGCATCAATTGGTTTCTGTTTTGCTCTTGTACAAATTGCTGTTGTTGCACGCCCAACTCTGCACGCTGAATATTATACTTTGCTTGATAGCCATTAAAGATTGGTACACTTACATTGAGGTTTACGCTTTGACGCAAGTTGTTGCCGTACTGTCTAAAGATTGGTGTTAGGCGCGTGGTGTAGCTATAGGTTGGTCTTGTAATTGGAATAAGGCTATCGCCAAATTTGATATTGCCAATTGCTTCCTCTCCTATTTGCGTAAAGCCAGTTACATCTTTTACAGTGCTCGCAAAATTTGTACCTAAGCTCCAGCCCGCTGTAACTGTGGGATACTTTGCCGCCTTGGCAATTTTTACTTGCTCTTTGGCCGCCTCTATATTGTAGTTGGCTTGTTGCAAACGAAATTGATGCTTTGTGGCTTCTTCAAAAATTTCTTGTGCACTTGGGTAAATGCCAGCGATACTGCTACTAGTAATTTGTGGTACAACTACATCTAGCGATTCGCTCATAGGCATATTCAAAATGCTTTTCAGATCAATGAGTGCCGCTTGGACAGCTAAACTTGCATTTAACACATTGCTGCTATCTTGACTTAGTTGTGCTTGCATTTGCGCATAGTTTAGTTGCGGCAATCCACCAGCATCTGCACGGCGCTTGATTAGTACTGCCTGATCGGCATCTGTTTGTAATTGCTGCTGGCTAAGTTTTTCTTGCTCCTTTGCGAGTAAGATGCGTAAGTAAGCTGTTGCAATGTTCAAACTAAGGTCGCTTTGCAATTGCATATTTTGCTGCTTAGTGGCAAGGGTTTGTAAGGAGGCTTGTTGCTGCTGGTATTTTCTGCTAAACCAACCAAACACCAATACATCTGCGCCAAGATTGAAGCCATTGTAATAATAGCCTTGTTGCACAAACTGGTTGGTAATAGGGTTAATGCTACGACCAAAACTTACGCCATTGGCAAAACCGCCATTTACCGTAGGATAGCGACTGGTATTAGCCTGCTGCTCTGCAATTTGATTTTGCGCTGTAGTAAGGTCGCCAAGTTTTATTTGCACATTATGCTTAATAGCGTATGCAATGCACTGCTCTAATGTCCATACCTGCTGGGCACTTGTTGCTTGTGCGCAACACAGTAGTACCATCAATAGCCTGAAAGCCTTACACATAATGCACAAATCTACGCTATGCCAAGCAAAGCATCCTATAGCTTGTGATAAACGGATATCTATTAATTTGTATGGCTAATAGGGGCTTTCTTGCTACAACTACGGGAAGCGTTTGAAAATACTTCTACTCAAGATAAAGCTAATTAAAAGGAGCACAAAACCTACCAATAGCGGCACAGTATACAACTCTACAATTTTATCTCGCTTCTGCACCTTGATATCGCTCTTTTCTAGCTTGTTTATTTCTGCAAACACTTGGTTTAGCTCTTTGCCACTTTCACAACGATGGTAGGTGCCACCTGTACGTTGTGCCATTTCTGTAAGGGTAGCCTCATCTATTTCAACGGGTCTTTCTTCAAAAATATAGTTGCCAAACACATCTACTTCCACTGGTTGCATGGCCGTGCCGCGCGTACCAACACCAATGGTATATACTTTTACACCAGTGGCTTGTGCCAAATCGGTAGCTGTGCTAGGTGTTACAGGGCAATCAAGACAATTGTCTTCACCATCGGTCATAAGTACAACAACTCTGCTTTTTGCCTTGCTCGCTTGCAATCTATCTACGCTTGTGGCAAGGCCCATGCCAATAGCAGTACCCTGGCCAACTAAATTTTCGCGCAAAGTACTTATGGCACTATTCAATTTAGTATGGTCGGTTGTAAGCGGACACAGGCTAAGGCTTCTTCCACTAAAAATTACTAGGCCAATATTATCGTAGGGACGGCCCAAAGCAAATTTTTGCGCAACCTCTTTGGCAACCTCCAATCTGTTTGGACTATAATCTTTACTGAGCATGCTACCGCTAACGTCCATACAGAGTATAATATCTACGCCATCGCCGGTAGTATGAACCACCACATTTTTGATTTGCGGTTGAGCCAAGGCCGTAATTACAAGCAAAATGCCAAGTGTGTTTAGCAGTGCAGGTAGCTTTGCTAAGAAGCGCTGCAAAAAGGATTGTGTTTTTGCAAAACTAGCTGTGCTCGTTACTGCTAGCGCTGCACTTTTGCCACTGCGCTTTTGCCATATTACCAAAAAAACAAAGAGTAATACTAGCAAAAAATACCAGGGCTGCGCAAAAACAAATTGACCTAATTGCGTACTCACGATCGCTTACCTCCTTTTTGCGATTGCTGCTGCGCTTGTTCTATTGCAATGATATTTTGCTCGGCAAGTTTTACCGTTTCCATTAGCTGCTTTACTTGCTTATGTACATGCTCGCTATCGCGTTGTTCGTGTGCAAATTTTACCATATCGGCATCTGCAAATACTTGTTGTAGAAAAGGTGCATAACGTGCCCAAAATGCTTGTGTTTGCAAACTTGCTATTGCTTTGCTACTTGTTTGGTATTGCACAGGCACACTATAACGTTGGGTAATGTATTGCTTAATGGCTGCCACCAAAACATCGTATTGCTGTGCGGCTGTAGCATTGCTTGTTTTGCCAATACTTTCTAGGCTAGCCATGCATTGTTCGTATGGCGATATTTTTTTCTTGCGTCGTCTGCGCCATAGTCTGTATAAGAGATAAGCAAGAAGTAGCACCGGTATTAGCACAATTGCCACATTTTTTAGATTCGCTAATTCTCTCAGCGATTTGCTAAAACTGGCTTCTTTAATTGTTTTTATATCGCCACGAAGGTTTACAGGCACATTGTTGACATAAACTTCTATAGCAGGCACTAGTGGCGGTACACGCTGCGCCGTAGCATCGTATAGCACATTAAGGTTTGGTACTGCAAGATTATAGGAGCCGCTGTCGTAACAGGTGATGATATAGTTTTTTGTAAGTTGCACATTGTGATTGCTAATGCTTGTATCGCAACCTTCTTCTGCAATAATGGTAAAGGGCGCTAGTAGCTCGTTAGTGATGGGTGGTATGCCAATAGCAAATACCTCGGGGTCGTAGTTGATAATAAGACTATAGCGAATTTGGTCTCCAACAAGAATATAGTCATTACTTACTTTGGCAGTAATACTAGGCAACTGCGCATAAAGCACAGCAGGCATTAAGCATAATATGAGTACAACAATCTTACGCATGTAGTCCTCTAAAAAACGCATGCAATTGTGCGTGATAGTTATCGTTGGTATTAATACTTACAAAGCGTGCGCCTGCTTGCAAAAAGTGTTGCTTGGCCGTTTGCTGTATAGCCTTAAAACTTTGCTCGTATTGCGTGCGCACCGTTGCCGAATTCGTATTCACAAGCATTACTTTTTTGGTTTCTAAATCTTGTACGTGTAGCAAACCAATATTGGGCAAGGTGGCATCGTGCGTATCGTACACGTGCATGCCTACAAGGTCGTGCTTGCGCGCACATATACGCAAGGCATTGTTGTAATCTTTGCTGTGCATATCGCTAAGCAGAAAAGATACACTGCGCTGTTTTACGAGCTTGGCTATATGTTGTAAAGCCACAGTAATATTGCTACCAGTATTTGCTTTGGCATCCTGAGCCAAAAAGCTAGTAAGTATGCGCATCAAATGTGCACTTCCTTTTTGCGGCGGAAAATATTCTAGCACTTCTTCTGCAAAAAATACAGCACCTACCTTATCACCAGTTTTAGCTGCGCTAAATGCAAGTGTTGCTAACAACTCTGCGATAAGCTCCTGCTTGCTGCGGCCTTGTGTGCCAAACATGGTACTAGCGCTTACATCAACCAATAGCATCATGCACATTTCGCGCTCTACTTCAAACACTTTGATATAAGGATGATTGAAGCGTGCGCTTACATTCCAATCAATAGCACGCACATCGTCGCCATAGTTATAGTCGCGTACTTCGCTAAAGCTCATACCACGACCCTTAAATGCTGTACTATAATCGCCAGCCAAAAGATCGGTGCTGTGCTTCTTGCTTTTAATATTAAGCAAGCGTATACGACTTAGTATGTCTTGTACAGTTAACTGCACTATGGCACAATAATTTGATCTAGAATGATAGTAATAACATCTTCACTTTTCATATTGCGCGCTTCGGCTTCGTAGCTAAGCCCAATGCGGTGGCGTAATACATCCATACAGCATGCGCGCACATCTTCTGGCAGTACATAGCTACGCTCTTTCAGAAACGCATGTGCTTTACTTGCAGCTGCAAGTGCTATACTTGCACGTGGGCTAGCGCCATAATTGATAAGGCCTTTTAGTTTTGCATTGCTTGCCTGTGAGCGACTCATATGCACGATATCCAAAATATAATTTTCTATTTTGGCATCAATTACAATTAGTTTGATGGCATCGGCCATGCTGCTTAGCTGTTGTGCGCTAATCACTTGGTTTATTGTAGGATTATCGCCAGCAACATTTTGGCGCATAATGTGCAACTCTTCTTCCTTACTTGGATAATCTACACGCACCTTTAGCATAAAGCGATCGGCCTGCGCTTCTGGCAAAGTGTATGTACCTTCTTGCTCAACTGGGTTTTGCGTTGCAAGCACCAAAAATGGCGAAGGCAAAATATGCGTGGTATCGCCTAGTGTTACCTGCCTTTCTTGCATAGCTTCTAATAGTGCACTTTGCACTTTTGCTGGCGCACGATTAATTTCGTCGGCAAGTACAAAGTTGGCAAAAATAGGTCCGCGTTTTACCTGAAAATCGGCTTTGGCTTGGTTATAAACCATAGTACCGATAACATCGGCAGGTAAAAGGTCCGGCGTAAATTGTATACGACTAAAACTGCCTCCAAGGCATTGCGCCAAAGTTTTTATAGCAAGTGTTTTAGCAAGCCCTGGCATGCCTTCTAACAAAACGTGGCCATTGCTAAGCAGACCAATTAATAATTTATCTAAGAGGTCTTTTTGACCAACGATATTTTTTGCAAGTTCTTGCCTCAATTGCTGCAGTGCAGCGTAGTGTGCTGAATTATCCATACTAGCGAGGTAAAAATAAGTATGGCTGCGTATTTATGGTGCAAAGGTTTTGCCAAAACATTGGCAGCAGTGGTTTAAAACAGCAGAAGCCTTCAAGATTGATGAAAGCTAATGCCATGGGTTATTGTTTGGGGGTAATAAAAACTGTGGTTGTATAAAAGAAGCAACTGACACAAGTAAGATAGGGTTGATACGTAGGGGGTACGCAAAGTTTTGAAATGGGGAGTATATAGGGGTGTATAGTTTTACTAATTGCGTTTGTGGGTGTATTAGGTTTACTAGATTTCTAAAGGTAAGCTTTTCCCTGTGTCAGTTGCTTCTAGAATGGGGGTTATAGCCTAAGGTTTGTACGAGTTATTGCTAAGAGAATGGATGATTGTTTGCGTCCGTTCTTTGCAGGTTATATAGTTTGTGCCGTTCTAGTGGCGTGTTTTTCAAATAACTGAGGCAAAAGTATAACTGGCTACAGGCCACCGCAAACCAATATGCGAATATTATTTGGTTTATTTTGGCAGCAAATACTGTATAAATAGTTTATATTAAAGGCTATTACCGTATTTTCGTAATGGTATATTTGGTTTATTAGTCATAAAATGGCAAAAGAAATTATTATTGAGGTAATACAGAATATGGATAATGGCGCCAAATTACTCTTTAGGCGTGCCCAAAATGATGAGCATAAGTATATAAAATTGTATGACACAATCATTGCGCTAGACGAATACAATGAGCCACTCATCAAGAAGCAATTAGCAAAACATATAAAGCCAAGCCAGTTTGCTTATGTAAAGCATACCTTGTTGCAAAAATTAATAGAAGCCAAAGCAGAACATCTTGCCTTAGAAGATAGTGAGCTTAGTTTATTAAAAGACGTTATGCATATTAGAGCACTACGACAAAGTGCACACTACGACCTTGCTGACAAGTTACTCAACAAAGCATATAAACAGGCAGAGCATTTAGAGCTTAGGCCCATTATGCAAATGCTTACCAACGAAAGCTTGAAGCTGAATCTTTTTAATAGACAGTTTAAGTCGTTTGAAGAGATTGATAAAATTATTGAGAATGCAAGACCTACAATAGTTGGTACTAGTCAAATTAGTACGATACAAAATTTGTATTTGAGTGCGGTATCTATTAGGCACAAACACTGGATAGACATTTATGCCATTGGCTATGCAGATACCATTGCACAAATTGAAAAACTACTTGTAGAATTAGAGCAATACAATCATCTCAATTATACATTTAGTTATTACTATTTAAGTACAAAAGCAATCATACAATTTCTACAGAACGACAAAGAGGCCTCACTTTCTACGTCTACACAGGTGTTGCAACTTTTTGAAGATGGCCATATTAGTGCTGAAAGCAATAGCGAATATTTTATTGATGCATTAAATCTATATGTAGACTTGGCTTTGTCTTTGTACCAGCACGAAGATGCCAATCTAAAAATTCAACGCGCTAAAAAATATAACCTAAAAGCACAAGCAGTAAAAAAAGCGCTAGACGTTATCGACTTTAGATGTACACTTAGGCAAGCGCATCGGTTTGGCCGCTACGAAGAAGTGGAACTATTATTAAAGACCCATCAAAAGGATTTTGAAAATTGGATAAGGCATGTTAGCAGTGAACTGCAGTTTAAACTAGTGATGTCTATTGTAATTAGTGCATTTGTACTCAACAAATACAACGACGCGCTTTACTATGCGCAAATTACATTGCACGACCTTGATAAAAGCGTACCAATAGAACATCTTATTATTATACACGTGTTTATTGTATTTGTGGTATTTGAAATGAACGACGAACGCAGTTTTGTAAAATACTACAGAAGTAGTTCTAATTTTTTTGCGAAGCTAAAAAGCGATGCAACTTACGAAGTGATGATGATTCGCACTTTGCACAAAGTATTTTATACAGCTAGCCAAAGTAAAAAAACGCAGCAGCTACAGCAATTACACGACACCATTGTAGCACACAAAGACGATAGACGTTTGCAGCTGATTCTAAATACCTTCAATTATACAAAATGGTTAGATAGTAAATTGCGAGGTGTCAAGTATATCGATTTGGTGAGACAAGGTGTTGAAGAGCAAAAGGGGCAGTAGTGTGCTGCCAATTGCTATGCTCGCTTTTGCAGCCGCTCCACAAACACAAACCACAACAAAAAACTCGCAAAAGCAAATTTCTGCACGATTGCAAGCGCTAACAAATTTGTATTGATGTAGTAAAAATAAATATTGGCACACATTAATGCAATGCTCGCTACACCGATGCGAAGCACGAAATAATGTTTATTGCTATATAAGCTGTACAACGCAAGGCAAATTGCAATCGCGCCAAAAAAACAAGAAATATTTATTGCTAGATCGTGTTGCACTGCAGCAAGTAATAAACCGCTTAACAGCATTGCAGCACAACCACAATATTGAATAAGCCTGCCCACAGTTTTGCTACAGGCTACATATCTCGGAAACTTGTACCAGAAATAGGTAATGCAGCACACGAGCAATGCCATGGCTGCAATAGCAAGTGGTCGTGCTGTGTTGGCTTGCCCGTTTAGACTTGTGCTATCTAGTAAATTGCACCAAAAATTACGAACCCAATCAAAGCCTTGTGCATTTCTATTTTGATATGTTCCACCAGGATAAAATTGTGCCGCAATAAAATACATGACTACATATAGCAAAACACCTGTTGCTACTGGCCGGCGTGAAAGTTGCCCTAGCATTGGCTTAAGGCTTCTTTTCTTTATAAACAACTACGGCTAGCATCGTATTGTCTGGGCTAAACACTAGTCTGTAAAACTTACCAAGGCCCAGCTCATCAAAGCCAATTACTTCTGTCCAACTCTCTTTTGTTTGACCTTTGTTTTTGCGTAAGTTGTAACTATAGAGCTTGCCATCTTTGCCCATATAAAATGTGCCATCATTTGCCATGGCAAAATCTTCTTCGCCTTCTAGCATTTCTACAATAACAGGATTGTCGTTAAGCACCTTGTTTTTTACCATGCGCATATTTTCTTTACTTACAGCACGTAGCTTGTAATTAGTCGTATCAACTTTGTCTACGTAGAAAATTTTGTTTCTAAAGTTTACAATACATCTACCAATATTATTAGCCAGCGTTTCTTGCTTGAATGGTGCTGTTCTGTAATGCACCAAACTAAAAGGCTCTGGCAACATAAATGTATATAAGTCGCTTCCGCCAAGCCATGTATAGTAACCCATGGTTTTTAATTGCGGCAATTCGTTTATTGGTTTTTTGCCTTTGAGGTCATAACTCACAAAGCTCTGTGTTACCGTATCTTTTTCTACACGCACGCAACTTATTCTATCGCCTGCTGGTGTTGGTCGCGGGCTATACTCGCTTTCTAATTTTGTATTTGTAACACGTGTGCTTTTACGCTTTGCAATATTGTACCTAAAGATATCTGTATTGCCACTGCCAGCATTGCTCGAATAAAGGATTGCAGTGCCATCGCTTGTAAAAAATGGTTGGTTGTTGTAACCCTTATCACTGCCTACTAATTTGGGTTTGCCAAATTGAAAGCCTGTGCGCGTTTTGGTGATTGAAACGAGATAAATATTGGTTTCTGGCAAAGCTGTGGCCTGCGCCTGAGCCATAAAAGTGCTCAGAACTAATGCAATAATTAATTGATAAGCCTTTTGTGTCATACAAATATTTTCAAAAACAAATATCTACATATTCTTTTAGCTAAACAAATACATCACGTCGTCTTTGCTTAATGTTTTTACAAAGTTGTCGTCGTCGGCAATTAATTCGCGTACAAGACCACTCTTCTTGCGCTTGAGTTCTACAATCTTTTCTTCTACCGTGTCTTTACAAATAAAGCGATAAGCAAAAATATTTTTGGTTTGACCAATACGGTGCGTACGATCTATGGCTTGTTGCTCCACAGCAGGATTCCACCATGGGTCCATGATATACACATAGTCGGCAGCAGTAAGGTTCAAACCTGTACCACCCGCTTTAAGTGAAATTAAGAAGGCACGGCAGTCATTATTATTCTGAAAATTATTGATGGCATCTTCGCGCTGCTTGCTGCTATAGCTACCGTCAAAATACTCGTGCTGTATACCTGCTTCTGTAAGGGCTTGTTTAATAAGTGCCAACATACCCAAGAACTGCGAGAAGATAAGTACCTTATGTTCTCCTACATTCTCTTGCATTTCGCGCACGAGTTCTTCTAATTTGATGCTATGATTTTCAAAAACAGTATCTTCTTTTAAAATAGCAGGGCTATCGCATATTTGGCGCAGCTTCATTAAGCCTTGCAAAATGGCAAACTGACTACGTTCAACACCTTGCTCCTCGATGTTGCCGAGCAAACGTGCGCGATACATATTACGATAACCATCGTAGATTTTGCGTTGCTCTGTACCCATTTCGCAATACAATGTAATTTCTGTTTTATCTGGCAAGTCTTTAGCTACTTGCTCTTTTGTGCGACGTAATAAAAACGGATAAATTAATTTACGTAAATGCGCCTTGGTTGTATCCTCCTGAAACTTATCGATAGGCGTAGCAAAATTGTCTTTGAAGAATTCTTTATTGCCCAACATACCTGGGTTCAAGAAATTGAGCTGCGCAAAGATATCGAACGTATTATTTTGCATCGGCGTACCACTTAGTGCAATACGATTTTTTGTATGCAATAGCATTGCAGCCTTTGCAACTTTACTTGTTGGATTTTTAATCGTTTGGCTTTCATCCAGAATCACATAATCGAAGTCTACTTTTTGCAACAATTCAATATCACTGCGCAAAGTGCCATAGGTTGTGATAATTATATTATACTGCCACAAAACTGGCTGCTTATTTGTACGCTGCGCCGTATGATGTATTAGATAGGTAAGCGCTGGTGTAAACTTTTTAATTTCGTTCTCCCAGTTGTACAGCAAGGTTGTAGGACAAACAACTAATGCATGTACCGTGCCGTTGTTTTCTAAAACACTTTGCAATAGGGTAAGCGTTTGAATGGTTTTACCCAAACCCATATCATCGGCCAATAAGCCACCCCATTGTATGGTACTCAAATAACTCAACCACTGAAAACCCGCCTCTTGATAAGGGCGCAAATTAGCTTGCAAGCCTTTTGGTAAAGGAATGGTAGACAATTTTTCAGGATCTACATTCAGCAAGTTTTCTTTGCGCTCCCATAATTCGTTGCGCACATCTTCGTCGCTAATGGCATCGTATAATTCGTCTATTACACTAAAGTTGAACTTGCTTACACGCATTTTGCCGCCAACACTGTCGGCCATCTTAAAGAGCAAGCTATACTTACTCAGCCACTCTTCTGGCAAAATACCGTAGCTGCCATCACCAAGCTGTACATAGTTTTTCTTAACGCTCAGTGCACGTTTGATTGCATTGATGTCTACAACTTCATTGTCGAATTGTACTTGCACATCTGTATCAAACCAATCTACGCCACTTGTTACATGCAAATTGGTTTCCGGCTTAGTGCGTCTAATTTTGAAACGTACAAGGTTTTCGTAACCTAATACTGCGATGTTCCATTTGCGCAAGGTTGCAAAAAATTCATAGAACCAATTGCCCTTTAATGCGTGTTGTGCATTGATGTAAAGGGCATGCTCTTTTTCGCTATGCTTTAATTGCGCATGCAAAGCTTGCAACTGATTAATCCATTCTTGCTCGCTTGTTTTATCGCGATTGATGATAATAAGTTTGCCGTCTTGCACTGTGTGCATACTCATATCGGCATTCCAATCGGCTTCTTGTTCGCGATACACAAATACTGGACGCAGTAAGAAGTTTTCGCCGGCTTCACTAAGGTAAAGACGCATGGTTTGCAACTCGCCTTCTTCTGTGCTAACACTATCGCTGCTAAACTCTACATGGTATGTTTTGCTTAGCGGCAAGATGTGTGTACTCATGGCAGTATTCCAATCCTCAATGGCATTGATATCTAAAACGCGCTCGAGTTGGTAACTCATGTCTGCTTTGTCGTAGAAATACACATCGCCACTGCGTAGCATCAGCAAATTGCTTTTGAGTTCGTTTTCTTCAATCGCTATAGAAGTAAATGTTTCTGTAAGTGCACGTGCTGCAAGTTTGTTTTTACTTTCTGTTTGCAACACTTTGAAGTCAACCTTTAGGCCTGTACCATGCATGCGCAATGGCATCAGATTCTTGCTTACAAATTTTTGTCCTTGTGCTAAATAGTAAACCGGTGTTGCTACAAGTAAGTTTTCAATGAGTTGCTTTAGCTTAGGTTGATAGTATTCGATATACAGCTTTTTGGTTTCTGCTGTCATAGAATCTACGCTGGCACTTGTGGTAATAATGTTCTCCCACATGTCGCCATACATACTATTCTTGCTGATATACTTACTTACTTCTTGCGGCAATAGCTTTCTTGCAATGGCAATAATGCTGCGTTCTACTTCGGCAAAAGCATCCATCGGCATATACTTACCGATGTCTAGCGTACGCACAGTGTCTACAAAACGTGTTCCTTTCTCGTTGGTTTCACCTTGCACGACATCTATCGTAAAATAGGGGTATTGGTTGTAGTTGGCATTTATTACTACGCCAACTTTATCGCGGCTATTGGCATTAACCACTTGCGGAATATTGTTGCCAATAGGCACTGGTGCAGTTGCGCTTACTTTTTTAATACTTGCATCAAGCACGCGCAAGGTTGGCTTGCCATCGTTGTACACAAACTCGAATTTACCATCGAGATTATCCGTTAATTCGTAGCCATATTGCTGGAGTAATTTATTTTTTTGTGTATCCCAATTGCGAATGGTGTCGAAATAACCACTGCCATAATTATTGATGAGTTGTAAAAACAAAGCCACCTTGTGTACGCATAAGGCATGATGTGTGTGCACACAATTGCAACTTGTATTAAAGGTCTTATCGTCGTTGCGCTTTACAGTGATATTATACGGCACCTCGTCCACGATGAGTTCAGCTGTAACGATTTCGTTGGCAGCACTCACCATTTTAGCAGGATTATTGAGGCTATAATATTCGGCTTGCTTATAAATATCGTCGCTGGTAAATAGGCGCAATTGCTTGAGCTCTATCTGTCGCATACGAATGATAGTCATGCTTTGGTCGAAATTAGCTTGAGCGCTACTGAGCTGTTGCGTGACACTAAGATCGTTTAAGAAAAATAGGGCAGCTACTTCGTGTCGGCAAATTTCGCCCATATTATAAGGGCATTGGCAACGTACATTGATGCCTTCGTCTTGGTCGTAACGGGTAATGGTAACGGTATAGTAATTGTAGTACATATCGTTGCGCACCCTAAATGTAGCAGAGGCTGTTAGCTCGTCTATCTTTAGTTTTTGTACGCCGCCTTGCAAAAAAATTTTTTTGCCGCGTTTAATAACTTCGTCGTTGCCGTAGTTATAGATATGCCTGAGTAATGGTGGTAGTGCCATAAAAATCTTTTGTGCGATTTTCTGGCCGGTATCGCGCTGGGTTTACATTGCGATAATTTTGGAAAATCTGCAAAAGTAACACCAATAAGTTGATATGTGGTGCATTGAGCGTGCAGTATAACAGAAAATTATTTTACGGGGTTATATGCGTGATTTCTACTGGGCAATTAATCTTGCCATTAGATCATTAACTTCCTTGATATGTTCAATATCTTCAACAACGATGGCGCAGCAAGTTCCATTCCAAAATTTTTGAACGCTAGGAGTAAGTGTTTTTACCGCATTATTTTTAATTTCAGTACGGGTCTGCTCATCTGATTGCATAACTACCAACTTAACTTTCTTACGCGTGGTAATCAAAAAAGCAATATTTCTATCTCGCTTTATTGAGATATAATATTTCTGAGGATTAAAGACCAGATTCGGATTAATTGTAAGAACGTTTTCTTTAATAGCCTTGTAAATGTCACGCACAGACTCCGATACTCCTTCTAAGTGATAGTCTTCATCATAGTCGATAGTACTGCCGTCCGTTTCATTCTCTATTTCTGCAAACTCAATATTCTCAAATTCAGGATGCATTGCATAGATGTTATCAGCGCCACTACTGAATTTACGAAGCAATACCAATTTTACCATTTTGCCCCAAGTATCAGCGTAAGTTTCCATAATTTCTGGAAGTTCTTTCTTCTCTCCATCAATTACAAGCAAGATATTCTGGCTTTTCTGAATCGTATCCTTAACAAATTTGTAGACTTCGCGGTCGCCTAGATACTTCTTAAATTCTCGCTTTAATTCTTCATCGCTATTTATAATTGTGAAAATTTTCTCAACCAAATCACCTTGCCCTTTATGGTTCTTAAAAAATCCAAAAAACTTCGTGATTTGCGGGAAGATGTGATTGAAGAAGTCGTGCTTGGCAAGTTCTACTTCAACAATATAAAATTCTGGGTTGTAGGTATCTGACAAATCAAATAAAAAGCCATCTGGAATTGAGTTACCTAGCGCCTTGGTTTCAATTTTTCTTTTAGCATCAATATAAATTGAATTTTGTCCAAAGAATTGCTTGGAATTTTGTACAACTTCTTTCTCAAAATCCGCCTCCTTATCAAACTGAAATTGACTGTATACTTTGCCTGATTTGAATAATTTCATTTGTTTACTTTATCACACAAAAGTACCGCTAAATTTCTACAGCTTACCAGCCTTCATCTTGGCTAGTGTTTCTGCGTAGTCTGCTACGCCGTCTATTTCTGCCTTAGTCATTTCGTCTACAACTGATTGCTCTGTTGCTATGGCCTCTTTAACTCTGCCAGCACGATAGAGTAAGCAAGCATAGGTGTCTTCAATAGCCATGCGATCTTCAATTGGTTTTCCCTTCAACAAAAGTCTAGCAGATTCTGTCCATGTAATGGCTTGGCCAACTAAGGCCTTATCCTTGCTATACTTCTCAAACACCATCCATGCTGCGCTATTGAGGTCGTTGATGTCTGAGCGGTCTTGCATGCCATCGAACATAGCCGCGTTTTCTTCCTTATACTGCTTTATGGCTGATTCTAATTCGTCGCCGCTTTTGCCAGCAATTTCTTCAAACTGGTAACGTATAGATTTTTCAAAATTTGAGACTTGGGCTTCATTTTCTGCCTTTCGTTGTTCGCTGCTTTTGCCCATAATAAAATTAGCAAGGTTTATATTAGCCTGTTTGGATTGCTCCGCCATTTCTGTTTCGTCGTAAAACATTTTTGCCGTTGACAGCGCATATTGCCTTTCTTTTGGTGCAAATGCATCGAATTTTTTTGCTGCTGCTAAGTAATACTTCTCGTCACGGTTTTCTATAGCAATTTCCACACTGCGCCAAAATTTTTCCTTTGCCATTTCAGCTTGTAAACTTGCGAAGTCTTCGCTAGTCATGTCTTTGCGGCTTGGGGCGTTTTTTGCATTCTCAACTAACCAGTCAAAGCCCTTATTATTAATTGTCGTTACATGCATTGGTAAAATATCGCCTAACTGATCTGCAAAACTTGCTGTGCTAACAACATAATCTATCACAGCATCGTTAGGCTTGCCTACACGCTGCAATTTGCCAAGATAATTAAGTACAAAGTCGCTGTCTACTTTGCCCTTCTTGAATTTCGCGGCATACTGCTCAAGCGTCATTGGGTCTTTGAATTCCTCAACAGCTCTTTTGCCATTACCAATAAAGTCGCTTGCTTCTTCTGGTGCTCCTATAGCTTTGTAAACGACTTCTCGCGATGCCGGATTAATAAACAAATTAGTTGGATATGCCGTTACGTGGTATGTTTTAGCAACAGCAATGCCTTCGCCTTTTTCTGCGTCAATAGACACGTTAACGAAATTCTCGTTGTAAAATTCGCCTACTTCTTTATCAGGAAAGAATTTTTTAGCCATCATCTTACAAGGCCCACACCAAGATGTATAGACATCTAGGTAGATGAGTTTGTTTTGTTTTTTGGCAGTAGCGATAATTTCATCCCACTTGCCTTTTTCGAATTTAATACCCTGCGCACTTGAAGTAAATGCAGCACAAACGGCCGCAAGCATTAGCATGTATACTTTCATGGTGTGAAGATAGTGAATCGGTAGGTTTAAGGCGTAGGGGATGTGTTAAAGATTGTAATTTAATTGAAAATGGAAGTACATAATGGATAGTGGATAATGGACAATTGAAAATGGATCCGCCGCGGCGGAGAAAATCTGTAAAATTCTAAAAATTAGCAAGCAACAATGTAGCAATATAACAATGCAACATTCTAATTAGGTTGCAAAAAATTCCCCCATTCTTTTTCAAAAACTCTTACCAAGGCTTGGTTGTTGAGCTGATTAACCTCTAGTGTTTCAGTAGGCTGCATATCCTTGGGGAATGTGCGCATTTGTGCAAATAAGCTATCGTTATAGTAGCGTGTGCTTGGTAAATTGTGCTTGGTGGTATAAACAGAATCTTGCCCTGCAATAATATAGCCCCACATACCAAAACTTGGCACATTATTGTAGTAGGGTATAGTATTAAAGCCAACTGCATTGAGCGTTTTGTTGATGCACCAAAAACTATTTTTCGCAACGTATGGCGATGTGCATTGTATAACACACCATGCTTGTGGCTTGAGATGTTTTTTTACTTCGGCATAAAACATGTCGCTGTATAATTTGCCAAGGCTATAGTTACTTGGATCTGGAAAATCTATCACAGCACAATCAAATTGCAATTGTGGTCGGCTGCGCAACCATGTGAAAGCATCGGCATTTTGTACATTTACTTTGGAGTTAAGCAAGCTACTGTCGTTGAGTTTTAAGCAGGCTGGATGCCTACTAAATAGCGTTGTCATATGCGCATCCAAGTCCACTAATGTAATGCTGTCTACATCTTTGTACTTTAATATTTCCCGCGCAGCTAAGCCATCTCCACCGCCAAGTATAAGCACATTACCGTGCGTAGCGCTGCCTTGTAATGCAGGATGCACAAGTGCCTCGTGGTAGCGGTATTCGTCGGCGCTATTGAATTGCAAATTGCCATTAAGGTGTAGTTGCAGCGCTTGTCTATCGCGCGTTAATACAATGCGCTGATAGCTGCTTTGCTTGCTGTAAATTACTTTGCCGGGATACTGCGCATCTTCTTGCAGTGAGATAATACGATCGTTGTAAACAAAGCCACATAGTAGCGCAATCATGCAAATTGCGCCCATACCTATCAATGAGGCATAGCTTTTTTGTAACTGTTGTCTAAAATAAATTGTAGTAGCAATGCCAGTACCTATATTAAGCACGCCAAAAAATAAAGCTGTTTTACTTAAACCAAGTTGTGGTAAAAACACCAAAGGAAAAAGCAAGCTTGCAATCAGTGCGCCTAAATAGTCGAACGAAAAAACACGTGCAACAAGTTGTTCGAAGTTAAATGTATTTTTTAGCAAGCGCATCAGCAAGGGGATTTCTAATCCAACTAAGGCGCCTACTATACCTACCACGCCGTATAAAATGAGCTTAAAGCCGAGTGCATAATAAAATAAAAACATCAAGGCCAATGCACTAAGACCGCCTATTATACCAATCAGAAATTCTATAACTATAAAGGAAGATAAGAGTTTAGTATCGCCAAAATACTTGCTGCAATAAGCACCTATGCCCATAGCAAAAAGATACAAACCAATGACGGTGCTAAACTGCGTAACACTATCGCCCAACAAATAGCTGGCTACAGTGCCCGCCACAAGCTCGTACACCAATCCGCAGGTGGCAATAATGCATACTACTACCAGCAGTAGCAGTCCTTGCTTTTGACCCATGCCTTGTACTAGTGAATAGCGCTTGCGATAATAATTGCAATGCTTAGCATAAAGCAGCCAGCTACAATAGCTAAGGCAGTATTATGCTCTTCTACTACTTCCTTCCAAAGATTGTGGTGCGGTGTAAGTTTTTCTATAATGATAAATGTAATTACCAAAATAGCAATGCCTAGTAGCGAGTAAATGACTGAGCTTTGAAACAGTGCCCAATCTAAGCCGGCTAATAATACCATTTGTGTTGTCATATGTTTTTAGCGTTTTGTGGTTTTGAAATTTATTTATGCGATCCTTGTTTTTCCCAGCTTTGCGAAGCGCCCCGAAATAGCACCGCACTTTTTGTGCCTGTCCATATCGCTACCAGACATAGTAAAGTGAAGTATGCTGTTAGCAGCTTTAAGGCTAAGGGCATGCGACCAAAATAGCGTTGTATGCGTTGTTTTATATCCATTATTTGTCTGTTCCGTATTTATCGTAAGGACTATTTTCCCAGCGGCTTACTTCTGCACTATGACTCCACAATGCCACAATCAATGTTGGGATAAACATAGCAAAGAAGATAATCCAAAAGTTGCGCCATACAAAAACGTTGTCCGTAATGTTAAGTGTGTATTGGGTATTGCTGGCACTGCTAGGCGTAATTTTAGCAGTATAAACACCACGTTCTAATTGCTCGGCAATAAAGCTGCAAGTTTGCTCGCCTTCAGTCCAACTTTCGCCACCTTCGTAGCCACTGTAGTATTCGTTGCCTACTTCAAATTCTACGTTAGTGCCAGTTGTGGTATTGGTTAATTGCACGGCATATTCAATCCAATTATTACTGAGGTTACTTGCAAACTCAAACTTTAAAGTATTGCTGGCATTCGTCAATTCAAAAGCGGGCGTAATAGCCGCTTGGTCTGTGTTGGGAATAGCCGAAATATACTCGCGACTAATTGCCACAGCATCGTGCTTGCTTTTTAGCGCAAGTGGCACTATCAAACAAATTATAGCAACAATAAATGCCGCAAGTGCCAACTTAAAAATTTCTGAAGCTGTTGTGCCAACAGGATTTGGCGTAATTGCACCCATGCTATGAGGCCTGTAGATATGTGCTTCCGGAAAAGCATTTTGCAACTCTTGCGTAGGCATATGCCATCCTCTAAATGCTGATACGGGTTCGCTAGCTGGCGCTTCGTAGCTAATCATTTCTGGCGGCGCAATAAACTCGGCAACTAATACACGTTTATCGTTAAACACATCGCCAATAAATGCACCAACGCTGTTCGTTAGTTTAGCTGTATAGTCGTTGAATAGTTCAAACTCTTTGTCTTCGTCGTTAATCTCGTGTACGCGCTGACTGCGTCTGATTTCCGCAGCCTCTGTGGTGGTAAATGGTTTTAAGAAAATCCAGTTATTGCTAAATACACTCAAATAAGCAAAACCTTCTAGCTCATTGAGAAGTGTGTACTCTTGCCAAGAATACCCATCGTTATCAACTTTATCTGCAATACCAATTACGGTATAATCTGTTCCTCGGATATGTCCTTTTGAGCCTAGCGCAATATAGTAATGCCATTCGCTGACTTTGTCGTTGGCTAAACTGCAAGTACCGTCTACCCTTATACTAAAGCCTATGCCTTGTGTATTGGCAACGCTACGTGTAATCGGAAAATACGGTACTTCTAAAACCCCATGGCTTGTAGTAGTAATACGCAGGGGTTTGTAAAAGAAAATTTTATTCGTACTGGCTTCAATCAGCTGCATTTCTAAGCCAGCATATTTGTGTTGCGCATTGTAGAAAACCAAATACTGTGTGGCCCCATCAATCAAATGCAATAAGCGCGCTGTATGTGTATGCACCGGCAATTGCACAGTGCCTGCAAGATAATAGCCTTCTACATCGCCCTTACTAAGGCATAGGCACGATTTGCCAAAAAACGACTCAGTAAGATGATTGTGCTGTATTTGTGCAATCATGCCTTTATACTGCACATCATCTACCCAATCTGCCAAAAACCAATCGTAGTAGTACCATACAAACACCTTGTTAGGTAAGGCTTTCGTAAACAAGAGGTAAACAATGCTTTCGCAATAATGCAGGCCCGCAATGCCGTGTATATCGTAGGTTACGCCATTATGCGTCAGCTGCAAACCTTCCAAGGCGCTTTGTAAATGGCTAGGTAGTGCCTGCTCTTTTAAGGCCAACTTATTCTCGTGCACAACACCACATTGCGCGCACGCTGCTAAATTGCCAAAGCCATGTTGGTCTACAGTTTGCTTACACTTGGTACAATAATATGTTTGCGCTTCGTTCAATAGTTTATCTTTCTATACGATGTACATTAGTTACTGTGGCGCCAAATGCTTGGCATAAATTATCGAAAATTGCTTCTACTTTGCCTGTATTGACTTGCAAATAATTGCTAAGGTAAATATCTATATTGGCTAAGCCATGCTCTGGCCACGTATGAATACTAATATGGCTTTCGCTTAAACAAATTACTGCTGTAAAACCACTTTGCGGAAATTGATGCACCACTTCGCCCAAATGTGTTAGGCCTAAATTGGCTATGCTATGCGCAATGGCTTGTTTAAAGATTTCAGGCGCAGCGAGGGAAGCTGTATTGCTTGTATGCAAAGTGCCTACAATATGTAAACCAGGTGTGTAGATATTGTAAAGATAATTGCAGGTGGAGATATGGAAAATAGTTTTTTTTGTATGGTATTAGGGCGTGTTGAGCGCAATAAATAATTGACGCATAAATTGACAAGCATTCGCAAAGAAGCAAGCGTGGATGGGAAATTGTTGAGACAATCCTTGCTTTAATGCTTTGCACTAACATGTCGCACCTACGGAGCTAGCTGTTTGCTTTTATATATCTTTAGCTACAAACAGTTCGCCCCGCTGGGGCTTTGTGATTTGTATAAATGGCAAAACTGCACTGGTATTATGCAGATACAAAAAAAGCAGAAACAAAGCAAATTCTTCAAAAAGAAGCTACATGATTGCGGTCTGCAATTATAACGCTGTGGCTAGTTGAGTATTTATTTACTTCAAAACCTCTTGCAATTTGGTATGCAAGGCTTCTTCGCGGAGATCTTTGGCGATTACATAACCATCTGGATCTATCAATACATTGCTAGGAATACTATTGAGATTGTACAAACGCACCACTACGCTAGCCCATTTCTGCAAATCGCTTACATGTGTCCACGTTAGATTGTCGCGGGTTACGGCTGCTTGCCATGCATCTTTATCATCATCTAAGCTTACACCAACGATGTCGAAATTTTTGCCCTTAAACTTTTGATATGCCGCAACTACATTCGGGTTTTCTGCACGACATGGCCCGCACCAACTTGCCCAAAAATCTACCAATACATATTTGCCGCGCATACTGCTTAGCGTAAATGCGGTACCATCTAATTTAGTCAAGGCAAAGTCCGGTGCTAATACAGCGCCGTCTGTGCGAGGTGCTTTTGGTGTTGTAGGTGTAGCGCTTGTTGTAGTTGCAGGCTCTTCTTGTGCACTTGCTGCTAAAGCTGGCATTTGCACATTGTATAACTCTTGCGCGTATTTACTGCCCGGAAACTTAGCAAGGCTTTGGGTGTAGAATTTCTTTAACCAATCTATATTGTTTTGTGGTTGCACCAAATGTGCTGCCAATGCTGCTACTGGCAAGCATTTGCTTGTATCTGCACATAACATAAGGTTGGCCTCGGTTTTTGTCTGCAGATTTTTTAAATCTTCTTGCACCTTTTTTTCTTGCGTCACATTTTTTTCGTTGCTAAAACGTTTACCTAAAATCATCAAGGTGTTTTTATCTGTCATACTTTGGCGAATGCTAGCTAGTAAGGCCTTTGCTTCGTTAGTATATTTGCTGCCGCTTAGTTCGTAGTTGGCTTCTAGTTGCTGCCAATCGCCGGTCAGCGTGGCATTATCTTTTTCTAGCACCAATAAAATGTCTTTGCCTTGCTCAAAGCTCAATTTATATAATTGTGGTTCTGTAGCTGTACCGCTAAAACTGAACTCGCCTGCACTGCTTACCTTGCCACTATCTACTGCTGTCATCACATTGCCTAAATGGTACAATGTAAAATTCTGCTCTGGCGCATTGGCAATTTTGCCTTTTACCTTAAAGCTATCGTTATTACAAGCTTGCATCGCCACAAGTGAAAGGCATACCAATAGGAAATTGCGTGATTTGTTCATCGGCGCAAAAGTAAAGAAGATGCAGGATTGTTGATAGTTAAATATAGTGCTGAATTGTTGTGCTGCATTGTTGAATTGCTAAATTGTTATATTGTTGATTGTTAATTGTTGATTGTTATTGTCGATTGTTGTGCTGCATTGTTGAATTGTCATATTGTTGATTGTGCTTTGTCAAGCCGTGCATTTTTAGGGATTAACAAATTTCAATTATCAATTGTCCATTATCAATTATCCATTAATTAGAATTAAAAGCCGTCCTACATTTGTAGCTATACAATGAAAGCAATTATCACAGGCGCAAGCAAGGGAATAGGCAAAGCCATCGCAGAGAAGTTTGTACGAGAAGGTGTGCATGTAGCTATTTGCGGGCGCAACGAACGCGATTTGTGGGATACAGCTATCGCCTTACGCAAACTCAACGATAATGTTACCATTTACCACGAGGTTGCCAATCTTAGTGTAAAAGAAGATTGTCAAAAATTTGTAGCCAATGCTATCCGAGAGCTTAAAGGTTTAGATATACTTGTTAATAATGCCGGTACTTATATACCTGGCAGCATTATTAGCGAAGCGGATGGCAATTTAGAAACACTCATCAGCACCAACCTCTACAGTGCTTATAACGTGACGCGTGCAGCCATTGGCACTTTACTTGCGCAAAAGCAGGGCCATATTTTTAATATCAGCAGTATTGCGGCATTGCAAGCATACGACAATGGTGGCAGTTATAGCATCAGCAAATTTGCCTTACAAGGGTTTAGTAAAAATTTGCGCGAAGAATTAAAACAAACTGGCGTAAAAGTTACCACTGTAAATCCTGGTGCTACCATGAGCAATAGTTGGGCTGGCAGTGGCGTTAGCGAAGAACGAATAATGCAAGCAAGCGATATTGCCGATACCATTTGGAGTGTATATCAACTTGCCCCGCAAACAGTAGTTGAAGATATTGTATTGAGACCACAGCTGGGAGATTTGTAGGCGTTGCATTGTTATATTGTTGTATTGTTAAATTGCTGAATTGCTATATTGTTAAATGGTCGATTGTTGAATGGTTGATTGTCATTTGTTAGTTTTTAGGGATTGACACATTTTCTCCGCCGCGGCGGATCAATTTTCCATTATCAATTATCCATTGTCCATTATCAATTACCGAACAACTACCTTTGCCCCTCATGAGCACAGAGCGTACAGAAATTAGCACACTTGGCGAATTTGGCCTGATAGAACATCTTACTGCAGAGCATAATTTAAGCAATGCAACTAGTGTACTAGGCATTGGTGACGATGCAGCCATTATCGACCCTATGGGCAAGCATATTGTGGTTAGTACCGATTTATTGGTTGAAGGTGTACACTTTGATTTGGGTTATATGCCGCTCAAACATCTTGGCTACAAAAGCGTAATGGTAAATCTTAGCGATATCTACGCGATGAATGCCACACCAACACAAATTACTGTAAGCCTTGCAATAAGTAATAGGTTTAGCGTAGAAGCGCTGCGCGAATTGTACGATGGTATATACCTCGCCTGCGATAAGCATGGTGTAGATCTTGTTGGCGGCGATACTACAAGCAGTCCTAAAGGATTAACCATAAGCATTACCGCTATAGGTGAAACTACGGAACACGAATTTGTAACACGCAAAGGCGCTCAGCTAAACGACTTGATTTGTGTAAGTGGCGATTTGGGCGCAGCCTATCTTGGTTTGCTTGTGCTAGAGCGCGAGAAAAAAATACATTTAGAACATCCCGAAATACAACCCGATTTAGAAAACTATACTTATGTGATTGGCCGCTTTATGAAACCCGAAGCACGCAAAGATATTGTGGAGCTATTGCGCGAAAAAAGCATTAGACCTACAAGTATGATAGACATAAGCGATGGCCTTAGCAGCGAGCTTAAACATATTTGTAAGCAAAGCAATGTTGGCTGTATGATTTACGAAGAAAAACTGCCTATTGTAAGCCATACCAGCGATGCTGCTAAAATGTTTAAGATGGTAGATACCACTTGCGCCCTTAATGGTGGCGAAGACTACGAGCTACTGTTTACCATTGCGCAAGCCGACTACGAAAAAATTGCAACGCTCGACACTATCCATGTGATAGGCCATGTATGCGAAGCAGGTACTGGCGCACGTATCACAACCAAAGCGGGCAAAGTACATGAGTTAGAAGCGCAAGGCTGGGTGCATTATTAGTAGAATCACTAAGGTACTTTATTGGTATAGCGCATTTCAAATACCCAATACAGCACTTTACATATTACTGTAAAAGCCGCACAGCTTGCCTTAATAGCTTTGTACAAATTTTACAACAATGAAGCAATTAGTATTTGGCCTTGGCCTATTGGCAGTAACATTTAGTGCATGTACAAAAAAGCGCACAACACCAACTGGTTTCTGGACAGGTAAGCTTACAGCACCGCCAAGTGAGGGTGGCGCTATCACAGATATGGCCTGCCTTATTAATGGCAACGGTAGCATGGTTTACTATAGCTCTAAAGCTGCTGGCGATACTTCCAATGTATATTGGCGTGGCGTTGGCACATGGACTTCTAATGGCACTAATGTTTCTATGCAATTTGTAGACCCAAGCTCTAACCATAGCTATAATATGGAGGGCAAAGCCAATGCAGATCTTAACCAAATGGATGGCTCAATGAAGGTAGATGTGATTGCTGATTGGTTTAGATTTACGGCGGTGTGTGAATAGGGGGAGTTTGTCTTCTCCTGAAAAAACTTGTCACATTTTGAAACAAAAAAACATCAAAATGGAGTCAAAAAAAGTGATTAAAAGAGAAAGCTCAAGATATAAAGTGAGCATTTCTGCAAAATTCAACAATCAGTTGCCGTCTGGCATATACGAGGTAGCATTTAGACGTTGGCTTGTAAGAGAGCTTAATACGGGCAGCATAACGCAGCTAGAGGCGTTTAAGTTATTTAATATTAAGTCAAAGTCTGGATATGCGTTATTCCACAAGTGGAAGGCTATGTATGGGGATATACAAGAACTACCTTTAGTGCCAATGACAGCGGAAGAGAAAGAGAAAGTGCGTGAGCTTCAGAAGCAAGTGGTGCTGTTGACAAAAAAAGTAGAGGATGGCGTTGTCCATGTAAAAGCCCTAAATACGCTTATCGATATAGCTGAAGAACAACTCAAAATTAGTATCAGAAAAAAGTCTGGCACCAAACAGTAGATATACTCAAAGTAATGTACCCTAGGCACAGCCTAAAGTTATATTGCTCACTGTTTGGTAAAAGCCGTCAGGCATACTACGAGTATAAGGACAATAGTTTACAAAGCAGCATATCGGATGCTATGGTGATTAATTTTGTAAAGGAAATTAGATTAAAGCTTCCACGGTGCGGAGTACCGCAATTAAGACCATTGCTACTACCACTACTAAAATCCCATCATATCAGCATTGGTAGAGATGCGTTGTATACACTTTTAGGAGAGCATGGTTACTTACTACGTTATAGGCGCAGAAAGGCCTATACAACAAACTCTAACCATGCGTACAAAAAATATCCAAACATCATCAGAGATAAAGTGATAACAAAAGCGCACCAACTTTGGGTAAGCGACATTACGTACATCCGCCTAGAGCAAGGGTTTGCGTACCTTAGCATCATAACAGATGTATACAGCAGAAAGATTGTAGGCTATCATCTGCAAAGTACATTGCATAGTACAGGTCCGCTTGCGGCCTTAGCCATGGCGCTAAAACAACGTAAGGCTATAGAAGGTTTAATTCATCACTCCGATAGAGGAGTACAGTATTGTTGCACCGATTATGTAAATGCATTGCAAGAGAATAGCATTGCCGTTTCAATGACAGAGAATGGGGATCCGTATGAAAATGCTATCGCAGAACGCGTCAATGGTATACTAAAAATGGAGTTGCTGTTAGATGGTGTATTTATAAACCTGAGTGCTGCGACTGCTGCAGTTAAGTGGGCAATAGATATCTACAATGAATACAGACCCCATTCTAGTTGCGACTATCTAACGCCAGAGCTAGCCCATGAACAAGAAGTTGTTCTAAAAAAACACTGGCGCAATTATACATACAAGGATACAGTAGCGTAATGTACCGCTTTACCACATGTATTACAAACAACTAAATAAAGGTAGTTTATCCAACCTATCTGTTTTTATACGCCTTAGTAGCTTAGCTGAACTAGGCTAAAACAGATAGCTGGATAAACTATAAAACATATGTTGCTTCATAAACAAATGGAAAAGCTAGCCCACTATTGCGTGTAAGATGAAATAAGTAATAAGCGCAAAAGTGGCATATAGTTTTAGTATTAAGAAAAACGGTGTAAGCCTTGTGCAGTAATAAAGAAAAAGGAGGTCAACAAGAAACAGGAATAAGAACTAAAGTGTAACACAAAAAACAGGAGTAAAATAAAAGTTGTAACCTTGCACTAGGAATACACGAATTGCAAGTACCACAACTTTAGGATTAACACTAAAATGTGTCAAGTAATTTTAGGAAGGGTCAGTTTGTTGTTTCCGCTGCCAACGTATTCTTACAATTGTTGTCTATGTATGCACAACAAAGCCTTGCTTATTACAGCAGTTTATTTATTTAGCGAGCACTGCGTTTTGTTTGGATAACGGCGTGTCTCGTTTAGATTACAGCCCGTCTTGATTAGATTACAGCCCGTCTCGTTTAGAGTATGGGCTGTCTCGTTTGGATTATAGTGCGTCTTGTTTAAAGGACGCGCAGTCTTAATTAGGTAACACTGTGTCTTGTTTACAGTACGATGTGTCTTGTTTAGCAATGTACTCAGCAAATTACCATAAAAAACGTAAGTGTTTGCCAAGCAAGACAGATTGTTGGCTAAACAAGATGGCGCTTTTGCTAAGTGAGACAAAGTGCTGGCTAAACAAGACAAGATGTTTGCCAAACGAGACGGCTTGTTTACTAAAAAAGACGAAGCATTGGCTAAAGGAGACAACGTGTTTGCTAAGCGAGACGGCATGTTTGCTAAGGGAGACGCGAGGTGGGGTAAATGAAGGTTGGTGGTGGGTGTAGCAACAACGACCTGCATACGCTAATAGACTAGGTAGGTCAAACAGTAAAATTGTATTTACAAAATGTCGA
>JBJORA010000008.1:0-50812 GCA_046049675.1 Bacteroidota bacterium | reverse complement strand
CCAACAAAAGCACGCTAAAAATTAGCTTGCCTCAAAAACGACGGCAATGGATGGACGGAATCTTTGCAACAATCAGCGGATTGAACACTCCGTTTGAACATTCTAATGCATAATTTGGGTTAAACAAACCCACACGCAAACTCACACCCAAACTCACACTCAAACACCAACACTACTCACCAGTCTTTCTAGCGCCAAACCTAAATTACTTGCATCCTGGCCGCCAGCTGTAGCTAAAGTAGCTTGGCCGCCACCACCACCTTTAATAAGCGGTGCTGCATGTTCTTTAATAAGCGCCGCAGCATTGAGTTGCTTGCTTGTGCTTAGTGCTTCTTCAATAAGCACTGCAATATGTGGCTTGCCATCTACATTGGCAGCAAGCGCTACAAAATATGGCGCGGCTAGTTCATTTTTAAGGTCGGTGCACAGTTTGCGTAATGCATCGCCGCTGCTTACTTCTACAATCTCGCTAATAAGGTTAATCCCATCTTTGCTTTTTTGCTTTGTAAGCAAATCGTTGCGCACACCTACTAGCATGCGTGCCTCCATGCGGTCTAGTTGCTTTTGCAAGGCCGTTTTTTCATCTGCCAAAGCCTGCACGGCTTTAAGTAAATCTTTAGGATTTTTAAACTGCTCTTTAATACTTGCTAGCGCTTGCAAATTAGTATTTAAAAACTGCTCTGCTGCACTGCCTGTAACAGCTTCTATACGGCGTACACCAGCTGCAATAGCGCTTTCGCTTAGCACTTTAAAGAAGCCTAGTTCGCCCGTATTACTTACGTGTGTACCACCGCAAAGTTCTACGCTAAATTTCTCATCAATAATTACTACACGCACTACATCGCCGTACTTTTCGCCAAACAGCGCCATCGCGCCAAGCTTTAGGGCTTCATCTTTCGGCAATTCTTTGATAACAACAGGAATATTCTCGCGAATCTTTGCGTTGACAATTTCTTCAATGCTAGCAATTTCTTCGTTGCTCACTTTAGCAAAGTGACTAAAGTCGAAACGCAAATTACCTTCTGCATTTAAACTACCCTTTTGTGCAACATGAGAACCAAGTACTCGCTGCATAGCCGCTTGTAAAAGATGTGTAGCTGTGTGATGTAAAGTAATTTTTTGTCTGCGTGCAGCATCTATACTTGCTGTAAAATCGCCACTCATGTCGCTCAATACCTCATCAGCAAAATGCACAAAAGTGTCGTTCTCTTTTTTAGTATCTGTAATAACGATTTTTCCGTTGGCGTTTTCTAGCGAGCCAGTATCACCAATTTGTCCACCGCTTTCTGCATAGAATGGCGTACTTGTCAATACAATTTGATATTGCTCTTTACCCTTGCTCTTTACCTTGCGGTACTTCATTACTTGGGCAGTAGCACTATGGCTTGTATAGCCTACAAATTTTGGCGCATCGCTATGTTCTTGTAGCACAACCCAATCGTCTACATCTAAGGCAGTGGCAGCTTTTGCCTTTTGCTTTTGCACAGCCATGGCAGCGTTAAAGCCTTCGTCGTCTATTTTTAAGTTATGCTCTGCGGCAATTAGTTCGGTAAGGTCTTTGGGAAAACCAAAAGTATCGTACAGCTCAAAAGCTCTTGCACCATCTATCGTATCGGTGCTTGTAGCCATTACTTCGTCAAGACGTTTTAGGCCACTTTCTAGGGTGCGTAAAAAGCCTTGTTCTTCTTCCAAAATAATTTTTGCAACAAAGGCTTCTTGCTGCTTTAATTCTGGAAACACATCTGCAAATTCTGCTGCTTTTAATGCAACAAGCTGATGCAATAGTGGTTGCTTATAATTCAAATAAGAATAATAGTAACGTACAGCTCGGCGCAGAATTCTACGAATTACGTAGCCTGCATCTGTATTGCTTGGCAATTGTCCATCAGCAATAGCAAAACTAATGGCGCGAATATGATCGGCTATTACCCTAAATGCTACGGCAACTTTAGAATCGCTGCCATCGTATGTACAACTTGTAATTTTTTCTGTGAGTTGAATTGTTGGTACAAAAATATCGGTATCGTAATTGCTACTCTTCCCTTGCAGTACACGCACTAATCGTTCAAAGCCCATACCAGTATCTACATGCGTAGCTGGCAATGGCTCTAGCGATCGGTCTTTTTTGCGATTGTATTGCATAAACACATTATTCCAAATCTCAATCACTTGCGGATGATCATCATTCACCAAGTCACGACCAGGTACTTGCGCACGCTCATCGTCTGGACGCATATCTACATGTATTTCGCTGCATGGCCCGCAGGGACCAGTATCGCCCATTTCCCAAAAGTTGTCTTTCTTCTTACCAAAAATAATGCGGTCTTCTGGCACTAAGCCTTTCCATACTTCTAGCGCGATTTTACTTGGTGGTAGACTTTCTGCGGCATCGCCTTCAAATACGCTAACATATAGACGGTCTTTTGGAATCTTGTAAACCTCTGTCAAAAGTTCCCAACTCCACGTAAGTGCCTCTTGCTTAAAGTAGTCGCCAAAGCTCCAGTTGCCAAGCATTTCAAAAAAAGTATGGTGGTATGTATCTACACCTACCTCTTCCAAATCGTTGTGCTTGCCACTTACGCGTAGACACTTTTGTGTATCTGCCGCACGCTTGTACGGCGGCGTAGCATTACCAAGAAAGTAATCCTTAAACTGGTTCATGCCGCTATTGGTAAACTTTAGCGTAGGATCATTTTTTAATACAACGGGGGCACTAGGCACTATTGTGTGCTCTTTGCTTGCAAAAAAGTCTAAGAATGCTTTGCGTATTTCGGCAGCGGTCATTGGCATATGCGCACTAATTTTAGGTGTGCAAAGATAGAATTTTACAAAGGCAAAACCTAATAAGCCTTGTGTGATACTTTAGCAGGTATATCCGCAACTATAGCCCGTCGTTACTAGGCTATTTGCCCGTGCTAATTATCTTAATCGCTTGATTTGTAGGCGTACTTGTCGCGTCGTAAACAGGGGTGCCCGTTAAATCAGGGTCAACAATTTTATTGCCGTAATTCTGCAATTCCACTTTAGTATGCCTATTAGCTTTCACAGCAAAGTTTACTATAATGGGTGCTGAATTGCGCGACGCACCCACTGGTCTAAAGCTAGCTTTGTATAAGCCCGGCTGTAATTTAAGCTGTTCGCCTTCTGGATTAGTGCCAGAAACATTTACTGTTGTGAGATAGGTAAACTGATCTGCTTGTTGATACAAAATTTGCACAGGGCCAAGGTTTTGCTGGTTGGTAAAAACAACCTTGCCAGGCTGTGGTATTTCAATAACAGTTGCACTGCCAAATGAAATGTCTGTTGTATGAATACTTGGCGGAAAGACATCAACTTCAATATGATAGTCTCCTGGTTCAAATTCACGAATCTCAGAGCACTTCATATAAACATCTTTTTCTGTTTTGCCGCTAAACTGTCTGCGCACCACAGCATTGTATTCCATTGTGCGGCGAGCTGCATTGCTAGCAGAAATGTATTGAATAATTAAAGTGCCATTGCCCACAATTACTTCAATAATATTGCGCTTGTTTTGCTCGATTACAATGTCTGTTGTACTAACTACCTTTTCTCCGTTTTCTTTATATACTTCCAAACTTAGTTGGCCAAATGCTTTTGTTACAACTGGTTCTGGCTCACCACCTGGCAGAATATCGCGCATAAATGTGTGTACCTTATTACCAGTTTTAGAATCTACCAAAGCGCACATAGGCTTAGTTTTATAGTACTTGCCTTTGCCATCTGTAAAGTAAACGAGCACTTCTGTCTTATCAGAAGGTTGAGTTGTAAGGGTGGCAACTTCTTTTGGACGAGGCTTTGGTTCGCCTGGTTTTGCTCCTGGTGGTAAGGGTTTAGCCTTTGGCTTGACGAGCAGATGCTCTAAAAACTCTAGCTGACCACGCTTACGATAAATGCGTGCTGTTGGAGGATTTGTGCTGTAGGCATAGCCAAATTTGTATTGTGCAGGAAAAATTGGTTTTACAATAAATGCAGGCACTTCTGGTTCGGCTTTCATTTCTGCAGGAAAACTAAGTCTAGCTAATGGCTTTGTTTTTGCAATGATAGCCTTTGGCCCGAGTGGCAACTTCACAACCTTAAGCGTGCGGTTTAAGGCAGCGACATTAACTGTTGGCATTTCTGGCACAAAAATTAATTCTTGCGGAATACTAAGTTTGGCGATAGTCAGTGGTTTACGCGTTGTAACTTTTACAGCTGATACTGCATACTTTGGCTTAGCACCCAAAAAAACAGGTATACTTCGAATATTAATTGGCTGATACTCCGGCTGCGCTGCTAACTCACTCGCTAGTGATGGCATAGCACCGAGACGCGCTGGCTTGCCTACTTTTTCTTTCAACACAATCTTAGCCATGGCAGTCCTACGCATGGTGCTAATCGCTGCAACATTGTCAATTGTAGCGCCAGTAAATTCGTATGCTGGTCTTTCTATTTTACCTCTATAAGCTTTTGCAGCAGGTAGCTTAGGCGCTGCTAGTATGAGCTGCAAGCTTTTGCGCACAAGCGTTGGCATATAGCCTGCCTGTATAATTTGTGCTTCAAAAATTTCTGTTGCTTTTTCTAATGGCTTAGAATTGCTGTACTGCGTAGTTAGATTTAAAGTTTGTGGCTTGTTGAGCAACAACCTATTATTGTCTACAATAAGTTTTACGGCCGTTGCAATTTCAGATGGCTTGGTAACACTTACATATTTGCCCAAACATTTGTAATAGTTGTTCAAATTTGCATTGCTATCTAAGCCGATGATGTATGGTAAGACTTTTACTTTATTGGAAACAATCTTGCTGAAAGTTTCGCAAATATCGCCGCCGCAAGTTTCGCCACCATCTGTAATCAATACAAAGTTGTATTCGTAGTTATCAGTATTAGATAGTTCCTCATTGCTGGCAGTAAGTAAGCTAAATGCAATTGGACTGCTACCAAGCGGCGTTATATACTTCATACGCTGCTTGATTTGCGAAGCGTTTTGCAAATTGAAACCAACCTCTAGTTTTGTATCGGTACAATTTTTTTCTTGGCTTGGATACTGAGAACCGTAAACACGCAATGCAAATTCTACTTCGTTATTAATAGCATAGATACTATCCATAACGGCAGTAATAATGGTAGCAGCAGCAGCAAAGCGATTATCTGTGCCTACCCAATTGTAGGTCATACTACTACTTGCATCTACAAGAAATAGTATACGTGTGCGCTTAGTTACTTGCGCTTGTGCAGTGTTACTTACACATAGCAATAACAGCAAGCATGAAAGACATGTTGCAATCGTTAAGTATTTGCTATAGGCGTAATGTCGCTTCAATTAATTTTAGTAATCTCCAATTGTTTCAGGCAACTCTGTAAGTGCTTGAGCAAGCTGTGCATCGTTTGGTGCAATGCCATGCCACTCATGCGTACCTTCCATAAAGCTGATGCCTTTGCCCATTGCAGTTTTCATAAGAATACATACAGGTTTGCCATTGCCTAGTTTTGCCTTAGCCCTTTCTAAGCCTGCAACCACTGCATCTATATCATTGCCTTCCATATGCATAACATCCCAGCCAAACGCAAGGAATTTTGCTTCTAAGCTTTCGATGTTCATTACTGTGCTTGTAGGGCCGTCAATTTGTTGACCATTAACGTCTATCGTAGCAATAAGGTTATCTACTTTTAAGTGAGCTGCACTCATAATAGCTTCCCAGTTCTGCCCTTCTTGCAATTCGCCATCACCGTGTAAACTAAACACAGTATTGCTATCGCCATTTTGCTTTTTACCAATTGCAACACCAACGGCTACACTCATACCTTGTCCGAGGCTACCACTTGCGATACGCACACCAGGCAAATGCTCGTGAGTAGCTGGGTGGCCTTGCAAACGTGTGTTTAATTTTCTAAAAGTGCCCAACTCTGCAACTGGAAAGTATCCGCTGCGTGCTAGTGTGCTATAAAACACTGGACTAATATGGCCATTACTCAAAATGAAAACATCTTCATTAGCGGCATTCATATTAAACTTTGGGTCGTGCTTCATTACCTTAAAATAAAGCGCTACAAAAAATTCTGTACAGCCTAGGCTGCCTCCTGGATGTCCGCTTTGTACGCCATGTACCATGCGCACGATATCGCGGCGCACCTGTGTGCAAATGTCTGCTAAATTACTCATGTTACTATGCGGCCCTGTGCTCCGCTGTGCAAATGTACACTAGCCTTGCAGCATAGATTGTGAGAAGCAGAAGTTTGTTGTAAAATTTATTATAATGCTTTGTCAAAAAACTTGTAAATCGCCTATTTGCGTGCATTTTAACACCTACATTATACACATATGATTATCATTTGCATTATTGCAGCACAAACATATCGCTGGCCAAAGCATCTGCCCTTAGCTTGCCTTCCTTGCTTAATTTGAGATTGCGCTCATCGTGTATAAAACAAGGCTCGTTTGTTTTTACTACTTCTTCTATTACGGCATACTCTTCTGCGCTAAGCTGCGAGGCTAACCACTGCTTATCCATGCCATCGCTTAGGCGCAACTTGGTCATGATATACTCGTTGATTTTATCGGCTCGGCTAAGTACTTCTAACTCTTGCGGCAGTTCCCCCGCCATAATACTGCTGATGTACAGGCTATTATTGGCGATATTCCAACTTCGGCTGCTGCCATTATAGCTATGTGCACTTGGGCCTAAACCAAGATAATGATTGCCATGCCAATAACTGCTGTTATGCACCGCACGATAATTGGCTTGTGCAAAATTGCTTATTTCGTAATGCTCGTATTGATGTTGTGCTGCCCAATCCATCAATAAACTAAATTGCTGTGCAGCATGCTCGTTGCTTGGCTGCTTAAATGTGCCTTTTTTTACGGCATGATGAAGCGCAGTTTTTGGTTCTACAGTAAGTGCATAGCAGCTTAGATGCTTTACATTGTGCTCCGCTAGTATATTGAGATGCTTGGTAAACTGCTGATGACTAAGTGCATCGTAGCCGTAGATAAGGTCGGCGCTGTAGTTGGTAAAGCCACAGTCATTTGCCAAGGTAAGGCAGGCTAAGGCTTGCTTGGCATTATGGGCTCTATTCATAAACTGCAAATCTGCCGCAGCAAAGCTTTGTATACCAATGCTAAGGCGGTTAAAGCCAATACTTCTAAATGAATGCAGGCGTTCCGCAGAAATATCATCTGGATTAACTTCTATGCTTACTTCGCATGTAGGTAAAATGCCAAAATGTGCAACTAGAGCATTGTAAATTGTGGCTAATTGATTATCGCTTAATAGACTTGGTGTGCCGCCACCAAAATAAATACTTTGCAATGCCTCTGTCGGCAAATAATTGCTGCGCAAATGCAGCTCTTGTACGATGGCATCTACGAGTTGCTGGGTTCGTTCTGTATTGGTGCTAAAGTGAAAATTGCAATAGCTGCAGGCTTGCTTGCAAAATGGTATGTGCACATAAACACCTTGTGGCATTGTGGTGCAAATGTATAGTGCCGAAAGTTTACAGCACCCTTATTTTCTTGGTGTGGCGTAATACGCTATTACTTAGGTGCAAAATATAGTTGCCGGCCTTTAGCCTGCCTAGATCTACGCTGCTTTTTGCTGCAAGGAGAGTTGCATGCAGCTTTAGTTTACCATCGAGGCCATACAGACGTACATCGCATGGTTCGTTATGAACTAGTTTTAGGTTTAGTGTCATGTTTACTTGTGTTTTACGAAGTAAAGGTCTCTCTGTAGCGTTCTAATTTTACGGTGATTGAACAAATATAGTAGGTGAAATTGACACTCGCAAGCCCCTTTGTTAGAAAATACTGATAATCAATGAGGCAAATTTAACATTTGTACAAAATAGACCCATTTTGGGGCAAAATATTGGAAAAAAGCCGCTCAAAGCAATTGATGCACAGGAAATCAGCGCAAAGCTAAACGGCCAAATACCCTGAAAACTGCCGCCAAAGCTTGATTCTAGCACGCTAAAGAAGCCGAAACCCCTGCTAATTTTTGCAGCAATATATTTGCATAGCCAACGTTTGACAAAAGTGCCCTTGCGCCAACTCATATATAATAGACACTTGCTGCTAGGTATTTTTTTACTTTGGCAGTATAATGCTGTTGCGCAAATCAATGCCACGTGGCAGTATAACGGCAAAGATGTACAAATTGAGCAGTTGGTAAAAGCACTACCTAACACCGTTATAAGTGCATCGGACATTGATATGAGTGCTAACAAGCTATGTGCAGCGCTGTGGCAAAAGGGTTATTTGCAAGCATACACAACTTCTACCATTGATAGCAATAATATAAGCACCACAATTGAAGCTGGTACAAAATATACATGGGCCAATATTAGTTTGGATACCGTTGCGCGCAGAATAGCGCAGCAAGCTAATACGGCTTTGCTTTCGCTTAATGGTAAAGCTGTAAGTGCAGCAACGCTAGGTGCAATGGCAGAGCAAATTTTGCAATACTGCGAACAGCATGGCTATCCTTTTGCGCAGATGTATTTGCACGACGCAAAAATATCTAGCAATACTATTGCTGCTGAATTAAAAGTAGACAGAGGTCCACTGATATTAATAGACAGCATCAACATTGAAGGCGATGTAGAATTATCGGATAAATTTTTGTACCAACATCTTGGCATACGACCTGGCGACTTGTACAACCAAAAGATACTCAACAATATTTCGCGCAAATTGCAAGAACTCAATTTTGCACAAGCAGACCAAGCTTGGCGCATGAGTTTTGGCTTAGACAAAAATATTCTAAGCATTTACCTAAAAGATAAAAGTGCTAACAGTGCCGACGTCATTGTGGGTCTTGCACCTAGTAATTCTACATTTGGCAATCGCTTTTTTTTAACTGGCGATATACGCTTGAACTTTGTAAATACATTGCGCAATGGCGAGCAGCTGAATATTAGTTGGCAAAATTTGCAGTATAAAAGTCCGCGCTTAAACATAGATGCAAGTGTGCCTTACTTATTTGGCACTGCCTTTGGTGCTACTGCAAAATTTAATTACGTAAAACTAGATACATCTTTTAGCACCGTCAATCGAGAAGTAGGTGTGCTATACCATGTAAGCGCTAATAGTTATATCAAAGCTTACTTTAGTAGTTTTACAAGTAACCTTATTCGTGTAGATACACAATATGTAAGGCTGCAACGCCGACTGCCGCTCAACTTAGACTATAATATTAGCAGCTATGGTTTGCAATATGTGCTTACCAAACTTGATAGAATCGTTAATCCTCGCAAGGGCATAAGCATTAGCATCAACGGCAACGCAGGCACACGCCGTACAGTGCGCAACGGCACGATTGAAAACTTATTTGACCCAATTGCACAGCAAAGTTTTGCCTATTTA
The DNA here is from genome assembly GCA_046049675.1 of Bacteroidota bacterium. Classification (GTDB taxonomy): domain Bacteria; phylum Bacteroidota; class Bacteroidia; order Chitinophagales; family Chitinophagaceae; genus CAIXQW01. The sequence goes on along the minus strand of JBJORA010000008.1, from coordinate 41,454 downwards.
TACGACACAGCAAAGAACAATACTTTGCGCATTTGGCTACAAAGTAATATTGCCTATTATACACCACTACGCAAGGCATTGTCCTTAAAACTAAATCTTGCCAGTGGCTATATTCAAAACACAAACCTGATGCGCAACGACTTGTTTCAGATTGGCGGCTACAGACTTTTGCGCGGTTTTGATGAAGCAAGTTTATTTACAAGCGGTTATGCCATTGCAACGATAGAACCACGCTATTCGCTTAACAGAACGAGCTATGTATTTGCCTTAGTAGATGCTGGCACGGTGCAACTACCATTGAGTACAAGCAAGTACAAAAACGTACTGGGCTTTGGTGCTGGCCTTAGTTTGCTTACTAAAAGTGGCACATTTAATATTGTGTACGCGTTCGGCAATGCAAGCAATACTGGTATACAATTACGCAATAGCAAAATACATTTTGGCTATCTCAATCAATTCTAATAGTCAAAGCGGTCTTTCTTTGGCAAGCTAGCAATCACAAGTTTGTAGCTGTCAATAATCCAAGTTTGTACTAATGCATCTTTTATAGACCCATCCATTTCTATGGTATTCCAGTGTACTTTACTCATATGGTAACCAGGCTGCACAGCAGTATACTTTTCGCGTAGTTCAATAGCTTTGTCGGGGTCGCATTTGAGATTGATGCTCACAAAATCTGGCAAGTCGCACAAGGCAAACATTTTATTTTTCACTTTCATTACCAACACATCTGGCCCAAAAGGAAACTCTGTTGTGGTGTGCGGCAAGGCTTCGCAAAATTGCAGAAACGCATCGAAGGTCATATGGCAAAAATAGCAAGCCGATTTCTATTTGCCTAAACGAATACCAAGTGATACAGCTTGGGATAAGTTTGGTCTTGGAAAAAAATAGAAGCTAGTATTTGATCCTGTTATGCCATCGGCGCCAAATACATTTGCCCTAGCTTCGTAATTGAGTGTTAGTCTATTGCTTACAGCATAGCGTAATCCAGCAAACGTAGTTGCTGTAATGCTGGCTTGTCTGCCGAATGGTATGTATGCGAATTCTTCTGTAGTAGTGCCATTCTTCAATGTATACGTTGTACGACCTTCAGCTGTTCTAAAATAATTGTAGGCTAAGTCCATGCCGTAGTACGCATAAAGTTTGCGAGAAATAACTGCTCTACGCTCTAAACCAAGACTAGCTGAGATACCCTTTGCAGAGGTAGTGCTAGTACTCCACTGAACACTGTTGTCTGGCATAACTTGTGGGGTCGTCACCATATTATACCCATAGCTTGCAGGTATTGCGGCGAGTCCAATTCGTAAATGTGTATTCCTTCTCAATGGCACTACGTACTTTAATCTGCCTTGAAAGCCTACGCCTGCTCCTCCATAGCTCAAGCCTTCTACCAATAGCAGTGAAGAACGGTGAGTACTGTCTTGCGCTTTTGCAAATGATGCTGCTAATATGCAGCATAGTGTTGTGGTGATTACCTTTTTCATTTCTTAATAAATTTAATTATTGCAAATAGACAGCTTAGCATGGGCATTGCTATGTAGCATACAGCCAATTGGCATTTGTTTGGCTTGATTGTAACAGCTACTTATAAAAATGTTGCGCAATACTTAACAGCTATCGCTACTTAGCTTACTTTTGTGCTATGTGGTACATACTTTTAGGCATTGGCGTAGGTTATTTTTTGTTTAGGCAATTTTTGGTGAACAAAGCCGATTACAAGCAACTTGTGGCGCAAGGTGCAGAAATAATTGATGTACGCGAGCCAAGCGAATTTGCTAATGGCCATGTGCCCAATAGTAAAAACATACCCCTATCTAAAATAGGTGCTGCAATACCCGAGTTGCAGGGCAAAACCGTAATTGCAGTATGTGCGAGTGGTATGCGCAGTGGTAATGCGGCTGCTCAACTAAAGCGCGCTGGTATTGTATGCTATAATGCAGGAAGCTGGGCAAGCCTAAGGGCAAAATTGGCTTAGCCGATTTTTTTTAGCATAGTATTTGCGCCACTTTAACCACTTTTAGTCAAAAAGGCAGCTAAATTTGTACTTGTAAGGCATGGCATATTGTTTGACCATGCGTAGTAATTACATACAGAAAGCATATGAGTACTGCTGTAGAAAATAGCATTTATATTAGCGATAAGGCAAAGGCAAAAGTAGAAGAGCTAATGCAAGAAGCTGGCTTGGACGATACATATTTTGTACGTGTAGGCGTTGTGGGTGGCGGTTGTAGTGGCCTAAGCTATAAGTTAGATTTCGACAACGAAACTGCACCAATGGATCAAACTTTTGAAGATAAAGGCATCAAGATTGTATGTGACCTTAAAAGCTTTTTATACCTTGTAAACACCGAGCTAGATTTTAGTGATGGCTTAAACGGTAAGGGTTTTAATTTTATTAATCCGAATGCCAGCAGAAGTTGTGGCTGCGGCGAAAGCTTTGCTGTATAAGCACAATGCAAAAGGAATTTAGCACAAGCCTAGATGGCGCAAGCAAAATAATAACTGGTTTATGTGGCCCATTGTTTTTGTTATGGCCAACAATAATGCTTATCGCGCTTCGTAACGAACCCGATAAGAGTTACCAATGGTTGTTGATGGTAATTGGTGTGCTGCTTATAATAACCTTCGTTGGCTGCTACTTGTTTTGGCCAATAAAATATATTCTAGACAAAGAAAATCTTTGCATTGTACGCAAAATTGGCACAAAGAAATACGAACTTAGTACTCTAAAATCTGCAACTGCGATTAGTAAAAAGGATATGGGTTTTGTACTGCGTGTTTTTGGCAATGGCGGCATCTTTGGTTATACCGGTAAGTTTACAAGCAAAACCTATGGCAGAATGAATTGGTATGTAACCAATCAAGCCAATTTGATTTTAATTGAATTGAAAGACGGCGATCAAATTTGCATTAGCCCCGATGATGTGGCGGGGTTTGTGAAGGGGTTGAAGTAGGATGTTGTAGGGCTTTTATTTTGCTGAGCAAGCAATGCTATTTATTATTGTGGCAAGTACCGAAAATTTTAAAAGTGAAACGAATCCTTATTTCCTCAATCGTTTGGCAATTCTGTTGCTGCTTAAATGCCTGCGACACACCAAATCAACTTCACAACAAGAAATTTGATGATAAGTTCCTAGATAAAATCTGTCGAGTTCCCGAAGTAAGTGAATACTCACAGAATTTACATACAAAAAGTAATCGTTCACTAAAGGTTTGGAGTAATGATACAATTAACATCAATGGGGTTAGCTACGCTTTGTATCACGTTGGTGAAGATAATGGTATAAGCCTTGTCACTAATTTTCATTTTGCACGTAATTTAGAGGACACTGTATTACTAGGATACGACCAAGCGAAAGGCCAAGCGCTGAATCTGGAACAATGGCGACAGCTTTTAAAGAAATGACATGCAGAACAAATCAGAAATACTTACAGGTTGGAATTTGTCGGTGCACGAAGTATCAAACAATGTTTATGAAGTGACAGCTGAAGATGTGTGTGGAAGGTCTTGCACAGCCACCGATAAAGATTTAGAAAAAGCAACTGAAACTTGCTTGTGTTTTGCATTTGATATAGAAAAACAACTTCGCAATCCAATGAGCAAATTCCTTTGCGAACTATTTAATTATCTACTAGTTGAGCAACAACTTCTAGCACTTAGCTTCGATGAACAAAATATTGGATCGTGGACAATTCAAAAAGACAAGAAAAGACTTGTCCTTTGCGATGCAGAACAAAAACTTAGTTTGCAGCGCGTATTTGGCGACACCGCTTGGGTTGTTGAGCACGCCATTTATCTATCAGATTTGTGATTTGAGCAAATAATGGAGCTAAGGGATGAATTTATAAAGAATGAGTAAACTAAGAACCGCAATAAACCTTCTCACTAGCACGGATATCAAGACCGATGCTGCATTCACGATGTGTGATTTTATGAGAACCTTGGCATCTCTGATTATCATGTGTATTGTCACTTCATGTTCTTACTCAGCCAAGAACCAGCACGACATAAAAAGTTCTAAAGGCAGACAAGCAAAAATTGATACTACCTCACAAAAAGAACTCGTACTTGCTAAAAGCAAAATGAACTGCTCTCTTCTCATTTATACTGATACTAATTCTGATTTAAGCATTGATATTGATACACTAGAATTAATTGATTTGAGATTTGCTTGTGACTGTGCCAGCTGGTTTGACAGTGCAAGCTATGCAAAAGAAACGCATAGCTCTTCTAGGCTAACTCACTTAGATTACAACACAAAAGTTTTTCGTAAGCATGTGTACTACTTAGAAGCAGCAAGTAAAGAATTAGACTTATCCTCCCTCTTACTTAAGGCACATACTAAGGTAGTATTCTATGGGAGGAAATACAATAAAGAAACACTACCAAACGACAATCAACTGCAAGACCCGAATCCACCAGCAGGCAAGGTTTTTAGGTATTATGGCTACGAAATCATACGCCCATTTCGGGTGTATGCAAAACAAAGCTTTAGCGATAGCACTATCGTTGAAAGCGAAGTGGATCATGAGGTGCAGATGTTGACGATAGAATAGGCATTGCCTCATTTGTATCCACAAGCAGCTACAAATTTTTGCGAAGTTTTATGACTTTGTGTATCACAAACAACTACATTTGATTGAACAAAACGACACTGGCTTCAATCGATAGACTACTAGTTGTAGTGACTATAGATTTTACAAAAAGTACGATACGAGCACCAAAAAAAGTTTAAATAAAAGCTGCATGAATCTCCTGCGATTGCAATACGTAAAAATTCTACTTGCTAGTGCATTTGCTATCTTACTGATAGTACTTGTAAAATCAAATTTGAAGCAACAGAAACAAGCATCCTTGCGAATAAACCTAGCGGAGAACTGTGACAGCCGAATTGTGATGAAATATAAAATTGTACGCGTTAAAGACAATTTCTTTTCAAAAGATTGGGAGAGAACCTTCTCACTTGAAACAGATACTTTAGGCAAAAGCTACGCAATTATTGATAGCTTAGCCTATGGAGACTACGTGCTGCAAACGACAAATATCTTTGACAATACAGCTGTTACTAACATCACTATCCCAAAAGACAGCGCGTTTACTCTAACAGCTTTGATGAATGCTGATAAAGCTATTGAGCAAATGAGCGATACTTTATTTGCTGTTGATACGATTAAATTCATTTACGAAACCGTGGGCTGCTTTACGCACACTAAAGAAGTAGGAGTATTATATCGGAATATTAAAAGCAATACTTATACCTTACTATACGATGTTGGCAGTGACCTCAACAATAAACCTTCTGCTTATCCTATAAATGTAACCAGCCAATTTGCTGTAGCTGAGATTAAGCAACTAATTATTGACATATTAAACTATAACAGCGAAATTGAGAAAAGTACAAAACAGTTTTTCTCTACCACGCGTCACTACTTTTTTTGCCTTCTGGGAAACCAGTATCTTATGCTTGAATTAAATCAATCGTCAGAATACCGAGACAATCCTTTTGAGGTCTTTAGGGACAAAACCTTGCTATTACTAAGTAAAACAAATGACTACTAATTTGCATACATCACTCGAAGTAAGCAAAACCAGCTAACAACAATATCAATTCTAAATACTAATGCAAGGAATCAAAACCTGTTCTATTGTCATTTCCGCTTCTTTATTCCTCATTGGAGGACTAATAGGATGGTATAGCCATGCCAAAGTTAGTAACACCGAAAAGGTGAAAACCGAAACTACGATAGTACAAAATGAGGACCTTGACAACGTATCTCTAGATATAGAACAGCAGCAAAATGATCTAGAATGTGCAGACTATATTGTAAAGCTAAACCCACTAATAGTGCGCTATGCAGAAAATGCTATGTGCAAGTGTGATACTGCAATGACTACCTTAGAAATTAATTTCTGCACGAACGCTGAGTTATGCGTTGAACAACACCGATTTAAATTACTAAATGAAGAATTGTTGCGCATATACGATTCTCTTATACAGCAACAAGAGAAAGAAGTGCTGTACGCTTTAGAGATAAAGGATAGTACTATGCTTGAGGCAGTAACTGACTATAAGTCTATCAAGGAACTACATCAGCAGTCTATAAAGTCATATATCGATTATGTTGAAGCGGAGTATGAAATTCAAGATTTACTCATTGGCATCGGAAGAGAACATATTGCTTGGGCAAATTACAGGAGCATAGCATTACTAAAGCCCAAAATTAAGGAGTTACGACACACGATTCGGGAATATCGGTAAAGTAAGAATGTATGATTGCTGTGCTCTCGCGAGCAAAAATTACGTAAATTTGATTCTAATTGTGTGGTCTATTGTTTTTACCTCTGACCACCAACACAGCTAAAGCAAATGAAACATATATTTTGCATATTATTTATTACTGTGTTTTCAGCCGTATGCCATGCACAAACTAAAACTGTCAATATTCCAGCAGTCTATGGCCAAGACACCTCAACTTTTTTTACATGGCAACGTTTGAGAAGTGAAAAAGCAGGATTTCGAAATCTAATGGAAACTAAAGACAGCCTGCACTTTAGGCTTTCAACCGAAAACCAAGCTGTTGATATTTGGACAGCAGACTATAGCTGCTTCTACGGCGAAATTACTAACTATACAATCGAGTGGCCATTTAGGTCAAGCGTAAAAAAAACTACGTCACAGGCAACATTCCGTGAAAGCAAGCCAATAGACACAAGCACTGCTCGACTAGTTTACAATTTGTTTATTGAGAATGCTATTTTCGATATTCCAACGCAAGATAGCATTGCTATGTGGGGCTATGGCAAAGATGGCGGCTACCTGTATATAGAAAATGCTACAAAAAGTAGCTATGCCTTTAAATCCTATTGGTGTCCATATCTTTTTGTAAAGAGAATTGCTGAGGCCAAAAGAATTAGTCATGTCAATGCACGGGTAAGCAAATTACTACGTCTATCAAGTTCATTTGAACGATTCCTTAAGTCCCTTCCTCCTGGCACTTACCAGGCAAACAATGGTCGCTTTCGTACCCTAGAATAACGCTTAGAAACCACTACGTCAATTGAATTTATCTAGCATATACAAGGCAAACAAGTTCTTTCGACTTTTCACGTATACGATAGTATTTTCCTTACTATACTACGGCTTCTACAAACTATGTCGTGAAATTTTTTGGGTTGACCATGCAACTGCACCGCTAGATGAAAACATACAAGTGGATATTAGGGTAGACGATGAAATGATTCAATTTCTAGACCCTATAGCAGATAAAACAATAACCATACGCACTAAACATACACATAGGCAGTATAAAGTATCTTTCGAATCACTAGAATTAGACCTTGCATTTTACATTGATACTTTTAATGGCCAAAAAGCAATTATTATTCGCAACGGCATGTACGCTTACAATGCTTATGACTACAACACATTGCAACAACTCAATAAGCACAACAATTTTGATGAGTTTGGTGTAAGCAGTGGTGACGATGAGAAACTGCCGGCGTTGAAGGCTACACCCATACTTGTTTATGATTATACGGGATTGCATAAATAAAGCCAGGTGTGGATGAGCAGTGCAAGCCTATTTCTATTGAACAAGATAACACTAAACCAACTTCAACAAAAAGTTCAAGAACTTATCTTAACTTTATATCTAGTTAACTACAAATAGTATCATTTAAAGACCACAATTCAAAAAAACTACAATGGTAACAGCAGCAACTACTACATTATACAGACCGGTTAACCAAGCTGAGCTTGATTTGATATCGCAATCTGGATGGACTAAGTTTCCGCCTAGGCTTCCAGAGCAACCCATATTCTATCCTGTGATGAATGAAACTTATGCCATACAGATCGCACAAGAATGGAATGTGCCAGCATATGGCATTGGCTATGTGACAATGTTTGCTGTCAACTCACAGTACTTAGCAAAGTTTAAAGTTGAAAATGTTGGCGGTGAAATACATGATGAGCTTTGGGTTCCAGCAGAAGAACTAGAGGAATTTAATTCGAACATAGTTGGTAAAATCACAGTAACCAAAGAGTTTAGAGCGGAGTAGTAACACTGTTGTCAAGTAAATACACAAGTGAAAAATCTGCAAAATCCAGCAGTCGTGAATCAAGGAAATTGCCACAAATAATTATCCAACTATGAGTAAGATTAGCATCTTAATATTATTATTTATTAGTTCCAATTTGTACGCGCAAAGGTTAAAGGAAAGTCGCAACTTTGAGAACCTTCACAAATTTGAAAACAGAATATCTTTGTTGCACGCGAGCTTAGGAAAAAAGTACGGCATAGTTGAATTTGCATTTGATGTAGAGTGTATTTATGAAGCAGCACACCTTACTGAGCTAGTTGATAGTATGCTCACCCTAGGCGCATTTCAATATACAAACCTAAACCATGGATTAGACAGCACAGAAAATGAATACTTTTCTCTTTTCGAAATCTTAAACGAGAAATATGAGTTCAGAACTTCTTCTGAAGATGATTATGTTGATTTAACTTCAATTATGTCAAACTTAGAGAGGCTCGTAAATAGAACAAAACCTGAGTATCAATATAACTTGAGCAACAAAGTTGGTGGACAAGTAGCTTACTTGATATTTGCAAAAACAGAGACCTTGCAAAAAGCTGTAGATGAAGGATATCCGTGTACACTTCCTACTGCAAGCTGGAATCTGCAAAAAGAATGGCAATCGGGCACCTACAGCGACATCAAGCTCGATAAGGTGCCAGACTTCGAAGATCTCAAGAAAAAATACATACAGACAATAACAGAATTATATGAAAAAGGCTTTAATGTGCCTAAACTAACAATACAGAGGATATATATAGACGACATCTTCAAGGACGGCTCACTAGATGTTATTATTGACGGCGCGTTATTTAATAGCAGTTTAACTGAAATTAATGATAAAACAATTCGGTGTTCATGGTATAGCTGGGATGTGCTACTTGCTTATACTCTTATTACAAAATATAATGGGCTTCCAACAATGTTTATTGAGGAGCAAAGTAAGTATTTCGAGATATCTTCAGAAGCGTACATTGAAAAAGCGGAATTGGCATTTGGAAAAAGACACTAGGTAGTTAGCCTGCAACTAAAACCACTAGCAAATACCATTGAAATACACAATAATTTTCGTATTATTTCCCCTACTGTGTGCTTGCATTTCCAAACCCAAGCATTGCAAACAATTCAATAATGAACAGTACACACCAATAAGTATTGACTCGATGCTTCTACAACAACAGCATCAATTTATTGACTATCTACATCAAAAATTTGCTACCCAACAAATCGACACCCAGCTAAAAGAAGCCTATCAAATAATGTTTTACTCCGTACACGGCTTTGGTAAGTTTATCAACGTAGAAGATAGTTTCAATACATATAAGCTCACGATGAAAAGTGTTAATAAAAAAGGCTGGTCAAAGTATAAAGAAAGTTACGAAATACAAATAACAGGATTGGGACTCACTAAAAAACCTGATTTACACATACGATTTCTGGACTGAAGAAACGCAGCAAAAACGAAACGATGCAGTACTTGATGGATTTGGTGTGGTCGTACTAGGATATAGAGCAGAGGCTAAAATATGTGACAAACGTTACAAGCATTCTACTTGCAGAGCAAACTCTAGCCAAGATGACAAAATTGACAAATTGGTTCAAGAAATAATGAAATATGAGGAGTTGCTGCATGAAAAATACAAGCCATCGAAGTAAATCACTTTAGTAGCACTAACCCTGCCCCACATTATTATTTTTTACCACCACTACTTTGCGCGACCTTTGCGCCATGGATAAAACTTGGTTTGCCACATGGTTTGATAGCGAGTACTACCACAAGTTGTACAACAAGCGCAACGACGATGAAGCAGCCCAATTTATTGGCAAGCTCATGCAAACCTTGCAGCTACCGCAAGCAAGTACTGTATTGGATTTAGCTTGTGGCAAAGGTCGTCATAGCATTACACTACAAAAGCTTGGCTACGACACCACAGGTGTAGATTTGAGCCCCAATAGCATTGCACATGCTAAGCAATTTGAAACCACGGGTCTACAATTTGCTGTGCACGATATGCGACAAGTGCTTGCTGTAAATTATTTTGACGCCGTGCTTAATTTATTTACGAGCTTTGGCTATCTAGCTACTGCCCGTGAAAATGCACAAGTAGCAAAAGCCATGTGCGCAGCCGCCAAAAGCAACGGCATAATCGTGATAGACTTTTTTAATGCACAAAAATTGACCAACTTATACCAAAAAAAATATGTTGGCACAGAACAAAGAGATCAACTGCAATTCAATATTGAAAAGCATATTGCAAATGGTCGTTTAATCAAAGATATTGTAATAAGCGAACACGGTAAAACACTCGGTACTTTTCAAGAAAGTGTCCAATTATTACTGCTTGCAGATTTTGAAAAATTATTTGATGGTATTGCCAAACTACAAGCAGTGTACGGCAATTACGACCTACAAAGCTATTCGCCGCAGGAAAGTGAGCGCATGATTATGGTGTTTCAGAAAAATAGTTAGACATTTAGCACAAACATGGAGCAGCTGCTTAATTTAGACTATTGGCTTTTTGAGTTTATACATATTCAATGTGCAAATGGCCTGTTTGATTTTGTAGCACCTTTCTTTCGCAACCAATATTTTTGGGTGCCACTGTATGTGTTTATTCTAATCGTGATGTATCAGCGATTTGGTAAAGAAGGTTTGTGGTGGTGCGTAGGTTTTTTAGTAAGCTTTGCATTGGCCGATTTTATTAGCGCAAGTATTCTAAAGCCAATGTTTGGTCGTGTGCGACCTTGCGTAGATCCGATGTGGTACGGACAAATTCGGCATTTGGTGAATGCAAGTACTAGCCCAGGCTTTCCGAGCACACACGCAAGCAACCATTTTGCTTTAAGCGCTTATATGGTCGTAACGCTTAGCCGGCACTTCAAGAAAATTGCATTACTAGCCTATATCTGGGCAGCACTTGTGGCCCTAGCGCAAGTATATGTAGGCGTGCACTACCCACTAGACGTTACCTGCGGCGCACTTTTAGGCATATGGATTGGCTACATCACAGGGAATTACGTTAACTTGCGTGGCTTATTATCATGACGTGGCTGTACTTTTTGTTTCTCTTTGTGGTGGCTTGCATCGGTGGTGCGGTGCCGCTATTTATTAATATCAAAGAGCAATATCAGCGTTATGTACTTGCATTTAGCGGGAGTGTTTTGCTTGGTGTTAGCTTCTTGCATCTTATTCCAGAAACAGTTGCCGACCTAGGTGGACATGCCGGTATTTATATGCTTGGTGGTTTTTTTCTTCAGCTTTTGCTCCAACGTTTTAGTCACGGTATAGAACATGGTCACAACCCAAATCACCACCACCATCATCACGACGATGTTGCGCATGCACATAAGCATCAGCACGTAGCCTTTGGTGCCATTTTTATTGGCCTTGCAGCCCATGCTTTTTTAGAAGGCATACCACTAGGCTATACTTTTCGCGAAACAAATACAAGCAATGCTCTATTTATTGGCATTGCTGCGCACAAATTACCAGAGGCGTTAAGTTTGATGGCTTTTGTGGCTGTGCTGCCTTATACAAAATTTAAAAAGATTGCTATTCTAATTGGTTTTGCAGCGATTACACCTTTGGCTGGTGCTATTGCGGCCTACTACCAGAGCCAGTATTTAGCAACAAGTAAAATTATTACACACCTCATTCCTGTGGTGGTAGGTGCATTTATACATATTGCTACAGTTATCTTTTTTGAAAGCGAAACAAAAACGCATCAACTCAATTTTACAAAGATTATGGCGATTGCATTGGGCTTAGCGATGGCTGCATTGACGATGCATTTGTAGTGGGAATTTAGCTGTTGTTGCTCGCATTTATGGAGCTCTAAAACCCGAATTTGTTCTACGTAAGTCTTGTGCGGCGTTTAGCGTTAGAAAATGTTTTATTTCAATGTTGTCAGCAAAAATTGCTGTGAGCAGAAATCTTATTTCAATTTCTTTATGCTTGCATTCGCAATTAGTGATTTCATTTGAATAATTGCTACACTATTTAATTGCATTAATCGCTCTGACTGGCTAAGGCCTTGATGAATTAATACTGCATTAATGCTTTCCAAATTACTTAGGACAACTAGCTGCTCTATGGTCGCCGAGTCTCTGATGTTGCCATCTGATTTGGGATTAGCATCGCGCCATTGCTTGGCAGTAATACCAAATAGTGCTACGTTTAGCAAATCTGCTTCCGATGCGTAAACTACCCCTGTTTGACTTTTACTTAATACCTTAGGGATCAAATTTTCCTTGATCGCATCTGTATGAATACGATAATTGACTTTAGCGAGGGTGCGTTGCATGTTCCACTCCAGTTTTAGTCTATCGTTTTCGTCGGATTTCAGGCGTTGAAACTCTTTAATAATGTAAAGTTTGAATTCAATAGAAATCCACGAAGCGAATTCCAAGGCAATGTCTTTGTGCGCAAAAGTGCCACCGTATCGTCCAGATTTTGATACAATGCCAATAGCATTTGTAGCTTCAATCCACTTCTTCGGGGTCATTACAAAGCTATTGAGGCCAGCTTGTTTTCTAAACCCCTCGAATTCGAGGGGTTTAAAGTTTGAATTATAGATGCTTTCCCAAAAACCTAAAAGTTCAATGGTGTTTCTGTTCCGCATCCAGTTTTGGATAACAGTATCAGTATGCTCTGCATCTTTGTGTCGTGCAATATCGGTAAGGGAAATAAATTCCTCTGCGTCATTTTTATGAATCGAAATTTCAGTCCCTTTTACTTCAATTTTTTGAGTCTTCGCCATATATATCTCGTCCGTCGTGTATTTTTTTTACTGTAGTCTTATGCAAGTTTCGCGGGACCACTGACTACAGTTGCGTAATGAAGTCGTGGTGAGCTGCAGGGGTAGTTTAAGGAGGGAGAATCAGGTGCCATAAATTACTGTTATCTTAATACTAGCAAAATAGCAAATCTACATATAATTGCAAAATTGCGTAAACAAAAATTCCCACTACATCTCCACCACCCCACACACACCAGCTCTACCAACAAGCACTACCTTTTTATCGCTTACAGCTACAACATCATAAAAATGATGCGGCACTTTCGCATCTAGTATTTGCCATTGCTCGCTGTGCTTTTGCAATACATATACTTTGCCGTTGCTGCCTGCGCATACAATAGCACTTGGAAGAATCACACAATCCCAAAGCATACCGCTGCCCGGTAGTTTGTAAATTTTATTGTTGTAGATGAGCACACCAGTTTTGAGCTTAAAGCTTGTTGCACCACAAAAGGCCTGCTCAGTTGTAGTAATACTCGCCTTATGCAAAAGATAGCGAGAGTGTTTTTGTGCCAGTGTAAATTTACCCTTAGACAATTGTAAGAAGCGTGTGCCGAAAATATTATACTTCAAACAGTACAAAGCTTGTTCGTGTTCAAAAAATTGCCAAATAGTACTCGCCCAAAATTTGCGGCTACGCACTTGCTTATCTTTTGTAGTGTACAAGCGTGTTTTAGGCACTACAGCTTGCGGCGCTAAAATGCGTTTGTCGAAGTAGGCACTGTACATTGTGCCATTGTAATAGTAGCTTGTGTACTGCGAACGATTTGGCTTTGCTTCAAAACTTGGCGGCACAACAAAACTATCGTGCATTTGTACTAATTCTACAATGTCAGCCTCGTTAGTATCGCGTTGATATGAAATTGTGTTTGTATTGAAGTTAATATAAGCACGGGCGCCTAATTCACCAACTGCGTAACAAATACTATCATTTAATTGGCGAACATCATACAGGCTTTGGTACAGATTGCTAGTGTCTATCAATGTTAGTCGTGCTTGCTGTGCATTGACTTTGACACAAACAAGCAACAAACTTATACAAAAAACTACTTGGCTTTTTTTAACCATTGCACTAAACCCTGCATTGGACTTTTCATAATTTGACCTAATTGCAATTCGTATTGCATGCACAAGCCTTCAATGATATCGCGGCTCTCGTAGCTAACACTGCCTACAAAATGCACAGGCACTTTCCATGCTTGCTTGTACTTGATTAAGTGGCTCATAAAAAATTCGTTGATGCTATCTTCTAATACATTTTCAATCAAATAGTGCCCACGATGACTAAAGCAAAAACTAGCAAACTGTGCCAAGAACCTATTTGGAAATGGCTTTCTATAAATATGTTCCAGCAGCTCGTCTTGTGTATACTTAAATGTTTCTTCAAACTCTGCAGCAAGATCTTGTTCCATAACGCCGTATAAAAAGTGTTGCAGTAGTTTTTTGCCAATATGATTACCACCACCTTCATCGCCGAGAACATAACCCAGAGATTTTTGACGATCTTTTATTTTCTTACCATCAAAATAGCAACTATTACTACCAGTACCCAATATAACGCTTATGCCCGCTGTGCCTTGGCAAGTTGCTTGTGCAGCAGCAAGCATATCGCTTTCTACTTGTATTGCTCTTGTGCCAAAATGATAACGTAAGCATTTTTCTAAAATCGTGCGCTTATCGCTGTTGGCAATGCCGCTGCCGTAAAACACAATGCTATCCACCAACTCTTTTTCGGGCTTTATGGGCAATTCTTTCTCTAAGATATCAATGATTTCGCTTTGATTCAGAAAGTATGGGTTGATGCCCTGCGTCTTAAAATGCTTGGCTTTGCCCGCCTTTAAGAGGCACCAATCTGTTTTTGTGCTGCCACTTTCTGCAATCAATATTGATTTTTGCTTCATCGCGACAAAAGTATCGCATTATCAATATTTAGCACGATATTTTTGCAGTTGCACAACGCATGCCAGCCAATAACAACATTAGTTACAAAAACCCTTTGCTCTTAGCTGCTGCGGTAGCTATTGGCATGGTGGCCGGTTATAAAATGCGCGGCAATTTGCGCTTCAATGGCAATACAAGTAAGCTCAACGAAATTCTTCAACTTGTAAAGAGTAATTATGTTGACAAGATAAATGTTGACACAATTGAAAACGGCGCCATAGACGAAGTGTTGGCACAATTGGATCCCCACAGTGTCTATATTCCACCACAAGACCTAGCGGCTGCCGACGATGATTTGGATGGTGACTTTGATGGCATTGGCATAGAGTACATGATGCAACGCGACACCTTATGCGTTACAAGCGTTATTAGTCGAGGCCCAAGCGCAACAGCTGGTATATTAAGTGGCGACAAAATTATTCAAGTCAACGATAGCATCATTGCCGGTAAAAAAGTGACGAATGAAACAATAAGCAAATTGTTGCGCGGCATAAGCGGTACAAAAGTAAAAGTCACGATCAATCGCAACCGAAAGATGATGGCGCCAATTACGATTACACGTGGCAAAATTCCAATGTACAGCGTAGATGCCGGCTATATGCTAAATGCAAATACTGGTTATATCAAAATAAACCGTTTCGCCGCCACAACGCATACCGAGTTTATAGAAAAGTTGACGGGCTTGCAAAAGCAAGGTTTGCAAAATTTGGTCTTAGACTTACGCGATAATCCTGGTGGCTTTTTAGAAACTGCCTCTGCTGTACTTGACGAATTCATTGCAGGTAAAAAACGACTGGTATATACAAAAGCACGTCATGGCGAAAGCGACGAATATTTTTCGAGCAACGAAGGTAAATTCGAGCAAGGTAAATTAGTGGTACTCGTAAATGAAGGTAGTGCCAGCGCAGCAGAAATTACAAGCGGCGTAGTGCAAGATTACGACCGTGGTACAATCATTGGTCGTCGTACTTTTGGCAAAGGACTTGTACAGCAAGAATTTAAATTGAGCAGCGGCGGCGCCATCCGATTAACGATTGCACGCTACTTTATACCGAGTGGCAGATGCATTCAAAAAGACTATAGTAAAGGCCTTGCCGAGTACGACCACGATTTGATGCAACGCTACAAAAGTGGCGAGCTTACTGGCAGCGACACAACTACTCAACAAGATACTACGATATACAAAACCAGTAGCGGAAGAAAAGTGTATGGTGGCGGTGGCATTACACCAGATGTGTTTATTGCATTAGACACAACTAAATACACAAGAGCACTCGGCGATATTTTTGGCAGCACCTTAATCAATGAAGTTGCTAATGACTACATAAGCGAGAATCGCGCCAATTTGCAAGGCTATAAGGATATGTACGATTTTAGCCAACGCTTTGTTGTGCCACAAAATTTAATTAGTAATTTGCAACAAGCTTGTGCTAATGTTGGCATCACCACTAAGCCATTTACAAACACGCGCGACGTAGCTTTGATGCAAAAACGTATCAAAGCACTTATTGCAAAAAGTTTGTATGGTTTGCAAGCACAAATATTAATCGATAACGAAGGCGACGAATTTATTGAAGCCGCACTAAAAGAATTAAAAAAGTAAACAATGAAAAAGTATTTTTTAAGCATTAGCATTTGCCTTGTAGCACTTGCAAGCGCAGCACAAAACACAGCAACAGACACAGTGCATTTCCCTGGCGAAAAGCATTTTGTAAATGTAAAGCAGCTCACATTTGGCGGCGATAATGCTGAATGTTATTTTGGCTTCGACAGCAAGCATGTGGTTTTTCAACGTACCAATAAAGTAGAAGGTGTTGAATGCGACCAAATTTTTTATGGCACTATTCCTAGCAAGCGTAATGGTAAGTTTAAGTATAACATGGTTAGCACTGGCGGTGGTCGTACCACATGCAGCTATTTAATGCCAGATAAAAAGCATCTTGTATATGCGAGTACACACAAAGGTGCAAAGGTTTGCCCTCCTGTACCAGATAGAAATAAATGGAAGAAATATGTATGGCCAATTTATGCCGAGTACGATATTTTTGAAGCAGACCTCAAAGGCAATATCACTAAGCAACTGACTAATTCTCCTGGCTATGATGCAGAAGCTGTTGTAAGCCCAAAGGGAGACAAAATTCTATTTTGCAGTATGCGCAATGGCGATTTGGATTTGTACACGATGAACTTAGATGGTAGCGATGTAAAGCAAATTACTTTTGACCTTGGCTACGATGGCGGCGCATGGTTTAGTCCTGATGGTAGCAAAATTGTTTGGCGCGCTAGCCGTCCTAAAACAGAAGCAGAAATTGCAGAATACAAAAGCTTGCTTGATAGCGGCTTGGTGATGCCAACAAATATGGAAGTGTTTATTGCAGATGCTGATGGCAGCAATGTAAAGCAAGTAACCAATTTAGGCCAAGCTAATTGGGCGCCCAATTTTACACCGAGTGGCAAGAAAATTATTTTTGCAAGCAATCACGAGCACAAGCGTGGCTTCCCGTTTAATCTGTACCTCATTAATTTAGACGGCACTGGCCTCGAGCGCATCAGTACAGATGGCGGCTTTGACGCTTTTCCAGCGTTTAGCCCAGATGGTAAGAAATTTGTTTTCTGTAGCAATAGAAACAATAAAGGCACGCGCGACACCAACGTATTTATTTGCGATTGGTTAGACTAGTAAAGTCAGCTCATTTGTCGCTCTTCTGAAATATTTAACGTCTGCTTGTGCTGCGTTTGCAGCTAATTAGTTGACATTCGTAGAATCATATTCTACTAAGTACATGTCAGCCCAACTGCAAGAGATACGCGAGTATTTACAACACCAAGAAAATAGCCTAGCCAACCGACGTTTATTAGATGCTGCTTACGACAGTGGCGATTTGCCATTATTACAAAAGGCCATCCAATGCAGTCAGCTTTTATTTGAAGCTAAGCAAGATGCTTTTGCTGCTAGTGCAAGCACTTTAATAGACGAACTACATGCTAGCTCAAATGTAGCTGCCGTGCCACAAGTGCTCATAGAAGCAAAAGGTGTAAGCAAAAGCTATAATACAGGACATTTTTCGCTTAAGCCAGTAAGCATGACTTTGCAAAGCGGTGAGATTATTGGTGTAGTTGGCGAAAATGGCAATGGCAAAACAACCTATTTGCGTGCACTAAGCGGACAGCTAGCCATTGATGAAGGCGAAGTAAGCTACGGCCAACTCAAAAAGCAAGATTATTATGCAGTAAAAAGCTATATCGCATTCGTGCCCCAACGTATTCCGCGATGGTTTGGTAACTTAAAGGACAATTTACACTTTAGCGCATCTATCAGTGGCTATACGGGTAAAACGAACGATGTGATGGTAGATTATGTGATACACCGATTTGGTTTGCAGCCTTATGCACATCTTACATGGAACCAGATTAGCAGTGGCTATCGCACACGATTTGAAATTGCGCGTATTCTGTTGCAAAAGCCTAGCCTACTTGTATTGGACGAGCCTTTAGCCAACTTGGATATTAATGCGCAACAAACACTACTTACCGATTTAAAGCTTGTAACAAAAAGTAAGCGTCATAATATGGGTATCATACTTAGTAGTCAGCAACTACACGAAGTAGAAAAAGTGGCCGACGATGTGATGATGCTCAAGCAAGGCGAATTGGTGTACACGCGCAAAACGCAAGAAGCGCAGCAGAAAGAAAGCTTAGCAGCTACAACCGTTATAGAAATAGAAACCAAACATAGCCGAAGCGAGATAGAAAAAGCTTTGGGCAATGTGAAAATTAGTTTTACAGGTGGTTACTACATGATTGAAACAAGCGCGCATACTGTGCCACAACTGATTCTTGCATTAGTAAGCAATGGTATAGAATTGACCTACCTACGCGACATTAGTACAAGTACAAAACAATACTTTAATAAACTCTAGCTATATTTCAGATGAACAGAATATTAGTACCTGGCTTTCTTAAGCAATACGATAATTACTTATTAAAAAACAAACCAGATGTATGGAGTACACGTGTACACTTGGTTATTTATTATAGTTTGTTAGCTACACTCGTACTTACAGGCCTATATTGGCTTGCTGCAAGTGATCCACTAAGTGCAAAATTTGAAAAGACCTGGCTGCCTTATATGGCTGTTGTTTCCATCATTGGCATTATTGTGTATCTGGTATATCTACTGCGCTTTAACGTATTTAAGCGCTATGGCAAGCTCAATATGCAGGTGCATGCTGCAAAGAATTACGTTTACTATTTTATTAGCATCATTGCAATGTTATTGCCATGCTTTGTACCTATGCTTGCAGACTATAGTGCTGCAAAATCTAAGTATAGCGCCAAGCAACTCGCTGCTGATGCTAATACGCTGAACTTGCATTACGAATTGGCTACTGATGGTTTAGAAAAAGACTGGGACATGAAGACGGCACTTATTATCAGCGATACCAATGATAGTCGCTTAAGGATGTATCTCGATACATTTCGAATGCGTATGGCACAAGAGAATATAAGTTCTGGCTATATGGTGACATACGCTTTGAATGAACAAGACAATAGTCGTTTTTATCAGCGATATTTAGGTCAAGATGATTCGCCGAGCCATTTTATGAAAACATGGCAGCCTATCATTACAGAGCCATATGACGAAGATGCCAAAAGAGTGAGCTTTGAAGGCAATGAGCGTACCTACGACTACTATATTTACTCAGGTGTTTTAGATAGCGTAGTAGCCACACGAGATAGCGTAATTTATGGCAAAAATAATACTGTGTTCTTTTTTAGCCCGCCGCAGTTAGGTGAGATTGGCAGCTTCTTTTCATACGCTAGAAATGAGAGTAATACCAGCGATACTACTTGGCACGCCGTTGCACTATGGCGCAAAATGCTAGCATATCCAACTAGTACAACTAAAGCACAGCATGCTGACAAGTTTTGTGCTTTAGCAGATAAGTATCTTTTGCCAGTTGATAAAGAAGACCTCAAGCAACGAATTTACCAGACTGAAGTTGTTGACGACAAAGTGTATGCGCAATCAATGGATTCCTTACGCAGCATAGCTTATCGTGTAGACAATAATATGGAAAACGTGCTAGATAAACTAAACACCTTTAGATGGAAAGCCCTAGAGCCTTTTTTAATAATGTTTACAATTATCGCATTGATTTGCACGATTCTCTTGATGATTTACAGGCATACGACTATTCGTGTTTTTTGGCTAAGCGTATTAGCAGGCTTTTTGATAACGATATTTACAGGGCTTGCAATGGTGAGCACAAATGGTTCAGAACAGGCAGCTAAAGGCACTTATGTGATGTACTTAATAGTATCGATACTACTTAGTAGCTTGGCATTAAATAGCATTCGTACAAGAAGTACAGCCATTGGCATCGCACTGAACTTGTGTGTAGTGCTTTGCACAATGCTACCAAGTTTTATTCTCATTAACCTACACGAGCATTATCGCGATGTTGTTCGTCAATTTGAAATGGGTACATACCACGGGCACCGCGTTAACGTGCTGCGACTTGCAGAATACGAAAGCAAGCTAAATTTTATAGAAGCCATGTGGCCATGGATGCCTTTGATAACAGCAGCGTTTATGTTAGTACTAATGGTTGTTGCATTTGTACCTGCATACAAAAAATGGTACAGCTTGCCAGAAAACTAGCAGCATACTTCAACTAGCGTAAGCGCATTTTCAAACCTAGGTTGTGAAAATTACGGCGGCTGTTGATGCCGCTGCCCGGCGTTACTTGAGTTAAGCCTGCACGATAACGATAGCCAATACTAATACGCTTGGTGATATTTGCTTCAGCACGTGCATTTGCGCCTGCATCCCAGCCGCGCACTGCAACTGGCGTACTTGCATTGCTTTGCAAATAACTTAATTCGTCTGCTACAGTTTGGCCCAACACTGCTTGGCTAAAATCTATACCTGTAGCAAGCTTAAATGTTTTGTTGATACGAAATCCAATAGTTGGCAAAAACTCAATATTATATGCAGGCGTTAGTTGTGCAATAGCTGTAGCCACTTGCGCATCGCTTCTAAAGCCACCAGCTCTGCTATTTAAGTCTTGTGTGCCTGCCGTAACCGTTTGAATATTTTCTGGCACATTAGTAGCGTTAAAAGGAACATCCGTGCTCTTATTTGCACTTGCAACACTAAAATCGCTGCTATTTAATGCAGCAACTGTACCAGCATTATTATTGCTAAAGTTTAAAGCAGTTTCTACATACACATTGCTAGCAATATTTTTTTGAGCAGACATACCAAATACAAGCATGCTTTGGTTCTGACGACCAATACCTGCGCTTGTAGCCAAATTAAGCATATAATTCTTTGTCGCTTGTGATGCCTTGCTTGGTGCAGGCGTTGGCATATTGATAGGCATATTCACCTGAGGCGTTTGCTTTGGTGTGTTATTCGCGATGCTAATATTGTCTGTTGCTTTTGGCTTAGGCGATTGCGGTGCCTGCGGTGCTAGATTGTCTTGCTTTGGTGCAATATTGTCGTTAGTAGCAATACCAACATTGCTATTGTTATTGTTTGTATTAGGTGTTGGTACAATATTTTCTACAGTATTATTATTACTTGGCGCATTGTTTGTTTGTTGTGGCACTGCTCTTGCCAAACCTACATGCACGCCTGGACCTACAGCTTTGTAAGGTGTTGGCGCTGTTGTATTTTGTGAAGCTTGCGTAGCAGCATTGCTGTTCGTTTGATTTGGTGTGGTATTGTTGTCGTTGGCTATTGTAGAATTATTAGCAATCTCTGTATTTGTAGTAGCATCGTTTGTAGGTGCTGCTTGTTGTTCTGTTGTGGTATTGGCAGGTGTTGTGTTTACTAAAGTATCTTGACCAGGTGCTTCGCCTTTCTTACTAAGCATTAAAGCCAAAGCGCCTACAGCCAATAGTGCCGCAACTGTTGCTGCAATACGTTTTGCATTAAGCTTGCTATACCATGGTAGCACAGCACCACCTTCGTCGCCGCCTACCTGTTCTGTTGCAGCAACAGGCTTCTGTTCAAGTTGCCTTTGCAACTTGGCCCACTGCATATCGTTGGCTTCGAAGTCTAACTCGCCCAACTTCTTGCGTACGAGATCGTCAAACTGTTCAGTACTCATCTTTGCTTACTTTTCTTTTAATATTATATTCTTCTAAATTCCCCTTCAAAAAATTTCTAGCCTGGTTAAGGTGCCATTGGCTATTGGCTTCTTTGATGCCAAGGTGTTCTGCAATTTCCTTGTGACTATAACCATCAACAGCGTACATATTAAACACAGTACGTTGCGTGGTTGGTAGTTTATTGATTAATGCTAATAAATTTTCAGCATTTATATTTAGTAACGCGTCATTGGCAGTGCTATAATCCTGGCCAATCACGCTTGTGTCCTTTGTGTAAAAATTTGGCTGATTGTATTGCGCCTTCAAAGCACGCAAATTATCCAAACATGTGTTAACCATTATGCGCTTGAGCCAGCCTTCGAGACTGCCTTTATCGCCATACTTATCTACATTATTGAAAATCTTTACATAGCCATCGTGAACCCACTGCTCGGCGTCTTCTACGGTGGTGGCATAGCGGCAGCAAATGGCCATCATCAGCTTATAGGTAGCATGATACAAGCGCCTCTGCATCGCTGCATGACCCTGCTTTACGCCTGCCCATATTTCTTCTAAGGTCAGTTCTTCCGCTGCCATATTTACCTTTTCAGCTGCAATCATTTACTATTTTCTTCCCAAAAATGAAAACTGCTTGGCCAAATTTCCCGAAAAATTGGGGCTTAGCCATAAACTAGACGCATTTATTGTAGAATTACTTTGGAAATCTTGGCTTTTAGGCAAAACTTTGTAGACATATGACGAAAAAATCGCTTTTGGCCTTGGTCTGCACATTTTTTGCAAGCACAACCAGCCTTTTTGCTCAACAAAATTTAGACATTACAGACCTTTGGAGTTTGGTTCGCCTTAGTCCAATGGGCATGAGTGCCGATGGTAAACAAATTTACTACCGCGCCTCTACACCCAATATTGCTGAAGACAAAAGCAGTAGCAAAACTTATGCGCTTAGCACCAAAGGTGTCGTTAGCCCATATACCCCAGCCGACAATTTTTCCGACTACGATAATGCTGTAGTTAGCCCAGACGGCAAGCGTATCGCTTTTAGCAGAGAAGTAGCCATCGAAAAGATTAAAGGCAGCGACAAGTACCGCGATTTACCGAAGAGCAATGCCTATATTTTCAGTAGCCTCAATAATCGCCATTGGGACACTTGGGAAGATGGCAGCTACAGCCACATTTTTGTAGCTGATATTGTAAAAGGAAAGGTGCAAAACGAGCGCGATATTATGGCCGGTGAAAAATACGATGCGCCAACTAAACCATTTGGCGGCAGCGAAGACCTTTGCTGGACACCCGATAGCAAGCAAATTATTTATGTATGTAAAAAGAAATACGGTACAGACTATGCTTTGAGCACCAATACAGATTTATACGCATTTGATATTGCGACAGGTCAAACAGAAAATTTAACAGAAGGCATGATGGGTTACGATATGAATCCAAGTTTTAGCCCTGATGGTAAAAAATTAGCTTGGCAAAGCATGCGCCGCGATGGCTTTGAAAGCGATAAGCAAGATTTAATTGTAATGGATTGGACAAGCAGAAGCACAGCCAATATTACACGCACGTGGGATGAAAGCACAAGTGAGTACAAATGGGCTAAAGCAAGCGATCGTATTTATTTTAGTGCGCCTTATCGTGGCACTAAACAATTGTTTGAGGTAAACATTACGCCTAATACGCCGGGTAAGCCACCAAAGAAAGGTCCGCGTAGCCGTGCACAAGAAATTCGCATGATGCCAATGTATAACGTAGTACGCATTACCGAAGGCGTGTGGGATGTCAATGATGTTATTGGCGATGATGCAACAAATGTATTTGTAACGCGCACAGATATGAACCATGCCTCAGAAATCTTTTCGGTTGCAAAGGCGGGTGGTACAATGACACAATTGAGTAGCGTAAATACAGCTGCATACAAAAAATTGAACATGTGTAAGGTAGAAGGCCGCACAACAACAGCTAGCGATGGTGAAGAATTATTTAGCTGGGTTGTGTATCCACCAAACTTCGACCCAACAAAAAAGTATCCAACACTATTGTATTGCCAAGGTGGTCCGCAAGGTAGCATTAGCCAGTTCTACAGCTTTAGGTGGAATTTTCAATTGATGGCTAGTAAAGGTTATATCGTGGTAGTGCCCAATCGTCGCGGCTGCCAAGGCTGGGGTACAAAGTGGAACGAGGCGATTAGCAAAGATTGGGGCGGCCAAGCAATACAAGATTATCTCAGTGCCTTTGATGATGTTGCGCGCGAGAACTATGTAGACAAAAACAAATGCGCTGCGGTAGGTGCTAGCTATGGTGGCTATAGTGTGTTTATGTTGGCGGGTGTACACAACAATCGCTTCAAAAGCTTTATTGCGCACGATGGTTTGTTTGATTTGCGTAGCTGGTATGGCACTACCGAAGAATTATTTTTTGCCAACTGGGATATCGGTGGACCTTATTGGGATAAGAGCATGGAAAGTTATAGCAAACACAACCCAAGCAATCTTGTAGACAAGTGGAATACACCTATTATGATTGTACAAGGGGGTAAAGATTTTCGTGTTGGTATAGAGCAAGGTTTACAAGCGTTTCAGGCTGCTCAGTTAAAAGGCATTAAGAGCAAATTATTATACTTGCCAGAAGAAAACCATTGGGTTTTGCGTGCGCAAAATGCACAAGTATGGCAGCGCGAGTTTTTTGATTGGTTGAAGGAAACGCTGTAGAATAGTGTGTGGGTTTAGGTAAATAGTGTGGGTGTGTTTAACCGCAGAGGGCACAAAGGATTACGGAAAGAGCGCAAATGTTATAGTTTAAAACTTTGTGGTGCTCCGTGCCTTCTTCGGTTTAGGTATTGCCGAAGGCCAGGTTAAATCGCACCAGAGCTTGGTTTATACCAATCAGCCTCGCTTTTGTTCATAGCTTGTGTGCTGCTGCTTGTATTTCTGTCGACATTACTCAAATTCTATCCACTTTTTTTCAAAGTAGACAGTTGTCGAGCATTTTGCCTTATCAATTGCTGTTGCTCTAACAAAGCTTCCTGATGTACCGTTATATTTCAAAGTCAATTCCTTCATACCTTGTGTATCATAATACGCACCAAGCTTGCAACCGAATGGATTGTTTTCAACATCATTTGTAAATACAGATATAAGCAAGAGTCGTTCTGATTTGATGTCGGGTTTTGCGTAACCAAATATTCTATGGTCTTGCGTGATGTTTGCTGTCAAATTGATCGTACTGTCACCATCTCTTAGAAAAATATATGCTTTATTGATATTGTCCCCAGAAGAAATAACACTTTCATTATTCGCTTTCTCAATGCTATCAAGTTTGCTTAGTTTTTCAGTCGCTAGGCTTGTTCTGATTGTGTCTATAGTTGTAATAGTTTGTACATTATTTTCCAGCTTGCTAGACTTAGGATTTGTCTGTCCGCAAGCACAAATCAGTAAAGTCAATGTTGAAATGTAAATTGGCTTTATCATATTTCTGTTGTCGGTGTCTAAAGTTACAGCTAACCTGCAACATTATGCAATGTCTTAACCGCAAAGGATGCAAAGGTTTGCGCAAAGTGCGCAAAAGATATAAATTAAAACTTTGTGGTACTTTGTGCCTGCTAACCTGCAACTTCGTGCAATATCTTAACCGCAAAGAGAGCAAAGGTTTACGCTAAGCGCGCAAAAGATATAACTTAAAACTTTGTGACACTCTGTGCTTTCTTAGTGTAGCTTTGTGCAAGACGATGCTATTGCAATGCAACACCCCTATCGCTTTACCACCACTACTCTAAAGCCTACTAAAGGAGATGTGCCAATAGCTTTAGTATAAAGCATGTCGTCTGGCATTTCATTTGGTTTGTCAAAGCAACTGCCGCCTACAGCAAACTCCATATCGCTAAGCATTTCTGCTACATTACCAAAGCAATTGTAAATACCATGGCTACTTGGCTTATAGCTGCTTGTAATTGCATACATCGTTGGTGTAGCCGCTTCACCAAGAACTTCTTGGAAATAATACGCGCTATTTTCTGCAGTAAATAAACTTCGATAATTTTTTTCGCGCTTGCGTAATTCGCCAAGGTCGCTGTATTCGTAATACTCGCCGTAAGTTGGTAAACGAACTACATAAGTGCCGTTGCCTTGCGCATTTAACATTTCTGTTAAATAGGCACAATACGCCAAAGCAGCTCTATAACTCACATTACACACTGGATAGTAATTATATGCTGCATGCTTAAAATAGAATTTACTCATTACTTGCATACTAGCATCAGTTGTGTGTGGCACCGATGTGAAATTGCTATCTGGCGTGCATACACGAAGCATTTCTACTTGCTCATTTTTCTGCAAATACGTTAGAAAAGCCTTGTATCTACAATTAGTAACTTCGCTTTTCATCACGAATACACTATCATTCAATTTTTCGAAATCGCGATTCAATTGTACATCGCAATCAAATACAGTGCGCTTGTACTTACGCAACTTGCGCGACTGCGCTTGGCACACTGTAGATACGGCTATGCACACAACAAGTACGGCACTAAAAAAATGTTTGGCATTGAATGTTTTGCTCATAAAACTGTAATTGGTCTGTAAAGATAGGCACAGAAACCTGCTGCACAAATTTTAGCAAGATTAAACTATTTACAAGCAAGCAGCTGCACTTAGGCAAGCACTTCCTCGCGATTGGCAATTTGGTGCAGCGTGTCTAAAATTTCTTGCAAATCCAAGCTATTGACCAATTTGGCGCGCAATTCTTTCACATGACTAATACCCTTTACATAATTGGCATAGTGACGGCGCATTTCTAGCATACCCAATTTTTCGCCCTTCCACTTTACGCTACCAAGCAAATGTTGTTCGCAAGCCTGCACACGTTGCTGTATAGTTACTGGAGGCAATATTTCGCCAGTACGCATATAGTGTTTTACTTCATTAAAGAAAAACGGATTACCAATTGCAGCTCTACCAATCATGATGCCATCTACACCATAACGATTTTTGTACTCCACTGCTTTTTGCGGACTATCTATATCGCCATTGCCAAAAATTGGAATATGAATACGTGGATTATTTTTAACCTTGGCAATTAATTCCCACTTGGCTTCGCCTTTATACATTTGAGCGCGCGTGCGACCATGAATACTAAGCGCTTTAATGCCCACATCTTGCAAGCGCTCTGCTACTTCTTCAATATTTTTAGTTTGCTCGTCCCAACCTAAACGCGTTTTTACGGTAACAGGAATCTTTACTGCATCTACACAAGCTTTGGTAAGCTTTATCATTTGAGGTACGTCTTTAAGTATAGCAGCACCAGCACCTTTGCACACAACTTTTTTTACTGGGCAACCAAAGTTGATATCGATTAAATCTGGGTTTACTGTTTCGCAAATCTTTGCACTTAGTGCCATTGCTTCTACATCGCCACCAAAAATTTGTATACCAACTGGGCGTTCTTCTTCTAAGATATCAAGCTTTTGACGGCTTTTAATTGCATCGCGAATCAAACCTTCGCTGCTGATAAACTCTGTGTACATCAGGTCGGCACCGTGCTGCTTGCATACAGCACGAAACGGCGGATCACTTACATCTTCCATTGGTGCAAGTAATAACGGAAAGTCTGGTAAAATAATATTGTCGCCTATGCGTACCACTCTACTGCAAAGGTAACGCATAAAGAAAAAGGCAGAAACATAAAAATGCTTCTGCCTTCATTAAATAAATGTTGTTTTGCTTATTGTACAATCATCTTTTGCGTAGCAGCATTTACGCCGTTGCGCGTAGCATTTACCATATACATACCCGGAGCGATAATGCCACGTAAATTGATATAACCACCTTGTGCTTGCAATGCCGCATTTGTCGTTGTGTAAACCACTTTCCCACCAAGGTCTGTAATGTTGATGATTGCATCTTGTACACTTGTTTGAATACGGAAATCACCTGTATTTGCTGTTGGTGAAATAATAAGTGTATTAGTACCAGCCATATCAGGCGTGATAGAAGTAGCCCAGTCGCTAAATGTAATATTATCTAAATAGAAATTGTTGCCAGCTGCACTTGCTTTGTACTGGAATTTGAAATATACCGTGCCGGTAAGTGTTGCAGACGGTAAGTTTACTGTACGTGATACCCAATCGCCATCACCAGCAGGTGCATATTCTAAGGCTTTAACACCTGCATTAAGCAATGATGCTGCATCGTAAGTGGCAAGTTGTGTCCATGTGTTGCCGCAGTTTTTGCTATAAAAAATTGTAAACACATCATCTGGCAATTGTAAACTATTGATATCGCGAGCGCCACTAGTAAAGAACCCAAGTTTTACAGCAGATTGGCCAGTGAAATCAAAAGCCGGTGAAATTACTTCATCAATATCGCCACTATAAGTATTAACATAACGGAATTCCGGAACACCACGCTTATCAAATGTAGATAGCTTCAAGCAGTTGCCACCAAATACGCCGCCACCTACTATGCTCCACTTCACTTCATTCTCGTAGATATTAAACAAAGGCCACTCATCGTTCCATACCTGATGGTCCCATGTTTGGAAGTAACCAAAACCACGTTTGATATTTGGATCACTTACATAGATTAAGTTGTTGCGTGTTTTTGTAGAAGTACCTGCATTACTTGTTGCAGTTAAAGATGCATTCTTCCAGCCAGCACTTGGGAATGTTACATTAAAATCACTATTACCATTTTGCGTATATACGCCGTCTGCCAAAGTCCATGTACTTGTTGAAACTGTATCGCCAAAGCTCTTATTACGAATCGTAAAATTGCTTGTATTGATGCAACCAAAATAGCGAGAACTACCAAAGTCTGCTTTAATCGGGCAATCTGCTGGTGGATTATTGATGCCAGTAAATGAAGCATTTGTTGTTGAAGCTAAATCTCCACGCTGTACTACATTGTTGCTCACAATAGAACGCATCTTTGCAACCTGACCAGGCGTAAACATCATACTGCAATAAGAATAGTCCATAAAGTTCTGAACATTCTCAACAATACCAACATTACAATTTGTTGCTGCAGTTAAGGCGCAAGTTGTAAAACCTTTTGTAACAGGCGTATCGTTGATGCCGTCGTCACCGCAAGCAACACCAGGATCGTTGTTAAGGCCCCAAGGATGTGGCAATTCTAACCAGTGACCTGTTTCGTGCGTTAGTGCTCTGCTTGTGCCAGCATTACCTGTACCAATAGAACCCATATAATCGTGTAAAATTATTACGCCATCATACATTGGATTAATACCACCAAAACCACCAATCATGCTTGGAAAGTAAGAGTAACCTGCAACACCAACCTTATTAAACTTATTTACAACCCAAATATTATAATACTTTGTGCGATCCCAGCCATTGAGTTTTGCATCGTCCTCGCCGTAGTCTGTTTTAAAAGAAAAAATACGATCAATACCATTAGTACAAACACCTTGTGGATCTTTGCGCGCTAATACGAATTCTATTTCTACGCGACCAATTGAATTAGCAAAAGCAGGCACAGCTGCAGCAGTATCTGCATTACGTTTATTGAAATCGTTGTTCAAAATTCTAATTGCATCAAAAACTTGGTTGTCGCTGATGGCTTCTGGACCATATTTGTGAATCACATGCACAACTGTAGGTATTTTGAAAACGACTGCACGCGTTTTTCTGTCAATAGTTGGCGTAATCGTATTGAAGTAAGGTGCCAACTGCATTTCCATGTCTTTGTAACGTTGCAAAGCTTCTGGATGCTGCGCAACCCATTCTTCAAAATAAGTATGCGTTGCACAATTATGCGCATGTTGCGCATTTGCCATAGTGGCATACAAAATCCCAAGAAAAACCACTAATACCCTTCTGAACATATCCTCACAAAAGTAGCATGTAACATGCTAAGCAAAAGTTATGCGATGTGGTACGGAGATGGCTATGCAAGCTATTGGCAATAAACATGACTTGCGTCAATTTAATTTTATAATAATTTCGTAATCAGCCGCTAAACATTGCCAATTCGTCACAAAAAGCAGTGGGATTGTAATTTTTTCGTCAGGTCTGATATTGCTCAAATCCTTAAAAATCAAGTACTTTAAGCTGTTTATAGCCTCACAAACGGGTTGCTTTCGCGTTCTTTTTGAATCGTAGTGCTTGTGCCATGCCCGCTATGAACTACAACTTCTCCAGGTAAACTGTATAATTGTGCTACTATACTATCAAGCAATAATTGATGATTGCCGCCCGGTAAATCTGTACGGCCAATACTACCTGCAAACAAAGTATCGCCCGCAATGAGCGTGGCGCTAGCCTTGTGGTACAAACAAATATGGCCTGGGCTATGGCCAGGTACAAATAACACTTGTAGTTGCTCCTCTCCCACTGAAATCAAATCGCCAGCCTTCACCTCGGCAGTGCGCGGCGGCAACATGCCAATATCTACTCCGTAGCGCATTGCAGCAATGGGTGCAGCCTCATAAACCACATCTTCTAATACGTGGTACATAAAAGGCACATCGTACTTTGTAATAGCACTGTACACACCAAACACGTGGTCGAGATGGCAATGTGTATTGACAATGGCAGTAACCCTCAACTTGTTTTGCTCAATAAAGTCGAACAGAATTTTGTCTTCGCCAGCGTGGTACATGCCAGGATCTACAATAATAGCGTCGCCACTTTTATCGTATAGCACATAAGTATTTTCTTGAAATGGGTTAAAAATGAAGGATTTAGTATGTAGCACGTGCTTATTTTATTACTTTTAAGGCTGTAAAAGTACTACATGAGGCAATATATCGTACTAATCGTTGGGTTATTAAGTTGTGCATTTTTTTCTGCTAGTGCGCAGCAAGCTATTTTAGAAACTTACGGTCAAAACCGTATTCAAGGTAGAGTGTTCAAATGGCAGTATTACGATAGCGCTCACTTTAGAGTGTTTTATTACGACCATGGCAAACACAATGCGCAATATATTTTACAACAAGCCGAACTAGATTTTCCTGGCATCGTTGGCGAAATGGGTGTGCGCATGCCCCGTAAAATCAATATTATCCTCTACAACTCTTTTACTGACTACAAGCAAACCAATACTGGCCGATATAACGAAGAGCTCAACCTAAGTAATAACTCCGTAGTTGATATCAGTGGTAATAATGTAGTGGTATACTTTAATGGCAGCCACGACGACTTGCGACAACAAGTCAAGAAAGGTGTTGTAGGTATTATTAAAGACAATTTGTTGTTTGGTTTCAAACTAAAAGATATTGTGCAAAACGCAGTAAAGCTACGATTGCCTTTGTGGTACACGAGCGGCTACGTTCAGTACCAAAGTAGCCAATGGAATGCTCAACGCAACAGCGCCATGCGCAGTATGCTGCAAGGTGGCAATCCAAAAGCCAAGTTCGACTTTTATGCAGAACGCTCACCAGAAATTGTTGGACACAGCTTCTTTAATTTTATTGAAAAGAAGTACAACAAAAGCTATATCAATAATTTGTTTTACCTCACAAGCAATAGAAAAGCAATCAACAAAGCATTAGAAATTGTATTGCAGAAAAAAGCCAGCGCCATCTACGAAGAGTGGAAGCAATATTATTTGAATGCTGAGGATAGCGCGGTGGAAATTGGTGCGCGTAAATTGATGTTTGCTGTAAAGCCAAAGCCAAATGCAGTTATCAGCTCTTTTGCCTTAAGCCCAGATGCTAATATCATGGCGTATTGCGAAAGCCTTGACGGTAGATACCAAGTAAAATTATACGATACCAAAAATAAAGGCACTGCTGTGATCTTAGAAGGTGCTTTGCGTCAAAGCTTGGCGCTAAAAGATCCTAGCTATCCGCTGATGTGCTGGAATGCCGATGGAAAAAAATTAGCAATCATGTACGAGCAGGATTATTTGCAACGCTTAAAAGTTTATGATGCAAAAAATGGCAGAATAAGCGATCGCATAATTTTACCAAACAGATTTGATCGTTTGCAAGGCTTGAGCTTTATGGATGACGACGATAAGCTTGTGATTACAGCTATTCGTAAAGGGCAATGCGACATGTACCAATACGTAATTAAGAATGCAATGCTAGTAAATATTACAAAAGATATTTGGGACGATTTAAGTCCGCAGTATATCAA
This sequence comes from Bacteroidota bacterium, assembly GCA_046049675.1. Taxonomy (GTDB): domain Bacteria; phylum Bacteroidota; class Bacteroidia; order Chitinophagales; family Chitinophagaceae; genus CAIXQW01. The sequence continues at coordinate 9,416 of JBJORA010000008.1, read as the reverse complement.
TAATGCTGGCATGAGAGGTGTATTGTTTATGAGTAATAGGCCGCAACCTTACACAAGCGTTAAATTAAACAATGGTGAGTTGCCAAATACTAATCCAAATATTTTCTTCTACGACGACGATGGTGGTAGCAGCACACTAAAGCAATACACCAAAGAGCAAGATGTAGATATTACGCAACCTATTCAATACGGGCCTGATAAAATTGCATTTCTCGCAGAAATTGGTGGCACTTGTCAACGTATCATTGCACATACTGTTGCCAACAGCAAGGGCAAGGATAGCATCTACTATAGCATTAGCAATCCGAGTAACTATAATATTAAGGCGCATGGTTTTAATGCTAAAAAAGGCATGTGCTTCGATGTAATTGAACATAATGGCACAGTAGAAGTTTATAGTACACCGTATAAGCAATTAGATAGTTTTGATGAGAAAGCTGGTTACACTGCAAAAACTTATGCAGCGCTTGGCGAGATGGCTAATATTAAAATAGAAAATACAAGTGCCGAACCAAGCAGTTTCTTCTTGACTGACTTTACTGATGATGTAGACAGTATGCAATTGCCAGAAGCACCAAAAAACAGAGTTTTCAATAAAGCAGAAACGGGTACAAACAATGCAAATAATACTGCTGCAACGCCAGCAACTAAGCCACTACGTAGTAAGCCATATACAACTACTTTTAATACAGACTTCTTACAAACTAGTGTAGATAACAACCTTATTTTTGATAGATACCAAAACCTAAGTACAGGCAACGGTACACTTGCAACACCGCCACTAGGTGCTCTTTTAAAAATGAGTTTGATAGACTATATGGAAGACTACAAACTAACTGCTGCAATGCGTATACCATTATTAGATCAAGGAGTTGCTTATCAGTTGAAGTTTGCCAACTATCGTCGTTTGTTAGATTGGGAAATACAAGCAGTATATAATAAAAACGTGCAAGATGCCAATCTATCGCGCGATACTGTAAACTTCTCGCCTGTACCAGAGCAAATCAATCAAATACAAACTTATTTGCAAGGTATGATTAGCTATCCGTTTAGTGTTACTGCTAGTCTTCGTCTTACTACAGGTATACGACAAGATAAGCAACGCTACAAGGCACTAAGTGAGTACAGTATTAATTTCCCAACCAATAATCAGTATTGGAGTTTTACACGTCTTGAGTACGTGTACGACAATAGCTTCTCACCATGGATAAACATTCGTGTTGGCACAAGAGTTAAGGTGTATCAAGAAGCTTTTATTAAACTAAATGGTGCTAATGCAAATATGTTTAATTCTGGCTTGGATGTTCGTCACTATCAAAAGCTCTATCGCAATGCAATTTTTGCAATACGTGTTAACACAGCACATAGTTTTGGTACCGCGCCAATGTTGTACAAACTTGGTGGTGTAGACAATGCTGTTCTACCTGGGCAGTATAACGTTAATACAGATAATATCAATAATGATACAACCAAGTTTGGTTTTCAAAGTCAAGTAACAAGTATGCGTGGCTATTACAACAATGCACGCCAAGGCAGCAGCTATGCTTTAGTTAGTGCAGAAGTACGTGTGCCAATTATTAACACAATTCTTAATCGTAGAGTACGTAGTAACTTCCTTAATAGTTTACAATTAGTACCATTTATAGATGTAGCAGCTGCTGGTCGTGGCTTTTTGGATATAGAGAGTCGCGACTCACGTACTATGTATGCATTTAACAGAAATAGCTCTTTATACAGTCAAAATAATGTGTCTACAACTGCACAAGGTATAGGCATGGGCGCACGCGCTGTAATTGGCAGTTATTTCATTCGTTTAGATGTGGCAAAAGGCGTTGATCGTGCTCGCCCATTCTATCATATATCGTTAAGTCAAGATTTTTAGTTGCTGTACTGCACAAAGCAGCAACTAGCATTCTACGTCATGTATAAGATGAAAATACTTTTTGCCGCTATAATCACTGCTACGCTTTTTGCAATACCTAAGCCGAGCATGGCACAGCTAAAGAAAAATGGTGTTTATACCGAACTTGGTGGTGCAAGTTTGCTCGCAGGAGTAAATTACGAAAGAAAATTATTGCGCAAGTACAATCTTTATGCTACTGCTGGTCTAGGCGTTTATGGTAAGTACTTAACAGTGCCGATGGGTATGCGCTATGTGTTTCCTGTATGGAAAGATCGTGTTTGTGTAGACCTTAGTGCGCAAACAACTTATAACGAACACGAGCGCATGTTTTTGTATGCATTGTATAAATTACCACTAGATTGGCAAGATACAAAATGCTACAACGAAAGTGCTTTGCTTTCTGCACGATATTATACCAAGCAACATTTTTTTGTAAGTGCAGGCCTTGGTGTGGTAAACACCGATGTTGATGTGCTGCCACAACTTGTATTACGTTTAGGAAAGGCTTTCTAATTTAAGATCTTATCTACTGCCTTACCAATTACATCCGCTAGATAGTCAAGCTCTGCATAACTAATACTTAGTGGAGGACTTATGCGCAGCGCATTGCTTGCAAACAAAAACCAATCTGTAAAAACACCTAGTTCTATGCATGTATCTACAATACGCTTATTGGTTTCGTAATCCTTGAAGAATATGCCCATCCATAAGCCTTTGCATGTATAACATTCTATACCTAAGGCCTTTATTTTATCTTCTAAGTACTGCCCTTTTGCGTCTACCTCTGCAATTAAATTGTCTTGCTGCAAAACTTGCATAGCAGCTAAGCCTGCAGCACAGCTAAGCGGATGCCCACCAAAAGTAGAAATATGGCCGAGCACAGGATTGACAGTTAGCACTTGCATTAACTTGGCATCAGCAACAAAAGCACCAAGTGGCATGCCGCCTCCCAAAGCTTTAGCGAGTAAAACGATATCTGGCACAACATTGTATTGTTGCATAGCCCACATCGTTCCAGTACGACCAAAGCCTGTTTGTGCTTCATCTACAACGAGTAAAGCGCCACAGCTAGTACACTTTTTGCGAATAGCGTCAACCCAAGTTTGTTGTGCAGCCATCACACCACTTTCTGCTTGCACCAATTCTATAAATACTGCAGCAGTTTGTTCGTCTATGGCATCTACTAAGGCAGTACTATTGTAATCGTAGTGCCAAATATCTGGCAGTAGTGGCCTATACATGTCGCGCCAATACTCGCTGCCTATTAAACTTAACGCACCTTGGCTGCTACCATGATAGCTATTATTGCAAGCTATTATTTTGCTACGGCCAGTGTAGCGTTTTGCAAGCTTCATGGCACCTTCTGTTGCTTCTGCTCCGCTGTTTGTAAAGAATACACAATTCAGCGATGGGTCTAAGCTTTGTGCTAATGCTGTAGCGTATTGCACTTGCGAGCTTACTACCATTTCGCCATACACCATCGTATGTAAATGTTTATCCAGTTGTAGTTTGCTTGCAGCTATTACTGTTGGATTACTATGGCCAATATTAGCAACACTAATGCCACCAATGGCGTCTAAATATTTTTTACCGCTGCTATCGTATAGCCAACAATTTTCTGCGCGCTCTATTTCAAAGCACAAAGGTGCATCGCTTGTTTGCCCTACATGCTGTAAAAATAATTGTCGTTGCGATAAAGCCATTTTACTATAATGCCACTTTTATAGTTGCACCATTGCTGCGCACAATATAGATGCCTTTGCTGCAATGCGACATATTGATTTGCGCTGTACCATTTGCATTTGCCTTAGTGGTAGCAACTACTGCGCCGCTTGTACTGAAAACACTAATGCTTTCATTTGCAGCACCACGTACGAGCAAGCGACTGTCTTGCATCGCTGCATGTAATGCTGATGGTGTCTGCTCATTTATACTCAATAAAAAGCCTATTGTTTCATCGTACTGATCTACAAATACATCGTTTGCAGCGCCGACATAGTTTTGATACATCACATGCATTTTGCAATTGCTATCGGCTAGCATAGCATACGTTGGTGGAACAGCGGTATACATACTGTCGTGCCATAGCAAGCTGCCACTATTGATATCAACTGCATTCACGTAGGCATAAGTAATATTGCCCACTGCACTTGTATTTGTAAAACCAATGCTATTAGTACCAGTTTTGCAAACTGAAGCTGCACGTATGCCGTATAAACCATTATTAGCAGTTGTGCTACTTTGCGGGTAATAGGTATTCGTCCATACGCCAGCACCTGTAGCACGATCTACTGCAAAAATAATTGGCGTATTAGCACTTTCAATTGTTTGGCCACTTTGCACAAAACCATAGTAAGCATTGGCAAGCAAGGCTACTTTAGTATCTGTAATGTGGGCATGCACAGATCGTAATGAAGCAGTATCTTTCACGCCACTATAAGTCCAATGTGCTATTGCAGTATTCGTATCTAACTTAGCCGCCGAAATGGTATTGCAATTAGGGTAAGCAATATAAAAACTAGAATCGCTTAACACAAAGTTGCTATTGCCAACATCTACATAATCTGCACAAGAATACAAATTACCGATGTCTTTTACCAGATGCAAGCTATCGTCTAGTTGCAAAAATCTATGCTGACTTGTTGTGCCAGAAGGATCGTGCTTATACCATAGCCAATAACCTACAGCGCTAGGCTGTATACCCATGGCATAGTCGTCGTAATAAGTAGTTGATTGAAAATTACTGCTATCGGGCTTTGCAAAATAATGGAGCGAATCGCCATTGAGCATATCTAATTCTACTACAGTTGGCAATATACGAGGGCCATAAAACTCTTGTTGCTGCTTTTGCAATACTACAGCTACACGACCACCGTTCTCAGCTGTAAATACACGACTTGTAGTTGCAGGTGTCATGTGCATCTTTTGCCACAACACTTGACCGTTCATACCTAGCAACGTGTACTGCGCTTGTGTTGTATCGGCATGTACAACCAAATAATTGCCATTTGACAATGCAAATGTTTGTGTTGCCGTTATACTACTTGCGTTTACAAAAGCTGTTGCAGGCAAAGTAAAAGTATTGACGATACTACCATTATTATCTAAAAACGTAAAGCGCGTATCACGGTTTGCCGCATATTCAACTAATGTTGGTCTTGCACCAGCTGTATTTAACAACAACTGCGGAGGCCTGCCACCCATCAAAGCTGCCTGCTGCATACGCCAGTTGAGATGTGTAGTGTTTTGCGCAAACATCGGCACCGCCATTGCGATGCTAAAAAATGCAATAAGCCATTTTTTCATGCTATAAATTTAAGTCTTTTTTCAATTGCGGCTCAATATCACTTGGCGCATCTATCATTACATCGCGACCGCGGTTGTTTTTAGGGAATGCAATAAAGTCTCTAATGGTTTCGCTACCGCCCAATAATGCGCATAGTCTGTCAAAGCCAAACGCGATACCGCCATGTGGTGGTGCACCATATTCAAAAGCACCAAGCAAAAAGCCAAATTTATGCTGCGCCTCTTCTTGGGTCATGCCCAAAGCGGCAAACATTTTTTCTTGCAGGTCGCGGTTGTAAATTCTTATGCTACCACCGCCAATTTCGTTACCGTTCAAAACCATATCGTAGGCATTGGCTTTAATGTTAGCATATGGATGCTTCAAGTAATCGGCAGCAACTGCTATGCGCGGATCGTTGCCAATCATTGTTTCGATATCTTGTGGCTTAGGGCTTGTAAACGGATGATGACGTGCTACCCAACGATTGCCTTCTTCATCGTATTCAAATAAAGGAAAATCAATTACCCACAATAACTTAAATTCTTCTGGCTTGCGTAAACCGAGGCGCTCACCCATTTCTAGACGCAACTCACTCATTGCCTTGAGTGTGCGCTCGTACGCTCCGCACAATACAAATATTAAATCGCCAGCCTCTGCGCCACATTGTGTTGCGATTGCTTTAAGGTCTTGCTCGGTATAAAATTTATCTACGCTGCTTTTGTAAGTGCCGTCGGTATTGCATTTGATATACACCAAGCCACTCATGCCTATTTGCGGACGCTTTACCCATTCGGTTAATTCGTCTAATTGCTTACGTGTGTACTCGCTACAACCTTTTGCAGCAATGGCAACAACCAATTCTGCCTCGTCAAAAATTTTGAAGTCCTTGCCTTTCACTAAATCATTGATATGGTTTAGCGTCATACCAAATCTAATATCTGGCTTATCGTTGCCGTACGTATGCATCGCATCTGCCCAGGTCATGCGCTGTACTGGTTCGTTGTAATCAATGTCTTTTACTTCTTTGAAAATATGCTTTACCATACCTTCAAACGTATTGAGAATATCTTCTTGCTCCACAAAAGCCATCTCGCAGTCTATTTGCGTAAACTCTGGTTGGCGATCGGCACGAAGGTCTTCGTCTCTAAAGCATTTTACAATTTGATAGTATCTGTCGTAGCCACTTACCATTAGCAATTGCTTGAATGTTTGTGGGCTTTGTGGTAGCGCGTAAAACTCACCTGCATTCATACGGCTCGGTACTACAAAGTCTCGCGCGCCTTCGGGTGTACTTTTGATAAGGTAAGGTGTTTCTACCTCCATAAAATTTTGTGCATCCAAATAACGGCGTGCTGCTCTATTGACCTTGTAGCGCAATTCTAGATTTGCACGAATAGGATTACGACGTAAATCCAAATACCTATACTGCATACGCAAGTCGTCGCCACCATCCGTTTCGTCGTCTATGGTGAACGGTGGTGTTTTGCTGCTGTTTAGGACGCTATAAGATGCTACGAGTACTTCAATATCGCCGGTTGGGATATTAGCATTTTTGTTGCTACGCTCTATAACTTGGCCTGTAGCTTGCAGTACAAATTCTCTGCCTAAGTTTTCTAACTCAGCTGTTTGCGCTTCGTTGAAATATAATTGTGTAATACCATAGCGGTCGCGAAGGTCTACAAATGTAATACTACCAAATTTGCGAATGGCTTGCACCCAGCCACTTAGAGTAACTGTGCTATTGATATGTGCTGCACGTAACTCGCCGCATGTATGTGTTCTCAACATAGGCGGCAAAGGTAGGATATAGCATTGCTAATTGTAAAACAGAATGGACAATTTTGGGGTTTTTGAATGGCAATTGAGCATTATTTATAAGGCTCTAACTAAAGAAAGGGGCCTTATAACGCTGCCATCAATTACACTACAAGTGGTAATGCATTGTAACATGCATGGTAGGTGGAACTTGGGTACTCCTTTGCAATTGTGACCTGTTGTCGGGTGGAATAAAACTGCCAATTAAGATATCGTTAGAAAATCTGCGTGGATTCTGAAAAGCAATAGGAATAAGTACATTGGCGTGAATAGCGCCACTAATTGCCCAATGCTTAGTCAAATTGTACTTCGCATAAAGTCCCATAGATGTGGTAGCACTTAGTAAAGCAGGTGAATTCAGCACCACAAACCCGCTAAAAGCGCTTGTTTGGCCAGTGTGTACGTCTAGCACAGGGATATTATTTACAAGTATCGTACTCCGCAAAGGCATATTAGCAAATTCTGTTTGCATGATTATACCTCCTTCAAATTTACCAACACGCTCTATTGTGTATCTACCATGAAAACGAGCTGAAAAGCGCTGCATCAAATTGAGCGGCACACCTTTTTTGTGATACGCATTGCCAAAATCGCTTGTGTACACTAAAGGATGTGCAACATTGTAGGCGAGACTTATGCCACACGTTATCTTTTTGCCTGCGCCAAACTCATATCCTAGCCCAATATTTTGTGCAAGTACGGTGCGTTGTGCACTGGCGAGGATGGCACGCGAGCGCTGTTGGGCACTGTTTGGATTGAACGCCGAATCTGCTCTTTGCCTGTGCACTGTGGCATGCTGCGCTACATTTTGTGCTGAGGTATTACAGGCACTAAAACAAACCCCTAGAAAGAAAACTAGGAAACAAATTCTGCTCATCTTATGTCCACCATGTTTTATAAATACTTGCATACTACCGTTTTCACTTTTCAATTATTCCAATACAACCTTCACTACCTGTTTGCCGCATTGCAAAAAGTAAATGCCTCTTGTAAAACTACTAACGTCAATTTCATCTTTAATAGTAACCAAAAGTCGTTTTCCTGTTACATCATATACCACCTTCGTTTTGTGGGTCGCGTTTTTAATGTTCAATGTACTAGTGGCAGGATTAGGATAAACCCTCACCTCACTTTCAATTTCCTCCGCCGCGGCGGATCCATTTTCAATTAACAAAGGCGGGCAAAGACTCGTATCCATCCCCAAGGCATAGTTGGGCATGCAAGGCGGGGTGCCGAGGTAACCGTAGTACACCGTATCGGCGCGCAAGCAACGCGGGCAAAAGCTGCAAGCAGCGCCTTTATTGTCGGGGCTATCTATGCGGCTCATTTGCTGGCTAAGGCCACCAAAGTTGCCGATGTAAATTTTATTGTCGTTGGCGAGGTATGCTGTGGTGTACAACTGAAACTGCTGCCAGCTCGTATCGTGGCGGGCTACATGGTACCAAGTACTATCCCATAAATCGTATTGAAAAATATTGTACTGAAAGGTTACATATATAAAACGTTTATTGGGGCTAAAGCATATACCACTAAGCACCACATCGTACCACGAACTATCGGTGGGGCTATTGTCTTTTACAAGTGGGGCAAATAAACTGCGGCCATTGCTAAGCTCACCTGTGCAGCGATTAAAATCTGCCAAAAAAAACTCGCCTGTATAAGGGCCTTGTGTGCCAGTGGCATACATGCTACCATCTAGGCTAAAAGCACTTTGGCCTTTGAGGTCCCATTGGCCGCACACAGGTGCATCAAACTTTTGCATGCCCATATTGTACACGCTATCTTGCGTAAACAAAAATTTATATACCTTGTTGCTATCGCCACCTTGCTTTAGCAGCCACCAATCTTGCCCATTGGCATGGCGGCAAGCCATCATTTGGGTACGACTATAGTCGTTGGTAGTAGTAAGCTCTACCATGCGCTTGGTTACTGCGCCCTGCCCACCATTGGCTTGCATATCTATAACATTGTACAGCATTAAATCGTGAAAGCAGTTTACCGAGGCGACACATTCTGCAAAGCGATTGTTGCTGGCTGTAGGCGTCACAAAATAGTATTTACTATTTTGCATAGGAAGAAATATACTAGTTTGAGAACCAGCACTCCAACCATTTTGGTCTACATAGTAATCATGCGGCACCAAAGTATCACCACCGTCTAAATACTGCCCTCCATACTTGTAAATATTAAAGCCATCGCTAAATAGTAAAATATTACCATTGCTGTCGCAAATATTGGAATTGCCTTGCTTAAAATAAGTTGGTATTAGGCAGTGCCTGAAGGCAAATGCATTAGTACTGTCGAAATTAGCAAACACGCCAGAAATACCAATAACCCACTTTGCAGCTAGGGGAGATTGGCTATAGCAAAGGTTGCTAATAATCAAAAATACTATTGTGCTTACCGCTTTCA
>JBJORA010000007.1:0-30715 GCA_046049675.1 Bacteroidota bacterium | reverse complement strand
TTAAAGTAGTTGTTTGACCTGGTATATTAATATTGCCAGTTCCTCCACTTGCGTTGAGCACAACCTCACCTGTGCTTGCACCGTTGCAACTTACATGGGTAATGGTAGGTGCAAAGCTAATGGCAGTTGGCTGCGAGATGGTGACGGCTGTAGTGGTTGTGCAGCCATTAGCATCGGTGGCGGTAAAGGTATAAGTCGTTGCCGCTAAGTTACTTATTTGTATTGGGGTAATCGTATACATACCACTTCCTCCACTTGCACTAAGCGCAACCGCACCAGTGCTTTCACCGTTACATGCAACGTGCGTAATTGCAGGAGTGGCAAACGAGAGTGCAGGTGGCTCAGTGATGGTAATGGTGGTGGATGCGGTGCAACCATTGGCATCTGTGGCGGTGCATGTATAGCTACCAGCACTAAGGTTGCTTACTATAGAGTCTGTTGCGCTATTGCTCCATGCAAAGGTATATGGTGCTATAGCACCCGTGGTAACTTGTGTAGTACAACTGCCACTAGCCTGCCCATTACAGCTCACATGCCCTACACTGGCTATAGCCATACTTGGTATAGCCTTAAGGCTACTAACATTTACCGTAAACTGATGGCTGCAAGCAGCAGCATCTGTAACCGTTATAGTATGCACACCCGCTGCCATGCCAGTAATATAGGCCGCATGTGTACCTATATACTGCGCACTAGGTAGTGCAGTACCATCGGCCATAATGCTAATGCTACCACTAGCACCATGTACATCTAGCTGTACAGAATCGTATTGGTTGCACGTAGCTGGCAGTAGTTTGTAGCATATGTCAAACTGCTGGACGTTTATATTATTATACACAGGGTTGCAGGCGGGTAGCTTAGAATTGGCATTAGACCAAAAGTCTGCCTGATTATTACCCTGCACACATGGCTGAATACTATTGTAGGTGTTTATCCACTTATTGTTATTGGCAAATACGTAGCCTGCAGCTGTTATCCAATAAGGGTTGCAACGTTCTAGCTGCGGATTAACACCATTAGGAATATAAAACCTAGCAGTGCCACTGCCGCCACTTAAAAACTGTGCCCCTTCGTGTGTCAAGTAACTGCCAATACTATGGATGTAGGCACCCAAATTATGCGTTTTGCCAAGGCCATACACCCCTGCACTTGGTGCTACTATAAATCTTGCATTAGGCCGTATAATCAATATACCATCGGATGATTGCTGATAATGCATAGCTGAGTCTTGCAACACATAGTCTACTTTGCCAGTACCTGCCGCCGCAGTGCCCAGTACAAAACTATCGGGTGTATTGTAGTACAAGGCATGTAATATTGGCCCTGCAAAAAGCAAGGTATCGCGCGTGCAGCTAGTACTGCTGTCACCTAACACATTGCAGTACTTAAACCCAATAGTACGGAAACTATTTGCTGTGTAGCCAGTATTACTGCTAAAACTATTTACACCACTTATTGCAAGTTGGTTGAGGTAGTCGGTGGTATTGGCATTGCAACTATCGTACACCACCCTATTGTTGCGCCATACAACAGTATGCTTTGCAGCTTTGGGGGAGTTCCAGTTTAGATAACCTAACTTATTATATGCGCCGTTGATGTGAAAGTTGCAGTTTGTAATTTTGGGATAAGTAATACCTGTACAGTCAAAAAACTGTCCAGTGTTGCGCCATACTGTACCCGAGTCGTTGTGGTCTGTAAACTTACACGCATCAAAGCTTAGCCCGCCATCGGTAGAATCGCCTAGGTAACCGTTTTGAATGCCACCCTGTATATCGCAGTGCGTAAAACTATATTTGCGGCCATATACCGATAATGCTCTAGTAGTACCCCCATTGGTAATAAATTTGCAGCTATCAAAGTTCATATCAAGCGACCTTACTATGCTATCAAAGGGCGTGTGATATCTATACGTATTTTCTACGCTATAACTGAGGTTATGTGCAAATTTGCAGTGCTTAAAATAACCGCGCTTACATACATAAAGTTGGCCAGGCATTCTACACGTACCATCATACTCAATATCAACACCTGCAGCTGGTGCAGAACTAATTTCTGTACCAGTAATATTGCTAACCGCACGGCCAGTATAACTAAAGCTGCAACTATCTATGGCCACACTATCACCTTCCGACCACGTTAAGCCTTGCCTAAAATTATACTCACAACGCACATTGCGTATTTCGCCTTTAGTAGCACTTTCGCAAAAAGTATCTATAATACGTAGGCCATCTAGAGACATATGGTGCAGGTAGCAGTTTTTAATAGTAAAATTTTTACTAGCACCTAAAAAAATACCTGTTGCACCTCCCTGGAAGTAGTCGATAGGGTCAGGCCCCATAAATAGGGCGTTTACATTATTGCCATCTACCTCTAGCCCTTCTACGGTAATATTATTACAGTTGTAAATGCGTATCGCATCGTAGTCGCTGTGGTACAAACTCCAATAAGCACTATAACAACGGGTAGAGTCAGGCAACATAGCATTGCCTGTTGGGCCAACAAAGCCTTGGCGTATAGAGTCTGCATACTTAAATGTAGCACCATCTGCCACGATATGTATACCATCCACGGCATTGCTAGTAACGCCATTGGCTTGGGTAATATCTATATTAGGTAAGCTAATATAGCGCCTCGTAGCAAAAATGTTTGGCATAGCACACCCGTTTTGTACAACTGTTACATAAAGCCCATCGCTATTATTGCCAGCATTGGCAAATAGTATACTGTATGGTATCTTTTTAACCGCAACACTACTGCTGGTGCTCCAAGTATAAAAGCTATCTAAAGGAGTGCCCGGTGCAATACTTATTTGTTTTGCAATATTGTAGGTGCCAGCAGGTACAATAAGTTTTATGTAGTGAGTGCTATAGTTGACATTAGGGCTGCCGCCAGTACCAAGACTGTCTCCGTTGGCGCGCCACCTGTTTAGTACAAAATTAGAAAACTTTATTAAAGCATAGGTATCATCTACACCATCGTTTGGTATAGCACCAAAAGAATCTACCAAATTTACTATATACGCACTTCTGCCTACATAGGTGGCTTGTGCCAGACAGCTATGTGCGCATAGCAGCAAAGTAATAGTGCAGGTAAAGATGCTTGCCATACGGGTAAAAAAGTAAACAATCTTCATATAGTAAAGCTAAGGCTAGGGCGGCTTATTGCCAAAAAATTAACAGTTACGCTTACTGGTATTGCTGTATTACTAAATTGTAGTTACTCGCATTCCTCCCCAAACAAATCGCCCACCCTACAGCCAAAACCTTTGCACAATGCCTCAAGCTGCACAACTGTAACCGTGTACAGTGTGCCCCGCATAGCTTTGCTAGCAGCGTGGCTAGTAAAACCTAGTCGGAGTAAAAAAGCAAAAGGTTGGTGTATATGTCTGGCCGCTATAAGTGGCTGCAAACTTAAGCGAAGCGTTGTGCCTGCTACTTTAAGGCTGCGTCTCTTTTTTCGTCTTGGTGCCATATTGCGTGCGTTAATCAATTTGTTTAGTGCCTGTAAATAACGCTTCTTTTTGTAAACGAAATTTACGAGTGCTTTAGCATAGCGGTATTGCCATTTTTTCTTCAAAAATCTGTTAAGGTTTACGGCTGCTTGTTTGCCAAATTTCGCGCGGCAAACCGCTATTCTAGTTACTACATCAGCAACTGTAGTAACGACATCTAGCACGCTAATAACTACATCCAGCGCTGTAGTCACTACATCTACTTCTCTAAACACTACATCTCCCGCTGTAGTCACTACAGTAGTATCTCTAAACACTACAGCTGGTACTCTAGTCACTGCAACTTGCGCTCTAATTACTACATTGTAAGTGGCTCGCCCTTTTAAGAAAAAGCATCTGCTATTGCTGCGAAGCTAATCCTGCATAGCTAATCTGAATGGCAAGAGTATGCGCCTAAAACGCACTTGATAGAATAACTTAATTATGGTTGAGAAATGATTGCAAAATACTGTGCGAGGCTTGGAAAGTGCTTATAAAGTATACATCGCGTTTTGGAAATAATTGCTTCCCAAAGTCTACCCCTTCACTTCCTCTCTCCCATCTGCATGCTTCGCAAATCTACCAAGCTTTGCATCGTGTACTTGATCGTAGCGCGACCAAGGCCAGCCACCAAATTGTGTTTTGTGGTAGTCTTCAAAAGTTTGGTTGATTTCTTCTTTGGTATTCATTACAAAAGGACCGTATTGCATTACAGGTTCGCCAATTGGTTTGCCTTGTAAGATAAGTATATTGGCGCCAGTACTACTTGCAGTGATTGTACACGCATGATTGGCATGCACTTCTGCCGCATGGTATTTTGGCAAAGTGGTATCGCATAATTGCAGGTTGTCGCCTTCGTAAAAATAAATCATTCTATTAACGCCAGCCGATGCAATAGGCAGCGAAATGCTAGCACCAGCACTCATTCTAATATTAAGCATCAATACTTCGTTGGCGCTATCGGCCGCCCAAGAATTTGGTGGTGGTGCTACAGCGGTTTTGCCATCAAAGCTTCCGGCTATAAGTTCAACTAAACTTTGCTTGCCATTGGCATCTTTATGTTTAATGGCTGGTATATCTTCTCGCCACAACATCTTAAAATGCGGATCTACCATTTTGTTGCGCTTAGGCAAGTTCATCCAAATTTGAAATAGCTCTAGTGGATTCTCTGCATCTTTGTTCAGTAGCGGAAACATTTCGCTATGCTGTACACCACTGCCCGCCGTCATCCATTGTACATCGCCGTTACCGTATCTGCCACTAGCGCCCATACTATCAGCATGGTCTACTAAGCCTTTGCGTACAACCGTAACTGTTTCAAAGCCACGGTGCGGATGACCCGGAAAGCCTGGCACTACTTTGCCATGGTACATTCTAAAACCATCTTTTACAATAAAGTCATCGCCCATACTGCGGCCAGCCATACTTGTGGTTGGGCCTAATTGATCATTGCCCTTCGGAAAAAAGTCTTCGTGATGTACACAAAATAAAAACGGGTCTAATGTATCCCATTGAAAACCTAACTCAAATACACGCTTTACTGTGGCAGGTTTGTTTTGATCGTCGGCCATGGCTTCACTAAATAATTTATTGGGTAAAAAAAGCGCCGTTGCTGCTAAGCCTAAGCGCGACATAAAACTCTTGCGATTAATTGTTGCCATTCTAAAAAATTTGCACTTAATATTTCTTCGCTATCCTTCAATAGAAAGACGGCGATGTCAATACAAATTTACGGCTTCGGCATTAATAAAAGCCACTCATTAAATTAGCATTTGCTACTTCAGCAGCTTCAATAGGCGTAAAGTCGCCAAGAATATCGGCACTGCCTTTGCGCACACAAATGCTATGCTCGTAGTGGGCACTCATACTACCATCTTTCGTGATGATGGTCCAGTCGTCGTCGGCAAGTACCACGTCTGCTTTACCAAGGTTAATCATTGGCTCTATGGCAATAACGAGGCCATCTAAAAGTTTAAGCCCATTACCACGACGGCCAGTATTAGGCACTTCTGGTTCTTCGTGTAAAGATCTACCAAGGCCATGCCCGCACAAATCGCGTACAATGCCCAGCTTATTTTTTGTAGCGCAAACATCTTGCACGGCAAAACCAATATCGCCAATTCTATTGCCAACAACAGCTTGCTTGATGGCTGCAAATAAACTTTGCTTTGTTACGCGCATTAAGCGCTGTATGTCTTCGCTTACATCGCCTACGGCAAATGTATAAGCACTATCACCTACAAATCCATTGAGCTTTACACCAGTATCTAAGCTTACTACATCGCCTTCTTTAATAGGCTCGTCCGTAGGAATGCCATGCACCACAGCATTGTTCAAGCTAATGCATACAGTTGCCGGAAAAGGGCCGTGCTGACCAGGGTAGTTTAAGAATGCCGGAATACCACCATGATCGCCAAAGAAATTATATGCCAATGTATCTAATTGCTTAGGGGTAATACCGGGCTTTAGTGCTTTAGCCATTTCTGCTAGGCAATTGCTAACAAGTAAATTACTCTTGCGCAACAACTCTACCTCTTCGTTGGTCTTGTAGTAGATCATACAGTATTGCAAAGGTAAGGAAATGTGTTGTGCCAAGTAACGCACCCTTGCGAAAAGCTATTAGTAAATCGTGGCAAGCGCCTCTGCTTCAACTGCGCCATAGTAAAACTTTGTGCCGTCGATAGTACAGCTATCGCAGTTTGGGAAATGTGTACTTGTGCTAACAATAAAGGTTTTTGTGAGGTTATTACTAGTGATTGGTTTGTGCCATTGCTCAAGATGTGTAGGCAAACTCCAAAAACGTCGTACAAAACCAAATTGCCGCTGCTTATTAAACCAAGCAAATTGTACTGCAGTATGCGGGTCGTTTACAACAAGTATTTGCTTGTCTTGCGCTTGCTCATTAATCCACGCTACTTGGGCATGTTGACTACTAAAATCGTGGCGTATACCGCTCTGAGGAATAGCAATAAAAATTCTTCCTACCGCAACTATGGTAATTAAGGCAAAAGATAAGCGTTGAAATTTTATGAATCTAAACAAAGTAAATGCAACCAATGATTCCTGTAGAAACCCTGCAAATAAAAGTATAGCTGCTGGTACAATACAAAGCAACCAATGCGCAAATATATTCAGTGAAAAACTTTTGATTGCAAAGACACCCAATACTAAAATGATACTTGCCACTAAACACTTTTGAAATTCATCTAGCAAAAACCATTGCCTAAAATAACTGCGAACAACCAAACATACTGGCATGTATAACAAGGCTATGGTAAGTATAAACGATACAACATTTTCCAACTTAAATCCGCTGTTGCGCTGCACCAGATGAAGTTGTAGGGAAGGAAAGCCATTTTGATATTGCCACCAGACAAGCGGTGTAAGGCAAATACAACATGCGAGCAACGCGAAATATGTATGCGCATTATTGAACCTTCGCCACTGCACCAGCAATGTACTACACACAATTAGTATTGCGTGATATTTGCAATAGATTGCTAGTGCTGCGCAAAAGCCTAAAAGCAAGGCACTGCTAATAGTTGACTGCTTAAGAAATTTTTGCAGTACAAAAAGATAGAGTGCGATAGCTAGCAGCAATGCATTATCTGGTGTGGCCATAAATCCGAAGAAGCTCATTAGTACAAAGCATGCACAACTCATTAAAAAATATACGGGCTCAACTTTATGCCTTACTAAAGCCCACAACAAAAGGTAGCATATAGCATTACAAAAAATAAATGGCAGGCGCACAAGCAATGTGCTTTGTGTATCACCAACGAAATGTATTAGCCATGCTACTACTGGCGGATGATCAATATAACACCATTGTAGATGCTTGCTATACAATACATAGAGTGCTTCGTTGTTGCATAGTGGTGTAAAATAGGCTTGTAATAAATTTGCACATAGGAACAGCGCAACTGCTTTTAGCACCAGTAAATCTGATGCTTTTACCAAGGATAAGATGCTACGACCGTACATGCCTATTATTAAAACGGAATTTGTGCATGTTTAATTGGGTGGGCAATAGTAATTCTACCGATAAGAATTGCTTGCAGGCTGCAAATTAAGCGGCCAAGCTAAGCTGCAGGAGTTCGTATTGGTGGAAACACTGATAAATCGTTTTATCATGATTTGCAAAGCCACACTAAGTAGCAACTAGTAAATAGTGCGCTACCTTACATTTAGTGGTAAGTTGTGTGTTAGGGTTCTTAAACGTTTGCGCATGGGTTTTCTTTTCTTTTGCCTTGATGCAAAAGAAACAAAAAATCAAGACTTAGAAATATGTTCGCGAAAATCTAGCTCACGCACTAGGCCACGCAGCTGAGGCGCCTTGTTTGACTTCAATATCATCGTTTCACTTATGGGGCGCTGCACCTGCTGACACACAGCCCAACCCTTCCTAGTGCTGCGAACTGATTTTCTGCTCCATATTTCTAGGTCGGTCTAGGCTTCGCATCGGTATGCTGCTGTGTGCTGCCACTTGCAACGTAGCATTGCTGATCAGTGTTAAAGTACGCTCCAGAGGAGCTGTGCTGTTAGTAGAAATAGGTAAAAAGGTTCTACGTAGCTCCGTAGGTGCTGGCTGTCAGTTCAAAAATAAGAGTATGACAATCTTTGTAGCGAAATCTCCTTGAGATTGGTGCAGCTTTGCGGATCAGCACAGAATGTTTAGTGTAGCGCAATGACAATTTAAATGCAAAACCCGCTTGTGTATACAACACAAAAAAGCAGCAAGTTGCCCTGCTGCTTTCAGAAAATCAAAATTAAAGTATAAAATTAGCTTGCTACTGCTGCTGGAGAGTTCATGGCTGTGCGGCCTTGAATACGACCATCTTTCATTAAACCATCGTAGTGCTTCTCTAGCAATTTCGTTTCTATCTGCTGAAGTAAATCTAAGATTACACCAACCATGATAAGCATACTTGTACCACCGTAGAAACCAGCTAAACCAGTTGTAACGCCAAATAAACGAGCAATACTTGGTAAGATACCAATCAAGGCAAGTAATACAGCGCCTGGTAAAGTAATACGATCAATAATTGTTGCAATATAGTTAGATGTTGGTTCGCCCGGCTCTACACCTGGAATAAACGCATTGTTACGCTTAAGATCATCGCTCATTTGCGTTGGATTCATAATCAATGCAGTGTAGAAGAAAGTAAAACCAATTACAAGTACTACATACAGTAAGTTGTACTGCCAGCTTGTATAATCGCGGAATGCATTTGCGATAGCGCTATTGCTGTTCGTTAAGAATGCAGTAGGTATAAACAAGATAGCCTGTGCAAAGATGATTGGCATTACATTAGCCATATTCACTTTCAAAGGAATAAAGTCTCTGTTACCACTAATATCGCTAAGGCTACTTGCACCTACCATGCGGCGTGCATAGTTAACTGGTATTCGTCGTGTACCCTGTGTCAACAAGATAATACCAACGATTGTTGCAAGCAATACCAAAAGCTCAATGAAGAAGATAAGCAAGCCACCGCCACCGCGTGTGCTCTTTGCTACAAACTCTTGTCCAAGGCTTTCTGGCAAACGTGCAATAATACCTGCCATGATAATTAATGAAGTACCATTGCCAATACCCTTTTCAGTAATTTTTTCGCCTAACCACATTACAAATAATGTACCTGTAATCAAACATACTACTGTAGAAATCTGCCACCAGATATTATCTTCAATGATTGCATCTTTTACTTGACCGCGCAAATAACCGATATAAGCAACAGCTTGAACTAGTGTAACTAAAATTGTAAGATAACGTGTATAAGAGTTTAAGCGCTTACGACCACTTTCGTCGCTACCCAACTTTTTGAATGGTGGGTAAGCAATT
The DNA here is from genome assembly GCA_046049675.1 of Bacteroidota bacterium. Lineage (GTDB taxonomy): Bacteria > Bacteroidota > Bacteroidia > Chitinophagales > Chitinophagaceae > CAIXQW01. The sequence goes on along the minus strand of JBJORA010000007.1, from coordinate 21,380 downwards.
TGCAAAAGCTGCATCGCAATGCTTGCACTAATGTATGGCATGATGCCTAATGCAAAAATTGACGCGTTGTTGAACGCACCACCTGCAAAAGAGTTAAGTAGACCAAGAATACCTTCGCCAGAACCTAGCTTGATATTATTGGGATTGATACCCGGCAATACAATTTGCACACCAACACGATACACAAGCAATAAGCCAAGTGTAAACAGTATTTTGTTGCGCAATTCTTCAATTGCCCAGATATTTTTGATTGTTTCTATAAGCTTTTTCACCTGCTAAATATACGAGGTTTTTATAATTTAAGAATTAACTATCTCCACTGTACCGCCTACAGCTTCGATGGCAGCCTTTGCGCTAGCACTTGTAGCGTGTACTTTGAAGGCTAGTTTGCTTTTTAGTTCGCCACGACCCAATACTTTAACAAGATCGGTACGGTTTACTAAACCACAAACGTATAAACTTTCTGGATCGAAAGCTGTAAGACTGTAGCGCTCTACCAATGCATCAATAGCACCTGTATTAAACACTTTATAGTCGATACGGTTAATGTTCTTAAAACCAACTTTTGGTAAACGGCGTTGGATAGGCATCTGACCACCTTCGCTACCACGACGTACTTTGTAACTTGCGCTACGCTGAGCACCTTTGTTACCGCGTGTACTCGTACCACCATGGCCACTACCTTCGCCACGACCAATACGCTTAGACTTCTTTACAGAACCTGGTGCTGGAGTTAAATTATGTAAATTCATAATAATTTGCTTGTATTAATTAATAATTAGTTTTGAACGATTACAAGGTGGCTTACCTTCTTGATCATACCAAGAATTTGCGGCGTAGCCTCGTGCTCAACAGAACGGTTTAGCTTGGTTAAACCAAGTGCAACCAATGTAGCCTTTTGACGCTCTGGGCGGTCAATCGGACTTTTTACTAGTGTTACTTTTACTTTACTCATTGTATTGAAGTATTACTGTGTTACCAATTTAATAGTTTAGCCTACAAAAACTTTCTTAAGGCTTACGCTGCGTTGCTTAGCAACCAAAGCTGGCTCGCGAAGTTCGCCAAGAGCAGCAATTGTTGCGCTTACAACATTGTGAGGATTGTTAGTACCAAGGCTCTTTGTAAGTACGTCTGTAATACCTACAGCTTCTAGTACTGCACGCATACTACCTCCGGCGATTACACCAGTACCGTGTGCGGCTGGCTTAATCATTACCTTAGCAGCGCCTTCTTTAACAAACACCTCATGTGGAATAGTGCCATGCATTACAGGAACTTTAATTAAGTTCTTCTTTGCATCGTCTATACCTTTTTGAATAGCTTTTTGAACTTCTTTTGCTTTGCCTAAGCCACGGCCTACAACACCTGCACCATTGCCCACTATTACTAGTGCGCTAAAGCTAAACGTACGACCACCTTTAGTAGTTTTTACTACACGGTTAATCTGTACCACTTTGTCATGCAGTTCCATATCGCCTGCGCTTACTCTATTCGTTAATGCTCTTGCCATTATATCGTTTTAAGAATTGTACTTGTCGTTGTTATTTATTTTAGAAGTTAAGGCCTCCTTCGCGAGCACCTTCTGCAAGCATTTTTACACGACCGTGGTATAAGTTACCACCGCGATCAAATACTACTGCAGTTATGCCTTTTGCCGCTGCTGCTTTTGCTACAGCTTCGCCTACTTTTTTGCTCTTATCTGTTTTAGTGCCACCAGCAGCTGCAATATCTTTTGCGAGGCTGCTTGCGCTTGCCAAAGTTGTACCTGTAGCATCATCTATGATTTGTGCATAGATTTCTTTGCAGCTACGATATACACTCAAACGTGGACGAGACGCCGTACCAGTTACCTTTTTTCTGATACGATATTTAATCTTTAGTCTTTTTGATACTTTATTGTCCATTGTTGATATTTTTTAATGATCTTAAAAATCCAATTAATTATTTTATTATTTACCTGCGCTCTTACCAGCTTTACGACGGATAACTTCGCCCTTGTACTTAACACCCTTACCCTTGTACGGCTCTGGCTTACGAAGGCTACGCAATTTAGCAGCCACCTGGCCAATCAATTGCTTGTCGCTACCTTCTAAGATAACCATTGGGTTAGAACCTTTTTCAGTTACCGTTGTCACTTTCAATTCTTTTGGAATTTCGAAAATGAAGTTGTGGCTATAACCTAAAGCTAAGTCTAGTGTGTTACCAGCATTGCTTGCTTTGTAACCTACACCTACTAGTTCTAGTTCTTTTTTGTAGCCTTCTGTTACACCTTTCACCATGTTGGCTACTAGGGCACGGCTTAAACCATGTAATGCACGGTGGTTAATCGCATCGCTTGGGCGAGCTAAAACCGCATTACCATCCTCCACTGCTACTTTGATATCGCTGCTGATAGCTTGAGTCAGTGTACCATTAGGACCCTTCACGGTCACTACGTTATCAGCATCCACTGTTAACGTAACGCCTGCAGGAAGTGCTATTGGACTTTTACCTATACGAGACATTTCTTATTTCGTTTTTATTGTTTAATTATTATTGTTTGCTTTACTGCAGTGTTATTCGTTTAGTACACAATGCAAAGTACTTCGCCACCTACGTTTTGCGCCTTTGCTTCTTTATCGGTAAGTAAACCTTTACTTGTACTTACGATAGCGATACCTAAACCATTTTTAACGCGCTTAATTTCGTTTGGCTTTGCATAGCTACGAAGACCTGGACGGCTAACACGCTCCATGCCTTTGATAACTGGCATACGTGTTTCAGCATCGTACTTCAAGGCGATTTTAATTAAGCCTTGCTTCTTGTCGTCTTCGAACTTGTACTTAAGGATATAACCTTTTTCGTACAAAATTTCGGTCATACGCTTCTTAACGTTACTAGCTGGTATTTCTACAATACGATGGCTAGCCATTTGTGCGTTGCGAATGCGGGTTAAAAAGTCCGCAATTGGATCTGTTACCATTTGTCTATTCTATTTATGAATGATAAATTAATTAATTCTTTTATTGATATTACCAGCTTGCTTTACGTACACCAGGTATTTTGCCATTAAGTGCCATATCGCGGAATACGTTACGACTAACACCGAAGTAGCGCATATAGCCTTTAGGACGACCCGTTAGTTGACAACGATTTTTAAGACGTACCGGACTAGCATTTTTTGGAAGTGCATCCAAACCTGCATAGTCACCTGCTGCTTTTAGTGCTGCACGCTTATCTGCGTAGTGTGCAACCATTTTCTCACGTTTGCGCTGACGAGCTTTTATTGATTCTCTTGCCATAGTGTTTTTTTACTTTGCGTTTTACTTTTATGCAATTAAGCTGTTTTAACCATGTTTTTATAAGGCATGCCCAACAAGCGAAGCAATTCGTATGCCTCTTCGTTAGTTCTTGCAGTTGTTACGAACGTAATGTCCATACCACTAATACGGTTTACTTTGTCAATATCAATTTCAGGGAAAATGATTTGCTCAGTTACACCTAGTGTATAGTTGCCACGACCGTCGAAGCTCTTTTCGTTTACGCCTTTGAAATCGCGTACACGTGGTAAGCTTACACTTACAAAACGATCAAGGAACTCCCACATTTGCGCACTGCGTAATGTTACACGTGCACCAATTGGCATATTCTTACGTAACTTAAAGTTACTGATATCGCGCTTACTCATTGTAGGCACCGCCTTCTGGCCAGCAATCAATGTCATTTCATCAACTGCATTATCTATTAACTTCTTGTCGCCTACGCTACCCTTTACACCTTGGTTAAGGCATATCTTGCTAAGGCGTGGCACTTGCATTACTGTTTTGTAACCAAACTTGGTCATTAATGCACTTACTACTTCGTCTTGATACTTCTTCTGAAGACGTGGCATGTATGATGTTGTACTCATTGTTACCTTTTAGTTTTATCTTAATTATTTAACTTCTGTATTGCTTTTCTTTAATACGCGAACGGCTTTGCCACCATCCTTACGCACGCGGCTTACACGGCTAGGCGCACCTGCAGTTGCATCCCACAACATTACGTTGCTTAGTGCAATAGCAGCTTCTTCTTTAACCTGCGTACCTTGAGTGTTTTGCGCATTTGGCTTACGGTTCTTTGTAACGATAGCCACACCTTCTACAATTACTTTCGGCTTTGCAGCATCTGGTATAACTTGTAGTACAGTTTTTGGTGTAGCACGATCTTTGTGTGCACCACTGATTACAACTACTTGGTCGCCTTTTTTAATATTATATTTTGGTTGAAATCTTGCTTTCATTTCTAACAAATTTGAATTGTGATTGTATTATAGTACCTCTGGTGCTAATGAAATAATTTTCATGTAACCTTTATCGCGCAACTCACGAGCAACAGGGCCGAAGATACGTGTACCACGAGGCTCGTCAGCAGCGTTAAGAATTACTACAGCATTATCATCGAAGTTGATGTAAGAGCCATCGCGACGACGAAGCTTGTTTTTTGTACGAACGATAACAGCTTTTGCAACAGTACCTTTTTTGATACCACCGCCAGGCAATGCGCTTTTTACTGTAACTACTATCTTGTCGCCAATATGTGCATAGTCTTGACCGCTATTACCCAATACACGGATACACAATACCTCTTTGGCACCGCTATTGTCTGCTACTCTTAATCTACTTTCTTGTTGTATCATTTTTTACTTCGCTACATTTAGCCTGCAGCAAGCTTTGTTTTTTTACAGTTCTTAAAAAAAATTACTTCGCTTTTTCAATCACCTCTACTAAGCGCCAGCATTTGTTTTTGCTCAACGGGCGTGTTTCCATAATACGCACTGTATCGCCAATGCCGCATTCGTTGTTCTCGTCGTGCGCCATGAACTTGGTAGTTTTCTTTACGAACTTACCATAGATAGGGTGCTTTACTTTACGCTCTACCTGGATGGTAATTGTTTTGTCCATCTTATCGCTTGTTACAAGACCAATTCTCGTTTTGCGACGACCGCGTACTATTGTAGTTGCTTCCATGTTGTACTATTATTAAACTTTGTCGTTATTAAATTAAAAGCCAATTTGTGTGCGACGTAGCGCTGTTTGTAAACGTGCAATCTCGCGGCGTGTGCTACGGATTGTAAGCGGATTGTCGATTGGTGTAACCGCATGAGCAAACTGCAACTTCTTTAATTGAATTTGCGTTTCTGCAATTTTATCTTGCAGTTCTTTTGCGGATAGACTACTGATGTCTTGTTTTTTTGCCTTTGCCATAACTATCGTGTTTTTATGGTTTTATTTACTGTATCTGTAACTACTATGCACCTGCATAGTCTCTACGTACTACAAATTTTGTTTTAATTGGTAATTTTTGTGCTGCACGCTCCATAGCTGCTTTTGCAAGTTCTTGAGGCACACCATCTACTTCGAACATAATGCGACCTGGCTGTACTACAGCTGCCCAGAACTCTAGGTTACCTTTACCCTTACCCATACGAACTTCGGCTGGTTTACGTGTAATAGGCTTGTCAGGAAATATGCGAATCCAAACGCTACCTTCACGTTTCATGTGACGAGTCATTGCCTGACGCGCACTTTCTATTTGGCGGTTAGTAATCCAGTGTGGCTCTAGTGCCTTTAGGGCAAATGAACCAAAAGATATAGTGCTACCACGCTTAGCCACAGGCGATATACGGCCTTTGTGAGCTTTTCTGTGTTTACTTCTTTTTGGTTGTAACATTATATTATATTGTTTATATGATTAGTGTTGAATTTCTATTTGTTTAATTATGCGTTACTGTCACGACGAGGTCCACGATCGCCACCACCGCGAGGGCCACCGCCACCGCTACGTGGGCCACCACCGCCACCACGACGGTCGCCGCCACCACCGCGACGATCACCACCGCCACGACGATCACCACCACCACGACGATCAAAGCCACCAGGACGAGGAGCACCCTCTTCTTTACCGGCAGCAAAGTTCATGTTTAGGTCGCGCTTGCCTAGTACTTCTCCTTTACAGATCCATACTTTGATACCAATTTTACCGTAAACGGTCATGGCATATACATTAGCGTAGTCGATATCCATACGGAAAGTGTGCAATGGTGTACGACCTTCCTTCATTTCTTCGCTACGTGCGATTTCTGCACCATTCAAACGGCCACCAAGCTTTACCTTAATACCTTCTGCACCCATGCGCATCGTCGTTTGGATAGCCATCTTAGTTGCACGCTTAAAGTTTACACGGCCTTCAATTTGCTTTGCAATTGTTTCGCCAACGATTTGCGCATCAAGTTCTGGGCGACGTATTTCCATAATGTTGATTTGCACATCTGGCTTACCAGTAAGCTTCTTCAACTCTTCTTTAATACGATCTACTTCGCTACCGCCTTTACCAATAATGATACCAGGGCGACTTGTGTGCACCGTTACAATCAATTTACCAAGCATACGCTCTACCACAATGCGGCTAATGCCACCTTTGTTGATACGTGCATTGAGGTAATTGCGGATCTTGCAATCTTCGATTAGCTTACCAGCAAAATCTCTTTTATTGCCATACCAGCTGCTTTCCCAGCCGCGTACAATACCTAGACGATTACCTATTGGATTTGTTTTTTGACCCATGCTACTTTATTGTGTCTATTAATTATTTACTTTTTGATCTACGATAATGGTTACGTGGTTGCTGCGCTTTACAATACGATAAGCGCGACCTTGTGGTGCTGGCAACATACGCTTTAGGCCACGTGCGCCATCTACGAATATTGTCTTCACAATAAGATTTGCTTCTGCTACATCAGCATCAGGGTTCTTTTGTTCCCAGTTGCTAATGGCACTCTTGAGCAATTTGCCCAATGGTACTGAGTTATGTTGAGCGTTGAACTTCAAAAAGTCTAGTGCTTTATTTACCTCCATGCCGCGTATAACGTCTGCTAACAAACGCATTTTACGTGGCGACGTTGGGTAATTTCTTAAACGAGCTACTGCTTCCATGTTACTTTGTGTATATTAAGAATGATTACTATTAAAAATTATTTACCACCAGCATGTCCTTTGAAGGTACGAGTAGGTGCGAACTCGCCCAATTTGTGACCAACCATAAATTCGGTTACATATACCGGTATAAATTTGTTACCGTTGTGCACTGCAAACGTTACACCTACGAAATCTGGTGTGATGGTGCTGCGGCGACTCCAAGTCTTGATTACACCTTTCTTTGATTTACCTTCTTGCATATCCAAAACTTTTTGCTCTAGTTTGGTTGCTACATAAGGACCTTTTCTAATCGAACGAGCCATTTATTATTATTTAATGCTGTTTAAAGTTTGATTAATTTATTTAGCTAATTTTTTACCGTTACTACGAACTAAGATAAGCTTGTTGCTACCCTTTGTGCGGCTACGTGTTTTTTCGCCTTTTGCATACTTACCAGTACGGCTACGTGGGTGACCACCACTGCTGCGGCCTTCACCACCACCCATTGGGTGATCTACTGGGTTCATCGCTACACCACGGTTGCGTGGACGAATACCGCGGTGACGGCTACGACCTGCTTTACCAAGGCTTTCTAGTGCGTGATCGCTATTGCTTACACTACCAACTGTAGCGTTACAATCAATAAGTACTTTACGAAGCTCGTTACTTGGCATTTTCAATACCGCGTATCTTTCTTCCTTTGCGTTTAACTGAGCACTGCTGCCAGCACTGCGTGCAATAGCACCACCTTTACCAGGTTGCATCTCGATGTTGTGAACAACAGTACCAAGAGGCATATTGCGCAAAGGCAAACAGTTACCTAGTTCTGGTGCAACATCTGCACCGCTTAATACAGTCATACCCACTTGTAAACCTTGTGGTGCAATGATGTAACGCTTCTCACCATCTGCATAGTTCAACAATGCGATAAATGCAGTACGATTTGGATCGTACTCGATGCTCTTTACTGTAGCTGGAATGTTTTTCTTGTCGCGCTTGAAGTCTACGATACGGTACATTTTTTTGCTACCGCCACCAATATAGCGCATGCTACGACGACCTTGTGCGTTACGACCACCTGTTTTACGAGCTGGCTCAAGCAAGCTTTTTTCTGGCGTGCTTGTAGTAACCTCAGCATATGCGTTGCCTATTCTCCAACGCGTACCTGCTGTAACCGGTTTGAATTTTTTTACTGCCATTGTATATTCAGTTAAATCAGTTTAATGTTTTGTTTATGCGTACAATTCAATTGTTTGACCTTCAGCTACTGTAACAATTGCCTTTTTGTAACCTGGCTTTCTACCTTTCATAACGCCACGTGTTGTAAAACGTACACGGCTTTTAGCAGGCACTACCATTGTGTTTACTTCTACTACTTGAATATTGTAGAAAGTTTCTACAGCTTGCTTAATTTCAAGCTTGTTGGCACGCTTATCTACTTGAAAAGCGTAACGATTACTCTTTTCTGTAAGCTTTGTTACTTTTTCTGTAACGATTGGTTTTATTAATACTTCTGATGCTTGCATGGTTGTATTTATTTATAAAAGACTATGCCTCTGTTGGTTCTTCACTAAAAATTTTCGCTGCACTTTCTGTCATCAACAATACGTTACTGTTCATAATATCGTAAGTGTTTATGTCGTTTAGGCAATTCGTTAATACATTACCCAAGTTACGTGTGCTAAGGTGTAGCGCTTCGTTATGCTCTGGCAACATAAATAATACCTTCTTGTTGTCGGCACCAAAAGCTTTAAGCACGTTTACAAACTCGCTTGTTTTAGGTGCAGCCATGTTGATGTCTTCTACTATTGTAAGCGCGTTGTCTTTTACTTTAAGGCTAATAGCACTTACTTTAGCTAGATCTTTCACCTTACGATTTAATTTGAAATCGTAGCTGTGCGGTTTAGGACCAAAGATGGTACCACCACCCTTGTATAAAGGGTTACGGATATTACCCTTACGGCTACCACCAGTACCTTTTTGCTTGTGTAGCTTGCGGCTAGCACCTTGTACTTCTGCACGTGTTTTTACTTTGTGCGTACCTTGGCGTTGTGCTGCTAGGTATTGCTTTACTGCAAGATACACGACATGTGTATTTGGCTCTACTGCAAAAATCTCGTCTGGTAGGTTAATGCTACGACCAGTTTTTTCGCCTTTGATGTTGAATATATCAAGTTGCATGATGCTGTATTCGTTTTAAGAAATTACTTGTTTTGGATTAATACTATTGAACCGTTATGACCAGGAACACTACCACTTACTAGGATGTAGTTCTTCTCAGGGAAAACTTTAAGTACCTTAAGGCCTTTTACCTTAACGCTTACGTTACCCATTTGGCCAGCCATACGCATACCTTTGAATACACGACTAGGGTAGCTACTACCACCGATAGAACCTGGAGCGCGTTGACGATCGTGCTGACCGTGACTGCCCTCGCCCACACCAGAGAAACCGTGACGCTTTACAACGCCCTGGAAACCTTTACCTTTAGTGGTACCAAGTACATCTACTTTTTCGCCTTCTTCAAATATTTCGCATGTAATGCTTTCGCCTAATGCTTTAGCAATGCTGCTGTCGCGCAATTCTTTAACGATGCGAGCACTCTCGATACCAGCTTTAGCAAAGTGGCCAAGTTCACCTTTACTGGTGTTTTTGGCTTTTTTGTCGCCGTACGAAATTTGTAACGCATTATAACCGTCGGTTTCGGCGGTTTTAACTTGAGTTACTGTGCAAGGACCAGCCTCAATAATGGTGCAAGGCGTGCTTTTGCCTGTGCTATCGTATATGCTGGTCATACCGACTTTTTTACCAATTATTCCTTTCATTTCTCTTTACTTTTTAATATTAAAAAAACCATTCAAAGTCTTGTGCTCGTATATGTGTAACGAGGCTTGCGGCCTTTAGATGGTTCTTCCTTTTGTTTTTATGTCAGCGCCTAAACTAGGTTTAGGATGACTGGTTCAACTTATTGTTTTTTGTTTTGCTCCTGCTTTCACTGGATACCTATTTGGAGCGCACCAGGTTTTGTAGTATCTGCTATTATGCTTTGATCTCTACTTCTACACCACTTGGTAGCTCTAGCTTGCTAAGTGCATCAACTGCTTTGCTGCTGCTAGCGTAGATGTCCAAAAGGCGTTTGTGCGTGCACAATTGAAATTGCTCACGCGCTTTTTTGTTAACGTGTGGACTGCGGAGTACGGTAAAAATCTTCTTCTCTGTAGGCAGAGGAAGTGGACCCGTCACCACAGCGCCTGTTCCGCGTACAGTCTTTGCTATTTTCTCAGCAGACTTGTCCACCAGGTTGTGGTCGTAAGACTTAAGCTTTATCCTAATTCTTTGTTGCATTTAAAATGGTCCCTTGTGTTTTGGGAGTGCAAAGGTAGAGCAAAGGGACGAAGTTGCCAAGGGAAAAGCAGAAAAATTTGCGCTTTTTGTGTGATAAAGGTATGATAATGTGCGATTTTAGGGCAAAAAGTGGTGTTTTTGGCGTGGTTGGTGAGGAAAGTCAGCGGGCTGAGGAGCATTAATGACTTTGATACAAGGTTCATTGCTGCTATGTGCAAATTATAAATCTACATTAACTTAATAGTACAGACTTAGAGCCAAATGGTGAGAACAACAGTTAAGCTACCCCAAAAAGAGTGTACAAACTCGAAATTTAGTAGCTAAAACACATTCGCTAGAATTAATGGATACCTTCACACTTAATGAAAAAAATACTATTCATACTAAGTTTGTGTTTTCTTGTATGCAATTTTGTGCAGGCACAATCAATTACTACTAGCGAAAGTTTTGATGCAACTACATTTCCACCAACAGGTTGGTCGATTAAGCAGCCTACTTTAGTAAACCCTATATGGGTTAGAAGAACAATAGGGCAAAACGGAACATTTACTGTTTGCCAAACTCACAGCGGTGCTGGCTTGGCGCGCTATACTAGCCGTAGCACCTCAAGTGCTGGTTATACCCAAAACCTGGTAAGCAAAGTTGTAGATTATACTTTGCGCAATTCGCAAGCAACAGATATTAGCTTTTGGATGTATCGCGATAGTATAAAGAACTACTTCGAAGACTCGCTTACTGTGTTTATTAGTACAGTGGACTCTTTTGATGCATCTGCCGTTCGTCTAGGTGCTGTAGCCCGTCATAGAAATATTAATTTGCCAGATACGCAAGCTACAAGCGGATGGTATCAGTACACATTTAGTGTGCCTACAACATACAATACTGCGACTAACTATTTTATTTTTCAAGGCACTAGCCAAACAGACACCAATGGACAAGGCGCTAATGTTTTTATTGATGATGTTAGCTATTTGGAATTCCCTCCCCTTTGTACAGGTATACCAAATGTAGGAACTATTGTTACTCCTACTACCCTGCTTTGTGATAGTGGCGGCACTGCGAATTATAGTTTAACCGCTCCAATTACAAACCTCGTTGGCCTTAGTTATACTTGGCAATATAGTCCGACTGGTGCTGCGCCTTGGACAGATTTTGGAACAGCTATAACTGCTACGCAAAATTTAACTAGTAGTGTGTACGTGCAATGTTTGGTGAATTGTTCTTACAGTGGCCTAAGTTATACTACTCCAATTGTAAACATGGTAGTAACCAATGACAGTACGCCAACGGTTACCTTACAGTCAACTCCTCCAGTAGCTTGTATTGGCGATACGGTATTTATGCGCGCCAATGGTTCAGACAATTATACATGGTCACCTGCAGTAACTAGCCTAAGTAGTAATAACGATACGGTTGCCATCATTGCAACTACATCTACCACTTATAGTGTCACAGGAACCAACCTAAGTGGTTGCAGCGACAACGCCGTTATCACAGTGCAAGTAAGTGTACCAACAATCACTATGACAGCGCTACCAAATGATACAATCTGCGCAGGTGACAGTGTTGTGTTGAATTGTGTGCAGTTTGGCGGCACAAACACGTATTTGTGGAGCAATGGTGTAACTACTAGAAGAGATACGGTTGCACCAACTGCGAATACAACTTATAGTGTAATTGTTACTAACGCAGCTGGTTGCACAAATACCGGCAGTATAAATATTACTGTAAACCCTGCTGTTGTTGCCAACTTTAGTGGCACGATGAATAGCGCTTCGTTAAGTACTACAAATACTTCTACTGGAGATATTGACGCATACTATTGGCAGTTCGGTGATGGCAGTACAGATAGCACTGCCAGTCCTTCGCATACGTTTACTGCACCAGGTAGTTATACTGTTACCTTAACAGTGTTTGGTCCTTGTGGCTCAAGCACTGACAGTTTGGTAGTTGTTGTGTATCCCGATGGTATAGCTAATGCAGCACTCAATATGTCTCAGCTATATCCTAATCCTGCACAAGATGTTTTACATGTTAATGCAACAGCAAACATGAACAGCATTGAGATTTTCAACACTTTAGGCAAAAGTGTACATGTTCAAAAGTTAGAAGCTAATAAGCTAAACACGATTAAAGTATCGCAACTTAGCGCAGGCACTTATATTATTAGAATTGGAAATCAGTTTGGTAGGATAAGTAAGTTATAGCTTTTTTGCACTTATGCAATTTCTTGAGTAAATTTACCTTTGTAGTTCTAGCACTATAAAGTATTTTTCTTATGAACACGGTATGTATCAAAGTAGGTTTTGTTCTATGCATTTTATTTTTTCCGTCAATCCTTAATGCGCAAACTAAACGTAGTTTTAGAGTCGGCATAAACGCCTCATTTCATGAAGGTACTGCTGTGCAGAAAAGAAAGTTTATACCTTTTGTTTTTTTTGATAGAGGTCTAGCTGCTGGTTTAGATCTTTCCATCGGTTCTAAACGAGGCCGGCGTTCTACGAGGATTGCTATTGAGTATTTACAGGGACGCAACAATATGCAGTCAATCACGCACTATGCTATATTGCATTATCTACCGCAGTACGGTTTTTATGTAACTGGTAAACATCCAAAAGGTTTAAATATTACGTTTGGACCGCAGTGGACACTTTTGCGAAAACAAAAAACTAACCCTATCATATTATTTGATTTAACAGCAGGTATTTCTATCAGCAACCGACAATTGGTGTATAGAGGATTACCTAATGGTGAATACGAACCTATGATAGGGACGACCACTATTCGAATATTATACCATCCATCCGTAGCAATCAATATTGCTAAGTTTAAGAAAACCAATTTGCAACTTAGATGTGGCTATAGTAATTGGGGAGGCATAAACGTTGGTATAGGAGCAAGCACACAGTATAATGGCCTAGGACTAAGCGGTACCTTGTTTAGCCCCGAGGATGGCGCTGAGTAAAAAATGAATAGTAAAATTGCAATGCATTTTGTTATACCGACTTTACGATTGCATCATCATTAGAATTAAGAGGTTAGAGCCGATTTGCTAGTGCTTCAATGACTCATTGTAAGCTGCTGAATTTTAGCCAGCTTGCTAAACGGACTCAAGCGAGTTAGCTCAGCACATAAGTACCTTATTTAGACTTACGTGCTTCCACAAGAACAGAAATCTGCCCCAAGTGATAGTACAAATGCTCGATAACACCTGCAACATTTCTATAAATGCTACCATACTTTTCGTCGGCAAAAGGCTGAATTAATTGCTCATCGCTAAGACTTTCTACTTGCTGTGCCAATAGCTCTGCTATATCAAGCATTTCTTGTTTGTAATATTGCCATTCGTTTTCATCTTTAGGCGCTGTCTGTTGCCAACTGTCAGCATCTTTTCCTGTAAGCGGTCCACCTTGCAAAACTTTTAGTTGTATAGGAAAATAGTAATTAAAGTGTTGCACAATTTTTAGGATGCTATTATTACCAATATGAACCTTCTGCGCTTGATCAAGTGAAATTGGTTCTAACATTTTTTGTACAGAAACTGTTGCCCAACTGCCGCCAATAAAGGCTTGGCGAATGTGCTGTGCAAGATGTTGTGCGATGGTCATGGTAACAATTACTTATAAATTGAAAAATATACGTAGCCAAGAAGTGTTTAATTAAATTAACCTCTGTGATAATTGGCGTAAACTAGTGCTCAACTATCAAATAGTAATTGCTTTGTTGGCAACGAACTACATAAATACCTGCAGCCCAGATTGTGACATCAACGTCATGTTTGGTTGAGCGAAGCACACCTGCGTGCACTACTTGACCTGTCGCATTTATTATGGTAAAGCTAGTGCCAATTGCTTGTGTAGGTACAATTAAAGTCGCTTTACCTGTCGCAGGATTAGGTACAATTTTTAAAGCACCCATTTGTGAATTGATATTTACTCCTAACAACCAAAATTGTGTGCACACACTGTAAGCATTGCAATCTCCCAAAGTAACTTTTACTGCATAAGAACCTGCTGCGGATGGTGTGTAGCTTTGTGCCGTTGCCCCACTAATATTAGTGAGGTTGCCATTATTATCGCAACTTGCCCACTGATACGTCGCATTATTTTGGACGGCCGTTAAAGTGTTGCCGCTACTTGTTACTATATTATTTGGAGTTCCATCGGGCAAGCTAATTAATGCTGTGTCGCAAGTTGCATAGCCGCTGCTTGGCGATTCAACAAATATATACGTACCAGGACTTGTTGCAATACATGTATCGGTAGCGGACAGTAGCGTACCACCAAAATACCAATTACCTAGCGTACTGCTACTTGCACTACCTCCTATAAGTTCAAAATTTCCTGCACCAAAACAAAATGCAGCACCAGCAGGGGCGGATGCGGTTGTGCTCTTGTGAACAGTATATTGTAGTGTATTAGACACTGCACTATCGCTGCATACACATGAATCCAGCCAAACTTTGCGGTAAAAAAACAGATCCGATGAGCTTTGGCCCGCTGGTATCACGCTCTGCAATGAAAAATTTGTAAGATGTTGGCTTGTGCCTCCAGTAACTTCTGCAAATGGACCTGCATTTGTACGAGACCAAAACCATTGATATCGCACACTACAGCTTGTAGATTGCAAATTGACAGGCTCTCCAAGCACACTATCAATAACCATATTATCGCAATATGAATTATTAGTAAGGCTTGCAGCTGCGCTTACGCTTATAACCCCACCAGCAATAGTATAGTTACTAGTAAAACACTGCCCACCAATTCTAGCTACACAAGGTTTAGAAATGGGCCAACTATTAAGTGCGCCAATAAAGTAAATATCCTTGCTTATGGAATCTTGCGCAACATCAGCAATTTTGAAATACGTTCCACACGTGCCAGACATAAGAGTGCCGGTGTCGGTGCTGTGGTAGAATGCACTTGTGCCAAAAAAACCCGGGTATATCACCATGCTGTCTGTAAGTGTGGTCATACCAGAATTAAAGCTTGTACTAACGCCAACCACACCCAAACCAGTTAAATCGTAAAGCTGGCAATTTTGCACTACTTGTGAGGCTGGAAGATTTCCATTACTGAACAAATAATTGCTATTAGAGTCTACAATCAAGGCAAAGCTAGTAGGACCATCAGTAGGCATACTAATTTCCCCAGACATAATAAAGTGGCCCGAAGAGTATCGTAAGCAGTGAGGTCCTAATGTAGCATTTATAGTGATTACGCTAGATGTATCAATCGTGCCATCGTAAAACAAACGTCTAATTTGGGTAGGGTAAACCGGTGGATAACCTGTAATTCCGCCATAGCCAGCGGCAACATATATTCTTTGTTCAGTGGGTACAGTAGTAAAAGTACATACTTTGAGATCTAGATTAAATTTACTAGAATTAATAATGCTTATACCATTTGTGCCAAATGTACTATCTAGTATTCCTGCAGAATTAGTCTTTACCACTGCGTGCCTAAAAGTATCTGTCCCACTTTGCAACTCAGTCATAAACTTACCTTTACTAGTAAGAATCACTATGCCGCCGCTTGGATGCTCGAGTACCTCTTTAGCATTTAAAATGTCAGGTAAGCCATTTATATTAACTGCTGGAGGCAATGTTAAAACCCCTGAACTTGCCATACTTGTTGCGAGGTTGCCTGAACTATCATAGAACCAAACCTGATCATTGTCTATTAATACGTAATGGCCAGTAGATAACTGCATCGCATCTGCAATAGATCCCATACCACTTACTGCAGCATAACCATTATTTCCAAAAGATAAATCAAGTGCACCGCTTGAAAAGTATCTCGCCAAAAAATTTGTGCCTGCTAATACATATCGCCCTCCAGAAGTTGTCATTATCCTATGTGGTACGTTAGTAATCGTTGTATCATAGCCCACTCCCTTAAAGGTTTTGTCTAAATATTTATTACCGCAACTAGCAAAGAACTGACATTGTGCGTTATTTATAAAAAGAAATGAAAAGAGTAGGGCAAGGGCAACTTTAAGATTCAAATTCATTATACAAAAATAACAAAAAAAAGGTATTGTTTCCAACGAAAAAGATCAACAAAAACCAACCATGGTAATTCTATGGCCAAGCAATAAATTCAAAAGTTAAGTGAGTCAGTACAATAGTGTTTTGTGGCAAACCAAATCTGTTAGAGAGCAAAGCGCTTTTTGCTTTTATAAAAAAAATACCGTGCAATACTACATGCAAAAAAATCAAAAGAAACCAAGCCTTTAACTAAACCAGTCTTAGTCTCACGTAATAGTAGTTTATTGATTAATGTAAACAAGTGATACGCGATATTAGTTGCCTTACCCCCTTCAGCATAAACACTAGTGCTGAACAAGCATATAGTAATTTCCTAGCTTGCAGCGTACTACATACACGCCAGCTGCCCAACTTGAAACGTCAACGCGATCTTCTGCACTTACAAATTGGCCTTCGTAAACCAATTGACCGCTTGTATTCAAGATTTGATAATTACTCCCAACAAGTTGTTGTACGACATGCAATGTAAAAATATTTTGTGCTGGATTTGGTACAATTTGAAGACCTTGCTTTTCAGTCGTGTTGTCTATGTAAAGTGGCCAAAATTGCACACAGGTACTTGTATCCGTACAGTTTGCTACCGTTACTTGTACAGCATATAAGCCTGCAGCTGTAGGTGCATAACTTTGCGAATTAGCACCGTTGATGTTTATAAGGTTTCCATTATTGTCGCAACTCGCCCATTGGTAAGTCGCATTAGCTTGGTTGGCTGTTAGTGTGTTGCCGTTTACGGTTACTGTAGCGTTTGACGTAACATCTGCAAGGCTTACTTTTGCCGTATCACAAGCGGCATAGCCACTACTAGGCCAATCTACAAAAGCATAAGTGCCTGGGCTTGTAGCAATACAAGTATCGCCAGAACTAAACAAGGCGCCACCTGCATACCATGCTCCTAGATTGCCTGAACTTGTTGCCCCACCAATAAGTTGAATAGAACCTAGGCCATTGCAAAAAGTAGCGCCTAAAGGCGCTGTTGCTGTGACCGCTCGATAAACATTATACTGCACTTTATTGCTTACAACACTATCTGTACAGCCACATGAAGCTAACTTCACAATTCGCCATAAATATACAAAAGAGGAGTATTGACCTTGCGGAATAATGGACTGCAATGAAAAATTTGTCAGATGTTGACTTGTTGCTCCAGCGATTGCATATTGTTGCCCTGTAAAACTTGGTGACCAATACCATTGATAGTTTACTATGCAACTAGTATCTGAAGAAATGGTTGGCTCACACAATACGCTATCAATTGGTATATTATCACAATAAATATTATTGATACTCATACTCGCATTGCTTGCGCTAGCAATACCAGGCAAGGCTGGGGCTATATCTACAATACTGGTATTAGTACAGCCAATAGCATCCTTTACCCAAATGGTATATGTACCTATGCTTCTGACAAATGTGCTATTGGAACTATAACTTGGAAATGCACCCTCTGCGTAGGTATAAGGGCTATTACCATTACTGCCACTAACTGTAATTGTACTGGTACCTGAGGTGGCAAAGCACGGTATTGGTGTGGCATTAACATTTACAGTTACTTGCGGAGGTTGCGTTAATGTCACGAGCGAAGAAGTACTGCAACCAACTGCATCCTTTACCCAAATGGTATACGTGCCAGCCGGCTGAGAACTAAAAGAACTACTGCTGCTAAACACTGGAACCGCGCCCATTGCATAACTATAGCTTGATACACCACCATAACCGCTTAAAGTGATGTTAGCGCTATTGCCATAGCAAAAAATTGTTGAGGTGCTTACGTTCACGCCGAGTTGACTTGGTTGAACAACATTTTTAAATATTGAACTGCTACAACCATTGGCATCTTTTGCCCAAAAAATGTAGATGCCAGCGGGTTTGACGAAAGTATTGTTATTAGAGAAAACAGGATTAACGCCTTCACCAAAAGTGTATGGTGCAGTGCCATTTGTAGCACTTAGGCTAATTGTAGAATTTCCACCCATACAAATGATTTGTGTAGCGCTCGCAACAACATTTATGGCAGCAGGCTGGGTAACAGTTAATGTAGTTGACTTGATACAACCTGTACTATCCTGCACAGAAAATGTGTGCGTACCAGCAGGCACTTTGACGAGGTTGTTAGTAGTAAAAGTAGCTGTTGGAGCAAGACCAAATGCATAGTTTGGCAAACCGCCTGTTGCTGCAAGTGCAACATTTGTGCTGTCACCCGGGCAAATTATAGGTGAGGTGACCGTAGCTGTTAAAGCTAACGAAGTAGTAAGACACTGCCCACTAATTCGAGCTATCAGCGGAGTCAATGCATAATATGGGCCTATGGTACCAGCAAGATAGATATCCTTAGATACAGAATCTTGCGCAACATGTAATATCCGCAAGACTTGGCCACAACCCGCTAGCGAAGTAGGTCCTAAACCGGTGCTATTTTCAAAAGCACTAGTGCCAAAAAATCCACTTCTTCCTTCTAAACTATCTGTAACAGTTGTAATCCTTGAAGACCAACTTCCTGGATAGCTAGTAGTAACAATGAATTTGCCTATACCTACTGCATCATACAACTGCAAGTCTTGCGAAATGATGTGCAGAAAGGAAGTGTTGCTAAGGCTACTATTGCCATTTGTATCAACAATATATGCAAAACTTCCCTGGCCGCCGTTCCCACCAATAACACTGACAGGCAAGTAAAAACGTCCAGCTTCATATCTAAGGCAACATGGTCTCGAATAAGAAGCTATACTTATGACATTTGAAGTATCTTTTGAGCCATCATAAAACAAGGCCCTGATGCGTGTTTGAACTAGTAAGGGAGGCGACGAAATTGCGCCATAGCCATCAGCTACGAAAATACGCTGTTCGGAAGGTACAATCGTAAAAGTACTTTCGTGCCGATTTTTAAATTCTGTGCCACTAAAAATACTTAAGCCATTATTACCAAAAGAGCTATCGATTAAACCCGAGGCAGTTGTTTTTAGCATCGCCTGCCTAAAGGAATCTGCGCCAATTAATAACGCAACACTATCGTGGCTTCTATGCGTAAGAATTGCCAAGCCACCAAGCGGATGCTCTAAGAACTCCTTGGCATTTAGGTTACCCATGCCACCGCCGTTTTTTGCTAATACTGGCAAATTTAATATTCCAGATGTTGCCATATTTGTTGCCAAGCTGCCGCTACTATCAAAAAACCATAGTTGGTCATTATCCATTAATACGTAGTGGCCACTTGATATTTGCAAGCCATCTGCAAAAGAGCCCATGCCACTTACAGCGGCGTAGCCGTTTGTGCCAAAAGACAAATCAAGCGTGCCATTTGAAAAGTATCGCGCCAGATAGTTTACACCCGCTAAAACATACCTTCCGCCAGAAGTAGTCATCACACGATAAGGTGTACTAGCAATTGTAGTATCATAGCCCACAACATTAAAGCTTTTATCCAAGTAGCTGTTGCCGCAAGAAGGGGTGCAACAAAATTGAGCATGCAAAGGCTTTACTAAAAACAAAGCTGATACTAAAGCGAGGGCAACTTTAAGATTCAAATTCATTAAACAAAAATAAGAAAAAATATGATAAAGCTTAAAACTGCCTGCAAAATATTAATTACAAAACCTACCACCAACATTAACGCATCTGTAATTATGTCCCCCAAAACACAACCATTATCATTTACACTTCTTTCAATTTTTTTTGAAAGTTGTGTAAATTTGTGTCGTAAAGCATTAAGCAATGAAACACATTATTATCGTTGGCGCTGGTTTTGGCGGACTACGATTGGCGCAAAAACTGCGCAATAACAAACACTATCGCATAACCATTATCGATAAGGCAAATCATCACCAATTTCAACCACTCTTCTACCAAGTAGCAACCGCAGGTTTAGATGCAAGTAATATTAGCTTTCCGCTGCGCAAAGTTTTTCAGAATAGCAGCAATATTCAAGTGCGTATGGCCGAGGTACAAAGTATAGACCATAAGGCAAAAACCATTACTACGGATACTGAAACACTCAACTACGATTACCTCGTACTTGCTTGTGGTGCCACAACTAACTTCTTTGGTAACGAACAAATGCAGCAACATGCATTGCCCATGAAAAGTACAGTAGAAGCGCTAGATATTCGCAATCATCTGCTATTGAACATTGAGGAAGCTCTCGAAAGTAGTGGCGATAAACGCAAAGCGCACCTTACCATTTGCATCGTTGGCGGTGGTGCAACTGGTGTAGAGTTAGCAGGCGCCATCGCAGAAATGCGTAACTATATTTTGCCAAAAGATTTTCCTGAGCTCGACTTTAAGCAAATGCAAATTCTTCTTTTTGAAGGTAGCGCGACAACCCTAGAAGTAATGAGCTTGCAAAGTCAACAGCGCAGTGTAAAGTATTTGCAAAAACTAGGCGTAACCCTTAAACTCAATACCAAAGTATTAAGCTACGATGGTGATACATTAAGTACAAACGCTGGCGAACAAATTGCTTGCAAAACTGTAATCTGGGCAGCAGGCATCAAGGGCAATGTGCCTCATGGCATTGATGCAACTAACATCACGCGAGGCAATAGAATTCTAGTGGACGAACTGTGCAGAGTGCGTGGTATGAGCGATGTGTATGCTATCGGTGACATCGCATTTTTACAAAACGACGAAGCACCAAACGGCCATCCGCAAGTAGCACCTGTTGCCATACAAATGGCAGATATGCTTGCCTATAATTTCAAGCAATTGACGCAAGCCAATTATAGCCTTCAAGTATTTAGCTACAAAGACCAAGGCAGCATGGCAACGGTTGGTCGCAACCTCGCTGTAGTAGATGCTCCACTGCCGCTTATCAAAGGCAATAAAATATTTTTAGGTGGCTTCCTTGCTTGGATGATATGGATGGGCTTGC
Source organism: Bacteroidota bacterium (assembly GCA_046049675.1). GTDB lineage: Bacteria > Bacteroidota > Bacteroidia > Chitinophagales > Chitinophagaceae > CAIXQW01. The sequence continues at coordinate 187 of JBJORA010000007.1, read as the reverse complement.
ACTTATTACTTATTCTTGGCATTAAGAATAAATTATTTGTATTTATGAACTGGCTATACAATTACTTCACTTACGACCAAAGTTTGCGTTTGGTATTTGTGCATAAAAATAAAAAGTGATAGCCTCCGTCCAGCACTACTTCTTTTGCTGGCGCTTATAGGTAATAAAATCTGTCTGCATTATACTT
>JBJORA010000006.1:0-21474 GCA_046049675.1 Bacteroidota bacterium | reverse complement strand
GTAACTGCTAGCACCGCCAACAGCTGCCCAAGATACAGTGGCACCAGAGGTTGTGATATTTGACGATGCTAAGCCTGTAGGTGCTGAACAGCCTGTGCCAACAGTTGCTAAATCGGTTTCCCATATTCCGCGACCGTATGTGCCAATGCGTAATTTTCCTGCACCTTTATGCACCTCAACATCGTTGATACTTACATTTGGCAAACCTGTGCCAAACACAGCCCAACTTGTATTATTATCTTTTGAATAAACGCCATAGTTCATGCCTACGTAAATAGTTTCCGCAGTATTGTCTTCTACGGCAACGCTGCGTGCAGCAATAGCAGGTAGACCACTAGAAATACTTGTAAATGTAGAACCACTGTTGGTACTTACACGTACTTGATTGCTAGAACTAGATGTACTAATCCAAACTTTACTAGGTGTAAGCGGGCTAACGCAAATACTTGTAATAGCTCCTGCGCCAGGGCTATATGTTGACCAGCTAGTTCCGCCATTTGTAGATACATAAAGCGTAGAACCAACACTACCATAAATATAGTTAGCGTTACTAGGTGCTATCGCTATGCAATCCATATTACTTGAAATTGTAGTACCGCTAATTTTAGTCCAGTTGGTTCCTTGATTTGTGCTTTTATATACGCCATTATAGCCAGCAAAAACAGTATTTGCGTCGTTTGGATGCCATGCTATTGGCGTAACCCAATTACCGTTTGCAGGCGGAGTAAGTGAAGTGCTTGACACACCACCATTTGTAGTGCGATAGATACCACCGTTTTGATAAGTTCCTATACCAACGCTACTGTTTGTGCTGCTGATTGCGCAATCCATGCCGTCTGCACCCATCCACTGATTCCAAGCTCCACCATTTAGTCTATAAGTTTGACCATTGTCTTGAGAACCAAAGGCAAGCGTGCTAGAACTTGTTTTTGACGTAGCTAATCTGTAAATCATTTTTGTACCCATGCCAGTCCAAATATTTACCCAGTCGTCGCCATTATTTGTACTCTTGCTAATGCCACCATCTGTAGCGCTGTACAAAGTAGTGCCAACCCACAAAAGTTGATGCACATCTGCATGGTTATAGCCAATGCTATTTGGATAAGACCATGCTGTAGTTGCTGTAAAGCTTGTACCGCCATTTGTACTTTTCCAGCAGATAATACCTGCGATATGTACCTCGTTTACATTGCTAGGATTTACCGCAATACCCATATCATAGTAAGCCTGGCCACCTAAGCCTGTGCCGTTTGTTTCGTATCCAAAATAGTTAGTATTGGCGCCGCCAGTTACAGTTGTAGTGAAGCTAGTACCTCCATTTGTACTTTTGTATAAACGGCCAAAGCTCTGATCGCTAGGATTGCTTTGTAACAAGTAAACTACTTGTGCATTATTTGCAGAAACACCTATTAATGTACGGCCAGAATTTGTAATGCCAGTTGTAACAGTTGACCATGTAGCACCACCATCAGTACTTCTTCTAAATGTTGTTGTTGAAGCGCCAGCAGCATAAACATTACTAGTACTGCCAGGTTGGTAACAAATGTCCTCAAAGTTACCAGTAGATACTTGTGTCCAATTGGTACCGCCATTAGTACTGCGGTAAATACCATTGGTGCCAGTACTTAAAAGATTACTGCTGTTAGTCGGATGTACAAGTACACGCTTTGCGCTGGAAGGACCAGTGCCTGTTGCAGCCCAAGTATTTCCGCCGTCCGTACTTTTGATTACACCACCACCTTCAATGCAAGCATAAATAGTATTTGCATTACTAGGGTCGATAGTAATATATTCTATTTGAAAATAGCTATTTGCATAGGCATCGGTTTTGGCTGCCCATGTTGCACCGCCGTCGGTACTTTTCCAGATACCACCACCGCCAGATGCAGCATAAATTGTACTAGGCGAACTTGCCAATAAAGCCACTGCATTGCAACGACCTACACCAGGATTCCAGCTGGTAGTAACGCTAAATGTGTTTGGTCCCATTTCTGACCAAGCCGCACGCGTTTGACGTTGTTGCATTTGTTGCACAGCGGTTGTATAGGCATCGTATTCAACTTGAGGATCTATAGCATAGCCATTTGCATCTCGGTGAAATGATTGTTCGTATAACCAACGTTGAAACTGCTTGTAACCAGTACCTCTGCCAGTACCAACTTGCTGAAAATAGGTATTTGCTTCGGCTGTAATTTCTGCTAGCGTTTTGGTATTGTCATGCATCAAGTTATTGATGATTCCGGTGTTGACTTGCGCCAAAGCAGTTTGTGCTAGTACTACTAGCGACAATAAGCTAGCGAGCCTTACGAAGTACTTTCTCATGATTTTGATTTGTAGTGGTTTAGATACATCTCAAATATAATTAAAATACGTAAAAGGGGGTGCCCTCTAGGACAGAACTGTAAAAACTGTAGCTGAAAGTTACTAACACTTGAAATACAGCGCAGTAAATCGATCCTTATGTCTAAAGACGTGATGTTGTATCACAACAAAATACGTAGATAGATATGACAATTAACTGCATGAAAAAAGCAGCTAGTAACAAAAGGTAAAAACTTCAACAGCTATTATTGATGACTGCCCTCTTCTTACTCTACTTCGTTATTGCTTTTACGGCCAAACCAGCCTGCTATCTTATTTCTTAAACCAGCGAATACACCTAAGGCAGCCAAAACAACCAATTTTATATTTTTCAATAACAAAGCAAATAGGCCTGCCTTGGCTAGAACTTTACCTGCAACTAATCCGCCAATTGTGTATGCGGCTACTTTATCTGTGCTAGCATTAAAATCTAGATATGAAGCACCTTTTTTGAATTTTGCAATTTTGATAATATCTGGAATATGTTTTTGCACATCAGGCAATTCGGAAATGCTACCAACTGCATTCAAACTCAATAAACCTTTTCTGCCTAAAATACGAACATCATAATTCAAAGTGGTGTCCTCGCTCTTGTCAAATTTTAGCGACTTTGCCCAATGCAAAATTTTATTGGTCTTATCATAATAAGGTTTTGATGCCCACCCCAGCATATGAACAGCGCCAATACCTGCCTTTTCTCTCTGCGCATTTACTTCCTTTTCGTCGCTTTGTATATCTTTCATTAAATCGTCGTAATCAATTTTGTTGGCGTCTTCATCTTTGATATAACCGCAATCGTCATAGCTTGCAACGAAGGACCACGAGCTATCATCTAAAGGCGAGAAACCATCCTTGACCAACATACCTGATACATTTGCATCTTTTGAGTTGCCCCATAAATCTACCACAATAAATTTGGCGTCAGCTGCGTTTATAAATTTGTATCCTTCAGGAATTGTCAATTCAATATCATGCCCGAAGTCTATCGTTCCTTCTTGAAACTTAATTTTACCAAGTCGTTCTAATAGTACCTTTTGTTCAACGGTTAACTCTAGTGATTCTTCTGAATTCTCTTGAGCAAAAGTGTTTCCAACGGATAAGCATATCATAAGTATGCCTGCTAGTAATTTTTTCATTCAATAAATTTTGGTAAAAATATTACTATTATTTTACCCTCCTAAAAAGACAGCTTGTTTTTTTGAAATGACGAAGTTAGCCTTGTTGCGAATGCATTTGTGTTGCATACCCCACAATGGCAGATCAGGCTAGGCATAAGCCGTTTTGGGCTACTAAAGCCACTAACTTAATCCACTTACTTTACCATCGCTATCGATATCCATATGCTCGCTAGCTGGTACACTTGGCAAGCCAGGCATACGCATCATATCACCTAGAATTGGAATAATAAAACCTGCACCAGCAGCAAATTCAAATTCGCGCACATTAATTGTAAAGTTCTTAGGGCGTCCTACAAGCGTTTCTTTATCGCTCAAACTTTTTTGCGTTTTTGCCATACAAACAGGCAAATTTTCATAGCCAAGATTTTTAATCGTTTTTAATTGTGTACGTGCCTTGCTGCTATACTCTACTGCTTCGGCGCCGTAAATTTCAGTTGCAATCTTATTGATCTTATCTTCTATACTTAGGCTCCAATCGTACAATGGATGAAACTTGTTTGTGCCAGATTCTATACTTGCTACCACAGCTTGCGCAAGGTCGGTTGTGCCCTCGCCACCCTTAGCAAAACCAAGACTTAGAATAGCTTTTACACCTAGCTTCTCGCAGTGTGTTTGTACATATTCAATTTCTTCGGCACTGTCGCCGGGGAAATTATTAATTGCTACAACTGGTGTAATGCCAAACTTCTTGCAATTCTCAATATGCTTTTCTAAGTTGGCAAAACCTTTAATTACTTTTTCTATACTTGCGGTGCCATACTCTTCTTTCTTTGCACCACCATGATGACGCAAAGCGCGAATAGTGGCTACTAACACAATTGCATCTGGCGCAATGCCACCATAGCCACACTTTATATTCATGAATTTTTCAGCGCCAAGGTCTGCACCAAAGCCTGCTTCTGTAACTACAAAGTCGCCAAGACTTAAGCCCATTTTTGTTGCAATAATCGTGTTGGTACCTTGTGCAATATTTGCAAAAGGGCCACCATGCAAAATAGCGGGATTGCCTTCCAAGGTTTGCACAAGATTTGGTCGAATTGCGTCTTTCAATAAAAGTGCCATGGCGCCTTGTGCTTTAAGGTCGCGTGCGAAAATTGGTTTCTTGTCGAAAGTGTAACCAACAAAAATATTGCCAAGGCGTTGCTTAAGATCGTCGATATTTTTACTCATGCAAAGGATAGCCATTACTTCGCTCGCCGGCGTAATATTAAAACCATCCTCGCGCGGTATACCATTTGCCGTGCCACCGATGCCGATGATAATTTGACGTAAGCTACGATCGTTCATATCCATCACACGTTTCCAAGTAATGGTGCGAGGATCAATATTTAGGTTGTGCTCTTTGTTTTGTAAATTATTGTCAATGAGTGCAGCTAATAAATTGTTAGCTTTTTCAATAGCAGCAAAGTCGCCAGTAAAATGCAAATTGATATCTTCCATTGGAATGACTTGGCTATAACCGCCGCCTGCAGCACCACCTTTGATGCCAAAAACAGGCCCAAGACTTGGTTCGCGCAAAACGACGATTGTCTTTTTGCCAATCTTGTTCAATCCTTCGCTGAGGCCAATGCTCACAGTGGTTTTGCCTTCGCCAGCTGGTGTAGGATTAATAGCAGATACCAAAATGAGTTTTGCTTTTTTTACCTTTTCTTCATCAATTAGAGTAAGCGGTAATTTTGCTTTGTGTTTACCATAGTAGTGCAAATCATCTTCGCTAATACCAATTTTTGCTGCGATGGTTTTAATATGTTTGATGTCTGCTGCTTGTGCAATATCTAAATCTGATGGAAACATATTTTGCTAAAGTAATGCATGTAATTCAGAAAAAGAACATCTTGCACGCTATCTAGGCGCTAATAAGGTAAATGCAGCTAATTGGGAATGTAACTGGTGCATTAAGCAATGCATAGAAGCGCAATGCTAAGTACTGCAAATCCTAAACCCAAATAGTTTTTTGCATTGAGTTTTTCTCGAAAAAATAGAATAGCAAAGACAGTACTGCATAGAACCACCGCTATATTGTTTACAGGAATTAGTGAACTGCTTTGCAGCACACCACTTCCAAGGCTTTGCAATAAGCTATAAATTGAAAAATAATTTGGAATGCCTAGTACGATGGCTGCAATCAAATTTTTAAGTGCAAAAATTTCTTTACCGCGAAGCATTTGTGCAATCAGATAGCAAGTGCTGCCAAGTGCTGCTGCACTAAATGTGGCAACAAGGTAATAATTGGCATCTGCAGTTTGTTGCAAATAGGTACGTTGCAGGTAGTTACTAAGGCTATCCAACAAACCGCTACCAATAAAAATAAAGGCAGGAAGCATCAAACTGCTGGCATTTTGCTTAGCATTTGTCTCAGCACCGCTTTTTTCTTTTGCAGTACTGAGCATCACAGCAATTATTGCCAACACAATCCCTGCAACCTTTAGCAAGCTAAGTCCTTCTCCAAGAAATAGTATGGCTATAGCAACAGGTATGACTAAACTGAGTTTATTGGCTGTTTGTGTAGCATTTACGCCAACGGCTGCTGTACATTTTCCAATCGCTAGGAAAACGACAAAGTAGGCAATACCATTAATGCCAGCCCAGAGCCAGTAGTTTTTTTGTACTAAGATGTCTGCTGAAGGGATGTGCCCGAGATATACCAAGCCAGTTACAGCGCATATCCAGTAGTTAAATGCAATGGCTTGTAGGTTGCTAATGCCAAAGCGTTCGTACACTTTGAAGACGATACCAATATAGGTATTGAGCAAAATTGAAAGTATTAGCCAAATCATTACCTATAAATATTTGTTACCAAGGTTTTTGTAATATGCAATTGTGTCCTTGCCAAGCTGCTCATTGTACAAGTGTTGTTGATTCTTTAGTATTGCTGCAGCATAACCGCTACCCCATTGTTCCGAGGAACTAGCAACACGTGCTTCATCCCAAAGGTTTTCGTCAATAAATTTTTGATGCAGTTTTGCACCTCCTTCTACAATAATACTTTGGATATTTTGCTCATAGCATCTTTGCAAAATCTCTTTAATATTTTCTGCCTTTAAGTAATTTCCTTCTTGCTTCACATTATTAAAAACAAAAGTTGTTGCATCTTCACTAAAAATATTAGCGTCTTGCGCGATTGCCAGCTGCGGATCCCATAATAATCTTACTGGTTGTTGCCCTTGCACATGCCTAACAGTGAGATTGGGATTGTCGACAAATGCTGTATTATGGCCAATTAAAACAGCGGCTTCTTCTGCACGCCATTGATGATTACGGGTATTAAATTCTACACTGCTGATTGCTGTTTGCACTTTGTTGTTTCTTGCAATATAGCCATCAGCTGTTTGTGACCATTTAAGTATAATATACGGTCGTTTTTTTTCTACCCAAGTGAGAAAACGTCTGTTGATGCTCATGCATTGCTTTGCGTTGTCGAGGATTTCAATATTGATGCCTGCTGCTTGTAAAGTTTTGATGCCATTACCGTTTACATGTTCAAAAGGATCTTGCAAACCGATTACGACATGTTTGATACCAGCAGCAATGATAGCTTGCGTGCATGGTGGCGTTTTGCCATGGTGATTACAAGGTTCTAGATTGACATACAAAGTACTTTTTTCAATAAGCCCTTTATCTGCCTCTTGCACGCTAGCAATACAATTAGGCTCTGCATGTGCTTCACCGTATGCCATGTGATAGCCAGCACCAATAATGCGTTGATTGTGTACCAATACCGCACCAACTAAAGGATTTGGCGCAACATACCCCAAACCTTGATGTGCAAGCACAAGGCATTGCGTCATCATGTCTGTATGGAAGTTACCGCTCAACTAAATACTTTGTCCTTTTAATGCAGCTGCAACTGCCACATCCATCACGCGTTCAGCGTATGGTCTGCTAAGATTGTTGAGATGTTCGGTTGCTGCATGAATCGCTGTTTTATCACCTGTGCTGATGCACACGTGTATCGCTTCAATTGCATTGTTAGTAGCAGCTGCTTCTTCAGCTGTAATATATTGCTGATGTTTTTGAAGAAAATTCTTAGTAGCTGCTGCCAATTGCTCGGCCTCTGTAATGGCTTCTTGCAATGCCCGAGCAGCAACATCTTGTTTTGCGTTGACGATGCTACTCATCAACATATCTTCTACTTCTTGATCTGTTAAACCATATTGCGGTTTTACCTCTATACTTTGTGCAACGCCGCTGCGAAGTTCCTTAGCTTCTACACTTAAAATACCGTCGGCATTAATCTTAAAAGCAATTTGTACTTTAGCTAAACCCGCAGGCATTGCTGGAATACCGCGCAACTCAAACTCTGCCAGTTTTCTATTGTCGTTCACTAAATCGCGCTCACCTTGATACACACTTACCTTCATGGCAACTTGACCGTCTTTTTGCGTGGTAAACTCTTTTGCAACACTAGTAGGTATTTTACTATTGCGTGGTATTAATACCTCCATCAAACCGCCCATTGTTTCCAAACCGAGGCTAAGTGGCGTGACATCCAAAAGCAACAAGTCGTTTTTATTATTGCCACTTAAAATATCGGCCTGTATAGCCGCACCTAAGGCAACAACCTCGTCTGGATTAACCGAAGTATTGAGCGGTTTATTGAAGTAATTACTAACGGCCTCTTGTACTATCGGCATGCGTGTACTTCCGCCTACCATCAATACTTCGTCGATATCTTCTAATTGTAAATTGCTATCTGCAATCGCTTTTTTACAAGCTGCAATACTTTTTTGTATTAAGCTTTGACTCAAATCAGAAAAGTGTTCAGCATTGATTGAAATTGATTTGTCAACTAGTGAACTTGTGAAAGATGCATTTGTGCTAAGATGTTTCTTTGCTTTAATCGCTTCCAACCGTAAAGTTTGCGCTAGTATCTTATTGGCTTCAAGTATTTCGTTTGTAATACTTGCTTGTTGCATAAAATGCTGCATAATAATTTTATCAAAATCATCGCCGCCTAGATAAGTGTCGCCATTTGTGCTTAGTACCTCAAATACGCCATCTTCTAAGCGCAGAATACTGATATCGAAGGTGCCACCGCCTAGATCGTACACAGCAATCGTTTTTGCTTCTGCTCTGTTTACCCCAATACCGTATGCAAGACAAGCAGCAGTTGGTTCGTTGATGATGCGCAGTACTTCTAGTCCTGCTAGTTTGCCTGCATCTCGTGTGGCCTGACGTTGACTATCGTTAAAATATGCAGGAACGGTAATAACGGCTTTATTAACCGGCGTCTTAAGGATGTGTTCAGCGCGCTTTTTCAGCTCTGCTAAAATCATGCTACTAAGTTCAATGCTACTGTAGTAATTGTCGCCTACTTTTACACGCACAAGTTTATCAGCATCGGTGGCATGTTCAACAATAGTATAGCCAAGGCTTATTTTATCGGTTGCAATATCCTTATAAGATTTACCTAGTAGTCGCTTAACGCTAAAAATTGTGTTTTGAGGCTCTGTTTCTAAGTACAAGGCGGCAGCTTCACCAACGCTTACATCGCCAGCACTGCCAAAGTGCACAATGCTCGGTACAAGGGCGCTTTCGTTGTGCTCGCGCAAAACCGTGGCTTGCTGTGTTTGTGGATGTACAATGGCTACAAGGCTATTGGTAGTACCTAAATCTATACCTACTACAAATTCTTTTTGTTGTAAAGACCCTGTTGCCAGGTTTATACTCACTTTTGCCATGTGGCGCAAAGATAATACCGATGCGATATTAATGCCTTAGCAATCTCTGTGATAGCTTCAAAATCAATCTTTGCTCATTGTACACCTCAAAAAGGACCTAACATTTTTCTCCTTTTGCTAGCAAGGCATCGGTACAGCAATGTTGCGTACCTTTGCCACCATGCAGTTTCTGCTTACAACACTTAATGCCAAGTACATACACTTGAATCTTGCAATTAGGCTGCTTTATGAGCTTAATAAGCAAGACGAGCGCTTGCATTGGCAAGAGTTTACGATCAAAGATGATTTGCATAGAGTTGCTGAGGAATGTGCAAAGTTTGAGGTAGTTGCATTTAGCTGCTATATCTGGAATATTACGCAAACCCTTGAAGTTGCCACCTTAATTAAGAACCTCAATCCAAATACGAAGATACTTTTAGGTGGACCAGAGGTTAGTTACGATTGGCAGGAAGTAATCGCTTTGCCACAAATTGATTTCATAATCACTGGCGAAGGTGAAATTCCTTTTACACAATTCTTGCAACACTACCCGTCTGTGCAGCAAGTACCAGGCTTGATTTATAAATTGCAAGGTGAAGCACATAAAAATATTGAGGCAGCCAATTTTGAGCTTATAAATTTTGCGGATACTAACCCTTATGCAAATGAACCTACTGCGGAGCTGCGCAATAAAGTACTGTATATAGAAACCAGTCGCGGGTGCCCGTATAAATGTGAGTTTTGCTTAGCAAGCTTAGATAACAAAGTACGCTACTTGCCGATTGACCATATTAAAAGCAATTTATCGTATTTGATTGAACATGGTCGTACCATAAAATTTTTGGATCGTACATTTAATATTAAACGCGATTTTACGATAGACATGTTTCAGTTTATTGTAGCTCGTTATAAACCCGGGCAGAAATTTCAATTTGAGATTACGGCAGATATTGTGCATGCTGACATAATCGCCTATATCAACGAACATGTGCCAAAAGACTTGTTGCGCTTTGAAATTGGCATACAAACAGTAAACCAAGTAGCTAACTTAGAAGTAAGCCGTAAGCAAAATTTCGAGAAAACTAAAGGCGTCATCAAACAATTACAGCACAAAGTTGAATTGCATTTAGATTTGATTGTAGGGCTGCCTTTGGACTACTATGAAGATATCAAGTATAGTTTCGAGGAGGTGTTTAAACTGTTTGCGCCAGAACTACAACTTGGTTTCCTAAAGTTCTTAAAAGGTACGCCAATGCGCACAAAAGCAGCGCAGCATGGCTATGTTTACGACAATATTGCACCCTATCAAATCATTGAAAGCAAGTACTTAAGCAAGGAAGAATTGCATCGTATTACTTTACTTGAGCATGCTTTAGAAATTTATTGGAACAAGAAACGTGCAATTCGTACGCTGCGCTATGTTGCATTACAATATGGCATTTTTGATTTCTTAGTAGGCCTGGGAGAAGCGTTTAGCAGTAAGCATGATTTGCATAAGTTTACATTGACAAATGTGTATGAGGTTTTGCGCGACTTTATTGCAGCAGATTATGGCGACGATAATATTCTTAAGCAATTGCTTGCAATAGATTACTACACAGCTCACAAGGTTAAGCCTGCTTTGTTTAATCTAGGCGAAGAAATTGTAGTCACTGAAGTAAAGAATATTGTTAGTCAATACAAGCGACAATTACAAATGCAAGTATCTTTAGATATTGACGCGCTAATGCAAGATGAAGCGACAATTGTTCCTTTTTCAAATACCGTAGTAATTGCGTACTTAGGCACTGATTGGCCAATACTACAAACTGATGTAAAAAAGAGCTACGTATTACAGTAATTCGTTAGTCATCATGTCAGATACAAGCGTGCTAAGATCGTGCTTAGGTTTCCAGCCTAGTAAACTGTGCGCCTTAGTTGCATCGCCAATAAGCAAGTCAACTTCTGCAGGTCTAAAATAGCGAGGATCTACTTCTACAATTAGCTGGCCAATTGGTAATTGATACGCTTCGTTGCTGCAGCTAGCTACATAACCCTTTTCGTCAACACCTGAACCACGCCATTCTATACTTACGCCAGCATGGCCGAAAGCAAGTTCTACAAATTTTCGTACTGTAGTAGTTACACCAGTTGCAAGCACAAAGTCTAGCGGTTCGCTATGTTGCAAAATGCGCCACATGCCTTCTACATAGTCTTCAGCATGGCCCCAGTCGCGTTGAGCGTCTAAATTACCAAGACGCAAGACTTCATTGGTGCCTTTAAGGATTTTTGCAGCACCTAAGGTGATTTTGCGAGTTACAAAATTCTCTCCACGCAAAGGGCTTTCGTGGTTGAATAAAATGCCATTTACCGCAAACATATTGTAGCTCTCGCGGTAATTGACTGTAATCCAATATGCATATAATTTTGCTACACCATAAGGACTGCGTGGGTAAAATGGTGTTGACTCACTTTGCGGAATCTGTTGAACCAATCCATATAATTCGCTCGTACTTGCTTGGTAGAAACGTACTTTTTTTTCCATACCAAGGAGGCGAATTGCTTCTAACAAGCGCAAAGTACCAATACCATCACAATTAGCGGTATACTCAGGTTCTTCAAAGCTCACTTGTACGTGGCTTTGTGCACCAAGATTGTAAATCTCGTCGGGCTGTGTTTCTTGAACTAGGCGAATAAGATTGCTACTATCGGTAAGGTCGCCGTAGTGTAACTTAAATTTGCCCTTCCACTTTGGATCAAAGTACAAATGCTCGATACGTTGCGTGTTCATGAGCGAGCTTCTACGACGCACACCGTGCACAGTATAGCCTTTTTCTAATAGTAGTTTAGCTAAATAGGCACCATCTTGCCCAGTAATTCCGGTAACCAATGCGGTTTTCATGCTGCGCAAATATAGGGTGAAATGCTTTATCTGCTAGCAGTAAAACACTGTTACAAAGCATTGTATAGGTCATTTACAGCATCGTGTAATGTCAGTTTTGGAACATAGTTGAATTCTTGAACAAATCTTGAATTATCTGCAACTATACGAGGCACATCATTTGGCCGAACTCTATTTGGGTCTACAATAATACTTATTGGCTTTTCAGCGAGCAACTGCAAAATTTCAATAATCTCAGAAATTTTGGTTGCTATACCGCTCCCCAAATTGTAAATGCTATGCTTGGCCTCTTTTGCCTGCAACAGCAAGCCATAAGCCGCAGCCATGTCTAAGACATGCGTAAAATCGCGCTCAGTGCTGATATTGCCAACTTGAAGCTCCAGTTTATCAGCACCAGCTTGCACTTGGCGTTTTATTTGCAATGCAAAGCTCGGAAGAACAAAACGTGTATCTTGACCAGCTCCGATTTGATTGAAGGAACGTGTGCAAATAATCTTTAAGCCAAAATGTTCTCTATAGAATGCTGCTAGTTCTTCTTGCTGCAATTTGCTAAAGGCATATGGATTGCCAGCAATTGTAGCATCTTCTTCCTTAAGATTTTGCATACTAGGTGCATATACCTCTGCACTTCCACTTAAGACCAGGTGGGCAGATGGATGCGTTTGCCTAACTGCTTCTAGTAAGTTAACCGTGATTTGTAAATTTTCACTAAGGCATAAGTGCGGTTGTTTCCAACTTTCGCCAACGCTACTATGAGCAGCTAGATGCAGCACTGCATCAGGTTTTATCTTGTCAATGGCTTCATTAATTTGAGTAGCGTCTAGCAAATCGCATTTCAGCCAAGTACACCCATCGCTAGTATTAGAATGTCGCGAAGTGCCAAAAAGCTGCCAGCCATAGCTTTGCCAAGCTGCAATACAGCTACGACCTACAAAGCCAGCTGCGCCAGTGATGAGCACTTTCATGAGCTGCAAACATAGCATTTAAAGCGCATTTACAAAGCGTTGTTGCACAGCTACAGTAACTATTATAGTTTACTAAGCTGCTGCATTGAACTAATGATGCTATTTAGGTTTACAATTTGCGAACTCACAGCTTTCATATCAATTTGTACTTTTTGGCAGAATTGCAACTGCCAATCATTACAATAAAAGCGAGCATTGGTAATGTGCTGCGTAGAATTTTTCTAGTAAAGTTTATATAACAAAGCTAGTAGGCATAGTTGTGAAGAAAATCCTAAGACAAGCAAGCTTATCTGTTTGCCTTGTTAAATTTTTCTTTACTAATTTCACAGCGCAGGCATGGTATTCAACTCGCTTCACTTCTTAGTATTTTTTGTGCTTACGACGGCAGCTTTTTATGCCTTGCCACATAGGTATAGGTGGATTATGCTTTTGGCAGTAAGCTGTTATTTCTACATGGTGTTTAAGCCAATTTATATATTGATATTGGCAGGTACTATTGTTGTTGACTACGTTGCGGGTATTTTGCTAGAAGATACAAAAGATGCTGCTCGCAAAAAACTATATCTTGCATTGAGCATTGTTGCGAATGTAGGCTGCTTGGCTGTATTTAAGTACTATAATTTTATCAATCAAAATCTTACATCTTTACTCGGCAGCTTTAGCATACAAAATCAATTGCCGATGCTTGAGATTCTGTTGCCCATTGGACTAAGTTTTCACACCTTCCAAGCGATGAGCTATACTTTTGAGGTTTATTATGGGAGGCAAAAGGCTGAAAGGCATTTCGGTATTTACGCCTTGTACGTTATGTACTATCCGCAATTGGTGGCAGGGCCAATTGAAAGGCCACAGAATATTTTACACCAGTTAAAGGCCTATGTGCCATTTAACTACGACAATATTGTGCAAGGTTTGAAATGGATTTTGTGGGGAATGTTTGTAAAAGTGGTACTAGCGGATCGTTTAGCGATTTATGTAGATAGCGTTTTTGATAGCCCTGAGCATCATTCCGCCATTACAAGTATTGTAGCAAGTATTTTTTTTACCTTTCAGATATACGGCGATTTTAGCGGCTATAGTTTGATAGCTATCGGGTGTGCAAAAGTTATTGGTACTGATTTGATGGTAAACTTTAAGCGGCCTTATTTGAGCATGAGTATCCGTGAATTCTGGAGCAGATGGCATATTTCTCTCAGTACGTGGTTTAGAGATTACTTGTACATCCCCTTAGGTGGTAATCGTGTAAGCGCTTTGCGCAATATGTTTAATGTGTTTGTTGTATTTCTTATTAGCGGCTTTTGGCACGGTGCAAATTGGACTTTTATAGTGTGGGGCGGTCTGCACGGTATATACTTGTTGTTTGAAATTCTTGCAGATAAAGTGAAGCTGCCTGTTTTTCTTCCTAAGCCAGCTAAATGGCTATTCAATTTTGCTTTAGTTGTACTTACCTGGGTTTTTTTTAGGGCGCATAGTGTAGAAAAGGCAAAAATTCTTTTGGCTAATATTTTTACATGGAAAAAAGGCAGCCTTTTCATTGGTAATGCTAGTTACTTAGCGTACGGCTGTGTGCTTATTGCATTTGTAATGCTAGCAGATATTAATACTGAGAAATGGCATAACAAATATTCGCTTATATACAGCAGGCATCAATCGTTGCGCTGGCTTGGCTATCTTGTGCTTATTTTAGCCATTATTCTAATTGGCGTTTTTAATGGTGGTCAATTTATTTATTTTCAGTTTTAGTATGCCATGAAGAAGTTAATACTCAACATATTTTTACTCGCACTTATCGTATTCGTTTGCGATAGAGGATTAGCATGGCTACTAGACAAGCAATTCTATAAGCAAACGCACGGCGATGATCACACTACAATTGAGTTGCTTGAACATTGCAAGGCAGAAGTTGTGATATTGGGAAGTAGCAGGGCGAGTCATCATTATATTAGTGACAGTATTGAGAAGTACACAGGTTATAGCTGCTTTAATGGCGGCAGAGATAATATGGGCATTCATTACGTTGCAGCTATTATGCCAGAGTTATTAAAACGGCATGAGCCTAAACACATTATTCTGGACATTATTCCAAATAATTTTGTAAAAGACGATCAATGCAACGAAACGTACTTTGACATTCAAAGCAGTGCACTGCTGCCCTTTGTAAAGCAACATCCTTCGCTCTTGATTTCAATACAAGATTTTGCTCCTATTCAGGCTGCAAAAAGTAAAGCGCTAGCTTGCTATGCCTACAATTCACTAGTAGGCACTATTATACAAAATGCTTACACAAAATTGGGACACGTTAGTATCAAAGGCTACGAACCTATTTATGATAGCATTAAACCATCACTACACAAAACACAAAGCCAGCCGATGCTTGGCAAAACAAACATTGTTGACACCGCTTCAATTCGCTTACTTGAACAAGTACTTGATTTGTGTAACAAAAACAACATTAGTGTTACTGTGATTGGTTCGCCATTTTATTTTAGCATGCCGGTGCGACAAGCCGCTGCCTCTGCGCTACTTGAAGTATGCAATAGGCAAAATGTTAAGTACTACGACTTTAGCAGTAGTACCGCTTATTGCAGTCAATATGCAATGTTTTATGATGAAGTGCATCTTAATCACACAGGAGCAATAGCTTTTACAAAAGAAATTTGCCAATTAATTTTCACACCATAGTGCTTATGACTTGTAGCACGGATACTAGTTCAAAATTGCTGCCCTACCTTTGCTGCGCTATATGAGCGAATTAAAGAAAATCGTAGTTATTGGTCCGTGCTATCCGTATCGTGGTGGAATAGCCACTTTTGTGGCGCACTTATGCAAGTTATTAAACACCAAGTATGAGGTGCATTTGATTAACTACGCTATGCTCTACCCTAGTATACTGTTTCCCGGAAAAACACAATATGACGAGAGTAAAGATCTTGTCTTTAGTTTTAGCAACGAACGTTTATTTAGTTCTCTCAATCCATTTTCATGGTATAGAACTGCCAAACGAGTGCAAGCGCTTCAGCCAGACATCATCATCATGGATTGGTGGAATCCATTTTTTGGTTTGTGTTTTAGAGGTTTTCATTTCTTCCTCAATCGGGCACTGCGCAAACGCATACTTGTGGTAACTGAAAATGTTGTTAGTCACGAAGGACGATATATTGATACAGCTCTTACCAAGTTAGGCGTAACCATAGGTCAAGCTTACATTGTACTAAGCGAAAAAGTGCGTGAGCAAATACAATACTTTGGTAAAGGCAAACCCACTTACAAAAGTAACTTGCCAATCTATGATCAATTTGATGTCCATCATAAAGTGTTTACACGCACGGAGCTTGTTCCTAAATTTAGCAAGGATGATTACGTCATGCTTTGCTTTGGCTACGTGCGCAAGTACAAAGGTGTGGATATTGCTATTGCAGCAATGCCTTATGTGCTTCAGCAAATACCAAACGCCAAGCTACTCATTGTTGGCGAGTGCTATGACGAGTGGGCAGAGTACGAAAAGCAAATTGCTGCTCTAGGATTGCAGAATCACGTACATAGCATTACGAACTACGTACCAAATGAGGATGTTGAACAGTATTTTGCCATTAGCGACGTTGTTCTCTTACCCTATAGGACAGCAACACAGAGTGGTATTTTAAATATTGCCTATGGCTTTAAGAAAACAGTGGTTGCAACCAATGTAGGTGGCTTTGTGGAGTTTATTGAGCACGGCAAAACTGGTGTTATCGTAAATAAAGTAGACGAGAAAGTCTTAGCGGACGGCATACTTACGCATTACCAAACGATGCACGGCAAAGATCATAAAGAAGCTATTACCCAATTAATACAGCGCAACTCCTTTGAAAATATTCTTGACCACGTTGAGTCTTTTTGGCAACAGGTCAAAGATTAAATTTTTGTTCTCCAATATTCAATCATATCGGCAATCGTTTTTTCAAGCGGGATACTTTGTTGCCAACCTGTTTGAGCAACAAGCCTTGAACTATCGCCATAAATAACTGGTTCGTCTGTAGAACGTAAAAGTGTTGGGTCAACCACCGTGGCTATCTTTCTACCTAGGATGTTCTCAATGTGAGCAATTACCTCGGTCATCTCATAAACTTTATTGCCACTAATATTATATGCTTCACCTGCTTTACCTTTCTCGGCAAGTAACACAAGTGCATTTACCAGATCACGTACGTCAGCGAGTGCTCTTTTACTTGCAAGATTGCCGACTTTAAATTCATTAATTAGTCCTTTCTCTAATTGGACTGCTCTTCGTGTAAATTCGCTAACTGCATCATTTATTTTGCGCGTTCCGGTTGTGTTGAAAATGCGAGCACGTATACCACGAAGACCATTGTTCTGGAAATACTGATATGTTAGCAAGTCTTGCGCTACCTTGCTTACACCATAGGGATGAAGTGGCAAAAATTGTACATCTTCCTTGATAGGTGTATTTTCTGGTGTAAGCGAGCTGCCATACTGTGCGCTGCTGCATGCTACAACTACTACTGGATTATAGTCAGCTTGTTGTTTTTGAACATGTAAGATAGCTTCAAAAACGTTAATAGTTCCATTGGCATTAATGTCCATTGTTTCAACTGGTTTTTCCCAACTTACCGTTGGAAAACTTTGTGCAGCCAAATGGTATATGATGCTCGGACGATTTTCATTTATCAATTCAAATACATGTTGTGCATCTCGCACGTCGCATTGTACCAGGTCGATTTTACCTTCAATATCGGTAATGTCAATTGTAGGATTAAATTTTGTTCCAAGCACACCGATGCCACATTCATGGTAGTACTCTGCCAAATGAGAACCCACCATACCGCATGCACCTGTAATAAAAATTTGTTTGCTACTGCTCACAGTGCCGCAAATGTAATGGATTTTTATGGGTATTTCTTGTAAGCTAAGATGCTTAGACGAATTGTAAAATCTGATTGAGGTTTACCGTGATTGCTGCGCTTCGCTATATAAAGAACAGCAGAATACTAAAGAAAATGCCCCAAACCGTTAGGCTTGAGGCAATATCTTAAAAGCTTGGGAGACCAATGGGTCTCGAACCCACGACCTTCGGAACCACAATCCGACGCTCTAACCAACTGAGCTATGACCTCCGTCTTAAGGATTGCAAAAGTAATGTAGCTTTGCGATAATGCGAAAAAATATTGCCAAAAGAATTAAGGGTTTTTGCTTGCTATTGCTAGCCACTGTGCTGTATTCGCCATTATTTGCTCAAATTGTGGGCAGCATAGACACCTTGCAAATGCCGTTGTGCAATAATTTAGAACCCCGAACTGTATACGTATGGAAGCCCAGCAATTACAAGGCAAATAAGCCGCATGACGTGTTGTACATGCATGATGGACAGATGCTATTTGATGGCCTCAGCACGTGGAATAAAAAAGAGTGGCGTGTGGACGAAACCTTAGATTCCTTGTCTAGGCTAAATTTGATAAAACCTTGCATCGTAGTAGGTATTTGCAATGTTAATGGCTATAGATATGGCGACTATTTTCCTCAAGATGTATTTGAAAAATTGCCTAAAGATGTACAAGATAGCCTCAAAGCATTTCAGAATACGCAGGCATGTGTTTCTAACGATTACCTAAAATGCATTGTAGAGCAACTGATACCACAAATAGAAAAACTTTACAAAACTAGTGGTAATAATGCTGTTGGCGGCGCTAGTATGGGCGGACTAATCAGTTGGTACGCTGCAGTAAAGTATCCAGAAGTATTTAATAGTGCCCTATGCATGAGCACGCATTGGCCGGGCGGTAATCCGATGAAAGTTGATTCAACAGTTTTTACTGGCTTTAAGCAATATTTGCAACAAAACCTAAAACGATTAGCCTTTACAGATAGCACTAGTGAGCTTAATGGTCAGCGATTCTATTTTGACTGCGGCACAGCTACTTTGGATGCATATTATCCGCCATTGCAAAAGCAAATCGATAAAGTGTTTTATAATGCCAACTACGACCTGATGCACTATTGGAGTGTGTATGACGAAGGGGCTGAGCACGATGAGGTAGCGTGGTCGAAAAGATTTGCACTAGCAATGATGTACCTTTGGCCAAAATTTGAGTAATGGCAACACAAGCAACGATTACAACAAGTAAAGGCATCTTAAAGGTCGAGTTATACGATGAGGATGCCCCTATTACAGTGGCTAATTTTGTAAAACTCACTAATACAGGATTTTACAATAATATCACCTTCCACAGAGTGATTCCAAATTTCATGGTTCAAACAGGCTGTCCTGATGGCGATGGAAAAGGTGGACCTGGCTACACAATCGAATGTGAATTAAAAGGCGACTTGCAAGTGCATGATCGTGGTGTGCTGAGTATGGCAAACCGTGGCTATAGAAACAGTGGTGGCTCACAGTTCTTTATTTGCCATAACCGCGAAGGCACAAAGCATCTAGACCGCAAGCACACTTGCTTTGGTAAAGTTGTTGACGGTATCGAAGTACTAGATACAATTGCTCAAGGCGACGCCTTGATTAGTGTAACCATTGACTAGTGAAGGATTGACCCCTAGTAGCCAAGGAAATCGATGAGTAAGCTGCGGTGTTGCGTATCACGTAATTTAGCCATAGCCTTGTCTTTGATTTGGCGAACCCTTTCGCGTGTCAGTTCAAAAATGCAACCAATTTCTTCAAGACTGGTTGGTTGCGATCTTTCTAGACCATAGTATAATTTTACAATTTGTTGTTGTCTTGTTGGTAAACTTGCTAATACACGATCCAATTCTTGCTTTAGGCTTTCTCCTCTACTTAAAATTTGCTCAGCATTTGGATCTGCGTTGTCGGTCATCAAATCTCCTAGGCAAAGATCAAATTCTTCGCTGCCGACTGGCGCGTCCAAACTTGTATGCTTCATTTGACTCGTCATGGCTTGCTCAATTTCTTCAACACTCATTTCCATTATTTCAGCGATTTCCACCGTGGTTGGTTCGCGCTCATATTTTTGTTCCAAGTGTTGTGCTGTGAGGCTTATTTTATTGTTAAGCGACACTTTGCTGCCAGGCATATGAACGATACGGCTTTTCTCAGAAAGTGCTTGCAAAATGCTCTGACGTATCCACCATACAGCATAACTAATAAATTTAAATCCTCGGGTTTCGTCAAAACGCTCGGCAGCTTTAATTAGCCCTAGATTGCCTTCGTTAATCAAATCAATAAGCGGCATGCCGTGATTCTGATACTGTTTTGCTACACTTACTACAAAACGTAAGTTAGCATTGGTAAGTTTGTGGAGGGCGTCTTTGTCGCCAAGTTTGATGCGTTGTGCAAGTTGCACTTCTTCTTCTGCCGAAATCATGTCAATGTGCGCTATATCTTGTAAATACTGCGTAAGCGCTGCACTTTCACGATTTGTTATAGACTTTGAAATCTTTAACTGTCTCATGGGTTAAAACTGTAGGTTGGGTTTGTTTGGTTAGTCGCTTTTTGTGATAAGATATTCATTATCACATACATAAAGGTATGTCATTTTCATAATTAGTACTTTGAGAAATCATTAATTTTGCAAAATGTGGAAAACTATTTGTCCATAAATCTAATTTTGCCGAAAAAACAGTTTACTTGTGCAGCGATTAAGTTGGCCACAGAGGCCTACGATTAATTATGGCAACAAAGAAAGTAAAGTATACGATAGAATTTCCATTGAAATGCCCTGCTCATATTTTGTATGAGTTTGTAGGCACAGCAACTGGCTTGAATGAGTGGTTTGCCGATAAGGTTGAACAGCAGGATAAAACATTTTACTTCTTTTGGGGTAGTGAGCCAGAAACGGCTATGCTAGTAGAAAAAAAAGAAGATACATATGTTAGGTTTCGTTGGAGCACCATGAGCAAAGAAGAGTACTTTGAGTTTCGCATTGATCGCAATGACGTGACCAATGGTACTGTACTGCTAGTAACTGATTTTGCAGATGCCAATGAGGTAAAAGACCAGCAACAGTTGTGGGACGCGCAATTACACGAGCTAAAGCATCGCCTTGGTGCTTAGCCTAAATCCATTCCTTTAGGTAGAAATTGGGAAACATCTCCCCCATTTTTTAAGACATCACGTACAAGTGTACTACTAAAGCTGCTGTATTGCGGACTACAAGTCAAGAATACAGTTTCAAGGTCGTGGTCAAGCATGCGATTTACATCGGCTATGCTTTTTTCATATTCAAAATCGCTAACATAGCGAATACCACGCAAGATAAACTTAGCACCTATTTCTTCGCAAAACTTAGCAGTAAGTCCTTCGTAACTGATGCTCTTGACCTTTGGGTTATTATGGTACACTTTATCTATCCAACCAAGACGCTTGTTCAAATCAAACATTGGTTGCTTATTGCTATTAATACCTACGCCAATATATAGCGTATCGAACAGGGGCAGTGCACGATCTATGATATCTACGTGCCCTA
>JBJORA010000005.1:0-15325 GCA_046049675.1 Bacteroidota bacterium | reverse complement strand
ATTGCATAAAATTGGGCGCTGCGCAAACTGCTAGTTTCAAAATTACCGTACTTTTAGTACAAGTTTATTACAAAATTACCGTCTTTTTAGGTAAAAATTGCCGATAAATTACCGTACTTTTGTGTAATATTTTACTAATTGAATGTTTAATCGTTTAATAATCAATGACTTAGTGAAATGGAAGGAGTCCACTACAAGGAAGCCGTTATTGCTACGAGGTGCAAGGCAGGTAGGGAAGACTTCCGTTGTACACCAATTTGGCAAAAGTTATAAGCAGTACATCTATCTTAATTTAGAACTAGATCAAAGTTTGTTCGCGAAGGACACAGATTTTGATAAACTAGTAGCATCCATATTTTTCCTAAAAAATCAGAAAATTTCTCTAAGTGCGGAAACATTAATCTTTATCGATGAAATTCAAGAATTACCCTACGTAATCAACTTACTAAGATACTTCTTCGAAAAGTATCCGCAAATACATGTAATTGCTGCCGGCTCACTACTAGAAATGGTACTTTCGGAAAACGTAAGTTTTCCTGTTGGACGGATTCAGTTTATGGTAATGCGACCGTTTTGTTTTGAGGAGTATTTACTAGCTATCGGTGAAATAAACCTTGTGCAAGCTCTGCATAATTTAGAGCAGTTCGACTACGCTACAACTACATTGTTCGAACATTTTCATACGTATACCTTAGTTGGTGGCATGCCAGAAATTCTTGCTAATTATGTAGTTACAAAAGACGTAATAGCACTACAAAGTGTCTATGCCAATTTAGTTGAAGCATATATGAACGATATACCAAAGTATGCACGTAATTCGTCAATGGTTCAGGTACTAAGACATTGCATGCAGCATATTTTCTATTTTGGTGGCAAGCGCATAGCGTATGTAAATTTTGGTGGATCTAGTTATAAATCGCGTGAGGTTAGCGAGGCGTTACAAGCTTTGCAAAAGGCTATGCTGTTGCATGTGGTTTTTCCTAGTACCAATGAGACCTTGCCATTGGTACGAAGCTTTAAACGACAGCCAAAACTATTCTTGTTAGATACAGGATTGATGAACTTTATGGCAGGTTTGCAAACGCAAGTGGTCGTTGCAAAAGACTTAAATGATGTGTATGCAGGACAAGTGGCAGAACAAATCGTTGCACAAGAAATGGCAAGTACATTTACAACTAGTTTGCAGCAACATAATTTTTGGATTAATAGTACGGTAGGTTCGGATGCGGAGGTTGATTTTATCTTGCAAATACAAGGTCTTGTAATTCCAGTGGAAGTAAAAAGTGGAAAGATTGGTAAACTAAAAAGTTTGTTACAGTTTATGGATTTGGCACCACATCGCACTGCTGTAAGACTATACCGTGGACCAATATTAGTGCATGAAGCTATTACACCCAAAGGCAAGGCCATTACACTCATTAATCTTCCATATTTTTTGGCAGCTTATATTCCGCTATATGTACAGAAGTATTGGCAGAATAATTAGTTAGCCATTTGCTTACGATCACAAAAAGCATTCAACTCCGACAAGATAAAAAAGCTGCCAATTACAAGCACTATTTCATCATCACCGCAAGCTTCAATTGCTGCTTTGTACGCATCGTTTACATGGGCAAAAGCACTGGCATTTAGTTGATGTTTACATAAGTTTTCCTGTAGTTGTAAATAGGGCATAGCACGCGGAATTTGCGCTTGAGTGCAGTAATAAAATGCCTCCTGCGGCAAAAGCGGAATAATACCATTGACGTCTTTATCGCTTACAAAGCCCAACACAATATGTAATTGCTTTGCATTTGCTGTCGCTACTTGTTTGAGTACAGATGCTATACCATCGTGGTTATGCGCCACGTCACAAATTACAAGTGGTGAAGTAGAAATTACTTCGTACCTGCCACGCAAGCCGGTGTTACTGCGCACCTTTTGCAATCCAGTTTGAATGTGCGAGGTTTCTATATGCCAACTATTTTGTTGCAAGATGAGACAAGCCATCAATACCCCTTTAATATTCTGAAGTTGATACTTGCCAAGCAAGTCTACATCGTAACGCGTAATTGTCACTTCACTTCGATTGACAACTTTTATGCATTGGGTATCAAGCGTATTTTCGCTACTTAAACTAATTACATCTAGCACTTCATCTGCAATATATAGCGGCGCCTGATGCTGTCGTGCTGCTTGTGCAAATACATGTGCAATGCTTTCTTGATGTGTACTAATGACTACTGGTGTATGCGATTTGATAATGCCAGCTTTTTGGCTTGCAATTTCAGCTAGCGTATTACCAAGTAGATTCATATGGTCCATACCAATATTGGTAATTACCGAAAGTTCTGGCGAAATAATGTTAGTACTATCATACAATCCTCCAAGTCCAACTTCTACAACTGCAACATCAACTTTTTGCTCTGCAAAATAATCAAAGGCAAGGGCTACGGTAATTTCAAAAAAAGAGGCTTGCAAGCTTGCGATTAATTTTTGATGCGCTTGCACAAAAGCACTGACTTTTTCTTGCGCAATCATTGCACCATTGATGCGAATGCGCTCTCGGAAATCTACAATATGCGGACTTGTATATAAGCCTACTTTATAACCAGCTTCTTGCAAAATACTTGCTAGCATATGGCTTGTGCTGCCTTTGCCATTGGTGCCCGCAATATGGATACTCTTAAACTTTTTATGCGGGTTGTCCAGTGCTTCGCACAATGCTACAATATTGCCTAAGCCAAACTTATAAGCTGCTGCGCCATCGCGTGTAAACATGGGCAGCTGCGTGTACAAAAAATCTATGGCCTCTTGATAGGTCACGGCAATCGAAAAAAATTAATGTGCAAAGTCTGATTCAAAATTCTTCATGCGCTCGATACTTGGATTGAAGTAACCAAATTTTACTTGTGGAAATTCTTCGCGCACCATTTGCAGCAATTGGTTCATGCCATAAGCTTCGCCAGTATCGCCAATGCCAAGTTTGCCCAAATACCAATCAGGATCAATATTAAAGTTGCGCCACTGTATCATATTGATATCGGTGTCCTTAATAAAATTACACAATGCGTCAAACTCTGCAACGCTATCAGTCATGCCAGGAAATACAAAGTAGTTCAAGCTAACCCAACCACCTTTGCTGCGCACCTCTTTTGCACAGCGCGCAAGATCTTCAAATTCGTAATTATTTGGGCGGTAGTAAGCCGTATAAATATTTTTACGCACACTGTTTAAGCTAATACGCATACTATTGAGGCCGGCTTCCATCAAAGCACGTGTTGCCTTTGGATTGCTACCGTTGCTGTTAATATTTATACTTCCTTTTTGTGTATGCTTACGTATTTCTCTAATGCTTTCTGCAAGTGTTTCCCACATCAGCAGAGGCTCTCCTTCGCAGCCTTGGCCAAAACTAACAATTGGATATGGCGCAGTTTCTAAATGCGGTACAGTATACTCTGCAATTTCTTGCGCCGTCGGCTTAAAGTTCAGACGATCTTGTGGGCTTTCTATCGTTTCTTCTTGTGGTTGAAAACTAATGCATCCGATACAATTAGCATTGCAGGCAGGTGAACTTGGTATCGGACATTCCCAACGACCTAAAAAATAATTGCGCGCTGCAGGGCATTGATAGGTATTGCAGCAATTTTCTGCCAAATGTTTTACTAGTCTGTTGTGCGGATACGTTGCTAGCATGTGTTCGACACCAGTAGCAATTTTTTTCTCATCGTAGCCAGCAGCTTCTTGTCTAATATCTTGCTCAACACGTGTGGCTGGCACAAAAAACTTATCGTTATACCAACCTACGGCTGTGTAACAATACAAGGGTAGCGTAGGAGCATTGTCTTGCGTTTCGTATGCAGCAACATAAAAGCCTGTATGCGCCGGCGGAATAAATGCAGCTACAGCATTGCCTTTTTCGCAAAGTCGCATTTCTCCTGTAGCCACGTCAATACCTATGCCACGACGACCGGGTAAGGTGTACATATTGCCGCCATAAGGTAGTTCTATCCAATCGGCTTCGTCTATTGGAACAGCATCCCAACCAGTACGACCTACCACGTATAAACTAGTGTCTTCAAAGATGTTACCTTCCTCGTCGCTGTATAGCAAAAATGGACGCATGTTGCGAAGGTAGAGATTAAGCGAGATTTTTTGGTGCAATATCTGTCACGGGATATTTTGGACTAGCATGCATGTTTCCACAGGCTAAAGAAAATTAGTCACAAAAAAAGCCAGCACAATATTGCTTATTGTGCTGGCTTTATGAAGAGAATATTGTACCAAATTTATAGACCGAAGAAACGGACACCTGCTGTAAACGTGCGCTGGTCTAAGGGCTTGTTATATAGGTTTGTAAGTGCATAGCTTCCATAGAAGCGAATTTTGTCGTTGATACCAAATTCGCCTATTGCATTGATTTGCCAAGGGTTGAATGCAAAGGTTTGTGTATAGCGCTCTTTGCTGCCATCATTCTTTACTTTGTACCAACCTTTTATAAGGTAACCTGCGCTAATGCCACCACCAAATACTAAGCGACCACCACCAACTTTTGGCTTTAGTTGTAGCATGAGCGGTGCTGTTAAATACGCAGCAGCCATTTTACTTTTATCCACTGCGGTGCCATTAGGATAATACTCCACTTCAAATGTTGAACCAGGAAATAAAGTATCGATAATCGGGCTAACAGACTTACGCATACGTATATCATTTTCGTAACGAAGGTTGTACCAGTTAAAACCGAGACCTGTAATAATATTTACGCTTGCTTTTCTATCCAAATGCAAAGAGTACATTACGGGATATAAGTTGACGTTCATACTTTTTGCTGTGCTTATTTTAAGTGAATTTGGATTGCCTGCGCCGCCTACAACTGTTGGTGCGCCAACGCTTTGCAATCCTGGGAATGCTGCTACTTGTGGTGCTTGAAAATTTACAATACCAATGTCTAGGCCAAGGGTGCCGTCTGTTTTACCAGCCTTGTTTTTCTTTTTCTTTTTGCTGTGACCAACGTAATCTTTGTCGCCTTTGCTTACTGATACGCCATCGCGACGAACTTCAACGCGAACTTTATCTTCGTTAGCTGGTGGTGCTGCATCTGTTTGTGCCTTACTCAAAAACCATGTAATGAGGAGGCAAAATGTTAGAACTGTGTTTTTCATTTTTGATAAAATTTTAATTGTTATATTATTAGTTGTTGATTGTTCTATTGCTGTATTGTTAAATTGTTATATTGTTGAATGGTTGATTGTTGACTGTTTGATTGCTGAAGTGTTTTGTGCTATGGTCGTATCCACATCTCTTAGGACTTGTTCCTTGTGGGGGGATTTCGCAAATGTTGTACTGGTAACTGCTAAACTTTCCATTTTCCATTATCCATTATCCATTATCAATTGTCCATTACTTATGAAGTAGCTTACTATAATCCACTTCAACCACAAGCCCTTCTTTGCTTGTTTGCACGGCTGAAGCCCAAATGCCTTCTG
Source organism: Bacteroidota bacterium (assembly GCA_046049675.1). Lineage (GTDB taxonomy): Bacteria > Bacteroidota > Bacteroidia > Chitinophagales > Chitinophagaceae > CAIXQW01. The sequence continues at coordinate 9,860 of JBJORA010000005.1, read as the reverse complement.
CTTGTTTGCTTGCCTTAGCTAGCGTGCGTAAGAATTTGTTATTGCCATCGTACCAAAGTGCTTCTTGATTTGCAGCTGTAGCATCTTGTGTGTCGTCGCTGTCTAGGCTTGTTACTGTAGTGCTAGGTTTTGAAATGTAGGATGCTTGTGTTTTTTGTGAAATGCTGCTAGCTAATGTTGTTCTGCTCAATTGACGATTGATTACTGGAATGCCTCCTGTGCCTAAACAAACGGGTATTGAAATTGCTTCATTTGAAATAATAAAAGGGCCTTTTTTTCTATCAGCAATAATTCCAGGTAGCATTTTGTGTTGCACTTGATTTGCCGAAGCAATACTTTTTACTTTAGGTTGTTCTGGGTCGTTTGTTTTTGCAATAATGCGGTCGTGATTACTATTTTTCAAACCTGCAAATAGTGATTTTTTAGAGGTAGATGTTGCATTTTGTGTTGCTGCTGGTGAAAGATTTTCTGTGTTATTGCTTACTGTTACTTGTTCTACGCTTGAATCAATTACCAAACTTGGTTGACTGCTGCTCTTGCCGTTAGTGTCAACAATACTATCATTTGATTGAGGGTCACTCTGAAGCAATAAATAAGAACCAATTGCAATACAAAGCATCGCAGCTATTGCAGCAACTCGCTTGATGCTAAAGAATCGTTTTGCCTTAATCTCTGTATTGGCTATGGCAAGTAAATCCATCTTTGCAGGAAAAACAACTTGTTCGTCAGCAACAAATTTTGCATCCATATACTCCTTATATAAGCTATCGGCATCTGCATGCGTATTGATATACTGTAGCACCACTGCTTGTGTTTTACCATCAAGCTCGCCATCTACTAGTAGTAGTATGTATTCTTCTATATTTTCTTTATTGATCTCCATTGTCTAGATCACTTGTTTTATTTGTCCTATATATTCACGCAATTTTGTGCGACTTCTGTGCAGGTATACTTTTACTTGGGTTGCACTCAGTTGTGTTATGTCTGCAATTTCTTCGTAGCTATAGCCTTCGTAATCCTTTAGCAAAACGAGGCTTCTTTCTTGTTCGCTAAGTTGCAATAAGGCCTTGTGCAGCATAGGTTGTAATTGCGTTGATTGTGCACTCGCTGCATGCAGGGTGCTTTCAGGCAATTGTTCGCGATAACTAATGCGTTTATGCTGTCGCCAATAATTAGCACATTGATTGTAAGCTGCTCCAAATAAATATTTGGCACCGCTGGTATCATCGCTAATGTTACTTTTCCAAAGAGCTTCAAAGCAGTTTTGCACAATATCGCGCGCATCTTCTGCCGGCACACCTTGCTTTACTACATATCGATACAGCTTATCGCTAGTGCTGTTGACGATGGATGTATAGAGCTTGGTTAGCATTTGTAGTTATAGTATCGTTGTACTTAAGGAAATGTTACAGCTTTTGTAAAAAAAAGTTCTAATTTTATAAAAATATGATTCGAATTCTAAAGTTTGCGGCATTTCTGTGCGCTTTTTGTGGCGTTTCAGGTATAGGTTTGGCTCAAAATCACAATGTTGTGGCAAGTGTGGGCTATGGCTTTCCAAGTATTTTGCGTTTTGCGCTAGGCCAGGCTAATATTGATACTACGACAGGTTATTTCAAACTTCAAAATATTGGAGGCTACGGCCCAGTGCACGGCAAAAGCGAGTATGTATTTAGAAATAGAATTGGCATAGGTGCGAGTTGTGTATTTAATCGTCTGCAAGTAAACTACAGCAATAAGTTTTACGACACATTTGTGCTTTCTGTCAATGAAAGCGTTTATGGTCTGCGCCTTAATGGCTATTTTATCAATAATGCAAGGCATCAACTGTATCTAGGTGCTGGCATTGGCTATATTAATTTCTTTAATGAAGTGGTGCGTACAAGTAATCCAACTGATACTTTCAATCAACGTTTTTCGCCAATTACTAGTTTTCAAGATCATAAGAGCTACGAGTTAACCTTGGGCTATCGTGGCTATGTAACAAAACATATTGGTGCCTATGCAGAAATTGGTAGCGGTAAAATTATGAGTCAGTTTGTAAGGCACGGCTTTGTAGACAGTTGGGTACAAGCAGGTATTTCTTACAGATTTGGTAACTATAAAAAGGTAAGGTTTTTGCCACCACCAAGAAAGAAAGAGAAAAAAGAAAATCCGCCAAAGCCAGCCGCGACTATGCCGCAGTAGTATGCTCTTTTGCCAAGTTTTTAGCAAAGCATATTTTTAGGTAGCTATTCAACTGTATACTATAGATGTTCACGAAGTTAAAAATATCGGCAACAAAATTTTGCCTTTTGGTATCGCTTGTTTTCCATTTTACTGCTACCACCGTTTTGGCGCAAACAGTAAAAGTTAGTTACGATAAGAGGCATGTTAGGCTCAATGCTGCAAGCTATAAAACGCTAGATTCAGTATGTCGTACGCTAGATAGTTGTGATAAATTTACGATAATTATGACTTGGTATATGGGTAACAGAAAGCAAAGAAAGCACTGGGAACTGCAAAGAGAAGTTTATAATTACATCAAAAGCAAAACTTCATGCGAGCCGATATTAAGATATTGCATGTACTATTGGTATGGGCAAGATATCGAAATTGAGTTATGGACTTTAGATACAACTCTACCGCCTACTCATCCTATCTTGAGGTGATTGTTCCATGGACTGAATTTGCCATCTACCCAGAAAGTAGCCATATCTTTGGTAGCTGGTTGGACAGATTTTAATTTTTACTTGAATTTGGAACAAGACGATTATCTACTGCGAGAATTGGGCAGGTTTAAGGCGATTTTAGATTTTCTATTTACTTTCAAGCGTAGTAGCGAAATCACTGTGCACATGACAGAGGAGTTCGACAAATATGAGCAGGAACTACTTGCAGGCCTTTGTGCTGAAAACCTTGAGCAATTGCTTACTACGCTGCAGCTTAGTAAGTTAACCAATCAAAAAGTAGAAGTATTATTAAATCTTTTGCAGATAAAGCTAGCAAAAAGCGTAGATCCGATACAACAACATGTTATTCGCACAAATATCGATAGCGTAATGGAGTATGTTGTAAAAAATAGTATTGTGCTAGATGTTAGAACCCTGTCGTACGGTAAGCTATCTCCGTGAATATCTTCCGTTATATTAGTACAGGAAGCCTTGGCACTTACTTGCCAAAATGTAATTGCCTTAGAGGATGCCCAAAACTTAGCTGCATTAAAAAAGTGCCTTATCGCAATGAGCTAATTCTCAAAACGTAGGCTTCTGTTTACTCGCTATAATACTGCCCTAAAAACAAGGCATCAAACTTCAAATACATCGAACCAGAGGTATATGATACTGGCAGTGAACCGCGACGTGCACCCAATTGAAACTTAAATGAATCTTGCATCACATATGGTGCTACATCTAAGTTAGGTGTAATGTTCATAATAATTTCTTTAGCACCTGCTGGAATGCCACCCTTGCTTGCGATTACAGTTTTGCCTGTGCCATCTTTCTTAATAATATACAACCAAATACTATCCATCACATCAAAGTTATAGCTAGCCGGTGAGTCAATCTTTACGCGTAAGTTTTGTGCTCTAATGTTTTGAACTTGACATTCTTTAATGCCTTGAGCGGTAAGATCTGCAACTACAGTACTCGCTACCGTATTGCCTTGAATACTGTCTACAGCAGTACCCTGAGGAATAAAATTAGCAAAAGTTAAAATACTCGTTGAAATTGCACCAGTATCTGCAAAACCATAGCTGTAATTGCTAAGCTTAGTATTAAACGTACAAGGATCTGGTGGTGGTTTTGTAGTTGTATCTGTATTAGGGCCATTGTCTTTACAACAGCTGTGTAAGCCAAGGCTAAATGAAATAAAAGATAATGCGGTAAGCGTAACAATAACGTTCTTCATCGTGCTGAAAATTAATACTTTTTTTGAATGTGTACTATTGGTGTTTCGCTAATAAGACGCAGTATGAAGTAATAACATGTGTCTATTCTTGACAATAGCGGTAGAATGGATAAATTCCTATGTAAATAAAAAGCCCAAGCATTGCTGCTTGGGCTTTCAAAATTTTATGTACTGTGCGTTTACTTGATTGTTTCAGCACCTTCAAGTAGTACCATGGTTTTATTAGAACTCATTTCTACAAAACCACCACTTACTTTATACTCCTCGCTGTTATTGCCAGTTTTGTCAACAAGCACTTTTAATTTGCCGTTGCCAATAGCGGCTACAATAGGAGCGTGGTTATCAAGTAATTCGAAATAACCTTCTACGCCAGGCACTACGATGCCATAAACATCGCCTTCGTATATCTTGCGTTCTGGTGTTATGATATCTAACTTCATGTATTATCTACTTTTTTGGGCCTTAGCTAAAATTAGTTCTTAGCCGCTTCCATCATTTTCTTACCCTTAGCAATAGCATCGTCTATGCTACCAACAAGGTTAAAGGCTGCTTCTGGATAATCATCTACTTCACCATCCATAATCATGTTGAAACCACGAATTGTTTCTTCAATTGGTACAAGCACACCTTTCAAACCAGTAAACTGCTCAGCCACGTGGAATGGTTGGCTCAAGAAACGCTGTACTTTACGTGCACGGAATACAGTTAGTTTATCTTCTTCGCTCAACTCATCCATACCAAGGATCGCGATGATATCTTGTAATTCTTTATAACGCTGTAAAATTAATTTTACACGGTTAGCACAATTGTAGTGTGCCTCACCAACGATAGCTGGCGTAAGAATACGACTAGTACTATCCAATGGATCTACCGCAGGATAAATACCAAGATCGGCAATCTTACGACTCAATACCGTAGTAGCATCCAAGTGCGCAAACGTCGTTGCTGGAGCTGGATCGGTAAGGTCATCCGCAGGTACGTATACCGCCTGTACAGAGGTAATAGAACCATTTTTAGTTGAAGTAATACGCTCTTGCATCAAACCCATTTCTGTAGCCAATGTAGGTTGGTAACCTACCGCACTCGGCATACGACCAAGCAAAGCTGATACCTCAGAACCTGCCTGTGTGAAACGGAAGATATTATCTACGAAGAAAAGGATATCCTTACCCTTGCCGCTACCATCGCCATCGCGATAGTACTCAGCTACTGTAAGACCACTCAAGGCAACACGCGCACGTGCACCAGGAGGCTCGTTCATCTGACCGAATACGAATGTTGCTTTAGAATCCTGTAGACCTTTCATATCTACTTTGTCAAGATCCCAACCGCCTTCTTCCATGCTATGCTTGAATTCGTCGCCGTATTTCATAATACCAGCTTCAATCATTTCACGCATCAAGTCATTACCCTCACGCGTACGCTCACCTACACCTGCAAATACAGATAGACCATCGTAAGCCTTTGCGATATTGTTGATCAACTCTTGAATCAATACAGTTTTACCTACACCGGCACCACCGAACAAACCAATCTTACCACCTTTTGCATATGGCTCAATTAAGTCAATTACTTTAATACCTGTAAAAAGTATCTCAGCTGCAGTGCTTAGGTTTTCAAACGCAGGAGGCATCGCGTGAATTGGACGACCACCTTCTTTGCTTGGTTGTGGTAAACCATCAATAGCATCACCTGTTACATTAAACAAGCGGCCTTTGATAGCTTCACCTACTGGCATCGCAATAGCAATACCCGTATCAATTACATCAACGCCACGTACAAGACCTTCTGTACCGTCCATCGCAATGGTACGTACGCTGTCTTCACCTAGGTGCTGCTGTACTTCAAGTACAAGCTTTGTACCATCTGGGCGGTTGATTTCTAACGAGTTGTAGATTTCTGGAAGTTTGTTGCCCTCTGGGAAATACACATCCACAACGGCACCAATTATTTGTTTTACTTTACCAATGCTGGCCATAAAAAGCTGAAATTCTTAAAATTGTGGCGCAAAGGTACTGCATACTAAAGGCTTATGTGGCCGCGGGGCGGTGACCTTAGTCAAGATGAGCAATGCTAGCTTTGTGGAGAAGTATAATTTATGAGCGCAAAGAGGCTAGTCTACATGCCAGTTTTTTGCTCAAATTCTTTAGCCTCAAGTTCTTTGAGTTGGAAATTGCTAGCACTTTTTGAACTATTGGCAACTTCCAAGCTACTATTATCGCCAATAAATTTGCCGAGCGTAACAGCTGTATTGCGCAACAACGTATTCTTGGTATTGAGTTTACCTAGCAAACTACCCATGTAAATCAACAATAAACCTATTAGCACAAGCATCGCTTTAACTGCGATTACAAAAGTCTGTGCATCTGCTTTGCTGCCAAGTGCTGCAACTACCGTGTCGCTATGAGCGATTTTTCCCAAGAGGTGTAATGGAAAAACAGTTTCGCAAATGAAGATAAATGCAATAAAGGCAACTCCCAACAAATACATTATCCATGAAGCTACAGTATTGACGCTTTTCCCGCTGTAATATTGAACGCTACTTTGGTCAATTGCTTGCAGCGCATCTTTCAATTTTTGTAAGTCGATCATTGGTGTTTAAAGTAGTAGACTTTGTATGGTAAAGGTAAATATTTTAGTGCATTGCTTTTTGAGCATAAGACAAATAAAATCGTAGGTTTACCGCATAAGTTGTATGCACCAGCGCCGTGCAAGGCTTACATTAAAATAAGGCATATTTGTTGCACTAAGTTAGACCACATTAAAGATGATAAATAGTATAGTCGCAAAATTGCCAATGCGCAATAAGGCAGTCACAAAGGCTTATTATGCTAAGCTAGGCTTTGAAGATATAGGTGCCGAAGATTACCACGACTATTTGCTTTTAGCTTGCGATGCACAAGAGCTCCATTTTTTCTTGTATAGAGAATTAGATGTTGCTCAGAATGATGGGCAAGTCTATCTTAGGGTAAGCGATATTAAACAGCTATATCAAACGATTGTAGATAAGGCTATATCAATTCATCCGAATGCACCACTGCAACTTAAGAGCTGGGGCATGTGGGAGTTCGCGCTGCTAGATCCCGACCACAATCTTTTGACATTTGGCGAAGAACAAGACCCCAAAGACAAGCAGTAATTAACACTATTAGCCGGCGCTGTGCGCAACCTTACAGCGCTTTATGCCTCTAAGATTGGCGTAGCATGTATATTGCGGGCATGAAGAATTTAGCATTCATATGCGGTGCAGCAGCCTTGCTGTGTAGCACAGGTTGTGCAGAAAGAAGTGGCAGTAATATTGGCAACAAGCCCGATTTATTAGCAAGCCACAGCGATACGACGATAAAACCAGGCGACGATTTCTTTGCCTATGCCAATGGCTATTGGTTGTCAAAGAATCCTATTCCTGCTAGCGAATCTGGCTGGGGTATTTTTAGTTTGGTAGATGAAGAAAATAAGAATCGTATCCTCAAAATCAGTCAGGATGCCAGTGCCAATAGTGGCCCTGCAGGTAGCAGCAGTCAATTGATAGGCGACTTTTTTAGCAGTGGCATGGATAGCGCCGGCATTGAAAAAATGGGTGCTTCGGCGATTCAACCGCAGTTAGATATTATCAATAATATTAAGACACAAGCCGATTTACAGGCGGCAATGGTAGCCTTGACGCAATACGGCTTAAATACAGGTTTTAATATTTATGTTGATCAAGATCTTAAAAATAGCGATAAGACTATCGTGTACCTCAGCCAAGGTGGGCTAGGAATGGGAGAACGCGCATATTATTTTGACAACGACAGTACCACAAAAAAGATTCGTAGCGCTTATCCTGGCTTTGTAGCCACTTTGCTGCAGAATGCAGGAGCTAGTGCTGATAGTGCGGCGGCTGAGGCAAAGAATATCTTGGCCATGGAAACAGGTATAGCACAAGTGCATCGTCCTATTGAAAAACTGCGCGATACGGAGAAAAACTATAATAAAATGGACTTGGCAAGCTTACAAAAACTTGCGCCAGGCATGGATTGGAAAGCCTATTTTTCTGCGTTAAAGCTCAATGTAGACAGCGTAGTAGTGGGTCAACCTGAGTGCATTGCTGCCTTTGCTAAGAGCTTGAACGCTACCAATATCAACACGTGGAAAAGCTATTTGCGCTACCATACTTTAGCGCAAATGGCGCCGTACCTCAGCAAAGCCTATGTAGATGCCGATTTTGCCTTTAATGGTGCGCTACAAGGTGGCCTTAAAAAGATGCGCGACCGTTGGAAGCGCGTATTGGGTGCACAGGAAAACGCCTTGGGAGATGCTTTAGGACAGTTATACGTTAAAGAGTACTTTAGCAAGGCAGCAAAAGAGCGTTATCTAAAGGTAACAGATGTTGTTATACAAGCCTACCGCGAGCATATCCAAAATTTACCTTGGATGGGCGATAGTACAAAGCAGAAAGCTTTAACTAAACTTAATAGTATTACCAAAAAGGTGGGCTATCCCGATAAATGGCGCGATTACAAAGGCATGACGATTGTTCGTAATAATTATGCGCAGAACGTCATGCAGGCTAATAAGTGGCAAGTGGCCTACAATTTTGCTAAGCTCGGCAAGCCCGTAGATCGTACAGAGTGGGGTATGACGCCACAAACCTATAATGCCTACTATAACCCAAGCAATAACGAAATTGTATTGCCTGCAGCCATCTTTACGGCGCCTGGCTATGCAGACGAGGAGCTAGATGATGCATTGGTGTACGGTTATGTTGGCGCAAGTACGATTGGCCACGAGTTAACGCACGGCTTTGACGATCAGGGCCGAAAATTTGACAACAAGGGCAATTTAGTGGACTGGTGGACTAAGGAAGATGCTGATAAGTTTACGCAGCAAGCCGACAAATTGGTGGCACAGTTCAATGCTTACAAGATGTTAGGCGATAAGCATCCCAACGGCGAGCTTACTTTAGGCGAAAATATTGCCGATTTGGGTGGCGTGGTTATTGCCTTTGATGCTTTCAAGAAAACAAAGCAATATGCTAGTGGCAAGCCTTTGGCTGGGCTTACACCAAGTCAGCGCTATTTTATGGGATATGCGTATGGTTGGATGCAAAGCATTAGGCCAGAAAAGTTGGCTCAACAGTTAATGACTGACGAGCACGCCCCTTATGTGTGTCGTGTAAATGTGCCAATGAGCAATTGCGACGAATGGTACAAAGCCTTCAATGTGAAGCCAGGCGACAAATTCTGGAGAGACAGTGCTGACAGGGTTAGAATCTGGTAGGGCTGCTTTTGTAGAAAATACATTTTTAGATGCTGCTGGCTTGAGAAGGTCAGCAGCTTTTTTTTGGTATGACGGAAAGGAGTATTGCCAAGGATTGGCAGAAACGTACCTCTTGGAAAAGGCTAGTGGATACAAAATATGCTCTGCAAAAATGACATGTAAGCTTCTGCTAGGGTGGGCTAGTACCACCTAGGTTAATCATTGTAGCGATGTAGTTCTGCTTGACGACTTTGAGCTAAAGCAAGCGAAGAAGCGTTTTTTAGTACGAGCAAATGGTCAAAAGCGCAAAATTTGCAGATATCCACAGGTGTGGATGCAAGGCTGATTTGTGTGTAAATTGCTTACAAGAGGCTAAATTTATTTATAATAAGAGTTTATTAAAATTTTATAAATAATTGATAATCAATATAAATGCAGTTTAATATAATGTATTATTAAGAATTGACAGCATTATTGGACCAACTGAAGGAAAAGGCGATTCAGATGCTTGGAGGAGATCTTAATGAGCACCTCCAAGCATGAACAGCAAACCGTAATAAACTTGTACTTAACATTTATTAAAACAAAATAATTTGTTGATTAATAATGACTTAAGATATTTTTTGATATTCGGGATGCTTTACTGGTAATAGCTAGCCTTAGGACGCCAGACGATTAGTGTTCATTTATATCTATTATAATTTAATAGTTGAATGAAATTTTATAAATAA
>JBJORA010000004.1:0-78712 GCA_046049675.1 Bacteroidota bacterium | reverse complement strand
TCTTGATACAATAGTGTCAATGCCAAAAATTTCTAAAGAATCTTCGTAATTAACAACGACTAAAGCGCCACCGTCAGATGTGCTACGACTTTGTGCCCAGGCATAGTTTGGTGCAAAACAGTTAACGGTAGTGTGCCACTTTAACTGATTTTCATAGTCATACATCGCCAGCAATGTATTAATATGCATAGTATCGCCTACATAGCTTATCATGTCGTTCAAGCTAATTTTGCCCTTAAAGTTTGTTGACAGCATTTTAGTCTTGTTGTTATTGACCAAAACATCTACACAGCACCAATCATCAGTGGAATCCAAAAGCCGCGTTACACTTACGGCATTTGGTGCTTGCGCGAAGCACACATGCATTTGCATTGCACACGATAAAAGCACTATCCATACACTTAAGCGTTTTATGCAATATGCCTTGGAATTCATTGTCATTGAAAACTACTATACCTTTTCGTACTTTCCTGGTATTGTAGCATTTCTAAATAAAGTTAGCATATTAATAAGTAAAATCGGTTTTGATTTTGTCATTTAACAAATACTAAGTGCATTGGTTTTCTTCCATTTACGTTGAAATTTCTAGGTTTCTTGTAGATACAACAGCCAATACCCTTAGTTTTGCTGCTGCCAATCAAGTAAAAGCATGAACCTTTCATTTTGGGAAAAGCAAAGCCTTACACACTACAATCATATCGTGATTGGTTGTGGCTTTGTAGGTATGCATATCGCTTTGCAACTGCGTAAAAAATTTCCCGAGCAAAGTATATTGGTGCTTGAACGAGGCTTATTGCCAGAAGGTGCAAGTACAAAAAATGCAGGATTTGCATGCACTGGTAGTCCTACAGAATTACTTGCTGATATTGATGCCAATGGCGAAGAGGCAATGCAGCAATTATTTGAAATGCGTTTTCGCGGCCTCAATTATACGCGTAATTTACTTGGCGACGCAGCAATCGGCTACACGGATAGTGGTAGCCACGAATTGCTAAGTGGCGATGCTTTATATGCACTAGATAAACTGCCTTACCTCAACGAGCTATTGCATAGTATTATTGGTCGTGATGCATTTGAGCAAGACGATATTGCTATTGGTAATGCTGGTATGAATGTAAACACTTTCAAAGCGGCAGTGAAGCACCATACAGAAGCAGCGCTTGATACTGGCAAACTAGTTTTGGCTTTACAAGATTTGTGTTTACAGCAAGGTGTACACATTAAGTTTGGCTCACAGGTGCAATCTATAGATGATAGTACTGCAAAGAAATTGCTGCATTGCGTAGCACACAACAACGCATTTGATTTTAGCTGCGATAATGTGTTTATCGCAACCAATGCATTTGCAAAAACTCTTCTGCCAAATATAGACCTCACACCAGGCAGAGGGCAGGTATTGGTTACAAAGCCTATTGATGGCTTGCGCTTGCAGGGTATATACCATATGAATGAAGGCTACTTTTATTGTCGTGAGTTATATGGTCGTGTGCTTTTTGGCGGTGGTCGCAATTTGGATTTTAGCGCTGAGGCAACTACTGATTTTGACACAACAAGCTTAGTGCAAAATGAATTGCTTACACAATTACAAAACGATATTCTACCAAATACCGCCTTTGAAGTTGACTATACTTGGAGTGGTATAATGGCTTTTGGCAATAAAAAGCAAGCTATCATAGAGCATCTTGGCAATAGTGTTTTTTGCGCTGTTAGATGCGGTGGTATGGGCGTAGCAATTGCACCAATAGTTGCAGAAACTTGCGTGGCAATGGTGCAGCAATAATTTATAGTTGCACAACGCAACCTAAACCATATCGTCGCCCTGCCTGCGGAAACAAATAATTTTCTGTAGTTACTACGCCACCATAGTTATATGAAAATGTATAGCCATTTGCGTTGAACAAGGTATTGGTCAAATTAAATACGCTTGCATTAAACTGAATACTGCGCATTTGCTTGAACTGATGCGTATAACTGCAACGCAAATCAGTGTGCTGCCATGCATCAAGGCTGCGCGCCTTGTTTTGTGTATTGTCTAAATATTGTTCGCCCACATATTTCCAAGTTGCATTGATATTTAGATTTGGCAGTCGCTGGATCGGTACAGCAGTAGCATTTAGCGCTGCAACGATATTAGGCGAAAATGCAATGTCTGTATTAGTATAAACTTGTTCTATTTGTATACCGTTGTCGTAATCGTCAACATACTCTGTATAACGTGCAATTTTGTTGTCGCTGTAAGCAATGTTTCCGCCAACAGTAAACCACTTACTTGGCTTTGCGCTAAGTTCTGCTTCTATGCCAGCACGATAACTATTTGGTGTATTGACGCGTGTGTAGGCACCAACGTCGTTGATTTTGCCAGTTAGTATGAGTTGGTTCTCGTATGCCATGTAGTACACATTGACCTGTGCTGCCAGTTTTTTGTAGTATAGTTTGTTGCCGATTTCAATATTATACAAACGCTCTGGCATTGGTGCTGCAGTTGGGCTTGCTTCTAGATCATCGCGATTGGGTTCTTTATTAGCGATGGCAAAAGATGCATAAGCAGTGCCCCTAAGCTTTCTTTGCCCATACGCAAAATTTGCACCAAGTTTAGGATTAAAGAATGCCCATTGCTGCCTTAGAATGATGTTTGGATTATTTCTAAAGCCATCTATATTGTATTGCACAACCCTTCCTTGCAATTCAGCAAATAAATTCACTTGTTTGAGTTTGTATTGCATTTTCGTAAAAGCACTCGCTTCATTTTTTAATGCCTTTAAGTCATACCATCTTTGGTTAAAAGCTTTCCCATCAACTTGAACAATCTCACCAAAGTGTTTGCCATTATAAGAACTCGCATTAATACCTGCAATAAGTTCATATTGTTGTTTAGTAATAGCAAGATTTGCATTCACACCAGTTAGCACATTATTAAGCCACAGCTGTCTTACAAGATCTCTCTCTGTAAACGTGTCAGTGCCTTCAATAATCGGAGCAATGCCGTATCGTTGTAAGTTGTCGCTATTGCGCCATTCTTCGTAATAGCCTTTGCCAAGTGTTAGGTACGGCGTAATAGCTAGTGTAGTAGACTTGCTGAGCGTACGATTTAAGAAAAGTTGCAAATAATCTTGGCCATAATTATCCGTTTGATTGTTGTAAAACGTTCCATCACTTTTTTGCCCAAGTGCATTAAAAGTACGTACAGAGTCTATCAAGGCTGCGCTAATGCCATTCCAACTTTGATAAGTACGCTCTCTGCCGCGCATATAGTTGAAGGTGGCATTGGTTTTTCTGTTAATAGTATATTGTGCGGTAAACTGTCCGCTAAGTAACCGCGACGAAGCTCGATCTATATAACCATCACTGCTAATTCTGCTTAACCTTGCACTGAAGTTTAAACCACTTTTTGTTTCACCGCTATACAATTTAATTGTACTACGTAAAGTACTAAAGCTACTTGCATCAAGCATAATAGTAGCACCTCGCTTTTTGCTGAGATCTAATGTATTAAGACTAATACTGCCAGCAAAAGCACCCGGTCCATTTGTACTGCTACCCACACCACGTTGCACCTGTATACTTTGTGCACTGCTGGCTATGTCGCCAAAATTTACAAAAAATACACCTTGCCCTTCGGCATCGTTGACAGGTACGCCATTGATAGTAACATTAATTCGAGTAATATCGTTGCCGCGTAAACGCAAGGCTGTATAGCCAACGCCAGCGCCAGCATCGCTATTGCTTACAAGGTTAGTGATGCCATTGAGCATAATGGGTAAGTCGCTGCCATTATTGAGTTTAGCAATACCACTTTTATTAAGTTCGGTATTTGTAAATGGTGCATTGCTCGATGCACGCGTAGCGCTAATGCTAAGTGGTGTTAGCGCTTTTGTATTGATGCTATCGCTTGTTTGACCAACTGCCAATGCTGTTGTACAAACAAGAAACAAGCTAAAAATGCTTTGCTTCATTTGTTACAATAATTTTTACGGAGTGGCCACAGCCTGCGAGATACAGCGAAAAAATTGTCGCTTCCTTGGCAGCATTACCTGCCCAGGTTCTCGGGTATAATCTCAGATCAATAGCGGCTATTGAACACCCCGTTGTATGCTGCAAAAGTAGGCATACTTAAATTGTTGTCAGATGATTTGCATAAGTGTTATAATTAGCCAAAAGTTTTACTAAAAAAAACTGAACTGTGATGAGCGGTAAAGCAACCCGCTTTATAGGCCTCTACTTTTGGCATGTACTGCATTTGCATAGTTTGTGCAATTAAAAAGTACTGATATCATTATGAACAATATTTACAGAAAACCATCAGCAGCATTTATTGGCGCATCTTGGCTTGCGCTGGCTATTGGCACTATCGGCTTTATTGTCGGTTTATGGCGCAGTGATCTTGCCCTCAACGAAAAGGGCTATTATTTCACCGTGCTAATGTTTGGCTTATTTGCCGTGGTGTCCTTGCAAAAAGCTGTGCGCGACAGATTAGAAAAAATTAAGGTCACTGATTTATACCTTGGCATTAGTTGGTTTGCAACCGGCCTTACTTTGTGCTTACTCGTTATTGGCTTGTGGAACGCTACGATGTTGCCAAGTGAAAAAGGGTTTTATGCATTTGCGTTTATCTTGTCCATGTTTGGTGCGGTTGCAGTGCAAAAAAATACACGCGATTCACTCGATAGCGTGGATGCCAGTGCCTAAATTTGTGTACTCGTGCTACAGGCATATTATCAAGATCAATTTATAGAAGCTGGCTGCGACGAAGCAGGTCGAGGCTGCCTTGCTGGGCCTGTTTTTGCAGCGGCTGTGATATTGCCGCAAGACTTTAGCAATTCATTGCTCAACGATAGCAAGCAACTAAGTGAAAACGATCGCTATGCATTGCGAAAGGTAATAGAGCAAGAAGCTGTGGCATTTGCTGTGGCTAAAGTATCGCATACGGAAATTGATAAGATAAATATTCTTAGAGCAAGTATCCGAGCTATGCACTTGGCCTTGGCAAAGTTGCACGTTCCACCAGAGTTTATAGTTGTAGATGGCAATCGCTTTACCAAGTATAAGCAGGTGCCACATAAAACCGTTATCAAAGGTGATGGCATTTATGCAAATATTGCAGCTGCTAGTATTTTGGCTAAAACCTATCGCGACGATTTTATGCTAAACTTGCATAAGAAATTCCCTGCGTATGATTGGCAAAATAATAAAGGTTATCCAACGGCAAAACACAGATTAGCTATTGCCAAGCATGGCGCTTGCACTTGGCATCGCAAAAGCTTTAGATTGGATTATCCTGTGGCTAGCTTGTTTGATTAGGTGATGTTGAGGGAATAGTTTGATTGTTTAATCGTTGTCCCGCTATGGCGGGATGCACATCCCTACAGATCCAAAGTCGCAAAGGGCTGTTGCAATTGTTGGTTGCTGAATGGCTGGTTGTTGATAGTTGAATGGTTGATTGCTAGTTGTCGATTGTTGAATTGCTAAATTGTTATATTGCTGAATTGTTGATTTGCCGAACTATTCATTTTTTAGAACTAGACACACATTTTCCACTATCAATTGCTGAATGGTTGATTGCTGGTTGTCGATTGTTGAATTGCTATATTGTTGATCGCGTGCTTTGTCAAACCGTGTATTTTTAGGGATTGACACATTATCCATTTTCAATTGTCCCTTGTCCATTATCACACCAGTGAACAATCTATCCGTACATTCTTCCTATCTTTACGGCCATGAACCATGCTTATGTAATTGATGCTGTTCGTACACCTATTGGCAAATACGGCGGCGCTTTAGCTACTGTAAGGCCAGACGATTTGCTCGCCATATGTATCAAGGCACTTGTTGCTCGCAATACTAGCATAGATGTCAATGCAATTGAAGATGTAATAGCTGGTGCTGCTAATCAAAGCGGTGAAGACAATCGCGATGTGGCGCGCATGAGCGCTTTGCTGGCAGGCTTACCAGTAAGCGTTGGTGGCAATACGGTCAATCGTTTATGCGCTAGTGGTTTGCAAGCCATCATGGATGCTTCTCGCGCTATTATGTGTAACGAGGGTATGTTATACATTGCAGGGGGTGCAGAAAGCATGACACGCGCACCTTTTGTCATGCCAAAGAGTGACGCAGCCTTTGGAAGAGCACCACAAATTTTTGATACAACATTGGGTTGGCGTTTTACCAATCCTGCTTTGAGCGCATTGCATCATCCATATAGTATGGGCGAAACAGCAGAAAATGTAGCCAAGCAATACAATATAAGTAGAGCAGATCAGGATGCATTTGCATTTGCAAGCCAAAGTAAATACGAAGCTGCCCACGCGGCTAATAAGTTTGCCGACGAACTTGTGCCGGTTGAAGTACAACTAGGTAAGGGTAAAGTAAATGTTTTTGACAAAGACGAACATCCACGTTTAAGCCCAATAGAAAAATTGGCTGAACTAAAGCCTGCATTTGCTAAAGAAGGCAGTGTAACAGCAGGTAATAGCAGTGGCATCAACGACGGTGCAAGTGCGGTATTGCTTGCGAGTGAAGAAGCTGTAAAGCAATTTAATCTAAAGCCAATTGCTATCGTTAAGAGTATGGCAATTGCGGGCGTAGATCCTAGCATCATGGGTATTGGCCCTGTACCTGCTATTAGAAAGGCACTTCAACGTGCAGGTATTGGCGAAGCTGAGCTTGGTTTGGTGGAGCTAAATGAAGCTTTTGCAAGTCAGAGTTTAGCTTGTGTACGAGAACTTGGCTTAAATCCAGATATTGTGAACGTTAATGGCGGTGCTATTGCACTTGGGCATCCACTAGGATGCAGCGGTGCTCGTATCAGTACAACTTTATTACACGAAATGAAACGTCGTAATGTACGCTATGGTGTGGCTAGCATGTGTATTGGCGTAGGGCAAGGTGCAGCTATTGTATACGAAAATCTAAGTGCTTCTTAGTATATGAAAAATGCAGGTCCCCAAATGAGCCCTTTGGCTATTGTTATCAATAGTCGAATAGAGCAAAAATCTACAAGTGTTGCAAAACTTACTGAAGTATTGCATTGTAGTGCCGACAGTTTGTATCGTCGACTGCGCGGGGAAACTGATTTCTTATTGCATGAAGCTACCATACTAGCTCAGCATTTGGGCTTGAGTTTAGATGCCTTATATAAACTAGAAACAGGTTTTATTCAGTTTAACACACGACAACTTATTGACAAGGTTGACGATAATGCTGTATCTACTGTTGCTGCTTACGTGGCGAAATTGCATAAAGATTTTACAATGGTAGACAAAGCTGGTATTGTGCAAATGTATTATGCTGCTAAAGACTTGCCACTGTTTGCTTTTTTTGCCAACAAAGAATTGGTGTCCTTCAAACTATACTTTTGGTATCTTGTATTATTCAGCAAAGGCGGCCAAAAGCAAAAGTTTGAAATGGATTGGTTGCCTAGTGAAGTAACTAAGCAAGCATTAGACCTGTACGATATTTATACGATTAATCCAAGCAGTGAAATTTGGAATTTTGAAACCATCAACAGCACTATACATCAAGTGCAGTATTGCAGAGATTGCGGTTTGATGAGTAAAGACAATGCGCAGCGTGTTTTACAAGCAATGCAACACTACCTAAGCAATTTAGAAGCAAGTTGCGAAAGTGGCACCAAACAAGGCAAAGGCAAGTTTAGTATGTATTTGAATGAGATTCTAATTTTGGATAACTCAGTAATCTTTGATCTTGGTGCGCATAAAATATTTTACATGCCATATCAAACGCTTAATTTCTTTAATACAACTGATGCCGCTTTTGTTGAGCAAACCATTACATGGATGAATAAGCAGAAGCAACGTAGCGTGTTAATTTCTGAAACAGGCGACAAAGACCGCGCAAGACTTTTTGCACATTATGCAGAAGTAATTAGCGCCGCAATGGCTTAGCTTGAATCAGCGTTGATGAAGTTTGATTAATTACGTTTAATCGTAGGCATTTCGCCTTCTTCTTCGTGTAACTCATCTTCGTCATCGTAGCCTGCTACACCACCACTGATAGCCATCTTCATGGCGCTTGCAGGTTCAATACCTTCTATAGGTCGCACATTGTCGCGGCGCACCAATAAGGTAAATCCGCTAACCGCATAGCTATGTGGCATATACACACTTATTAAATCTTGGTCGGTAATTTTACTTAATTCTTCTTGTGTAATAAAACCTATTTGCCATAGCTCAGGATCGCGACGTAGTAATACCAATACTGGTTTTGTGAACTTACGTTTGTTGCCAGCAAAGGCTTCAAAAAAATCTCTAATAGTACTATAAACAACTTTAATGCCTGGTACACGCTCTAGCATGTTGTCAAAAAACTTAAACATGCGGCCTGTAATGAAATTGCTACTGAGATAGCCAATAATGGTTAGTGCAGCCAAAATAATTGCAACGCCTAAGCCTCGATTATTTGGTACAATTCTACCAATTGAATCTTTTCTCGTAAAAATTGGCAAGAGATCGTCTATGGAAGTAAACATCCATATCACAAGGTAGATAGTAATTGCAACAGGTGCTACTACAAGTACGCCTTGGAGAAAGTAGGTGAGTAGCCGACGTGCGGTTTTGCGCATAGTGCAAAGTTTAACCTATTTTTGAAATGTAAACGTTAGCCATGCGCTTGTTTAGTAACACAATATACACCACTATTTTTTTGTTGGCATGCCATTCTGTGGTTGCTCAAACCTTTGTTGGTCTTGCAACAACAAGTGGTAAAATTGCTAAACATACGAGTAAAATTAATTACGATCCGCCACCGCATAGCATCAGCTTTGAGTTGCAGTATTTGAAGCAAACGCAGGGCACACGCTATTGGCAGCAAGCTTTTGGTAAGCCAATGGTAGGCTTGCTTGGTGTTGCAAACTTGTATCGAGATTCAATTATTGGCAGTACGTACGTTATTGCACCATGCATTCAGTACGATATTGTCAAGTATCGCCAATGGAAACTCACGACACGTTTGGCTGCGGGCCCTGCCATGGCGACACAGTTCTGGCAACGCACTAGTATAGGCGATACATTTGCCAATTACCTCGGTAGCAGGCTTAATATGTTTGGACAACTAGCAGTGGCTATTCAATACTCGCCTAATGCAAGAACACAATTGTTTGCTGGCGGTAGCTTAAACCATGTAAGTAATGGCGCTATTCGTAAACCGAACTTAGGTGTAAATCTTGTAGGTGTGTATGCTGGCGCACGCTACGCAATTAGCGAAGCTGTTCCAAGTGGCGAAAGTTTTGTTCGTCGTAAAAGTAGTTGGGGTATTGATGTACGTGCGGCAATTAGTGCTGCGGAGTACGGTTACGGTAACGGGCCACTGCTACCATTTTACTATGGTGCTGTTTTGTTGAGTTACAAGCTAAGACAGAAACACAAGTTGTATTGCGGCTTCGATTATGAGTACAGTACTAAGCTCAATTATTTTATTCAACTTTATAATCAGGACGTCACGAATCTGCGATGGCAATCTTCGTTTACAAGCTTTGTTGTGGGCAACGAAATTATGCTAGGTAAGTTTAGTATTCCCTTGCAGATAGGTGTATATCTCAACAATGAAGCTTTTCGCATTAAACCTTTTTATCAACGCTTCGGTGTAATGTACCATCCGTTTGCATATAAATCGAAACATGTATTGCACGGTTTATATAGTGGATTTACTCTGAAGAGTAATGGCAGTGTAGCAGACTATATTGACTGGCAAGTGGCATATCATTTTCCACTTACTAGAAAGATAATAGTTAAGTAATTATTTATTGCCCAAACTGTACAGTTTGTACAAATAAAACTGTTCTCTTGGCATCATTGCGCCTAAAAATTCAGGCATTTTTTGCACGCCAGTAATGGCAGTATTTTTTGTAAGTGAATCTAACATCTTTCTATGCGAACTTAAATGCATATCATCGTCTACAATAAGAATAAGCGTGTCGTGTTTGGCCAATAGCAAATTACACTCTCGCATTAAATCTAAAGTATCTTGCGCTTCAGGGCCTAGGCTTCGAAATTTGTCCCAGCGACTTGTATAAGCGAGTTCGTTTGTGCGTATGTTGTAAATCTTTTTTTGTAAGTATGTGCTAGGTGCGCCAATACTCATGTCGCCATGCCCGGCAATAGCGTGCCGCGTATGCCCATCTTGTACAAGCAAGGCTGTCATATTTTTTGCTAAACTAAAATTAGTGCGCAAGTCTGTTGCATAGTAGTGTATGCCGTACACAGCTTGAGTTGCAAGGAATGGCAGCAATATAAAGTGAAGTGGCATGGAAAAATTTAAGAATTTGAATTCCTTACTTTGCTCGGAAAGTAAAATATATGCACATAAGTAAACCATAAAGTAGAAACTCATATGGCGCAGCGTCATGAGGTCTGCTTCTAAATTGAGAATCATAAGCCCAACTGTAGCAAGCACATAAAAAAGCCTCACTTTGTTGTTTTGTGTCGTAATAATACAATAGAGAAGTATAATTAACATAAACACTGTAGAGAGTGTGAGGTTAACAGTGCGTGTGTCATTCCATTTGGTACTGCCCCAATTGTGCAGAGCAAAATAACCATAGTGAAAATACGTAGCTACACCTTGTAAAGTCCATGTAGCCGGGCCGCGTTTTGGTTTAAGCCAATGCGTCATGCTGTCTGCTGGTAGATCTATACTGGCATAGAGTAGCACAAAGTTGAATGCAACAGCGAGACCTAGCATAGCTAGTGGAACAAACTTCAAGTTGTTTCTATTTGTCAAATAGAAATAAATGCAAAAGGCGGCGCTGATTGGTGCACCATATACTACCAGTTGACACAGTACTGTTACGCAAAATATAAGCTTTGCAATAGACATCGTCTTATCGCGCAAGGCAATAGCAGTATAAAGCATGACGCTAGCAAACAAAACATAGGGTCTATTAATTACACTATACTCATACATCAAAACTACGCTACATACAAGCAATAGGTTGAGGTAGAGTGGTAGTTTACACCTTATTAGCAACAGGTAGTACATCCATGCAACCATCAACATATGGAGTATAATGCTTACCAGTACTTGATTGCCAATATGCCGAAAAGGGTAGAATATTAAGTAGTACAAAATAGGGTGTCCGTCGCAAGCTTTATTGCGCCAAAGTTCTGCCAGTGAGTTGCTTTCGCGTACAATGCCAATTACGTGGCACTCGTCCAACCACAACTCGTGGTGGTATTTTCCGATGGCCGCCGCAAGTATTGCTACTACCCACAGCAGCCAATTAAGCTGATTTTTGTTGCTAAGTAAAAGCATTACCGAGCTAAGATAGCCGTATTTGTTGACTTTATGGGATAGTTGTAAATGATATATAGAAATTAAATATACATTGGAAACTTTTTGAGTAATAAAAGTTTTTATAGTTTTGCCGTCGGTGACAGTAAGCCAACAACATATTACGGAACACGCATTACATTTATTTCTGCGTCACGGCTTTAAGAGCGTTACCGTGGACGACATCGCCCGCGAGTCTGGCATTAGTAAAAAAACCCTTTACGAGCAATTTCCAGACAAAGATGCCATTATAAAAGTATGCATCCATTGTCACGAACAAAAGCTTGATAAACTACACGAGCACTTTTGTGGTGTTAGCGAAAATGCGGTGCACGAAATAATTCTTGTGATGAAGACTATGCAAGAGATGCTTAGCGCCATGAATGCCAATTGCGTCAGTGATTTACAACGTTATTATCCTGAGGCTTTCCTAGAATTTCGTAAGCATATGAATGGTCAAAAGAACTTAATTCTAGCCAACTTAAAGCGCGGTGTTAAGGAAGGCTTGTATCGTAAGGATATTGATATAGAATTTACAGCATGGCTGCGTATGGAGCAGATTGTATTCTTAATTCAACATCCTACAGTTACAAAGCAATTTGATTTTGTAAAGGCACAACTAGAGTCAATCAAATTATTTTTATATAGCATTAGTACAATAGAAGGACACCAACTGATAGAAAAGTATATCAACCAAATAAAGAGAAAAAAGCAAGTCAATACCATTTATGAATAAACTAATTTTAATAACTGTTCTTTTGTGCTGCGCTACAGCTAGCCAAGCACAACAAGTTACACAAATGAGCATAGAAGATTGCGTACAGTATGCAATAGACAATAAAACCAGTATCAAGAGCTTGCGTTTCGACGAGACGCTTCAACGCTTGAAGAATAGCGAAATTGCAACAATCGCCAAGCCACAAGTTAGTTTTAGCGGCAGTGCTAGCGGCTTTGTTATTGTGCCAAAGAGTCGCAGCGACGCTAGCGTATTTGGTAGCTTTAGTTCGCCAGCTCCTTACTTAAAGCCAGAGGCAATTGATCAGGTAATTTTACAGCAATTTAAAGCAGCGGTAGATGGCCAGCGATATAACGAGTTGCAATTTGCCCTACCATACAATGTGAGTTGTACACTTAGTGCAACGCAAATTTTATTTGACCCTAGTTTATTCGTAGCCTTAGAAGCCCGCGAAGGCTTAGAAGAATTAACACGCATTACTACTGATCGTAGTTTAATTCAAACACGTTATGACGTTACAAAGGCCTACTATCAAGTGTTGATTGCGCAAAAAAGAATGGCGCTCTTTGACGATAATATAGCCTTGGTTAATTCGTTCTACGATATGACAAGCAAACTTTATAAAGAAGGTTTTGCAGAAAAAATAGATGCTGACCGCTTGATGGTGCAGCGCAATAATTTAATGGTTGAAAAGAACAAGGTTGAAAACCTAATCGCATTGAGCTACCAATTACTCAAGTTCCAAATGGGTATGCCGCTTACAGAAGGACTAATGCTAACAGATACCTTAGACATCAACAATATTCGTCGTGATGCTTTGAACAGCGATTTAGATTTTAATAATCGCATAGAAATTCAGCAGTTAAGAAAAGCAGCGACATTACAGCAGCTAGACATCAAACGCTACCAACAAAGCCGCCTGCCAACAGTAGTTGCTTTTGGTAATGCCGGCTTAGGTAGTAGTACAAAAAGCATTGGCGATTTATTTACCTACAGTTACTTCCCGCAGATGCTTGTTGGCGTTAGTGTACAAGTGCCGGTGTACGACGGTGGTAGCCGCAAACTTAAAGTAGAGCAAGGTCAAGTGTCTTTAAAGAAATTGCGCAATGATATGGAAACTGTGCAGCAGGCTATTTCGCTAGAATATAGCAATAGCAAAACGCAGTTGACAAATAGTTTAATTGCTTTAGACAATCAGCAAAACAATGTTGAGCTAGCGCAAAAGGTTTATAACGTGGCACAAAAGAAATACAAAGAAGGGCTTGGCAGTAGTATAGAAGTATTACAAGCACAAACTGCTCTTAAAGATGCGCAAACTAATGTGCTGGGCGCAACCTTCGATGTTATCAATGCCTACATCGACTATCAGAAAGCATTGGGAGATTTAAAATAATAATTACTAGTAAAACACAAATATCAAACCGTTATAATGAGAAGTTTAATAGCAATAGCCACAATTATTATCGCACTTAGTGCATGTGGTGGTGCAGGTAAAAAAACCGAAGAGAAGCCAGAAGTACAACTTGCCAAATTGAAGGACGAGTTGCAAAAGAAGAAGGACGAAATAGCAGCACTAGAGGCAAAAGTTGGTAAGAAAGATAGCGTAAAGCGCATACCTGTGGAGGTACTTAGTATGACGCCAAGTACTTTCATCAATTATATAGATGTACAAGGCAAAGTAGATGCCGACAATAATATGGTGGCTAGCCCAGAGGTGCCAGGTGTAATTCAAAATGTGTTGGTGCATACAGGTTCTTATGTCAACAAAGGACAAGTAGTGGCAACACTAAGAGCAAACGTGTTACAAGATGGCATGGCAGAACTAGACCAGCAAATTGCTTTTGCTAAAACAATGTACGACAAGCAGAAGCGCCTATGGGATCAAGAGATTGGTACAGAAGTGCAGTTGCTTGCAGCTAAGAATAACTATGATGCTTTGATACGCAAGCGCAAAACTTTAGGTACTCAAAAAAGTATGTACAATATTACTGCGCCAATTAGCGGTGTTGTAGATGCAGTAGACATTAAGAGTGGCAGCGCAGTTGCTCCCGGTATGCCAATTGGCATTCGTATTGTAAGTACTAGCAACCTTAAGGCAAAAGCTAATATCGCCGAAAACTATGGTTCACGCGTTAATGGTGGCGATCAAGTGATGCTAATCTTCCCAGATCTTAATGATACTGTGATTACACGTGTAGGTTATGTTACAAAAGTAATTGATCCAGTTACGCGCACATTTACAGCAGAAATTCCAATTGTAAATAATTCTAGAATTAGACCAAATATGGTTGTAAAAGCGCGTGTTGTTGGTTATCGCAACGACAGAGCTTTTGTACTTAGTGCTGGCCTTATTCAAAAAGTAAACGGCGCCGATTATGTGTTTGTTGCAGATGTAGATGGTAAAGCAAAACTGAAGCCTGTAACGATTGGTGAAACCTATATGGGCAAAGTAGAAATTACAAGTGGCCTCAATTTGGGTGAGCAAGTCATCATCAATGGCTATGCCGATTTGAATGAAGGCGACAATATAGAAATACAAACCGCTAACTAGTTTTTAATACTATAAAAAAGTAACTAAATGAGTTTTAATCCAAGTGTATGGCCAATTAGCAATCGCAGGGCAATGTATGTTATTACAGTGCTGTTGTGCTTATTTGGCTATCTCGCCTATAATAATCTTGCCAAAGAACAGTTTCCAGAAATTAAGTTTCCGCAAATTATTGTGCAAACGGTTTACCCAGGTACATCGCCAGCCAATATGGAGAACTTAGTGACGAAGCCGCTTGAAAAACAATTGAAGAATTTGAGTGGCATCAAAAAAGTAACGAGTAATTCTTTCCAAGACTTTAGTGTAATCATTGCAGAGTTCAATACAGATGTAAAAATTCCAAAAGCCAAACTCGATGTGCAAGATGCGGTTGATAAGGCAAAGGCCGATCCCAATGGCTTGCCTAAAGGTTTACCGCAGGATCCTACTGTAAAGGAGATTGATGTGAGTGAATTGCCAATCATGTATGTGAACATCAGTGGCAACTACGATTTTGCACGACTAGAAAATTATTCCGATAAAATTAAAGAGCGTATTGAAAGCCTCAAGGAAGTAAAGCGTGTAGAAGTAGTGGGTGGCCTTGATCGCGAAATACAAGTAAATGTGGACTTGTATAAAATGCAAGCAGCACAGTTGAGCTTTAGAGATATACAAGGTGCTATTGCCTACGAAAATATTGAAGCTACACCAGGACAAGTAGCTGTAGATGGCGAGCAACGAATCTTAAGTATTAAACAAACCTTTGCAAGTGCCGACGATATCGCTAATGTGGTTATTAAGAATCCATTTGGTGCTGAAATTATTCTAAAGGATATTGCTGAAGTAAAAGACACTTACAAAGACCAAGAAAGCTATGCACGATTGAATGGTAAGAACGTAATCACGCTCAATATTATTAAAGCTGGCGGACAGAACTTAATTGAAGCGACAGATAAAATCTATGCCATTGTCAATGAAATGACCAAGGCTGACTTGCCTTCCAATCTAGATGTTGTTATTACTGGTGAGCAGGCAGATGCCACGCGTACAACCTTACACGACTTAATCAACACCATTATCATTGGCTTTATCCTTGTGGTAGTTATTCTGATGTTCTTTATGGGTACAACGAATGCCATTTTTGTGGGATTGAGTGTACCACTAAGTTGTGCCATTGCGTTTATGGTATTAAGTGGCATTGGTTTTACACTTAACATGATTGTATTGTTTGCATTTCTGCTTGCATTAGGTATTGTGGTAGACGATGCTGTGGTAGTAATAGAAAACGCGCACCGAATTCTACACGACGAAGATCTAAGCGTGTATGAGGCAACCAAAAAAGCAACGAGTGAAGTGTTTTGGCCTGTACTAACGGGTACAATTACAACCTTGATGCCATTTATTCCATTGGCTTTTTGGAAAGGTACCATTGGCGAGTTTATGTTCTTCCTACCGGTCACTTTGATTATTGCATTATTAGCATCCTTGGTGGTGGCCTACGTGTTTAATCCAGTGTTTGCGGTAAGCTTTATGAAAAAAGAAGACCATCACCATACTGGCAAAGCATCAAAAATTGTATGGGACAAAGGAGATACTATTGCTATGGTTGTGTTTGCAGCTTTAGCCATAATTGGACATGTGAAGCAAGCGCCGGGCTTTGGCAACTTTATGTTAGTAATGGTTGTGCTTTACTTGCTTAATAAGTACGTGTTTTCGCATGGCATTCGTGTATTCCAAACAAGAGTATGGCCATCTGTCATTAGGGGCTATTTGCGATTACTTACTTGGGCACTTAATCACAAAAAGACTGTTGCAATGGTAACCATTGGGCTTTTAATTGGGTCGTTCGCATTGTTTGCAGTACGTTCTCCAAAAGTGGTATTCTTCCCAGAAAGCGAACCCAATTTTGCTTATGTATATCTAAGCTTGCCAGAGGGTACAGAAGAAGCAAAAACAAATGAAGTACTACAACGCTTAGAAAATAAAGTTTACCAAGCCTTAGATATAGATCTTGGTAAAGGCAGATTGAATCCTTTAGTAAAATCTGTAATCAGCAATGTAAAAGTTGGTGCAACAGATCAGCAAAGTGGGGAAGTAGGGGAGTTTGGTAACCGCGGTAAGATTACGGTGAGCTTTGTAAAATTTGCAGAGCGTAATGGTAAAAGTACACAAGCGCTGTTAGATAAAATTAGAAGTAATGTAAAAGAAATTCCTGGGGCAAAAGTTACGGTAGACAAAGAACGTGGTGGCCCGCCAACAGCTAAGCCAATTTTAATTGAGCTCACTGGCGAAAAGCTTGAAGACCTTATTGCTGCGAGTAAATCCTTGAAGCGCTACATAGATAATGCGCAAGTGGCAGGTGTAGAAGAGTTGAAAAGCGATTTCCAAGCCAATAAACCAGAACTTCAATTCAAGATTGATAGAACACGTATTAGCACAGAGGGTATTAGTACCGGACAAATCACGCAAGACTTACGCACTGCTATGTTTGGTATGGAAGTAAGTAGATTCAAAGATGCGAACGACGATTACCCAATTATGGTGCGTCTTAAAAAAGAGCAGCGTAATAATATTGATTTACTGCGCAACCTGCAAGTTACTTATCGCGACTTTGGCATGGGTGGTATGGTGCGTAATGTGCCTATCAGTAGTTTTGGTACCATCGAATACTCCAATACATTTGGTGGCATTAAGCGTAAGGACGAGAAACGCATTATTACTTTGAGTAGTAATGTACTGAGCGAGTACAATCCCAATGAAGTTGTGGCACAAGTTGAAAATGTGCTCAAAGAGTACAAGGCACCTAGCGGCATCAATATAAGAATGGGTGGTGAGCAAGAAGAGCAAAAAGAAACTGGCATATTCTTAGGTACTGCGATGGGCATTAGTATTCTTTTGATTGTGTTGTTGCTAATGATACAGTTTAATAGCTTGAAACGTATGCTTATTATTTTAAGTGAAATTCTATTAAGTATAATTGGTGTATTGCTAGGGTTTGCATTTACAAAAATGGAAATGAGTATTATAATGACTGGCATCGGTATTGTTGCGTTGGCAGGTATTGTGGTACGTAACGGTATCTTACTTGTGGAGTTCTTTGATGTAAAGCTTGCAGAAGGTTATAGTGTGCGCAATGCTGTGTTAGAAGCAGGTCGTACACGTATGACACCAGTATTGCTTACCGCCACAGCAACCATGTTGGGCCTTGTGCCATTGGCTGTAGGTTTGAATATAGACTTTGCAAAATTGTTTGCAACGGGCAATCCAAACCTTTTCTTTGGTGGTGACAGTGTTGCTTTCTGGGGACCTTTAAGTTGGACGATGATCTTTGGCCTTAGCTTTGCAACCTTCCTTACCTTGATATTAGTACCAGTAATGCTAGATGCATTTATTCGTGGCAATGATCCTAAGCCGACTAAGATAAACTTCTTAAGCAGATTTAGGAAGCCCAAAGCACCAAAGCCATTAGCGAAGAAGGCGTAAGGTGCTGTAAAACCAGCATATTACAGTGTCTGTATATGCAAGTTTTAAGAATACTCAATTGCGAGTATTGTTGCCACTTGGATACGACTCTACTTTTGTTCTCAAATAAATAAACAATAATTATTATGAGAAAATGGTACTTAATTGCCACATGTTGTTTGCTTTTAACTAGTATGGCTAGTATGGCAAACAATATCCAAATTGCTAACGTTAGCCTAAGTGGCCAAAACACGGCATCACATTTTACCTTAGTTAACTTTGATGTTAACTGGGACAACAGTTGGCGTACTAGCACCAACGAAAGCAACTACGATGGTGCTTGGATTTTTGTAAAGTGGCGCAAAAAAGGAACAAGCGATTGGCGACATGCCTCAATTAATTATGCTGCACCAGGCGATGCACTTGCTTGTGGGCATACAAGTGCAGCAGGTGCCACAATTCGTACTAGTAGCGACGGCAAGGGTATTTGGATTTACAGAGATGCTGATGGTATTGGCAATATTTCTTTTGCAGCAAATAGTATTAGGTGGAATTACGGCGCAGATGGTGTGTTGGATGCAGATAGCGTGGATATTAATGTGTATGCTATTGAAATGGTATACATTCCTGCGGGCACATTTACAGTGGGCGATGGCTCAAGTACTCAGTTTAATGTGTTTTCTACTTATGGAACGAGTGGTGTTGCGCAATACCAATACACTATCAGTAGCAATAGTGCTATAAATGTTGGCGCTAGCAACGGATATTTATATTATACAAACAACACAGGTGCTGGTGTTTACTCTGGCGGCGGTGATAATAGCGGACCAATTCCTGCCGCATATCCGAAAGGCTATAACGCATTTTGGCTCATGAAATATGAAGCAAGCCAACAACAATATGCTGACTTTCTAAATGCCATCGACTCAGCAAAATACTTGCAGAGAAATCCTGGCACATTCACTGGTTCCCATCCTTCACTTATTGCTGCACAACCAGAACGCGCAATGGGCGGTTTAAGTATTGCCGATCATTTTAGCTATGTCGACTGGGCAGGTATGCGTCCATATAGTGAACTAGAATATGAGAAAGCCTGTCGTGGTGCAAATATTGTACCTGTTGCAGCTGAATATCCGTGGGGCAACACGAGCATCAGCAACACAGGAGGTAATTATGTAAATGCTGGCTTGCCCAACGAAGCAGCAACTGCCGGTAACTGTAACTATAGCGCAGGTGTGAGCTTACTACGTTGTGGTATATATGCTACGTCTAGCAGCAACAGACAAAGTAGTGGTGCTACATATTATGGCGTAATGGAAATGGGCGGCAGTATTTGGGAGCCAACTTTAAGTATTGGCAATGCTAATTCGCGTTTAGTAACTGCGGTAACTCACGGCGATGGTTTATTAGGTAGCAGTGGATCATGCGATGTCACGGTATGGAACAATGCATCTGTTAGTTTGCGTGGTAGTTCATATACTGGCGGTTATTACGGTGGATTACCATCGTATGTTGAAACTTCTAGTAGATATTATGTAAATGCACTTACTGGTGTTAATACAAATCGCAATAATTCATATGGCATTAGGGCAGCTCGCACAGCAGAGTAGTGGTTTCACCATTAAACAACCAAAGCTATGATGAGAATAATTTATTTAATACTACTGTTGCTGATAGCTATGCCGCTTATAAGTGCTGCACAGAATAATCTTATTTTTTATGGAGGTAATGGGGCAGGAGCAATTAAAGCAAGTAACGCAACTAATTACACTCGTGTAACGACAGGTGGGCTAGGAGAAGGTACTTCCTTCGGAAATCATGTTACTGCAGAAAACAACATTAGACTAGGTGGCTTTGGCGAAGGTTCAGCCTTAGCTTTACATTTGCAACAAAAACCTGAAGTACGCCTAGGTGGAATTGGTGATGGCTCAGCACAACAAACTTATTCACAAACCTACACAGCGTTACGCTTAGGTGGCTTTGGCGATGGTGTAGCGGCAGGTGCTTACTATGCAATTTACAACGAACCGCGCAAAGGCGGAGAGGGAGATGGCTACGCGAGCGTGGTAATGCCCACCATACCGCTAAATCCACTCGCCGCTGATGGTTTTGCATTTAGTGGCAAGCAATTAGGCAACAAGACACATTTATTAGAATGGCTCAATGTAAAAGTTGAAGACGTGAGTTATTATCGTTTAGAACGTAGTAGCAATGCTTCAAGCTGGCAAACCATTTCAAACACAATAGAATCATTTGGTACTGCTGACTACACTTACAGCTATGTAGACGAAACTCCACTTGCTGGCAATAATTTCTATCGTGTACGCATTGTAGATAAGCAAGGCAAGTTCACGTACAGCAATATCGTTACGCTGATTAGCGAAGAAGCTGGCGCGATAAGAATTTTTCCTAATCCTACAGCAAGTGAACTTAATATAGACTTAACTGCAAGTACTGCGCCAACACATGTAATGCTTGTTGGTTCAAACGGACAATTAGTGTATCAAGAAGTGCATATGACAGGCATGTCTAAACTTGACTTGAGCAACCTAGCACAAGGCACCTATATCTTGAAGTTGCAAACAAAGCAGCGGCAATACAGCTACAAAATTTTAAAGCGATAAGTACATTAAGAATTATTTGTGACAGCAACAAACAAAAAGGGCATTTAGTAAACAGATTACTAAATGCCCTTTTCTAATTACTTGAAAAAAGCTATTGTATCAAACGATACTATTGCTTTGCAAATCTTGTTGTGAAACGCTTACCGCTTGCCATACCTTTTACGATATACTCTCCAGCAGCAAATGCAGTTGCATCTAAATTGTAGTGGCTTTGCTTATTTACATTTGTAGTAAATACTTGCGCACCAGCTAAGTTGAATACGCTAATGCTTTCAATGCCGTCTGCAGCGATTGTAGTTGTATTTGTAGTTACAGTTGGGTAAACTGCAACACGAATTTGTGTTTCTGCGTTAATGCTATTAGGAGAAGCGCCTGGAACCGTCAAGCTCATTTTGTTCCATTCATCGCCTGTTGTATTATTTAGTGCATTTACAGCATTACCAGCAGCGTAAAATACTACTTCACCATTTGGAAAGGTTGAAGGGCTAGTCCACAATACATTATTGGTAGTTACACCACCTGTTGCTGGATTTGGTTGCTTATGTGTAGCTTCTACATTAAGGGCGTCTACAATTACTTTAGTATTATCTTGTGGAGCAACTGTACCTAAGCTTGCAGTAAAGTTGAAGCCAGAAAACATTTTTACCACATTAGAAACAACTACACCTACAGTATAAGTTGTATTTGGTTGAATTGTTGCTGGTAGGCCACTAAGTGTTACACTTGTAGCTGTGCTAGCAACACCATGGCAACCGCCATTGCTGCCACAACCTGATTGTGAACTTTGAAATTGACCAGTATTGTTACTGTTCATTGTTACAAAAACAAAAGCGCCTGCAGTAATTAGTGCTGCTGAACGAAGTAGATTTTTTCTCATTACTTTTTCTAAAAAATTTAGCCGTAAAGATATAATTTTATTACAGCCTTATTGTTATCAATTGATTGCTATTTGAGCTTAAGCTAGCCGATATCGCCTCAAATGGTCTCATTTTGCCGCTATTTGAAAGAAAACAAGTTTAGACTTTATGATTTATTAAATATGAGCGTAAAAGTGAAAGAATACCAAGGCTAACAAAAACAACTTAATAAACGCTATTAGTCTACTACTTTTGCTTTGTGACGCCACACTTCATCTGCAAGCCATTTGATCAGTTAACAACGCAAGAACTCTATGCCATCTTACGTGTGCGGCAAGAAGTTTTTGCAGTAGAACAAAATATTGTTTATCAAGACTGCGATAACAAAGATCAACACTGCTTGCACCTTTGGGCATATAACGATAAGCAAGATATCGTCGCCTATGCACGGCTTGTAGAACCTGGCATTAGTTACGAAGGCTATTGTAGCATTGGTCGTGTGCTTACTACTTTAGATAGTCGTGGTGAAAACTATGGCAAACAATTGATGCAACAAGCCATTACATTGTGTAAACAACATTATGGTGGTGGCATAAAAATTAGCGCACAGCAGTACTTAGAAAAATTCTATCAAGGCCTTGGCTTTACGACTTACACAGAGCCTTACATAGAAGAAGATATCATGCACATTGGCATGGTCTTAAAGTAAATTATTTTACAGTACTAATCTTAATTGTATTGGTAGGTAAGTGTTCTATAATTGGTGTACTTAAAGCACTTACAACCACATCGTCAGTTTCAACTAAACCCTTTTCTTTGAGTATTGCAATTTGATCGGCAATTTGCTCATCCAAAGTTGTTTCCTTGTAATAGTAAAATGCATGCACGCCCCAACTTAAACTCAATTGATTAATCAATGTTTGTGTTTTTGTAAAAACATAAATACTGCTTTTTGGTCTGTAGCTACTGAGCATAAAACCAGTATAGCCACTTTGCGTCATTCCTATTAAGGCCTTAGCATCCACATTTTCGCTCATCTCACACGCATTCCAAATTACAGCATCGCTCAAGAAACTTGGGCTATGCTTTTGCGGCACCAAATTCTTATGGTAAATGCGCTCTTCTTTTTCTACTTCTACAATAATGCGGCTCATGGTATTCACAACAAGCGCAGGGTGGTGGCCAACTGCTGTTTCGCCGCTAAGCATTACGGCATCTGCGCCTTCTAGCACAGCATTAGCAACGTCGCTTATTTCGCTACGATTTGGTTTGCTGCGGTCTATCATACTCTCCATCATTTGCGTTGCAACAATCACCGGCTTTGCACGATGTATGCATTTGCGAATAATGTTTTTCTGAATCATTGGTATTTGCTCTACTGGCATTTCTACACCAAGGTCGCCACGTGCAATCATTATCGCATCGCTTGCAAGAATTACTTCACGGATATTTTTAACCGCTTCTGGCTTTTCTACTTTCGCAATAATTTTAGCATTGCTACCACGACTATGCAATACTTCGCGCAGGTGCGTTACATCTTCTGGCTTGCGCACAAAACTCAAGGCTACCCAATCAATTGGTTGGCCAATAATAAAATCTACATCTTCTAAATCTTTTTCAGTAAGAGAAGGTAAGCTAACATTGGTATCAGGTAGATTGATGCCTTTCTTGCTACTTAATACACCTGCAATTAATACCTGTGCTGTAACGTCGCCATTAGGGTGTATGTCTGTGATTACAACTTCTATTTTGCCATCGTCAATCAATATTTTTTCGCCAACACGTACATCGTTTGCTAAGTTAGGATAGCTAACATACACGGCTTGCTTTGTACCAATACACTTTGTATTTGTAAATGTAATAAAGTCGCCTTCTTGTAGTGGCAACGCATTGTTTTCTATTTCACCAACACGTAGCTTTGGGCCTTGCAAATCAGCAAGAATCGCAATATTGAAGGGATACTTTTCATTAATGCTCTGAATAATATCGATAACCTCTTTTTTCTCGGCATGTAGGCCGTGACTAAAGTTGAGACGAAAAACGTTGACGCCTTCTTGTACTAATTCTAAAATGCGCTCGTAAGTATTGCAACTAGGTCCTATGGTTGCAATGATCTTCGTTTTCCTATCCTTCATGCGCGCAAAGGTACAACAAACTAAAAAGTTTGTATTATACTTATTATAATATATCCTAAAACTTAACTTTTACTAAATCCCAAGCCCTGTTATTGTATCACTAGCTTAGCACTTTGACGCAAATAGCCGCTATAAATTTCAACAAAATATGTACCGCTAGCTAAGCCATCGCGCTCAAAGTTGATGTTGGCATCGCCTTTTGGCAACTCGTTTTCGTAAATGCGGCGCACCAATTTACCCATATCGTCATACAGATTAACTTGGGTTGTACCACCTTCTGTATAGAACTGAATACCTGCATGGCTACTCACCGGATTTGGGTAGATGCTTATCGACTGCGATGTAGGCTGCGCTGTATCTTCAATACTAGCAGGGTCTACATGCTTTTTCCATATAGGTAGCGTAGCATAGTTATTACCTAGCACGCTTGTTGTATTGGCTACATCTAAGCCAAACCAATCTTGCAATATGCTACTATACACTTGTCTAAAGTCGTATTGCATTGGTATTTGATCGTCTTGTGTGGCATTAGCAGGCAATACAGGACTTGTACCATTGATGCCAGGCACTACATCTGTACCAAAACTAAATAATGGGGCAGCTGCGCCGTGGTCGGTACCGGTACTAGCATTGCTCTTAATACGACGACCAAATTCGGTAATTGTACAACCAGCAACATTTTTATCCTTGCCTTGGTTTTTAAGGTCGGTATAGAAAAGTTGAATGGCTTCACTTAAATGGCCAAGTAGTTCTGCGTGTGCACCTGTAGTTGTGTTAGCTGCATCTACCTGATCGCTATGCGTATCATAGCCGCCAGTTTCTACAATATAAAACGGCGACTTAAGACCACCACTAATCAATTTTGCTACAATACCCAATTGCTCAGCAAGTCTATTAGTTGTTGGGTAAGTAACTGTATTTGTACCTGCATTAGCCGCTGTTTGAACACTTTGCGTATAGCTTTGTGTCTGCAAGCTAATGTAACGGATATAAGTAAGTTCTTTACCAGCGTAACTATTTGGCGCAGGATCTACAGCACCGTTTACAATTTGGTAGAAATTATTTACATCACTTAGTGCAAAACCAATTTGTCCTTGTGGACCAGTAAGCATTGGGTTAATGCTACTGCCAATTTGCACTGCCAACGGATCAAGCATATCTGCACTTGGGTAAGCATTTGGCGCACCAGGATAGCGCTGTGTAAGATAACGGCCAACCCAGCCAGAATCTAAATACACATTGGCGTCCGAACCGCTGCTATAAATATCAGATGCTCTAAAGTGACTATAGTTGAAGTCGGCATAACCAACACCTTGCGTAATGTTGAGCAAGCCGTTGTTATACATGTCGCGCATGCCTGTCATGCTTGGATGTAAAGCTGTAACGTTGTTGCCAGCAAGCGTTAGCGCTTGGTTAGCTGGTATAAGTACATTGCTACGCGCTGCAGATAGTTCGCTATAGCGATCTAGGTTGAGTACAGTATTTAAACCATCGTTACCACCACCTAGCACAACGAATACAAAAATGCGATCGCTATTGCCACGTAGTTTGCGGAGGTGATTAGTGGTATCGGCAAATACACTTACTGGTAAGCCATTTAATGCAAGGGCAGTTGCACCTAGTCCACTTGCTTTTATAAAATCTCTTCTGTTCATTGTTAGCTATTTTTTATGCTGAAGTAAATGATCAAATTATTATGGTTGTTTAGCACAAATGGAATTCTGCACGGTGGCACACGTCTTGCAATAAATTTCTTAAACGATTGCGCACTGTATTATACAATTGGGTATCGCTTGGATTGCCCAAATAGTTGTTCCATGCATTTGTCCAATAGCTGTTGGTTAATTGGTTGTTGAGCAAGTTGGCCTTAAGCTCATTCTTGATGTTTGTGCTTACATCTAAGCCATAGCACAAGTCGCATACTTGCTGTATCAGCGCGTCTGGATCCTCTGGTGTATCAAGCGTTAATGCAAAATTGACTGGGTCTATTTTATAACTCACCACACCGTCTACATAAAAACCGTAGTTAGTAAAGGCACTGTCGGTATAACGCAAGCGTTTTGGAAACGTATCGCTATTAATCCATAGCTGATGATACATTGGCATCTGATAGTAAGGCTTCCAACCACTTACATTAGGCACTTCGTATACTTCTTGGCCAATGCCTTGTGCATAATACACTTGGCGCAACCATTGGATATTTACTTGTTCAAAATTCCACGCGCTATCTGCCTGAAATTCAAATGTGCGAGGCAAGCCGGCGATAATTTGCAATGGCGTCTTTATCATGCAGCCCTGGTTAGCCACATCAAAAAAGTGCTCGCTCTTCAGTAGTTGCTCTAGTACAGGCTTTATTTCCCAGTTGCTATTTACAAAGGTTTGTGCAAGCGGTGTAATAATATTCGTTTCAACACTTGCATCAATATTGTAGTATACAAAGTGTAAGTATAATTTGCGGCAAATATGCTTAGCTGTTTCTAGCGCACTATTGCCACTGAAAATAATATTGAGTAAAGCATTTAGTTCTAAGTCGCCACCATTGGGGCCACTTTGACCAGCTACTACAGCATTATTGTAAAAACTACTAAACTGCTTATTGGTATCATCATGTAAGGTATCGTCGTAGAAACTTGTCAGGTTTGTAAAGTTGATGCGCCAACCTGTTAGTACACGCGCTGCTTCTTGTACATCGTTTTCGCTAAACTGTTGTCCACCATCTTTTCCAACCGTAAACAATTCTTGCAATTCGCGTGCATAGTTTTCGTCTGGCGAGTATTTATTATTTAAGAAGCCATTTAAGTAGAGTAGCATCGCATCTTGCTTAGTAGCAGCGTTGATGAATTGCTTGAAATTGCCCATTGCAAAACTGCGAATAAGCATTAAGTAGTTATAGTTGAACTTAGCATATTCTGCTGTTGACTGCACAGGTACAAGGTTGTACCAGAACATTACCATTTGCTCAAAAATGCTAAGGTTTTGATCCACCATCATTTGTAGCCAATTGCCTTTTAGGCCTATGGTGCGCCAGTAGTCAATTGTGCCATCGCCATAGTCTGCATTAATCCATGTTTGACCATACGCAACACCAGTTGTGTCGGGTGCAAAATTTTCGTAGTAGTTAACGGGCAAAGGCATCGCATTTGGCGTTGTGTTCAACAGTGCATCAACGGCCTGCGCCATGGTGAGGTTAGACAATGCATCAACATCTGCCGCTTTAACACCAAACATGGTACGCTTTATCAAATGGCGTGCTTCCGTTTTTGTCCAAGGGCCTGTGTAGGCAGCAAGACCGCTTCTTACTTTACGATCGCTGCTTTCTGCAAAACCTTTATTGCCATACTTACTTACCAATTTGTCTTTGGTATAGTCGTATTGTTTTTGAGCACGAATTTGCTTATCGTACTGTGGCAATAAATTTACCGGTGCGTTTTGAAGTTCTAATTGGCTCATATTGCTTACGCGATTTATTCAAGCGCAAGTTAAGCTATGTTTAGGAAAATTTATCCCGTAAAAATGCCGTTTCGGCGCTTAAAACTAAGCTATGTTAGTTCTATGGCTGGTATAGTGCGCCCATTTTGCAACAACGGCTGCTATATCTTCCGGTAAGTCGCTGTCAAACTCCATGAATTTGCCCGTTACAGGGTGGGTTACACCAAGGGTTTTGGCATGTAAAGCTTGGCGCGGGCAAAGCGTAAAACAGTTTTCTACAAACTGCTTATACTTGGTATAAACGGTGCCAAACAGTATCTTGTCGCCACCATATCTGTCGTCGTTAAACAGGGTATGACCAATATGTTTAAAGTGCACACGAATTTGGTGTGTGCGACCAGTTTCTAATTTGCATTCTACTAAGGTTACATAGCCAAAGCGCTGCAGCACTTTATAGTGCGTTACAGCATGTTTGCCAATATCAGGATCGCTAAACACGTCAAACTGCATGCGATTGCGTTCGTGCCTAGCAATATTACCTGTAATGGTGCCGCTATCTTGCTCCACATCGCCCCATACCAATGCCTGATAGGTGCGGCTACTTGTATGCGCTTTGAATTGTGCTGCTAAGTGTTGCATGGCATGGGTGTTCTTTGCAAATACCATTAGTCCACTTGTGTCTTTGTCAATACGATGCACCATGCCAACACGCGGCAAATCATCTATATTGCCAAGCTGTTGTTGTAGATAATAGCTTATCGCATTGACTAAGGTACCATCCTTATTGCCGCTACCTGGATGTACAACCATATTACGTGGTTTGTGTAGAATAAGAATATCGTCGTCTTCGTAGCGAATATCTAATGGAATATTTTGAGGAATAATCACATCGCTTCCTTCTTCCTGATAGCGATATACAACAATGTGATCTCCGGCACGAACCTTATAGTTGTTTTTAACAGTATTGCCATTTACAAGTACCAAACCAGCATCTATACCTGCTTGCACTTTGCTGCGTGTAGCGCCCTCAATGCGCACCTGCACATACTTGTCTATGCGCAACGCATTTTGCCCTTGTTCAACTACATTGTCTAGCTGTAGTGTTTTTACAAGCTCGGGCAACAACTCGTCGCTATCATTATCAAATACATCTGGCGTGGACATTCTAGCGCAAAGATAGCTTTAATGTGCTGTACGATAAGGTGATATACGAAGCAGATTGCCTTATTTAGATGCGCTACTTTGTGCTAATCAGGTTACTTTTGCGTGGCTATAAAGTAGGCATGTCAAAATATTTTTTTTGCATGCAACATAGCCGCATCATCATGAAAGTTTTTTTACAAGATTTAGGCAGAGGCGAGTACCAAGCGGTATGGGATTTTCAAGAGCAGCTCATGCAACACAACCTTGTCATTAAGGCTGCCAAGCGCAACGCAGAAATTGCAGGAGAAGCTTATCGTGGTGAGGAAACAAAGAGTCATTTTTTATTTGTAGAACATCCGCATGTTTTTACACTCGGCAAAAGTGGCGACCGCGAAAATCTTTTGGCTGACAACGAAACTTTGGCGGCTAAGCAAGCAACTTTTATTGCAACCAATAGAGGCGGCGATATTACGTATCATGGGCCAGGGCAAATCGTTGGTTATCCGATTTTTGATTTAGAATTACTTAAGCCAGATCTTGTCTGGTATATGCGCAATCTCGAGGAAGTAATTATCAAAACCATCGCACACTTTGGCATTACTAGCGAACGTTTGCCGGGTGCTACAGGTGTTTGGCTAGATGCTGATGATGCTAGCAAAGCAAGAAAAATTTGTGCCATGGGTGTGCGCACAAGTCGCTGGGTAACCATGCACGGCTTTGCACTTAACGTCAATACAGACCTTAATTATTTTGATATGATTATCCCTTGCGGCATCAAAGACAAGGCTGTTACAAGTATGCAGCAAGAGTTAGGCAAGGAAGTGGATATTGCAGAAGTAAAGGCGGTATTGCTGAAAGAGATGGAACTGGTGTTTGGTGTGGAGATGGGGTAGGTGGAAAGCCATGTACAATAAAAATTTAGCTTTTTATTTAACTCTTTTTAATTGCTAGTTTTTTTAATAACTTTATCTGTACAACTAGATTGATTAATGAAAAGAAAGTTGTTTGGTATGAGATCCGTCCTTTGTTTTATTTTATTGATATTCTCCTTACAGGGTTCAGCACAGAAAACCAAGAAGCTGCATGGCAAGCCATCTACGCTTGACGAAACGTATTTGTATCTCAATGAAATATTAAGCGATACTGCCAAGTATAGTTTTATGACTTTGCCTGGAGATTACTCAACTGCAAAGCATCACATGGGTTTAGGTTTGTGGATACGAAACAGTTGGGGTTTATGGAGAGGAGGTAAGTTAGAGCGCTACTTAAGCAGTATTGGCGTAATGCATGCAGATTACATGTCTAGTTTTATTCTGGCATCTTATCATTGCTACCTAAATAACAATCCGATAAATATTGAAGGAAAACCGCAAGCTGGGGAAAAGTTTCTTCTGAAGCGCGGAGATACTATTATTTCCCCAAGGGACATTCTTAAAGGGTATACCTCTGATAGTATGCTTTTGCAATATTTTCCAGTTGGCGATACCATTTTTGTTAATGTCTATGCTACAAAATGGATTCTGTTTTATCCAAAGCCTTCGGGAGTCCAAGCTTTCGCTGTTGTGAAAGAACATCGGCCAAATGCAAACATCCTTGTGGAAATAATTTCATTTAGGAATCGCGGCAAACTTAAGCCACAACGAAAAGTGGGTGAAGTATTCGAAACGCGTTTATACTACTGCGACTTAGTTCCACCAGCCGGGTGGAAATTTACACCTAGAGAATAAACTACTCTATCCATACCCATTTCTAAGTATTGGAAGTACAATTGATACACTTTCATTATTGAATTTTAGTTCATAAATTTGCATTGTGACGCACTACAAGGAAATAATTACCATTGACCCGAATGTCCGCTTTGGAAAGCCATGCATCAGAGGTATGCGAATCTCTGTGTACGATGTGCTAAGCTGGTTTGCCTCGGGTATGAGCGAAAAACAAATCCTTGAAGATTATCCAGAATTAAATAAAGCAGATTTATTAGCAGTGATGGCTTACGCAGCTGATAGAGAACATAGGGTAACGTTGGCACCGTGAAGCTATTATTTGATCAAAATATTTCGTTTAGAGTTGTCAATAAATTGCGGCAGACTTTACCCCTCGTAACGCAAGTGAGACATTTAGGATTAGAAAATTCGTCAGATTTTGAAATATGGGAGTATGCAAAGTTAAATGGCTATACAATCGTAACATTTGATGCAGATTTTTACGACATTGCGGTAGTGCAAGGTATTCCTCCGAAGGTAGTTTGGTTGAGGCTGGGAAATCTAACAACAGATGAAGTTGCTAATAGCATTATTGCTAATATTGATGGGATAAAGGATTTTCTAACACTTACTGAATTTAATGATATAGCTTGCCTAGTAATCAAATAAATTGACTGCTAACAGCAGAGCGCAAAATTATAAATTTAGTAATACTTAGTGCTCTCAGCAATATGCCTATAGTCTCGTACCTGCAACCGCTCACCGCAGACTTTTATGTAAACTGTGTTGTGGCCAATTTAGCCTAGGTGTTGTTTTGCGCACTACAACTCCTTCAACTCCATCAAATTCACTGGATAAGCGATAAAACTTCGCTCACCAAATTGCTGCATCTTTAAGCCCTTGGTCAAACCAAGTTCTGTAATGCCTTTCTTATTGATGAGCCCGCTTTGAAACATCAAATCAATTACTCGTGTTTGCGACACGTTATATTTCTTGGCGATTTGTGTGGTACTCATCATTTTAACACCTACAGGACTTGCTGCCACATTCTTTATCATATGCGATATCTTATCAGCAACAACTGTGCGTGTGCCTGCCATCGTTATGGCTTTATACAGCACAGTAGCTTCATCAAATAGTTCTTCTAGCTTTTGGGCAGCTTCATCAATAAACTTTCCTTCAGCTTTGGTGCCATCATTTTTAGAAGCATATATACCACTTTCTACATTGGTATCTTGCGAGAAATTATGAAGGCTAAGGCTAGTAAACAACAAGGCATTGTCACTTACATAGTTTTTAGTGTGTAGCTTATCTACTTGTCTTATGTCGATATTGTCAAAACTAAGTAAGTGCAACAAAGTTTCGCGCTGAACACATTTGTAAATATGCGCGTCATTACGCTTGACTAGTATACGTAATCTAAAGCCTGGCACTTCTTTTTTAGGCAACAAAACCTCTTGCACCACAGGATCTAAATCTACATACGGCGATGTCATTAATAGCGAACTTTGCGCACCGCCAACAAGCTGCACAAGCTTGTCAATAACCTCTTGGTTTAATAAATATTCCATCCCTCTACTTTTAAATTTTTACTGTGTTATTTTTTTCACTGCTAAGCAATATAGCAAACTCAGTATTACATGGTGGGTTATAGGCAATACAGCAAATTACTGTACGGCATTGTTTTCTACATCACTTAGATAGTGACGCAAATGTAAAGCAAGAAATTGAAATTTGCAAGGCAAGCAATTTACCAAACGCACTTTGTGGCAGCAATTACTTTGCCCCATTTGTCGCGCGCTAGAACGGTATAAATGCCGCTTGAAAAAGCGCTGCTACGTATTGTAATGGCTTGTGTCGTACTTGTACTAAGTACTGTATTTTGGCCAACAACTCTGCCTTGAACATCAATTAGTTGCAAGCTTAGTGCATTACTATTTGTACTGCTATACCATATGACTAATTCACCGTTTTGCGCACTTGCATTCAGCACTGTGTGACCACTGCTGCTGGTACTTACTTTATTGCTTTTAACTATGGCGCCGCTATTGGTATGTGCAAGTATTTCGTAGCTCGTAGGCTGCACAGGCAAGGCTAATTGGTAGGCTTGAGCGGCATTGCCATCATTAGTTAGCGAGGCTACTTGCGCTGTATTATTACCAAGTGTTTGATTGATTGTATAGTAATTCACTTTTTCCTGATTGATGGTCTGCCATTTCAAAAGAAACTTGTCATTAACAGCTTCTCCATTTAAGCTAAGAGAAATGTTTTCTAGCGGGCTATTGCCATCGTTAACGGTGTGGATGTAGAAAGTACCGTAGCTTGTAGCTGGTAAATTAATTTCCCAGTAGTTTGTTGCGGCATTCCAAGTTGCTGTAAGCGGACTGTATACATACGAGGTGCCTACGCCAATACCGCCAAGTGCTACCGTAACGGCTACTGTGGCCGTGGTATTGCCGCCCGCATTTGTGGCTATACTATCAAATGCGCCGCGGCTGGCATTATAGTTAACAAAATCTTGATCTGTTACGTATAGCGTTACACTTGTTGCGCCTACATTGCTTGGTGCGATAGTTGTGATACGTGGTACATATGGCTGGCTATTATATGTAAGTACACTGCTAAGCACTTCTACACATACTTCAGTTGTATCTAATACAGCACCGCCACTTGGGTCTGAAATGCTTGCCAAAAGTTCGCAGAAACGATTGGTATAGTCGATAGCGTTGCCATCCGCTTGGTAGAGGCGAACA
Organism: Bacteroidota bacterium; assembly: GCA_046049675.1. Taxonomy (GTDB): domain Bacteria; phylum Bacteroidota; class Bacteroidia; order Chitinophagales; family Chitinophagaceae; genus CAIXQW01. Next base: position 46,057 of record JBJORA010000004.1, on the reverse strand, counting down.
CATTCATTGCCAACTATACTTACGGCATTACTTAGTTGCGTTTGTACTAAATCGCCCGGTTGCGGATCAACTTGCACCGTAACGAGATCTGTATCGGTACAGCCTTGAGCATTGCTGCCGGTTAATGTATATGTAGTGCTAAGGCTAGGTTGTGCAAACCACATACTAGCTGTTGTTCCGCTTGGCTGCCATACATAAGTATTGGCGCCGCTAGCAGTCAACTGTACATTTTTGCCATCACATATATTGCTAGCACCAGCAGTAGCGGTTACCACAACCTGAGCTGGTGATACAAGGTTGCCACTAATTGTATCTGTGCAACCTAAACTGTCAGTAACAATAAAAGAATATGGCCCTGCGGTGAGTGTAAAAGTTCCTAGTCCACTCATAGGTGGAATACCGCCAGTTGCACCAATTGTAATATTTGCTGTATCACCAAAGCACGTAAGTGTGTCTATCAAGCTACTTGTTTTGATAACAGGTGGATTACTTAGTGTAATCGTTGTAGAATCAAGGCAGCCGTTCATATCGCTACACACAAAAATGCTTGTTCCTGCACCAATAGTAAATGAGCCAATATCTCCAGTATAAGGTGCAGTTCCGCCACTTGCAACCGCAGTTACTGTTGCACTGTCTCCATTACAAATTATTGGCGTTACTATCGTTTCAGTGAGCAAAAGAGGAGCAGTTGCCTCAGTAATAGTATAGCTTACAGTTGTGGAGCACCCTACACCATTACTTACGGTTAAGGTATAAGTACCACCACTTAAATCTATCAACAACAAGCTGCTGTCGCCTGTATTCCACGTAGTGAGCATTGGTGCGGTTGAAACAGGATTTGGTGCAGCAACTGAGAAGTCTACTGGGTTATTGCCGTAGTTGCCCTCGCCGCTGCCAGCTGGCGTTAGAAATTGGTTGCTCATAAAACCATTGTCTGATTGGTAGATGGCAAAAACTTTAATATTCTGATTTGGCTGACCGCCAAGACTATCCCAAGGTATAGCAATTTCGAAACCTGCTGTATTACTGCTATTGGCTGGGGCGCACTGTATCAGCGGATGTGTATTGTCGCCGTAGTATGTATTGTTGGCACCACTTGCCAGCAACGGAAAAATATCAACAAAGTAATTCGACATCGTAGTATTGGTTCCAACAGTTACACAATAGTCTGCAAAAAAACCAGCGTCAAAAGTTATGCCTGAATTAAATGCACCACTCGTAAGTCCAAAGCTTGCGCCACTTCTGTCGAAGCTGCCATTATTAAATCCGCCTGGCTTACAATCAATAAACAACAGAATTCTGTTTTGGTCTTGTACATTGCCAGCAACACCTACATATAAATTATTCAAACTTGCGTTTAAATGAATGGCATTTATTTCGTGGCCAGAACCAAACCCTGGCGCAGGCCCACCTGCACTAGTACTTAATGCCGTACCCCACGCCGACTCTATAATTGAGCCGTCAAATAATATGTTTGGTTCACTTATACTAACATCTATTACACCGTCTTGCGCACCAAAACAACTGACATCAACTACAGAATCACTAATTGTTGGGCATACTTGTGCTTGCGCTATGCTTGATAAAGCTAATAAAAAAATAAGGTAAATTTTTTTCATATCTGTTATCGCAAAGGTAGGTGAAGTATTATACTTTGTGCAAAATTTTGAATTGGACGTCAATAGACTATATTGGCTTTTTGCGGCTTACAAAAAGCAGATTGTTACTAAGGTAGTTGTGGATAGGATATTAGTTTTTTTTTTAGACTTGTGTACCACGTGCCAACTGCTAATTGCTTGACAATCAAAACGTCGGCACTACAGCTGCATAATTTTACGAGTTGCAAACTTGTCTAAATATGCATCAAAATACCTAATTTAGTGCCCACACTGCATAAAGATGAATTTAAGAATTGTGCTTGCTAGCCTTAGTTTTACGCTAATGCTTGGCCTAGGTTATGTGATGTTGCGTCAAGTGCAGCCTGCACGCTATCATAAAGCATTTGAAGATCCAACCGAGTTAGATAAGCTATACAAACTTCGTGAGCAAATGATGCTTGCTGATCCTGCTACGGGCGAAATTCCTGCTAATCTGCGATCAAGAGAAATGGCATTTTACCACGCCAACCTAGAGCAACGTGCCACGCGTAGTGTAGACGAGTGGATTAGTACTGGCCCATGGAATGTGGGTGGCCGTACACGTGCATTAGCAATTGATCGTACTAACGAAAATATTTTTATCGCTGCGGGTGTTAGCGGTGGTATCTATCGCACAACAGATGCCGGCAAAAGTTGGACACTCGTAAGTGATACAGTTAGCCATCAAGGTATTATTAGCTTATGTCAAGATGGAAGAGTAGGTTTCGAGAATATTTGGTACGCCGTTGGTGGAGAGGCTGCTGGCAATAGTGCTAGTGGCGGTGGTGCATACTATTTGGGCGATGGTGCATTTAAGAGTACTGATAGTGGTAAGTCGTGGCAGCCTATTGCGAGTACTGCTAGTGGCAACCCAGCTTCTTTTAGTACAGAGTTTCAAGTGTGCTGGCGTATTGTAAGCTCACCTCGTGTGGATACACCTGTAGTATTTTTAGCAGCGTATGGCCTTATTTTTAGAAGTTTAGATGGAGGCGTTACATTTACCCCAAGCTTGGCGACCACTAGCAATCAGAGTTACTACACAGATGTTGTTGTCGCAAGCGATGGTACTGTTTACGCTACTTTAAGTAGTGATGGTGCTAAAAGAGGTTTTTATCGCAGTACAAATAACGGCGCAACTTGGTCGGACATTACACCAGTTAACTTAATCAGCAAGTACGACCGAACAGTAATGGGTATCAATCCAAATAATGAAAAGGAAGTTTACTTCTTTAGTATTTTGGCAGATAGCACCAACACTGCTGGTGTAAAGACAGGCAATTTTCAAGATAACCCCGAATGGATTAGCTTGTTGAAGTACACATATATTAACGGAGATGGCACTGGTGCGGGTGGGCAATGGCAAGATAAGAGTCAAGCCTTGCCTGCAAGTCACAATACAACAACAGGTAAATTTGACAGATTAAATGTACAAGGTGGTTACGATATGTACGTTAAAATACAACCTGTAACAGGTGCCGTATTTATTGCCGGTACTAATATTTTTAGAAGTACCAATGATTTTAACGATGCCAGCACCACATTGCAAATTGGTGGTTACGCACCTGCTACTAGTTTACCTAATTTTGGCATCTATCCCAATCACCACCCCGATTGCCATGACTTGTTGTTCTTCAAAAGCGATTATAAGAAAGTACTATGCGCAAGTGACGGCGGTGTGCATCTTAGCCTAGATGCCAATGCTGCAAACGTGGCATGGATTAGTTGCAATAATGGATATCTCACTACACAGCCTTATACCGTTACACTTGATCCAACACGCTATAGTTCTTGGATGCTAAGTGGCTTTCAAGACAATGGCAATTACGTGAATACCAATTTTAGAAATCCTCAACAAAAATGGACGATGCCGTTTAATGGTGATGGGGCTTACAATTACATTGCGCCTAACAAAGATTTCTTCTTAATGAGCACACAAGAAGGTAAGCTTGGTATTTTTAAACTAGACGAAAACGGCAAGCGCATCAAGCGTCGCAGAATTGATCCTGAAGGACCAACAAACGATGACTATGTGTTTATTAATCCGTATGCAGTTGATCCAGACAATGATAATATTTTGTACGTGCCTGCTGGAAAGTATATCTATCGCCACAGCAATATACGCGGTATAGAAATTAATGATGTTTGGGAAAAACTAAACACAGGCTGGTTTAGGTTGCCAGATAGTATTACAACCGCTGTTACCGCAAGTGGAGCAAAAGGTCAGATTACAAGTATTGCAGTATCTAGAAACAATGCCAATATTGTTTACATTGGTACAAACAATAGAGATGTGTTTAGAATTGACAATGCCAATACCAATGCACCGGTAATGACTAAACTAACTAAGCCGCCTTTGCCAAGTGCAGGTAATAATTCAAGTGCTTATGTGAGTAGTATTTGTATTGACGATAAAGACGCCAATAAAGTAATTGTGGTTTACAGTAACTACGGTTTGACAAGTATGTTTTATTCGGAAGATGCAGGTACTACTTGGAAGATATGTGCCGGCAATCTCGAAAAAAATACAAACCCATCTGGTGTGGCGCCAAGTATACGTTGCGTAGATATGTTTACCATGCCGGACGGTAGCAAACGTTATTTTGCTGCAACGAGTGTTGGTTTGTACACGACGCAAGTGCTCAAGCCAGGCAATGTGCTTAGTAAAGATAGTACAGTATGGGTGCAAGAGGCTACAGGTTCTATTGGTACAACTGTATGTAACTATGTAACACATCGCAATAGCGATTATACAGTTGCTGTTAGTACGCATGGTAAAGGCACCTTTATTCGCGAATATCGTGTGCCAGGTATAGATACCGCTACCACGATGCAAATGTCTATCTATCCAAACCCAACAAGTAGTTTTACTAATATAAAGCTAGATAAGTGGGGTAGCACCACAGCAACCATCATTATGTACGCTACTGATGGCAAAGTTGTGCGCAGGGCAGAATACGCTAACCTCAATGGAGAACGCGATTTTATTACTGTTAATACAGATTTATTGGCGAGAGGTAATTACATCATCGAATTAACTGACGGTGCACAAAAGCGAATTTGCAAGAAAATTGTACTTTTGCCATAATTGCAATTACACATGTCTAAAACGCATAAGCAACATCAGCAAGAAGAACTACTCGTAGAAGAACTTGTATCAGACAATCATTTTTTGATTGTGTGGAACGACGATGTTAATACGTTTGACCACGTGATAGATACGCTCATCAAAGTGTGTAAGCACACACGTACACAGGCAGAGCAGTGCACCAATCTCATTCACTATACAGGCAAGTGCGATGTGCGCAAAGGAAGTTTCGATACACTTCGTCCTATGGCAGAAGCAATCATTGATAGAGGTATCAATGCCACAATAGAATAGATGTACCTGTGTTTCTTGTATATCAAAGCTTAAGCAATATGTCTGCACAATTATTTTGCTAGAATCGCAGCTGCACAAATGCTTTTTTGCTTGCTTCTAGCTTATTTTACTTAGTTTTACGCATGCAAAAAATAGTCTGCCTACTTGCTTTACTAGCATTTAGCCTTCTAGGCTCAGCGCAAATAACCCAATCTATAAAAGGTACAATTGTAGATAAAGATACCAAGTCGCCTGTAGCAGGTGTAGTGGTAAAACTTGCGGCGCAAGAAAGCATTAGCACTACTAGCGACAATCTTGGCAATTATGTACTTGCAGATGTGCCAGTAGGAACCCATATTGTAATGTTTACCCACGACAAGCACCGCGCATTTACTGCACAAGATGTTGTGGTTGCAAGCGCGCGTCAAACTATTCTAAATATAGAGTTGGAAGATATTCCTACGCAAATAAGTGGCATATCTGTTAAGGCAAAAAAGAAAGTGCTAAACGAAATGGCTGTGGTTAGCACACGTATGTTTGATGTGCAAGAAACAGAGCGTTATGCTGGTAGTCGTGGCGATCCTGCACGTATGGCTAGCAATTTTGCAGGTGTACAAGGTGCCGACGATAGCCGTAACGATATTGTAGTGCGTGGCAATAGTCCTCAAGGTGTTTTGTGGCGTTTAGAAGGTGTAGATATTCCCAACCCAAACCACTTTAATGTGCCGGGCACAACGGGCGGGCCTGTAAGTATGCTCAATAATAAAATGTTAGCCAATAGCGAATTTTATATGGGTGCTTTTCCTGCAGAGTATGGCAATAGTACGAGTTCTGTTTTTGATCTCAATTTAAGAAATGGCAATACATCGCGCTACGAGTTTACAGGACAGTTTGGTTTTCTAGGCACAGAAATTGGTGCAGAAGGTCCGCTAAACAAAAAGAAAGGAAGTAGCTTTTTATTAAACTACAGGTATAGTACACTTAAGCTATTTGAAAGCTTGAATATTAAGATTGGCACCAATTCTGTGCCTGCTTATATGGATGGTTCGTTTAAGATAAACTTGCCGGTAAATAGTAAAACAAAAATCGGCATTTGGGGTTTAGCTGGTACAAGTAAAATTGATCTTATTGTAAGCAATATAGATTCTATTCCAAGCGAACTATATGGCGAAAACGATAGAGACCAATACTTCAAAAGCAATTTGGCCATACTTGGCACTACAGTACAACATCAAATCAATGCAACAAGCTACACCAAACTTAGTTTGGCTTATAGTAGCAGCAACGTTAATGCTGTACACGAAAAAGTTTTTCGCGATAGCTTAGAGCAGGTTACTGGCTTAAAACCGATTTTGTATTACGATTACAAAATCAACACGCTTCATGCGCACTTGGCTTACATCAACAAAATCAGTAGCAACCTTACGTTCAAAGCTGGCATTGTCAATAACTACTATAGTGTTCATTTTGTTGACAGCAGCCGCCAGTATCCGCCAACGCGAATAGAATGGTTACAACGGAACAATTACGATGGCAGTACCAATCTTGCACAAGCTTATGCGCAAATAAAGTTTCGCCCGAACGATAAGCTAACTATTACACCGGGCTTGCATGGGCAAATATTATCGCACAATGGTTGTGGAAGTATAGAACCACGTATTGGATTACGATACAATGCAAGTGCTAATGGCAACCTTACAGCAGGCTATGGCTTGCACAGTCAAATGCAGCAGTTGTATCAATACTTTGCGCAAATGCCAGATACAGTAAGCCGCCCGCTTCACAATACTAAAATGGGCTTTACCCGCACGCACCATTTTGTTGTTGGCTACGATCATGCCATTACAAAAGCCTTGGGCGTGCGTGTTGAAACCTACTATCAATACTTATTTAATGTGCCAATTGAGTTAAGGCCTGGTAGTAGCTTTAGTGCTGTTAACCAAGGCGGGAATTTTAGTAGAGTTTTTCCCGACACTTTGGTTAATGAAGGCACAGCTTACAATTATGGTGTAGAGCTGACACTAAACAGAAGTTTTAAGAATAACTTTTACTATTTACTGAACGGTACTTTTTATCGCAGTAAAGCGCGTGGCCGCGATGGCGTATATCGCAGCACAGATTACGATAGCCGTTTTATCACCAATGGATTGTTTGGTTACAACCTTCCGATTGGCAAAAACAACACTTTAATACTTGGCACTAAAGTTAGTTATGCTGGTGGGCAATTATATAGTCCGCCAGATGTAGCTGCAAGTACTGCTTTAGGCGATATGGTTATAATAGATAGTTTGCGCAATACGCTGCAATTCAAAAATTACTTTAGGCAAGACTTAAAGTTGGGTTATCGCGCCAATAGGCCACGAGTTAGCCACGAATTTGGTTTGGACTTAGTGAATGTATGGGGCACAAAAAATATTTTGCAGCTTACTTATAGCCCAGACCTTGGAGCGCAGGGTAGTGCCAATCCATTCTTCGAGAGTTATCAATTAGGTTTCTTGCCATTGTTTTATTATCGTATAGATTTTGGGGTGAATGCTAAATAGCTTCGTGAATCGTAAAAAAGTCAATTTGTATCTTTAGCTATAGATAGTTAAGTGCAAACATTCGAGTTTAGTATTTTATATTGATCTGCTAAGCTTCACCAATTTCTAAGAGATATTGCAATAATGATTGTCATAGTCCTACTTTTGAACTAACAGCTAGCACCTACGGAGCTAGACATAACCTTTATACCTATTTCTACAAACAGCGCGGCTCCGCTGGAGCGTACTTTAGACTCAAATCATCGATTTCACTATTGCAATTGGCAGGACACAACAGCATGCGAATGCGCAGCCGGACCGACCTAGAAATATGGAGCAGAAAATCAGTTCACAGCACTAGGAAGGGTTGGGCTTTGTGTCAGCAGGTTCAGCGCCCCATAAGCAAAGTTGCCAGTTGAAGTCAAACAAGGCGCCTAAGCTGCGTGGCCTAGTGCGTGAGCTTGATTTTCGCGAACATATTTCTAAGTCTTGATTTTTTGTTTCTTTTTGATCAAGCAAAAAGAAAAAGAACCTCATGCGCACACTTTTTACGCATGCTTACGACGCTTTACTCGTGTTTTAATTCAACACAGTTTTCAAGAGACTTACTCTCATTTGCCAATAAATACATGTAAATCCTCCTTAACAGGTGCGACATGCAATAAACATTATTCCGTCTTTGTCAACAAATCCTCATAATTTGTAAATCGTTGCTAATTATGCACCAATCACCATGTGTATAGCGTATTTTTGCGCTCGCACATGAGGAGCGTATTCTTAAAGGAAATCAAAAGCTTTTTTAGCAGCATTGTAGGTTATGTCGTAATTATCGTATTTCTCGTGATTACAGGCTTGTTTATGTGGGTATTACCCGACTCTAATCAGCTTGACTATGGTTATGCCACCATGGAGAAGTTTTTTGACCTAGCGCCATGGATGCTACTGTTTTTAATTCCAGCCATCACCATGCGTACTTTTCCCGAAGAAAGAAGAAGTGGCACTTTAGAAATTCTTTTCACCAAACCCTTGCGCGATTTAGATGTTATTCTTGGTAAATATTTTGCAGCCATTGTATTAGTGGCACTAGCAATTTTACCAACCTTGCTCTATATCCTTACACTTTACAATTTGAAGCAAGAAGGGCATAGCCTAGATAGTGGCGGTATTATTGGTTCGTATATTGGGCTAATGTGTTTGGCAAGTTCTTTTGCAGCAGTTGGTATGTTTTGTAGTGCGCTTACACAAAATCAAGTGGTGAGTTTTTTAACGAGTTTAGTTGCATGCTTTTTATTGTACCAAGGTTTTGAAAGCATAAGCGCCATGCCTGCATTTCGTGGTACCATTGATTTACTACTCAGTAAAATTGGCATGCAATTTCACTATTACAATATTAGCAAAGGCTATATCGATACACGCGAGGTAGTCTATTTTGCTACAGTTGCAATTATTTTTATTTTAAGTACGCAGCTTGCTTTGCGTAGCAGAAACTGGGAGAAGAAGTAAACAAAGGGTATGAGCAAAATTTCTCTAAAGAGTAATAATAAACAAAAAGCACTATTGAGTTTGTTGCTTGTGGTTGCACTATTGATAGGTGTAAACGTATTAAGCAATTATGTACATGCTAGCTTTGATCTTACACAAGAAAAAAGATTTAGCGTAACGCCTGCTACTAAAAAGTTTTTGCGCGAATTAAAAGAACCAGTTCATGTGAAGGTTTTGCTCAAAACAGGTGTACCAGCACACTTCGAAAAACTGCGTGCCTCAACGCGTGATATGCTAAGTCGTTTTCGCGACATCAGCGGCAATAAATTGTCTTACGAATTTACCGATCCGATAGAAGGCAAGTCAGGCAAAGAGTTACAAGAACTATACAAATCGCTTGAAGCTAAGGGTGCTGTGCCACGTCCAATTAGTAATCAATTAGATGGTAAGCAAAAAACAGAGGAGCAGATCGTTTTTCCTTATGCTTTTGTAAGTGGTAATGGTAAAGAATTTACAGTACCATTGTTTGAGTATCACACTGGCATGGACCAAGGTGCGATTCTTAATTACAGTGCTAGTGTATTAGAATACAAATTAGCAAGTACGGCGCAACAATTGTTTCAACCAGAGCGCGATCAAATTGCCTATGTACTTGGCCATGGCGAAGCAATCGGTAATAATACAATTGATGCGCTTTTAACCTTGGAAGGTATGTACAAGCTAGACACAATAGATCTTACCCGTACCTACGAAATTAGTCCTGCATATAAATGTGCCATTATTTGCAAGCCGACACAAGCGTTTAGCGAAAAAGACAAATTCAAAATAGACCAGTATGTAATGCATGGTGGCAAAGTGCTGTGGTTTATAGATCAATGCAATGTTAGCATGGACACTTTGCAAAATGCACCGAGCTACACCGTATTGCCTTATGAACTTAATCTAGATGACTTGCTCTTTAAATATGGTGCACGCATCAATAAAAATTTAGTTGAAGATTTAGAAGCCAATCCTATACCAGTTGTAACGGGCCAACAAAATAATCAGTCGCAACAAAGCTTGTATAAGTGGGTTTACTTTCCGGTATTTACACCTATGAGTAAGCATCCAATCGTGAATAATATGGATGCAGTAATGAGTAAGTTTTGCAGCACCATAGATACGATTACAACGCCAAGCACTACCAAAACGGTGTTACTATCAACCAGTATGAAAAGCCGCGCACTTGGTACGCCACTTACAGTAAATCTTAACAGCTTGCAATACGCACTCAATCCTGCTTTGTTTACCAAGAAACATTTGCCAACTGCTATTTGTATAGAAGGTAAGTTTAGAAGTTTGTACGAAACCGTAACTTTTGACGATGCTTTTGTAAACGTGTATCGCGACAGCCTTAAGAAAGAAATCAAAAAAGAATCGCCGCAAAACAAAATGATTGTGGCAGCCGATGCAGATATTATTCTAAACGACTATAGCCAACGCCAAGGGCCATTAGAAATGGGTTTCTATCGTTACAGTCGCGAGAACTTTGCCAATAAAACATTTTTATTGAACTGTTTAGAATATTTGACCAACGACAATAATCTATTGGCTGCGCGCAATAAAGACGTGAAATTGCGTTTGTTAGATTCCGATAAAGTAGCAGAGCAACGTACGATGTGGCAGATTATCAATATTAGTTTGCCAATAGCCATTTGCATTATTGCAGGTAGTTTGTTTTGGTTTTTCCGCAAAAAGAGATACGAGCAAAAGGCATGAGTAAAAAATTAATCGCCATATTATTAATCGCTGTAGCTGCACTTGGCATTACTTACGTTGTAAAGCAAAATACGGGCATTAGTGGTAGCAATAGCATCCATGCAGATAGTGCGCTTGTGCACAAAATATTTATTGCAGATATGGCGGGCAATACTGTTACTGCAAAACGTACTGCTAGCGGCGAATGGATGCTCAACGATTCGCAGCAATGCAACCAATATCCCGTGCAGCATTTGTTGTATGTATTAAATGAAGCTAAGCCAACACAAGTTGTTAATGCAAATTTGCGTGCAACTGTACTCAAAGATTTAAGTGTAAGCGGTATTACTGTAGAAGCGTACGACAAAGACAATAAGTTGATGCGCCGCTTTACCATTGGTGGCGATGCAGTGGGTGCTACACGCGGTTGTTACGCATTAGCCAGCACAAGTAAAGATCCATGTGTGTACGATATATTGAGTTACGATGGCCATTTCCAAACGCAAATAGACGCTAAGCCACTCACATGGCGCGCATTGACCATCATGCGTTTTGCAGCGGCAGACATCAAACAAGTACAGGTAGATTTTGCTAATGCACCCGATAGTAGTTTTGTTTTGCAAAAACAAGGCGACGGTAAGTATAACATCAAAACTGCTGCAGGCACTACAAGCAATACTATAGAACAAAAGCGTTTAGATGCCTACCTAGGCTTATTTGCAGATAATCGTTGCCTTGGATTTGAGAATACCAACCCACGTGCACAACAAATCTTAAACGAAGATATACGCTACGCAAAAGTGCGTCTCACAACCACTAGCGATAAAGCGGCAGAATACTTGTTTATCTATGCCCGTGCAGATAAGCGCGCCAAAACAACCAAGGAATTTAATGGCGTGTCATACAACCCAGAATTTTTGTATTGTTGGGACGGTAAAGACCTTAGCCTAACGCGCTTCGACTACATGAGCCGCATACTCTGCATGCCAAGTTTCTTTTTGTAATTGCTTACTACAAGTTTGAGCCCTTTGTGTTTACTTTGCCAAGCAAAACATGTCGCGTAGAAAGAAGGTAGTATTAGAAAATCAATTAGTAAGTACTTATGCCGCCGAAGGCAAGTGTATTATTAAGCACAACGAAAAAGTAATTTTTTTAACGGGTGCTGTACCAGGCGATGTGGTAGATGTCGTACTACTTAAAAACAAAAAGGATTGGGCTGAAGGTTTAGTGCTCAAGCATATTTCGTACAGCGCCGATAGGGTGGAGCCATTTTGCGAACACTTTGGTGTATGTGGCGGATGTAAGTGGCAAATGCTGCCATACACCTTACAAGCACAATTTAAGCAGCAGCAAGTATTTGACCAGTTGACACGCATTGGGCAAGTACGCGACGCCAACTATTTGCCCATTGCACAAGCAGCAGCCGATAGGTTATACAGAAATAAAGTAGAGTTTACATTTAGCACCAAACGCTATCTCACGCGCGAGCAACTCAATAACGAAGCCTTTAGCGCAGATACACCTGTTGTAGGCTACCATGCCCCGCAATTCTTTGATAAAGTCATAGATATAGAAACCTGCCATCTGCAAGCAGAACCCGCCAATGCCATAAGAAATGCTTTACGCACATTTGCCCTAAGCAATGGTGTAAGCTTCTACGATTTGCGTGAACATACTGGCACTTTACGTTTGATGATGGTACGTACAACTGTGCTTGGCGAAACCTTGGTCAATTTACAATTTGGTGCTTGTGCGCAGCAAGAAATAGATATGGTGATGGAATTTTTGGCATCTAACTTTCCAGAGATTAATAGCCTTTACTACACTATCAATACCAAGCGTAACGATACCATCTACGATTTAGAGCCCGTGCTTTACAAAGGCAAACCACAAATACAAGAAGCCTTGGGCAAATATGTTTTTAATATTAGCCCAAAAAGCTTTTTTCAAACCAATACCAAGCAAGCAGAAGTTTTGTATGGTATTGCCAAAGACTTTGCTCAACTAACAGGTACAGAAACCTTATACGACTTGTATTGCGGCACGGGTAGTATTGGCATATTTTGTAGCGATGCAGCAGCAAAAATTATTGGCGTAGAATCTATTGCCGATGCAGTAGAAGATGCCAAGGTAAATGCCGCCAATAATAATGTGGCCAACGCAAATTTTTTTGCAGGCGACGTTATCAATATCTGCACCGACGAATTTTTTGCCACGCATGGCCGCCCCGATGTCATCATCACCGATCCACCCCGCGCCGGCATGCACCCCGACTTAGTAGAAACCCTCCTACGTATAGCTGCACCACGCATTGTATATGTAAGCTGTAACCCAGCCACCCAAGCCCGCGATCTACAAAAGCTACAACAAAAATATACCGTTGTAAAAGTGCAAGCCGTAGATATGTTCCCGCAAACGCATCATGTGGAGAGTGTGGCGTTGTTGGAAGTGAGGGGGGATCTATAAGTAAGTACAATGTTTGACTGCAAGCAGGCCAAACACCTAACAAAGCGAAGTAGAAACAAGCAAAAACCGTGAAAATGTGTTTCTTTTAATAGCTTTTCACGGTAAATAGCAAGGCTACTTAAACGCAGCTACTTAAGGTTTGCAACCCTGAGTAAGCGTCACATGGACCCTGTCCAAATCATTACAAGCCTTTAAATTATATGGCTGAAAGCCATATGACACTATCGTAAGGTCAAAGACCTTACGAAGCGAATCAAAGACCTCACTACGCGAATGACCACAAAAAAACGGCAGCGCTCTCACACTGGCAGCTACTTAAGGTTTGAAACCTTAAGTAAGCGTCACATGGACTATGTCCAAATCATTACAAGCCTTTAAATTATTATGGCTGAAAGCCATATGACACTATCGTAAGGTCAAAGACCTTACGAAGCGAATCAAAGACCTCACTACGCGAATGACCACAAAAAAACGGCAGCGCTCTCACACTGCCGTTTCAATTTTCAAGTATTACTTAATGTACTAACGAACCAAGTTCATTTCTGTCATTAAAGCACCACCATCTAGTACTTTGTCTACTACCCACATGACGTAGCGGATATCGGCACAAATGGTACGCTTGTATTTTTGATCAAAACTAATATCGCCACTCATCGCTTCCCAGTTGCCATCAAATGCCAAACCAATTAAACGGCCGTTGCCATCAATTACAGGGCTTCCACTATTACCACCAGTAATATCGTTGTTAGTAATAAAGCAAGTAATCAATTGGCCAGAACGTCTGTCGGCATAATCACCATAAGTTTTGTTGCGAAGTAGTTCTAGTGTTTTATTGTTGAGGTCAAATTCTTTGTCGCCAGCTTTGTACTTTTCTAGCAAGCCTTCTGCTGTTGTATAGTAATTAAAAAATACCGCATCCTTTGGCGCAATTGCTTTTACTTGACCATACGTCATACGCATTGTGCTATTGGCATCTGGGTACATTAGCTTACCAGCATTCTTTTGCAATAATGCACCTTGGTATGCTTTGTTGAGTTCTGCCATGGTCTCGCCAAACTTTGTAACACCAGCTTCGTAGTTAGCTTTGTAATGGTCTACAATATTGATATAGTAAGCAATCGCTGGGTCGGTCATTAGTTTGTCGGCACTCATGTCTTTCATAAAGGCATCAAACTTGGCATCGTCCCAAAGGTTGGTATTGCTATATACATAATCGGCATAGTCGTTAAATGTTTTGCTCCAGTCGTTGCTGCCAAAACGCTTAAAGATTTGATCAGCAAATACACTTGGTAATTTCTCACGCGCATTGTCTTGGTATGTCATCAAGTTTAGCGCGCTGAATAATTTTTTATCTACATTAATATCTGCTTCTTCAAGTACACCTTTGCGCATATTCTTAATGCGGCTAATCATTTGCGCAATTTTCTCTTGATCTGGTTTTGGTGCGGCATACAGGTCGCGTAAGGCCACAAATGGAGCAGCTACATCTGTAATCGCTGCAAAGTTTAATGCTTCGCGTAAGTACACTGAGTATTTGTTGTACGATTTATAATCGTTGTAAGCCGATTGGTAGCGATCAAACAAACCATTAAGGTCTTTGTTGCCTTCTGCCCAGCGTGTAAATGCAGCTTCTTCTTTGCGCTTCGTGTCAATTACATTTAAGCCTTTTAGTTGCTCTGTTTGACCAATAAAGTACTTCCAGTAGTTAGCGATGTTAGCGTATAGGCTACTATATTTCAAATCAAGCGCTTCGTCCTTGTCCATAAACTCGCGCATAGTGCCAAGTGCTTTGTCACGAATTTTTACAATAGCAGGATTGCTTTCGTTAATGGCTAAATCTACGCCATAGCTTGTAAGGTAGCGTTGTGTACGACCAGGATAACCAAAGATCATCGCATAGTCGTTTTCTTGCACGCCACGTAGGCTTACAGGCAAACTATGCTTAGGTTGGTATGGTCTGTTGTTTTTGCTGAAGCCTGCTGGCTTATTATTGTTATCGCTGTATACGCGAAACATACTAAAGTCGCAAGTATGGCGTGGCCACATCCAGTTGTCTGTATCGCCACCAAACTTACCTAGGTTTTCTGGCGGAGCAGCTACTAAGCGAATATCTGTAAACTTCTCGTATACCATCATTAGGTACATATTGCCTGCGTAGAAAGGACGAACAACTATTTCGTAGCCATTTGCTTTCTCAGCTTTTTCCCACTCTTCAATAAGTTTAGCCATTTTCTTATCTCTGGCTTCACCTTTTAATTTTTTAGTTGCCTTTGTAATCTTTGCCGTTACATCTTCTACACGTACAAGAAAACGCACAAACAAACCAGGGCAAGGCAATTCCATATCATTGGTTGTTGCAGCAAAGCCATTGCGTAGATAGTTTTTCTCTACTGTGCTCAAACCGGCAATAGCATCGTAGCCACAGTGGTGGTTGGTTAAGATTAAACCTTGCTTGCTAATAATTTCGCCAGTGCAAAATCCGCCAAAGTGAACAATTGCATCTTTCAAGCTACCCTTGTTTACATCATACAAATCGGCTGCTGTGAGTTTGCAACCCAATTTTTGCATGGCATCAATGTTTTGGCTTATTAAGTAAGGTAGCCACATTCCTTCATCTGCCTTACTGACTAGCATGCTACAAGCTAGCACCAGCGACAATACAAATTTCTTCATCATTTTGCGGTAATATAATAGAGCACCAAAAGTAAGGTAAAATACTTGGCTCTTACAAGTGCTTGCGTCAGATTTTGTAGATGGTAAAAAACAGCTTTTAGTGGCAAAAAGTGCAGTAAAAATGGCTATTATGCTATATTTGTGTAGTTATGGCAAGAAAATCATGGCAAGAGAAGCTATACGACGGCAGAGAGCCTCACATAGAGGTGGCGACAAAGAAATTTGCTGATATACAACCCGATACGCCTTTTTTGATTCCTACTGGGCTGCAAGTTTTAGATTACATCAATAGTATTCCAAAAGGTACTAGTACCACAGTATTGCAGATGCGTAAGGACCTCGGGGCACAGTATAATGTAGAAACTGCATGTCCGTTGGTAAGCGGCATTATGTTGCGCGTAGTTGCAGAAGCAGCATACGAAGCCTATAGCAACGGCAAGGCGATTAAAAGCATTGCACCTTTCTGGCGTATTATGCCACCAAAAGCGCCTGTTATAAAGAAACTTAGTTTTGGTAGCGATTTTGTTACAGAGCAAAGGCTCAAAGAGAAGTTACCTGTGTGAGTCCTCAGGTAAAATATTTTATGAAGATAGCGCTGCCACTTTTTTTGCTTTGCAACTACTACACACACTGGTTACAGCAAGGTTGGCAAAAGTAATTTCACAATGTTCTACCACGGGTAATGTTACAACATAGTTATACATGCATTCTACCTTGCCGCAAATAGAACAGCAGCAGTGATAGTGGTTATGCACTTGTGTAGCGCTATGGTCGCAGCGTACACAAGAGGCGTACTTTATTACACCTTCAGGTGTAACAACGCGGTGGACTTCATTAGAGGCCTCCAGTCGATCTAGTACTCTGTAAACGGTAACCCTATCACATACACCGCTTAAGAGGTCTTGCAACTCTTGACGGCTATAGGCAATGTTGGCCTCGTCCAAGATCTTTTTGATTTGCGTCTTCGCAATCGTGTTTCTACTTTTATTCATGGTTTATTTTATGTACTGTTTCTTTTCAGAATTTGTATCTTTTTGTAGCGTTTAACCTACAAGTGTTTGTATCCGAATCAATCGTAAAAGTAACTAGTTCGCATTATAATTCATAATATTTAGGTAATCCAGTGTCAAATTTTCTGCAAGAATATACTCTAGCTGCAAGTAAATTGCGTTTGTGTTCAACTTTGCTTAGCATTTGTAATTTTTTTATCGCGTGGTTGTGCTTGGTAAAAACATTTTTACCACTTAAAGATCATTAAGTTAGCGTGTGCTATGTAAAGATGCATCATTACTAGCCATCTACTGCGACCAATTTGTAAAGTGTTAAATACAGTTTGTGAATTACTAGTTTGATTTTGTGTAATAATAGAGCTTATCATGAAAAACGCTATCGCATGCTTTATCACCATCGCAGAATAATCAATACAACGTATTGCGTAGTGGCGTACTTAGCAATTTAGTAAATTTGAAACAGTTTAGCTAAGGGTATTAAGCAAGTTTTTCAAGGATAGATTTTTTGCCATATTGCTCATACAATTGCTTAAAGGTATCAGCATTTTGATAGCCCAAAATTGTACTCATTTGACTGCAGCTAAAATTGATATGTGGCAGAGCAATATCCGCTTCGGCACAAATACGTTGGTTAATTTTTTCTTGCGCCAAAACTTGGGTTACTGATAGGCAAATCTCATAAAGTCTTGCTTTATCTATACCAAGCCATTGTGCATATGCATCAGTATAGTGCTCATCTACATAAAACTTATCAAGCAAGGAAATAAACTTTTCGTACACAGAATTGTCGCTTGCACTTGCTCCAAGATTTGCTGGCAATATATTTTGACAGCGTTCCATAAAGCACAGCAATTCATAAACAGCCAATTGTGGCTTGTCGTTCTTGCTGATGTCAAAAGCTTCATCTATTTGCGTTACGTTGTTGTATAGCATACGATACTGCTCTTCGCTTAATACCAAGCTGCTTGGTTGTAAAATATGAAACAAGCTAAACAACTCAGTAAAGCGAGCTACAGTTTCTTGCAATACTGTTTTGTCGAACAGTATCTCAAAGCTTTGTTGCAGATTGTTATAATACCTACTGTAAATAATTCCTGGACTTAGTACAGTAAGTTCATACCTAGTAGCATCTCCGTGTTGTAGCGCGTACAAGGCTATTGTATAAAATTGCCTACGATGGGGTAGTTGTATAGCTGCTTCTGCCGCGTGATACTTAACGATGGCAAAACTATTGCTGTACGATAATTTTGCATCGCCTCCACAGCTTTTCACATAGCTTACTACAGATTGTATTGTATTATTATTTACCACACCAAAACACCGTCATTCACGCGATGTAAAGGTATTTTACATATTACAACTATCTATATGCATATGTTATCTTTTACCTATGATAGGCGTTAGATGCCATCATCTTGCGATAATTACAACTTTACGCTAATAGCTGTTGTAGCAGAAAAATTTGTTGCAGCGCCGCTCGAAAAATTGCCAATCAATCCCGTAAAATACTTTGCTTCAATTCTAAACAAAGTCCTGCTGTTAATAGCATAATCAGCATTGCTACTTATGCCAACTACTTTAAATGCTGCAGCAGGTGTAGCAATAAATATCTGTTTTGCATCGTCATACCGCTCACCGCGCACTGCAATAGCCAAGTTCTTTCTTACATAATACCTACCCATTAAAGTAACCGAGTTCATAATACCAGCAACGCCAGCGGCATTCTTGTCGCTACCAATGTCTACACCAGCAATAATGCCCCATTTATTTGCGATATCTTTTTGTACAAATACATTATGGTATGTTCTAAACGCTTTTATGCTATCTGGATAGGTATTGCCAAAAAAGTTACTGTAGTTCACAGTTAGGCTAGGGCTTAATTTATAATTGAATTGCATACCAAAACATGGTTGCGTTGTTGCAGTAAATCGTGCAATGCGCTGCCACCCATTGAGGTAAAGTACACTAGCATTTAGTTTATCGTTGTTACTCGTATAACTCAATTTTGCACCAGCTTCGTAGTAAGGCGAGTTTTCTGCAACAATACTCCTCGTTAAGGTATAGCAGTCTGCGCTGATGGCACTTTCAAAACCAATATGCGAAGGGAAAATGCCAGCCTCTAGCCAAATTTTGCGCTGCTTACTAAGACGCACGCCAATATTGGCTTCGTATACAAATTGTGCCCAAGTTGGTTCGCTAGCAAGATTGTATTGTGCATAGTTACCAAGCATAGCTGCTAAATTGCCACGCACCATACTATCGTTATATATCAACTTAGCATAAGCTAGATTTACACTTACTTCGTTATTGCGCTTATGGTTATAGAGCCACGCACTTTTCTCATTAGCACTATTTTTATCGAAGTCCTTACTCAAGTAAACATCTGCATAAGCAGCCACGCTTAAATGCGGCGCAATACTAGTTTGAGCAAATACAAAGCACGTAAAAAATACAAGTAACGTAGATGTGCCAATTAATCGTAGCATGCTGTAAAAGTAAGCACTTCATGTAAAACATTTTTGTATAAAAAAGGGCAAGCCTTATTAAGACTTGCCCTTCAAAATTTGTACTAATTAGTATCTAGCTACATCCTGTTGTAGAACCACAATTCGGACACATATAACATGTACCATTGCGCATCGTGATATTGCCACAACTACGACAGCTAGGCGCATCTGCACTAGTACCCATCAGCTTCTTTAGTTCAACTGCATTGGCATTGCTCTTTGCATTGCTTTCTGTACTTGTGCTTGCAACAGTTGCTGTACTAGCGCTTGTAGCTACTGCAATTGGACGCATACCTGCTGGCGCTGCCGCCATTGCTGTCACACGTGCATGGCTTTCTGTGCCTATTTCTGGCGCATTGTAAGTATCTTCTATACTCTCGCCTACAACGTGCACTAAATCTGTACGATGTAAATACTCGTAGCCTAAAGCTCTAAAGATATAGTCTACTATACTTGTCGCATTTTTAATATTAGGGTGACTTACCATACCCGCTGGTTCAAAACGAGTAAAGATAAATTTGTCTACAAACTCTTCTAATGGCACACCATATTGCAAGCCAATACTTACAGCAATGGCAAAGCAGTTAAGCAAACTACGCATTGTAGCACCTTCTTTGGCCATATCAATAAAGATTTCACCTAAAGTACCATCGCTGTACTCGCCTGTACGTAAGAACACTGCTTGTCCGCCAACTTTACTCTTAATCGTATAACCACGACGTTTCGCTGGCAATTGCTTGCGCTCTACAATACGACTTAGTTCACGCTTAAGTTTAGTATCTGTACTTGCTTCCATGCGCTTGCTTAGCTCTACAAGTAAATCTTCTACACTTGTTTCACCAAGACTTAAATGCACAGGTGCATCAGCCGTAACTTGTACATTGCTTACCTCAACTTCAGTTGCTTCAACTTCTGTTTTCTTTGCCTTCTTATCACTCTTATTGCTAAGTGGTTGACTCAACTTACTACCATCGCGGTAAAGAGCATTTGCTTTAATACCAAGCTGCCAGCTTAAGTAATAGCAATCTTTAATTTCTTCAACGCTTGCTTCATGTGGCAAGTTGATGGTTTTACTAATAGCACCGCTCAAGAATGGTTGACAAGCAGCCATCATTTTGATGTGGCCGTGTGCATGAATATAGCGCTCACCTTTCTTGCCACATTTATTTGCGCAATCAAATACAGATAGATGTTCGTCTTTCAAATGAGGAGCACCTTCTAGCATCATTGTACCACATACGTAGTCGTTTGCTGCTTCTATTTCGTCGTCGGTATAACCAAGTGCTTCTAATAATACAAAGTCAAAATTGTTGTACTGCTCTGGCATAAAACCTAAACGCTGCATACAAGCCTCGCCCAATGTAAACATGTTGAATACAAAGCCAATTTCAAAGCTACTTTCAACAGCCTTATCTAATACAGCAAGATCATCTTCGCTAAAGCCTTTTGCTTTTAGTGTATCGTGGTTGATGAAAGGGGAATTCTTGAAGTTGCCACTACCTTTTGCGTATTGTACTATCTCTTCAATTTCTGTTGGCTTATAACCTAAGTTGCGCAAGGCTGTTGGTATACTCTGATTGATAATTTTAAAGTATCCACCACCACTTAGCTTCTTAAATTTCACTAGCGCAAAATCTGGTTCAACACCAGTTGTGTCGCAATCCATTACTAAACCAATTGTACCTGTTGGTGCAATTACAGTTGTTTGCGCATTGCGATAACCGTATTGCTCACCAAGTTGCACCGCTGTATCCCACGCTCGTGTTGCAGCAGCCAATAAATCTTCTGGACAATACTTTGCATTAATACCTGTTGGTTTTATTTCTAAGCCTTCGTAAGCTTCTTGTGCGTCGTACGCAGCAGCGCGGTGGTTGCGCATTACACGTAACATGTGGTGCTTATTTTCTTCGTAACGGGCAAATGTACCAAGGTGTTTCGCCATCTCTGCACTAGTGCTATAACACACACCAGTCATGATTGCAGTAAGCGCACCACCAATTGCACGAGCCTCTTCGCTATCGTAAGCAATGCCACGTACCATCAATAAACTTCCTAAGTTAGCAAAGCCTAAACCGAGTGTACGATAATCGTAGCTCAATTGTGCAACTTCTTTACTTGGGAACTGTGCCATTAATACACTTGTTTCCAAAACTACTGTCCACAAGCGGCAGATATATTCGTAACCAGTTACATCAAATACATTGGTATCATCGTTATAAAAACGACGCAAGTTTACACTCGCAAGATTACAAGCAGTATTGTCTAAGAACATATACTCGCTACAAGGATTACTTGCACGAATCGGACCGCCCTCAGGGCAAGTATGCCATTCGTTAATCGTTGTATCGTATTGCAAACCAGGGTCTGCACAACTCCAAGCGGCATAAGCTATATCGTCCCATAGTTTTTGGCTATCAACCGTTTTCATGGTGCTGCCATCTGTACGCGCTTTCAATTCCCATGGTTCGCCTGCGTCTAATTTCTTAAAGAAACTATTTGGCACACGCACACTGTTATTGCTATTTTGTCCGCTTACAGTACGGTAAGCTTCACCTTCGTAGTCGCTAGCATAACCAGCATCAATTAATGCTTTTACTTTCTTCTCTTCTTCTACTTTCCAATTAACGAAATCTAAAATTTCTGGGTGGTCCATATCAAGGCACACCATTTTAGCAGCACGACGTGTAGTACCGCCACTCTTAATTGCACCAGCAGCACGGTCACCAATTTTTAAGAAGCTCATCAAACCACTACTTGTACCACCACCACTTAGCTTTTCGCCTTCGCCACGGATATTACTGTAGTTGGTACCAACACCACTACCATACTTAAAGATGCGCGCCTCACGAACCCATAAGTCCATAATGCCACCATCATTTACTAAATCGTCGTTTACGCTAAGTATAAAACAAGCATGTGGTTGCGGACGCTCGTATGCATTTTGACTCTTTTCTAATTCACCAGTTTTTGGATTTACAAAATAGTGACCTTGCGGCGAACCTGTAATACCATAGCTACTGTGTAAGCCAGTATTAAACCACTGCGGACTATTAGGCACACAGCTTTGATTTAGTATTGAATAAACTAATTCTTCGTAAAAAATTTGTGCACTAGCATCGTCAGCAAAGTAGTTGTACTCCTCTGCCCACTTGCGCCAGCAATGCGCCATACGATGAGCCACTTGTTTTACACTTGTTTCTCTACCCAGCGTACCATCAGCTTGTGGCACACCAGCCTTACGGAAATATTTTTGTGCAAGTATATCGGTTGCAATCTGACTCCAATGCTTTGGAACTTCAATATCTTTTAGTTCAAATACAATACTACCATTTGGGTTTTTAATCACCGACGTTCGGTAATCGTACTCAAACTGGTCATAGACACTAGTTCCCTCTACCGTAAAGTGTCTGTTAAACACTAGGCCGTTGCTGCTGGTTTTTTTCTTCATGCAAATACTGCTTTTTTAATGTGGTTTAATATGCTGTTGGTGCTTACTTACTATCGCTTAAATTTTTGCTTTCATTTTCTTTGGAGGTGACTATGCCTCATCGCTCTAAATCAACATGCTGCAATTGGGTAATTGCTTGGCTTGCCATAAGAGCGTCAGTTGATAATCTCAAAACTAAAAACCGAGGCTTAGAAACCCTGCGAGAAACGCAAAGCGGCAACGAAGATATTCGAATCAAGAAATTGCCAAGGCACTGCTTTTTCACAACTTGTGGATATAAAATACACAGTATGTGCAAAAGCCCACCCACAGCGAAAAAGGGCTAATTTTCTAATTTACGCACATGCCTTGTGTACAACTAAACTGTAATTTTTCTTGTTCAATTGCTTTACAAGTTTTAAGGCATGCCATATTTGAGCAGCCAAGAGTATAATTTGCATACGTTTATTTGATTTTTTACCATATTACGGTTTTTACGCTACTTTTGCAATCGTAAAACTACGGCCTTTCGCGGGGGGCATATTGCAGAAGCAGTTTGTATTACCTCTGCTAGGGCTACATGTAGTGCTACAGTATGGAGGTTAGCGACAAGAGCAAAAAAAGTGCTGAGAAGAGAAAGCGCGTGAAACATATATTGATTTCGCAAGCTAGACCAGAGGCTGAACGCAGCCCATATTTCGATTTAGAGAAGAAATATGGCGTGAAGTTGAGTTTCTGCCCCTTTGTAAGCGTAGAAGGCGTAACCTGCAAAGAATTCCGACAACAAAAAATAGACTTAGCTGCACATACAGCAGTTGTATTTACAAGTAGATATGCTGTAGACCATTTTTTTCGACTATGCGAAGAAATGCGTCACAAGATTAATCCAGACATGAAGTACTTCTGCATCACAGAAGCTGTTGCATTGTACTTACAGAAGTTTATCCATTATAGAAAGCGAAAAGTTTTTCATGCGACAGATGGCACGCTTAAAACCTTGCTGCGTTGCATTGCTAAGCAAAAGACTAAGGACAGTTATATTGTACCTAATAGTGATGCCTACCGAAATGAACTCTGTGCACACTTGCAGCAATTAGGTGTATCGTTTGCAGAAGCAACATTGTTTAGAACTGTAAATAATGATGTAAGCGAATTACTTAGTAAAAAACCAGACCTAATTGTGCTGTTTAGCCCAGGTGGGTTTAGAAGTCTTATAGATAGTGTACCACAATACAAACAAAACGGTACTTTGCTTGGCGCATTCGGCGCTGCAACCTGCAAGGCCATCGAAGACTATGGTTTTGTCGTAAATATCCCAGCACCTTTACCACATGCGCCTAGCATGGTTGGAGCACTAGAGCAATTTTTGCAAACGCAGAAGTAAAAAGCATGTCTAATGTCATGCTTGCCGCATTTTAATGGCTGCTTACCGCACAAGCCAATTAAACACAATAATTCTGAAATAGAAGTCGTTTATTTACCAAGCGCAACATTCAAAGAGAGGGGAACAATCTACGAACAAGCGACTTGCTCCGCTATTTAGCGAGAATAATTTTTTTGTGTAAGATTATTGTTGTTATTTGCCGAGCGAAAAAATTTAAGGAACAGGGGACAATTCAAAACTACTGCGATAAGTGATTGCAAACCAGCGTTTTACGCTAGCTTGTGTATATCATTTTATCTATTTTAACAATAGCTTTGGTGTTTACTGGAAATTGAATACATTTGCTAACTGCATAAGTATAAAACACATATGATGAAATTAGTATCACAGGGGTTATTAACAGTGTTGTTCGCGGCTTTACTAAGCAGCTGCGGCGGAGGAAGTAGCAATACTAATCCACAGGGTCAAGTTGTTGGCGCAAGCTACGCAACTAATTACACCGCGCCAGTGCCATTGGGTATGACGTGGGTACCTAGTGGTATATTACGTATGGGCAACAGTGACCAAGATGTAAAGAACGGTGGCGATAACAAAAATCGTACAGTGCAAATGTTTGGCTTTTACATGGATGCTACAGAAATTAGCAATGCCGAGTATCGCCAATTCACTGAGTGGGTACGCGATAGTATTGCACATGCAATGCTTGGTTTGACAAAGACCGACGATATTACCGGTGCTGAAATGATTGATTGGAAGCAAAAGGTAAAGTGGAATACAGAAGAGGTTCAAGAAGGTCTTGCTACTATGTTTATCCCTGCTGAGCAGAGTGTAACTGGCCGCAAGTTGTTCGACAACCGTGGTAAACTAGTTTACAATTACGAAGCTTATGATTACGACGAAATGAACCGCGCTGGTATCGATGTAGACAGAAGTACATTCAAGAAGAAATCTTATAGCCTTCGCATCTATCCAGATACAACTGTTTGGGTAAAAATGTTCAGCTATGCATACAACGAGCCTATTGCACAACAATATAACTGGTTCAAAGCTTTTGATAACTATCCAGTTGTGGGTGTTACATGGAATCAAGCCAATGCATTTTGCCACTGGCGTACACAACTTTGGAGAAATTATCGCGAAAGCAAAAAGCAATACACAGAAGGTGAATTCCGCTTACCTACAGAGGCAGAGTGGGAGTGGGCAGCACGTGGCGGCTTAAACCAAAGTCCTTTCCCTTGGGGTGGTCCTTACATCATTAACAAGAAAGGTTGCTACTTAGCAAACTTCAAACCAAACCGCGGTAACTATGGTGCTGATGGTGGTTTATATACGCAACCAGTTAATAGCTATTGGCCAAACGATTATGGCTTATATAATATGGCAGGTAACGTTAGCGAGTGGACTACAAGTAGTTTTGTTACAAATAGTCACCAAAGCGCTGGTGATCTTAGTCCAGAAACACGTATGCAAACAAAAGATGGTGATCCAGCATGGTTAAAGCGTAAGGTAATTCGTGGTGGTAGCTGGAAGGATGTACAATACTATTTACAGAATGGTACACGCGATTGGGAATTTGCTGATACAGCTAAGGCATACATCGGCTTCCGTTGCATGACACCAAATATTTCTGCGGCTATGACTAATCGTCCTCCTAGCGCAAGAAAATAAAGAATACAAAGTATACAACATATAATATAATAATCAGAACAGAGAGAAAGAATGAAATCGATTGCTTTATTTTTTGAAACGAAGAACGGTAAGTATCTTAAGAATTTTATCATTGGTGTGGGAGCGGCAATCGTATTGATTGGAGCACTTGCCAAACTTGAGCACTGGCCAATTGCAAGTACAATGCTTATGGTAGGTATGTGTACCGAGGCGTTTATCTTTATATTACTTGGTATTTTACCACCACATAAAGATTACTATTGGGAGCGTTACTACCCAAACATTACTGAGAATCCGCAAGTAGAAGCTTTCAAAAAAGGCATTAAGTTTCAACCACAAAATATTGCATTAGGTGGCAGCAATAATCCAAGCGCTACAAGCGAACTTGATAAGATGTTGAGCGATGCAGAAATTACACCTGCTAACCTACGTAAGTTAAACGACAACTTCAGCAAGTTTGGCGAAACAGTAAATCAAATGCGTGATGTAAGCAACGTGGTTGCTGCAACAAGCGATTTTACAAACAAAACAAAAGAAGCAGCTGGCGCATTGGGAACGATGAAAGACACATTCCAAAATGCAACAACAGCATTCAATAGCTTTAACGCAGCTAGCGAAACTGCAGGTCAGTTTAACGTGGCTATGCAAACAATGACTAAGAACTTGGGCAGCTTAAACAGCGTATACGAAATGGAGCTTAACGAGGCAAACAATCACCTAAAAACAATGAATAAGTTTTATGGTAGCCTTGTGAACGCAACAGAAGCTATGAGCAGCAGCGCAGAAGATGCTAACAAAGCGAAAGATCAAATCGCAGCATTAGCGCGCAATCTTGGTTCACTCAACTCAATTTACGGCAATATGCTAAACGCGATGCAAGGTCGCTAGTAGATATTACTCTCTTACCTAAACCAATTAAAGTAATTTTTTAAACAAAGGAGTAAGTAATGTCAATACCTAAGGAACCCAGGCAGTTAATGATTAACTTGATGTACTTAGTACTAACAGCATTGTTGGCACTGAATGTATCAAACGAAATCCTAAACGCCTTTAAGGTAATCAACAAAAGTATCAACCGAAGCAATAAGTCTTTGGATGATAAGAACGAAATGAGTCTGGAGAGCTTTGCGGCTGCAAGCACAAGCCCTAAATATAGCGCCGACAAAAAAGCGCGAATTTTGGCTGGCCTTGAATATGCAAAGCAAGTGCACTCAATGAGTGACAGTGTGGTAGCAATTCTTGAAACGTACAAGCAAGATATCATCAAAAGCAGTGGTGGTATGATTACTGGCAAGGATGGTAAGCCAGATTACAAAAGCCCTGAGAACCTGGATGCAGCAACACATGAAATGTTGCCTGAAGGTAAAGGAAAAGCTAAAGCTATGTTAGAATTACTTCAAGGGTATAAAACTAATGTTGCTGCTTTAGTACCGCTAGAAACAGAAGATAGCATGCGCCTTAGTGGCAGCAATGCTCAAATGGAGGCTATGTTGCCGCTTGAATTCACAGCTGATCCATCTGAAGGAAATCCTAAAGGTGATTGGGCATTTGCTAACTTCCACATGGTACCAACTGTAGGCGCAGTAACCATCATGGATAAGTATATTAATGACGTGCGCAATTCAGAAGGCATGGTACTTGATGAAATTTGGGCACGTGCATTTGGTGAGACTGATGTAAGGAAAATTAAAGAAGCAAAAAATGAAAATACAACTAAGCTTCCTGCTAAAATCGAGGAGTCTTTTTCAGACTTTAAACCTTTCCTAGCAGGCGCAAGTAGCTTCATCTTACCTGGTGAGAAATTTACTGGCCAGGTGATGGTTGGAGCTTACAATCCAGCTGATAGCCGTACTGTAATTACCGTAAACGGACAGGCATACAGAATGACAGATGGTGTGGCTAATATCTCTGTTGCGCCAAGTAAGAATGGCGAAAATACAGTTATGGTTGGTGGACAATATTTTGATGCCAACAAAAAGCAAATGGTTCCATTGAAGCCTACACCATTTACATTCTTCGTAGGTTCTTCAGCTGCCTCTATTCAGTTAGATAAGATGATGGTGTTCTACCTAGGTGTAGATAATCCAATTACAGTGTCAGCAAGTGGTGTGCCATTTGAGCGTATTCAAATAACGCCAAGCTCAAACCTTAGCTATGTTAACTCAGGTGCTGCAGCAAATAAGTTTTTTGTTCGTGCAAGCGGCGCTCCTGGCACAAAAGGTACACTTAGACTTACGGCACCTCGTACTGATGGTACTACAGAAGACTTTGGTACTTTCACTTACAAGATCAAAGAAATTCCACCTCCAATCATGTACTTTGGCAACAAAACGGGTGGAAACTTGCAAGCAAGTATTGCACGTGCACAGCTTGGTCCTGAGCCTCGTATGCCAGTAGATTTTGAGTGGGATGTAGCGTTTAAGGTTACTAGCTTTAAGATTGAAGTAGCTAAAAAAGGTTCTAGCGATCTTATTACCGCCGTTATTAATGGTGGTTCTATTAGTGGTAATGCTAATGCAGAACGTGTTATGAATAGCCTAAAGCCTGGCGATAAACTATGGCTTAGTGATATTAAGGTTGTTGGTCCGGATAAGCGCACACGCAGTATGCCAGACATAAGCTTCAAAATCTTCTAAATTTTTGACAAAACTAAAAATAATTGTAATTTTATACCGAGTATGAAGAAAGTACTTTTAGCTATCGTAGCAAATTCATTCTGTATCGCAAGCTTTGCTCAAAGTGGCACTGGTGGCACAATTGATCCACCAACTCAGTCTGAATTTTTAAAGACTAAAGACGATTGGGCACCATCACTTCGCCCTGATGGTATCATTGATCGCGTTCCACACGTAAACAAGGTAGTGCCTTGGCAGCGTGTTCGCGAGAATGATGTTTTGTATGCAAAGAAAATTTGGCGTGAAATTGATACGCGTCAAAAGCAAAACTTTCCGTTTATGTACCCTGGCGACGAAGGCTCTGGTGGCGGTATGTTCATTGAAATATTGATCAACGCACTTAAGAAGGGTGAGTTGACACCATTTATGGACGATCGTTTTACATCTCCTATGACGTACAGCGATGTGCAGTCTTTAATAATGGGTAAAGAAGATTCTACTTCTGTATTTGACCCTACCACTGGTACAACAACTATTAAGGTTACACGTAAGGATTTTGACCCGACTAAGGTTACACGTTTCCGTATTAAGGAGCAAGTAGTATTTGATCGTGTCCAAGGTCGCGAGCGCCACTACATTTTGGGTATTTGCCCTGTGTTAGACGTTTATGATGCTGACAATGAATTTAAGGGTACTCAACCTTTATTTTGGATCTACTATCCAGAAGCGCGTAATACTTTTGTAAAGTACGAAGTTTACAATACAGCCAACGATATTCATCGCGAAACTTGGGATGACTTCATGGAGAAGCGCCGATTTTCAAGCTTTATTACTAAGAGCACTTTCAATAACTACGATGATGCTGATATCGCAGCATACAAGAATGGTCTTGATCGTCAGCTAGAAAGCGAGCGTATCAAAGAAATGCTTTTCAACAAGGAGCAAGATCTTTGGGCGTATTAATACCAAAAACAAAATTGTCAAAATGGGTTGCAGGAATGTAGCCCATTTTTTTTGTGCTTATTTTTTCTTAACAAACATACATGAGGTAGAATAACCATATTTGTTTTTTATTGATAGAAAACTTTAGCGAGTTCCTCATTGCCCTGTTGAGCTTGTACCATAGTATTTCGCTAAGTGTAACCAGCACCTAGCTTATTGGTGAATGTAAAAGTGGTAGTACAGACGCAATTTTACATTCATGAAAGTGCATGTGAAAAAGGCAAAACTTGCTTCATTATTAGCTGCAGCTGCAATAAGCATTTTTAGTGCTTGCGAAAAGAAGCGTCATCCAGTACCGAGGTATACAGGGCTATGGAAAGGTACTTTTATCGATGGACAAACTGGTATTGAAGGCAAATGCACCTATGTATTTACTGAACGGATTGATGCAGGAAATGCACGATACAAAATTATGTACTACAATTCTTGGGATACGGCAAATGCAACGAATAAATACTATGGGACTTATAGACAAGTTTATTACAAGGCTTATATCAACTACACACTCACTTCAAGTGGCGCGGTCTACTATAGCGAGGAGGCTGTAATAGATGAGACTAAGCGACATTTTGATGGCACCTGGGGCTTTAAGCAAGATCCAGCAAACGGAGGAACAACCAAAGCAGACTTACAATAATAGAAACAGTAATTATGAGAAAGACATTAATACTTTTAGCGGCTACTGCGATATTTTTCGCCTCTTGCAATAAGGGCTTGGAGCCACCCATTAATAGGATCTATGGTTTATGGAAAGGTACTGAAACCAGAGGTGGTAGCGATAAAATTAAGAACATAACTTTCTTTTTTGATGGTGGAGGTGGGCTAAAGTACTACGGAACGCACGATACGCTCAATGCTGTTGCAGGCACAGGCACTTATACTGTTGTAAACAATATCTTTACCGCAACGTATGTAGGTCCTAACTCAAGTCCTGAACATCGAACCTTGAAAGGTCATATTAACGACTTGGGTGATAACTTGGACGGCCACTACTTTTTTACAGAAAACCAAAGCCAGAAGGGCATTATTAGTGTTGTGCGACAGTAGTATCTAACAGGTATTGGCGAGATTAATTGTTGTGGTATAACTTAGAAGCAATCTTTTTTTTCGAATCCTTATTAAAAGTATTACTCGAAAATGCGATGCTTAATACCCCATTTATGCAAACGGTATGATAGTGAAACACGAAGCACACCTAAGCCATACTTTACGCTTCTACTAAAGTTGATACTACTCGCTTCATCAAAATATTTAGTAGGGCAGGTTACTTCTGCAATACTAAATCCTTTCATAAATATTTGCGCTAGCATTTCATTGTCAAACACAAAATCGTCGTTGTTGATATTGTAATTAACGCTGCGTAATACTTCTGCACTAAAGGCTCTATAGCCAGTATGGTACTCACTCAACTTTTGATTAATTAAAAAGTTTTCTGTAAGGGTTAGCATACGATTAAAAATATACTTATACAATGGCATGCCGCCTCTACGTGCACCCATACCAAGAATACGACTGCCAAGCACTACTGGATATAAATCCTGAGCTATGAGGTACACCATGCTAGGTATAAGCATAGGCGTATACTGATAGTCGGGGTGTAGCATCACCACAATATCTGCACCAAGCTCTAAGGCTTTATTGTAACAGCTTTTTTGGTTACCACCATAGCCTTTGTTGACGTCGTGCTTAATGATATGCTTAATGCCTAAAGCTTTACCAACTTCACTTGTATCGTCGCGGCTATTATCGTCTACAAGCACCACATCGTCTACAATGTCGAAGGGTATCTCTCTATATGTACGTTCAAGCGTGCGCGCTGCGTTGTAGGCAGGTAGCACTACTACTACTTTTTTATTGTGTAGCATAAGTGTCAAAAATACGCTTTCCTGTGTTGATTAAGTTGCTTGTGGCCCTACAAATTAGTGCGCCAGCTTCGTTATATATTTCACCTTCTGTATAGGCAATCTTTTTGCCATGGCGCACCACATAGCCAACTGCCCTAATCGTCTCACCGAGGTTGGCACTGTACAGATGTTCTACATTAAGATTTACCGTGGTATAATACTCGCCTTGACACACAGTGTAAAAAGCTACACCTACTGCTTCGTCCATTATTAATGCATAAATGCCGCCATGTAATCGCTTAAGCGGGTTGGTAAGTTGCTCCGTAACCACTATACTCATTTCAATACGGCCTTCCTCAACTTTACTTAAAGTATAGTTGAGTAAACGCCCTGCGGCGCTTGCACTTTCTAAAAATTTGCCACCCTCAAAGCCCTTCACATGGTTAAAACAAATATTGTTGCTCATGTTGTAAAACTAGTAACTTTGTGTTAGCACAACAATTAAACATGTGCTGCCGTTATGACAATTACACAAATGGAGTATACCGTTGCCGTTGGTAAGCATGGCTCCTTTATTACCGCTGCAGAAAAATGTAATGTAACGCAGCCAACCTTAAGTATGCAAATTCAAAAGCTTGAGGAAGAATTGGGTGTTAAGATATTTGATCGCAACCACCATCCAATTGCAGTTACAGATGTTGGTGCACAGTTGATAGAACAAATGAAAAGTGCGTTACAAGAAACGCATAAAGTTTTTGAAATCATCAACGACAAAAAGAAAGAGAATATCGGCAAGCTAAGTGTGGGTATACTACCGAGTATTGCGCCTACTGTTTTGCCTAAAATTTTGCGTACATTTATTAAGGACTTCCCAGACTTTGAATTGCAGTTATTTGAAATGCATACAGAGGCATTGATCAAGCGATTAAAGGAAGACAAGTTAGATATCGCTATCATGAGCACGCCACTTGGCGATAAAGACTTGAAGGAAACACCTTTATACTTTGAACCATATGTGGCTTACTTCTCGCCAGGGCATCCATTGCTAGCAAGAAGAAGTGTAGCAGCCAACGAAATTTCTAAAAGCGATTTATGGACACTAAACGATGAGCACTGTGTTGCTTTTCAGGCGGTGCAATTGTGCAACGACGATGGCGAAAGCAATAATGGTCCAACAGCTTCTCTCAAAATTCAGAGTGGTAGTGTAGCAAGCGTTATTAAACTTGTAGAAAGCAACGGCGGTGCTACCATTTTGCCAGAACTGTTTTTAGAAGATTTTCTAGAAGACCAATTAGAAAATGTGCGTTTCTTCGACGAGCCTACACCAGTGCGTGAGGTAAGTATGGTAACGAGCAAATACTTTGTAAAGAATAAATTAGCGCAAGCCTTTATCAATCACACGCTAGATCATGTGCCAGATAAAATGAAGGCAAAAGGCAAGAAGGCTAAAGTATTAAAGCCAGTAGCTTAATAGTTAGAATTATAAATGAGAACTAATCCATTCGTTTAGTTCTTCAACGTAAATTGGTGTACCCTTTATCTTGTTGTAACTATGCACTTCAAGGTTGCTGTATTCTGCTTTGATAATTTTATCAAGCTGACCATTATTGATTTCAGGTATTAGTACTTTCTTGAATTTGCGCAGAAGTGTTTCTAAGTTATGCGGCAAAGGTCTAATATAACGGAGGTGTGCATGACCGACACTTTTGCTTTGCGCATGTAACTGCTGCACAACATTAGTAATTACACCATACGTACTTCCCCAACCAAGTACCAAAACATCACCTTCTTCTGCACCTGCATTAATTGTTTGTGCTGGTACAAGTTTGGCTATCGCATCTACTTTTGCCTGTCTAGTTTTTACCATGTGCTCATGGTTATCGGGGTCGTAGCTTACATTGCCGGTTACATCTTGTTTTTCTAATCCACCAATGCGATGTTCCAAACCTGTAGTACCCGGTATAGCCCATTGCCTCACAAGGTTTTCGTTGCGGGCATATGGCATATAAGCTGCTTCTGTTTGCTCTGCAAATTTCACCTCAAAATTTGGCAAGTCCTTCTGCTGCGGGAAACGCCAAGGTTCGCTACCATTAGCAATATACCCATCGCTCAGTAAAATTACTGGCGTCATATGCTGTATAGCAATTCGTGCAGCTTCTAAAGCAGCATCAAAGCAATCGGCTGGTGTACTTGTAGCAATAACAGGCATAGGGCATTCGCCATTGCGACCATACATTGCTTGCAACAAATCGCTCTGTTCTGTTTTAGTAGGTAAGCCCGTACTTGGTCCGCCACGTTGAATATTAATAATGAGTAATGGAATCTCAAGCATCACTGCAAGACCCATTGCCTCTGCCTTTAAAGCCATACCAGGGCCACTTGTTGTAGTAATACCTAGTTTGCCACCATAGCTTGCACCAATGGCACTTGTAATGGCAGCAATTTCATCTTCTGCTTGAAAAGTTATGACCCCAAAGTTTTTGTGCTTGCTTAGTTCATGTAAAATGTCTGATGCGGGTGTAATAGGGTAGCTGCCTAAGAAAAGTTGCAAGCCACTTTGCTGAGCAGCTGCAATAAGGCCATAGCTTAGTGCAGTATTGCCAGTAATGCTTCTGTATGTGCCAGCAGGCAACTTCGCTTTTTCTACAGTGAATCTTGTCGTAAAGGTTTCCGTAGTATCAGCATAGTTGTAGCCAGCTTTTAGCACAGCAATATTACTATCAAGTATATCTTGTTTATTGCCAAATTTTTCTTGCAAAAAAGCAAGCGTGCTATCTAAATCGCGATTGTACATCCAATAGATAAAACCAAGTACAAACATGTTCTTAGCACGATCGCGTTCTTTGGTGCCAAGTGTTGTATTGGCAAGTGCTTCGCGCGTAAGTTTGGTTACATCTATTTTGTAAACAGTATAATTGTCGAGGGTCGTATCTTCCAATGGGTTAGCTTCCTCGGCATAATTAGCCAATCTTAGATTTTTGCTGTCAAAACCATCGGTGTTGGCAATTACAATTCCACCTACTTTTAAGCTTTTTAGATTCACTTTTAATGCAGCCGCATTCATGGCTACCAGCACATCGCAAGCATCGCCAGGTGTGTAAACTTTTTTACTACTAAAGTGAAGCTGAAATCCACTTACGCCAGGTAAAGTACCCTGAGGTGCTCGTATTTCTGCCGGAAAATCAGGAAAGGTGCTTAGATCTATACCAAGTAAAGCTGTGTTATTTGTAAACTGACTACCCGTTAGCTGCATACCATCTCCGCTGTCGCCAGCAAATTTGATTACCACGTCCTCCAGTTGTTGCAATGCCATTAAAGGCAAAGATAAACCGATAATCTGTTTGATATTGTCTAAATGGGCATGGGAATGCTGCTTGTATATCAATATCAGTTATAGCAAGGCCAAATAGCTGTGTTTTTGAATAAAATAGCGCACAATGGGTAAGAAAATTTGGGACTATAATTAGGCCCTAAAAAAGATGTAGGATAGGTTGTAAAATAAAGCGACTAAGTCTTTAAGAAAACTTAGTCGCTAAATCTTGTGGTAGTAAACCACGGGTTTGATTTTTCTGGCCTTGGGGGTATTTTGCCAGTTTCCTTAAAGATGCTTTTGTGTTTCTTATGGGTTATAATTTTTGCGAGTATTTCAGGGTAATGTTTTCAAAGCATCATTAAGTTAATCGCGATGCAAAGGTAACCTGTGAAAAAAAACTGGCATATAGCTATTTATAGCCATACGATAGCGATTGTCTAGTACGAAAGGGCTATTTCTCAAAGCAAATTGGGCACTCTCATTATCCGCACTCAAGCTCAGCTTTCTACTTTGTTTCATACAATGTTTTTACGAATTGCAATACTTATTGCTTCGCCAACAGAATGGACCTGCAGCTTATTGTAAATCTTCTTAATATGGTTGTTCACTGTAAAGTACTTGATATTCATAGCCTCTGCCACCATCTTGTAACTCATGCCATTGCTTAGATGCTGCAATACCTCGAGCTCTTTTGGGCTAAGCATTCTATCTTCACTTTGCGTAAGCTGTGGCTCGGCTTGTACATTGTTAAAATACTTCATCACCTTTAGCGCTACACTTGGCGTCATTGATGCTCCACCATTGTATACCTCAATAATGCTATCTGTAATGGATGATGCACTCGCTTTCTTTAAAATATAGCCTTCTGCACCAAGTTTTAAGCTTTCGAAAATCTTGTCATTGTCTTCGAAAGAGGTTTGCATAATTATCTTAACGTCTGGGAAATCCTTTTTAATCAATGCTACACCTTGCAAGCCATCGGTATGAGGCATTTCAATATCCATTAGCACCACATCAGGCTTGAGGGTAGCAACTTCCTGCACCACGTTTCTACAGTCGGGAAAAGCTCCCAAAAACTGCATCTTCTCACTTAGCTCCACAAGGGCTTGCAAACTCTCGCGGCGGGGCTTGTGATCGTCGTAAATAAGAATGCCAATCATTTATTGTAACAAAAGTAAAAAATTAATTGCTTAGCTATCTGTACTAAAACTAGCTATAGGCGCTCGCAGTTTAACCGCAACACCGTTGCTAGGAGAACTATCTATGCTTATTTGTCCATTCAACGACTCAGCCCTTGTTCTTAGACTAGCTAGACCATTACCTTCCGATTGTGTTTGTTTATCAAAACCTCTACCGTTGTCTGTGATACTAAGTAAAATATTGCTGTCATCCTTTTGTAGTGCAATATTAACCTGTGTTGCCTCGCTGTACTTGCCGATATTATTAATACACTCTTTAATAATAAGCAACAAGTGCTTTTTATTGTCTATGCTTTGCATTAGCAAACTAATGCTGTCGTCAATATCATACTTTACTTCAATACCTTGTGTGCTTAGCATATCAGTAGCATAGTCTTTAATGCGACTTTCTAATGTACTACTTTGATTAGCACTAGGTCGTATGGCCCACGCTATATCACTTATCTGCTCCATTGCATCTTTGCTAAGTGTACCTACTTTGCCTAGAATTGTATTGACTTGCTGTTGATCTGTTTGCGTTTGCGCTAGTTCGCTATACAGCTTTATACTACTTAGTGTTGCACCAATATCATCGTGTAGGTCATTACTTATGCGCGTCTTTACACTATCTAACTTTAGTTGCTGACGCAAACGGTATCTGTTATACAAGTAGATTGCAGCAAATGTTGTAGCCATTAATAAAGCAATGGCGAGTAAATACATTAAGCGCTGGTTGCTTTGTTGCGTTGTTTTGATTTGCATTTTTAGTAGTTCGCCTTCCTTAGATCGCAGCGCACTAATTACACGTTGTACTTGTACATTATTCCTCTTAGCTTTTGCGCTGTCTAGTAGCCAACGTTGCTGCATGCACAGCAATTGCAAGTTGTTCTCACCCATTCGACTAAAAAGGTCGTATGCACTTTTGAAGAAGGTGCTACGATGCAGACTGCCGATTTGATCATGCACATTTGCAAATGCTAAGCCTTTTTTAAGGTACTCAATACAAGCATTTCTATTCTGCAGAATAGCTTGTGCCTCCGCCTTACCTGCATAAGTCAAAAGTTCCAAGTCACGTATCTTATCTTGGACACAGGCTTCTTGTGCTCTGTTAAATGCCAACATCGCACTGTCTGCTTTTTTTGCTTTGTTGTAATAGTAACCTTCGTTGATGATAGCAAGAACTAAAGCGCGCTTACGATTATTGCTATTGGCATATCTGTACAGCATATCGTTGTAATAATGACTGCTGTCTAGCTTGGCTACAAGGCTATAAGCTTCTGCAATATTGCCGTACACATGCAGTGGTTTAGTTAGGCTAATATAATTTGCTGGATGCGGTGGATGCTTTATGTACTGCAGCGATTGTCTAAAATAGGCAATACTGCTTTCAACACTATCTTGAATAAGTGCAAAGAGTCCCATAAAATTATAAGCATCTGCAAGTAGAAAACTATCGTTCAGCTTAGTAGCTATGCTTAAACACTTGCGAGCTTCTGGTGCACCAAGCTGATCAAGACCATCGTAATAATAAATCTCTGCTTGGCGACTTGTAATGAAGTAGTCCATAAGTGAGTTAGGCTCTACCTTATATACTTCCAATACTTTGTACAGCCAATACAGACTGCTATCTGGTCTGCTTTTGTCGATGTAATGATCTACAAAAGCTAAACATGCATATGCTTTTTCTGTTGAGCTACCGGCTTTTAACTTTTGTACTAAACTATCTGTATTTGAAAAGCGTACTTGCGCAAATACCAAACTTGGTAGTACTAAAAAAAATATCAGCAGCAGCCTTTTACGCATATACCCCCTGGGCTAGGCATAAAGATAAGGAATCTAAGCTACTTAAATGGATTACTATAGGCCGGATTAGTGATAAGCGTACTATCTGTAAGGGTCTTTAAGAACGCTATAATCGCCTTCGTTTCTGGGATAGTCATACGCGCCTTAATGTGTTTAGCAATATTGCCATCTAGGGTAGGACTTTGCTTAAAGCCGATATTGTAGTGCTCTAATACTTTGTCAAGCGTTGCAAATCTGCCATCATGCATATAAGGAGCCGTTAGCGCTATATTACGAAGCGTTGGGCTTTTGAACTTGCCAATATCGCCAGCAAAACCTGTTACCTTATAGCGACCACTATCGCTTGGTACAAGATCTAAACCATTATTCTTAAAGCCAAAATCGCTAAACAAACTACCAAGGCTATGGCAGTGTGTACAATCACCTTTTTCTTCGTTTGTAAACAGATTTCTACCTTCTAATTCAACACTGTCTAGTTGAATTTCGCCACGAGAAAACTTGTCGTATTTGCTGTTAGCACTGATAATACTGCGTTCAAATTGTGACAAGGCTTTGGCTAAGTAACTAGCAGTGATTTGTGTAGTACCGAACGCGTTAAAAAATTTCTCACGGTAAAAGGCGCTATTGTTCAATCGCTTCAATACCACGTTAAGATCGCTTTTCATTTCTAAAGGATCTTCAATGGGCTTAAGTGCTTGTTCTTCTAGAGTCGATACGCGGCCGTCCCAGAAGTATGTTGGATCCCAAGCTAAGTTAAACAATGCCATTGCATGCCTTGTACCAAGCGTGCCATCTACACCTTTGCTATAACGAACTGGATCACTAAATGCATTGCTTTGATGATGGCAACTGCCACAACTTATCGTATAATCTAAACTTAGTATGCTATCGTAAAATAAGAACCTACCTAATTCTACACCAGCCTTTGTCGGTTGGTTATCGCTAGGTGAAGGCACTTGCGGTGGTAAAGTTTTGCTTGGTATAAAAAACTGAATAGGTTGCGCATTAAAAATACTTGCATCTTTACTGCAGCTTTCAAATAAAAAGCTTAGCGCAAATACCGCAATGGTAATTAAACAAACTACAACACTCTTTCTCATGCCAATTTTCTACTCTATACTTCTCAGTGAAAATGCTTCAGACAAGTTTGTTCTAAATTTATAGATCCAAGGTATCTCGGTATCACTTGTGCTCATGTGGAAGTTGTCAACGTGCATGTCA
This sequence comes from Bacteroidota bacterium, assembly GCA_046049675.1. GTDB lineage: Bacteria > Bacteroidota > Bacteroidia > Chitinophagales > Chitinophagaceae > CAIXQW01. Next base: position 7,210 of record JBJORA010000004.1, on the reverse strand, counting down.
TATCCATTACCGTACACTTTATCTAAATCAAATTTCACACGAATTGTACGCGCCACACCCTCTACTTCTGCTGTACTAAGTGGAATTTCAATGTTATCAATATAGCCATAATCGCGACCATAGTGTATTACGAACACATCGGTAGTGCCATCAGCCTTTTTGTAACGACCTTCATGCTTAAGAAATGTGTAACCAACCATTTCCCAATACATGCCATTACTTACATCTAGGTCGCCACCAATCTGTGCTGCCGCATTCATTTTTGGTGAAACGCCAAGGCTAAACTTAAGCTTAGTATAGTTACCATTGGCCACTGCAGGCATTGTAATCTTTAATTTTTGGCCAGGCGTACCTTCGTTAATCAAGTGATAGCCATCTAGTTTTACTTCTGTACCAGCAGCATCTACCAATACCACGTTGCCAATATAATATTTAAGCATACTTACGCTATAGCTTTGTCCCATAGGCGTAGTATAACTCAAGGCATCATCTAAAACCAATGCTTTACTATTGGCCATATTGTCAAACTGAATATTCACATCAGCCGTTGGAGCTGTTTTCTCGCAACTTGTAGCACCGAATAAAACGGCAAGCATCATCACAAAAACTATTCTTTTCATCTCGTATTATTTTGTTTACTTAAAATTTTTTATCGCGTCGTATATCTCGTACACATCTTCAAAACTATTGTAGAGCGGCACAGCTGCAAAACGTATCACGTTTGGTTCGCGCCAGTCTGCAATGATTCTATTTTTTTGTAAATGTTGAAACACTTCTTTGCCCTGCTCTTTAAACAATAGAGACAATTGACAGCCGCGTTGCGTTGGGTCTGCTGGTGTAATAATCTCGAATTTAACATTCGTTATACTGCTCAGCAAAAAGTAGGCATACGCGCTCAACTGTTCGCTTTTAAGACGTAATTTCTTGAGTGGATATTTGTCGAACACATCTAGGCTAGCGCGGTGAGCAGCCATGTTAAACACGGGCGCATTGCTCATTTGCCAACTCTGTGCATTGGGCATCGGATCAAAACCTTTTAGCATTTTGAAGCGCTCTTTTTCGTTGTGACCCCACCAGCCACCTAAACGTGGTGTTTTGCTGCTTGTGCTATGCTTTTCATGTACAAAAGCACCGCCAACTGCACCAGGGCCGCTGTTGAGATATTTGTAACTACACCAGCATGCAAAATCTACTTCCCACTTGTTAAGCTCTAGCGGTACATTACCGACGGCATGCGCTAAATCAAATCCACAAACTGCGCCAGCTTTGTGTGCAGCTTCCGTAATAGCCGCCATGTCAAACAATTGACCGGTATAATAGTTTACACCGCCCATCATTACCATAGCCAAGCTTGTACGATGCGTTTTTATGGCTTTTAGAATATCGTCGTGTTGAATACAATGCTCGCCTTTGCGCGGTGTAATTTCTACAATGGCTTCTTTGGGCTTTAGGCCAAAATGCTTTACCAGCGTTTCCACAGCATACATGTCGCTAGGGAAAGCACCTGCTTCCATGATAATCTTAAAGCGCTTAGCAGTAGGCTTGTAAAAGCTAAGCATCAAGAATTGTAGGTTTACCGTTAGCGTGTTCATGGCAACAACTTCGCTATCTTTTGCGCCTACAAGTTTGGCCAAGCTTTTGGTAAATAAGTGATGATAGCTGAACCAAGGATTTCGTGCTTCAAAATGTCCTTCTACGCCATACCGTGCCCAATCGTCTAATTCTTGTACAAGGTATTCTTTAGCACGCTTGGGTTGTAAGCCAAGACTATTGCCGCAGAAGTAAGTAGCCGTTTTGCCGTTGAGTTTCGGAAAGTGAAATTCATTGCGACAATCGTAAAGGTCGTCGGCATCATCGAGTTCGCGGGCAAACTCGCGGCTAGTATTAAAGGTAATTTTGTTGCGCATGCGCTTGGCACAAGTAGCAAATATAACAAATACGGCCTAAATATGCCCCGTTTGTGCGCATATGACGCTTGGCATTAATTTGCAGTAAGAATTTAGCACCTTTTTAGTTATCTTCGCAAGATAGCCACGCTTGGCATAGCAATATGCCGAACCGAAGCTTAGAATATATTTTTAACCAAAAGATAATTTTGCTAACAGCAATACAATATGGACAGTGGATTATTAGCAGCCCTCCTGGGAGCAGGTGGCGTAGTAGGAGGACTTGTAACTGGTAAATTTATTTTTGCCAAAGACACAAAGAAACAAATAGAAGAGGCCGACAAACGTTTAGCAGACGCCCAAGCCCTAGCCGACAAATTGGTAAGCGACGCACAAAGCCAGGCGCAAACCATTAAAGAAAAGAAAGAGCTTGAAGCCAAGGAAAAATTCTTAAAGCTAAAGAGCGAGCATGATCGCGAAACCATGCAGCGCAACCAAAAACTAGTTGATGCTGAAAATAAGCTTAAGAGCAAAGAAAAAGACCTCGTAGATAAAGCGGCACAAGCCCAAAAGCAGATTGCAGAGTACGATCAAAAGAAGGCTAATCTAGATAAGCAACTTGAAGTTGTAAACCTTAAGCGTAGCGAACTAGAAAAGCATCAAGAAGAGCACGTTAAGCGCCTTGAAAAAGTAAGTGGCCTAAGTAAAGACGAAGCCAAGAAAGAATTGATAGAAGCTATGACCAGTGAAGCACGTACAAGTGCCATGGCCATGATTCAAGAAATTACTGAAGAAGCTAAGCAAACAGCCGCTAAAGATGCTAAGAAAATTGTAATCCAAACCATCCAGCGTACGGCTGCTGAGCAGGCAATTGAAAATAGTATTACTGTTTTCCATTTAGAAAGCGATGAAATTAAGGGCCAAATTATTGGCCGTGAGGGTAGAAATATCCGTGCCATAGAAGCTGCTACAGGCGTTGACCTTGTAGTAGACGATACACCAGAAGCAATTGTATTAAGTTGCTTTGATCCACTACGTCGCGAGATTGCACGTTTGAGTTTGCAACGTCTTGTACAAGATGGTCGTATACATCCTGCGCGTATTGAAGAAGTAGTAGAAAAAACCAAGAAGCAAATCGATGAGCAGGTGATGGAAATCGGCGAGCGTACTGTAATTGACCTTGGTATACACGGCTTGCACAAAGAATTGATTCGCATGGTGGGTCGTATGCGCTTTAGAAGCAGCTATGGCCAAAACTTATTACAGCACAGTCGCGAAACTGCAAACTTATGTGGCATTATGGCTGCTGAGTTGGGTATGAATCCGAAATTGGCTAAGCGTGCAGGTCTATTGCACGATATTGGTAAAGTGCCAGACGAAGAAACAGAATTGAGCCACGCATTGTTGGGTGCAAAACTAGCCGAAAAATATGGCGAGCATCCTGCCATTGTTAATGCCATTGCTGCTCACCACGACGAGGTGGAAATGACTTACATAATTTCACCAATCATACAAGCTTGCGATGCTATAAGCGGTGCGCGCCCTGGTGCACGTCGCGAAATTATGCAAAGCTATTTGCAGCGTATTAAAGATTTAGAAACGCTAGCCATGAGTCATCAAGGTGTAGAAAAAGCATATGCGATTCAGGCGGGACGTGAACTACGTGTAATTGTAGAAAGCGAAAAAGTAACTGATGCAGAAAGCGATAGACTAAGTTTTGATATTGCTGACAAGATTTCTAAGGAAATGCAATTCCCTGGTCAGATTAAAGTGACTGTAATTAGGGAGAAGCGTGCTGTGAATGTAGCGAGGTAGAGTTAGCCAATAAAAAAATTAGAAAGCGCCTAGGAAAAATTCTTGGCGTTTTTTTTTGCTTGAAAAATGCCGAACTGCTTTTTTTGCTAGTACCTGCGGCTAGGCTGCGTAATGATGGAACAATTTTGTAGATAAACAGCAGCCTCTTATCCTCTATACACAATATTCTCTCCAGGCTACCGTTAGTGTTTGATTTCTGTTTTCTTGAACTTCTCATCTTCTGATTGAAAAAATGTTTGCTCGGATTTCAACATACTTCATTTTATTGCCTACGCTATTTGACTTAGGTTTTGTTGCTTTAGTAGTACGTTTCAAATTAAGGTTTGGTAATAGTCCCTTAATTAATCCAATAGACCCTAAGGAAATTGGTATGCCGATTCATGTAAGTACCTTGGACTTGCTATGGGTTTTAACATTGCTTACTAGCCCTATCTACTTGTATTTTCTCTTTAGGTTTGTGCGTAGGCCTAAATCGCGTACAGCTTATTTCTTATGCTATACACTAGTACTTGGCTTATTTTTTTATTGGCTTTTTGTTTCTAAATATGCATTGTGGTTTATTGATTAATTGCATACTTGCTTAACATGCTTAAGAACTATATTTTAGAGAAATGGGCAGAAGTAAAAATTAAGGGCAGCATTTCCCATTGTTAAAAAAAACATCTTCTACTTTCTCACCCTCTGCCGTACCACCTTATCACCATCCTCATACACCTCTACAATATAAATCCCTTGCGTTATTGCCGCACAATCTAATATTGTACTTGTGCCTTTAGCATTTTGCTCTAGTATAAGCTTGCCATCTAAGGCAAGTAGCTTTACACGATTAATGGTAGCGGTGCTAGAAATGTTTATAGCATTAGCAAATGGATTTGGCGAAATGCTAATCTTCATAACTGTTTTCTCAGCGATTTGCAGCGGTATTGTAGCTTGTATAGCAATGCCAATGCTCGGATGCATAAATTTTCCGCAGCCACTTTCTATTTCTTTGATGGCCTTTACAGCATACCATTTCCCAGCCGTGTAATTAGATAGTACAAATTGTGTATCTGTAATAAGCTGTGTAGATATTTTCTGAAAAGCACCTAGTGCAGAATCGCTGCTGTACACATGATAACCAAGCACTGCATTATCTGCACTCGCAGTCCATTGCAGTTTAATTTGACCAGCAATTTCGGCCATGCGAAGATTTGAGGCAGGCATTACCTGATAGAGATTTATGGTTGGATCGCCCCAATAGGCGAAGTGCGTTCTGTTCCACCAATCTTCGGTATCATATACTTGTGGAGGCTTCTCTAAATACTGGTTGGTAGCGTTGTGATTGATGATGTCCTTCATGGCAATACCAAGCGACTGACCTTCGCAGGCCTGATGAAACATATTGATGCCAGTGGTAGTCCATAGTGTTACGACACATTTAGAGTTTACTCCAAGCAGAGCTCGTATGCGGCTGTACAAACTGCCTTGTTGCGGCACATCGCCAAAACCCCAATAGCTTTGGTCGCTTGAGAACACAGCTGCATTCATGCCGTAGGTTTGCCAATCATACATTTCTGGTACGCTTACATTCTGCATGTAAAATTTAAAAGGACCATTATTCTGCACCCACTGATTGTGATTGTTACCACCAGGTTCTTGCATTACATCTTGTGGTTTAGAGATATTTAGCAATGAACGATACGAGCCATCATTTGAATTGTCGTAGCCAAAATGAAAAGCTGTTTTATTGCCCATGTCGCTACCAGCTGCAACACGCTTGTAGTTGCTTAAGCGGTCAAGATAATTAGCAAGCAGCGTAAACTCATCTGTTGTAACATCCGTTATATCTGCGAAGTCTATTCTACCAAATGCCATTTCTACATCAGAAGGAAAAAAATCTTGATCCCATCTTTTGTCGTTAGGTAAATTGATTGCTAGGTTCGTAGCAAGTCCACCAGGATTGTAAGTAGCCAGATCGGTGTATTGGCCATCAATATCAGCGTAAAAGCCGTCACAGCCGCGTGCACCTTTGTTCTCATCGTGTTCGTCTGGCGCAACAACTGCAGTGCTGCCGCTACGTGGCAAGGGCACATGACCTAGTATAAAAATAGCTTTTGGCTTATCATTAGCTGGCGCATTATTGTAAATCGTTACAATTTGATTTTTGATGCTTAGGGCTTGTGCTGCGTCGTCCCAACTTGTGGCGCGGGGCACAGCGAGTTCACGCACAAACCAACCGTCGTTAGCAAAGTCTTGCTTTAGTGTTGCATATTGCACTGCCACATTGCTAATGACATCATTTGCTACTAGTAAAATCATTTGACCTTTGTAGTTGCTATTGTCCTTGAGCAGTGTGCCTAAAGTATAGCCAGTTGCATCGTAGTTTGTGCCATTGAAGTTCCAAGTATTTAGTCGTTTTACTTGATACTCCCAGCATTGTCCTAGGCTTACGTTATTATCTGTCCACGTGCCAGTGCCGGGTGCTAGTGCGCTAGCAACATTTGTCCATGTATGTGTGCCAAGGCTTCTGCGATAAACATAGCTTGGCTGCGTGGTATTTTGCGCAGAGTCTAAAAAAATAAGTTGAACACTAGGAGTACTTAAATTTACTTTAGAAGTTACAAGGCAAACTCGACTACCATTATTATTATAATCAAACGTGTAAGATTGCGCTTTTGCCTTGCATGCTATGATAACACATATTGCGAGCACACTCAAGCTTGTAAAAATTCTAGCCATAACGTAGATATTAGTATTAAGTTGTACTCAAAGGTAGCTTTGCTAGAGAGGTACAGCAGGCCAGTGCTGCATTTCTTTTGCCAAATCGGAAAAAACTTAGCTGAGGTTATGCAAATCTTACTAGTCATGAAGCATGCATACAAATGAAGAGGATATAGTTCAAAAACGTTTCAGCGTTTAACATTCCCCAGATTGCACACTCTTTTTATATGTAGCAAGTAACTTTTTCATGTCTTTCAATTGTGCAATACGTTCATCAATTGCAATTAGCTTGGCGTCCATAATCGCTAGCTTTTGATTTATGCTCATGCGTTTATTGTACCACGCATCCATTAGACTGGCAATTTCTTTTAAGGTAAAGCCCACGAGTTTGGCATCGCCAATTAGTTCTAGCTTTTCTACATCTTGCTCGCTATAGCGCAAGTAATTATTAGTTTTAATCGTAGCATCGTGCTTGCCTTTGATGAGGCCACTTTTTTCGTAAAAACGAATAGTATGTGCGCTTAAGCCAGTGCGCTTCGCCAATTCTTTGATAAGCATGTGGCAAAGATAGTTTGGTGTTTAGAAACATTTACAAAAAAATAGTAAAGTATAGACTTAACTCTATGGTTTTGTACTTGCTTAAGTTGTACTACTTTTGCACGCAAATACAAACAAATGGCTACAGCATTAATTACAGGCGCATCAAATGGTATAGGCTTAGAACTAGCAAGAGTGCACGCGGCAAAAGGCGATAATCTTGTGCTCGTGGCACGTAGTAGCGAAAAACTTGCTGCTATTAAAACAGAATT
>JBJORA010000003.1:0-24771 GCA_046049675.1 Bacteroidota bacterium | reverse complement strand
CAAGCTATCGCCTGTGGTGTGGTCGCCGTATGAAGTAACTTTTATGAATTGCTTTGTTGTAAAGCCTGGTCGTTTAGCAATAGCTGATACGTCTACGCCAGCATCATGAACTATTGTTGGAGCATTGATGGCAAAATTATATGGCGTGTTCGTATTAGCAGTAACATGGTAGGTGGGGTTGTGCGAGTAGTGCTGCAGATTGGTAGTAATTGTATCGCCATAGCTGCTAACCAGAAAAGTGTAATTTCCAGCGCTATCAGTATAAGTAAGTAGCTCCTCGCAGTTAATGGCTAAATTAGATACAGGCAAATCTCCCAAATCAAAAGTATTGTTGTTATTAGCATCTTGATATGCTTTTCCGCCAACAAAGCCAAGGGTGTCATCAAAGCGCCATACGCCACGATAACTTTGCGCTACGTACAAGCGATTTTTACAAACAGCCATTTGGTTTGCTGTTGAGAACGAGTGCTTTGTATTCCAATTGGCTTGCTCGCTATATTTTGTGCGATACCATTTGCTGCCGTCAAGGCTATATGCGAGGTTTCTGTTTGCTTCAATTGCAAGGTATACGTTATTGTACCATATCGGCTTGCCAAGTGAGATGTAATCATACCCAAAACCTTTTGCCTGTATTGTATACCAATTTAAACCATCATGGCTATAGCGGGTTAAAACATTGCCTAATGCCCAGCTTGCGTTCATCCATAGATTGTGTACTTTTACAAGCGTGGTGAGGGGTCTAAAATTTTGCTCTGTAGCAGGTGCGCCATCGCAGGTTATTGCGCCCACATCAATCCAGTTGCTTGTATTAAAGTTAAATTCGTATAAGTGATACTGACCAGCAGCAGTGTCTATAATATACATAGCACTGTCTGTGCCAAAAGATGCTCCAGTGTATAAATATTTATTGCCACACATTGAACTATCCCAAGTTGCGCCAAAGTCTGTGCTAAATTCTGTATAATTAAATAGGACACCTTTTATATAATTTGTACAATATCCTGCTGAAGCACCTGTGTTTGGAAAAGTTTGCCAAGTGATACCATCATTTAGAGAATAGCCATTATAGTAACTATTTATGCCAGCCATAACAAGTGTGTCTGCTCGTTTTGATAGAAATGTCATTGTACCATTAAATAGTGGCTTTGGACTTATATCTGTCCACGAGTTTCCTCCATTGGTACTTTTAAAAATACCTCTATGGCATGTAGCATACAAGGTGGTGTCAAATGCATACAACTGATCGGCATTGGTTAGATAAAGCGAATTGATACGAGGTGTAACTACGCCAGTGCTCATATTGTATTCGCTCAACACGGGTGTTGGGTAAGATGGTTGATCATAGCCAAGTAGCATTAAGTGTTCAGTAGTATTGCCAACAATTTGTGTGCCGAACGAATATGTTGCTTTTGCTAAAGTTGTATCATAGATGGCTTGCCAAGTAATGCCATCGTCACTAGATAGATACACAGAATCAATAGTTTGTAAATACTTGTCGGTTGGTGTCGCAATTAGCGTGTCGTTGATGTTAGCAAAGCCATAGACGGCGTCATTGCTGTCTCCGAATTTAAGTTGTTGATAGCTAGCACCTAAATTATAGGAAATCATGCCAATTGATTCCGGAAAGTTGTTTTGAGAGCTGGGGTCTGGTCCATAAACATAAATCGTTGAATCATGTATCCAAACACCGATTGGTGTGCATTGTGGAGGGTTTGGTACCTGAAAGGTAGTTGCTAAACCATCTGTGCTAACAAAAATGTGCGGAGCATACGTAAACGAGTCTCTGCCCAGAACCACTGCATTAGAATTGCTAGTTGCTATCTGACCTTCTATATGTCCAGGAACAATATTTTGTCTGTAAAGATTACCTGTAAAGATATTCAGTACATTCTTTGTGCCATTGGCATAGTAGCCGTATAACTTACCATGCATAAAGGCTAACGTGCTCATGAACATATCGTTGTAAAATGGTATTATGGTATCCCATTGTGCGCCGTTACTTGTAGATACAGCTATATACGAAGTGTCGTATGCCGTATGAGTCCAAGGGCTGCAGAATACAATAATTGTATCTGCGCTCGTGTACAGCCCACGAATATAATTATATGACGGTAGCACGCGTGTTCTTGTTGCGCCATAGTCGTTGCTATAGTAGAGACCTTCATCGCCTCCCATCCATACTTTGCCGCCAGAGCTTATGGCTAATTGCCGCATGCCATCACTGCCCTCAGGTCCATTAGTGCGCGTTAAACCTTGTTGAGCAAACGCATTTGAACAACTTAAAAATAATAATACAAGAATGCTTAGAAAAGTTTTCATCGTGTAAGATTTAATTAGTTAGGTGTTGGAGTGACTAGATTGGTAGTACTAAGGTAGGGAATTTATACGATTATTTATCAAAGTTTTATAGATTACAAACACGACTAGTAGGAATGCCCTAAGGCAGTCACGCGGCAGCAGTGATTGTTCAAGTAAAAAAATGTGATAACTTAGTGTTTTATGTTTCAAAAGTTTTTGCTGCAAATATGTTTCTTGGCGCTTGCGCATGTAGCTGCGGAGGCAAATAGTAGTTTTTGGGGTTATCGTTTCACTGCAGTAGATAGTCCAAAATGTGACTGTGAATTACCGAGATTACTAATAGCATGTAAAAGTGACACGCTAAATGTTTACCAAGATGATGGTATGCGCAACCCCAAGAGATTAACCGTATCATTAACTAACACTAGCAAGTGTCCATACAAATTGACTTTTCCACTTATACACCAGCCTCAAATATTCAATAACGATAGTAATACTACGTATTTCGTATTGACAGTAAGCTATTACAATACACTTTCAAAAGCTTATGAGGCATCTCCTCTCGATGCATTTAACGTAGAAAGCTCATTGATTCCTGTGTCCTCAGTTGTTGTAAAGCCTGATAGCAATTTTCAGTTTGACTTCCCTGCATTTCTTATGTTTAATCCTACGAAAGGCAGAATTAAGTTGGAATTACTTCTAGTAGAGGTGTCAGAGGGTACAACATATCATCTCTCTCGAAGTAATTCTTTGTTCTTATTTGTGCGCTAGTGAATTATTAGCTTAGCGAATTCCGCGAAAATTAAATTGAGGGAAATGACAAACAACTACAATTATGCTAAGTTTGATGTTTCTAAAAATCCTTTACCTTTAAACTTGCAGATGTGCTTTATTAATGTAAAAAAATGATGCAGGTTGTACAAAATGTCGCCACAATTGTAAATGTTAGATTTAATGCTTTTTTAGTTTTATTTGCTTGCATCACTTATTCAGCAGAGGCTCAGATAAATAGGCTAAATGAGAGAGAAATTTCTAGCATTGTACAAAGCACAGCGGCTAAAACAGCAGAGCCTGTTATAGGCATTTGGTTGCATAATAAGGTAGTCTCTGAATTTCCACTCAAACTAATAAAGTTTCATGGTGATAGTGCGTTCATTGTTTGTGCAAGCGTGGATAAACAAGGATTGTTAAGTATGCAGAGTGACAGTGCACTAGCAACTGATATGACACGTATTTGTCGATTATTGGAAGATAGTTTTCTGGTCTTAAAACAGCAGGCTTCAGCAATGCAGGAAAAGTACGACAATGTACGTTACAGTAAGATAAATGATACTGCATACGTTCCTTTTTTTACACGTGAGTTATTTTACACGCGCATAAGTGTTTTTTTAGCTTCACCATTATTAGAAGATCCTGCATTTGTTGGCTTTAAAGTTTACCCGACCGATCTAGAATTAAATAGACATACGACGTATGGTACTGCTTTGTGGCTACTGTTAAGTTTTTTAGCAAATGAAAATTACTACCAAGAACATGCTGTGCAGGTAATGCCTGTTAAAGGTGAATGACGTAAGCTGTTCTATATCTATAAATAAATTTGAATTAATACATGCTGCACAGACATAGAAAAATCAAAATGCTGCTCTTGGCTATCTTCTTTTGCAATACGGCATGTGCTCAAGTGACATCTAATTATATGCTAGACGATTTGTTTGCATTTATACTTCGTAGTCAGAAAGCTCAATTTCATCCGCATAATTGTGATACGATATACTCTTATGATCCCTCTAGTGGTCATTTCTGCTATTTGGTGAAGGATACGAATGCGCAGTATTGTGGCAGAAGTTTGATTGTAGACAGTACGCTTACACCCCGCAATTTAAATTTGTGTAGGGTAAATTTTTCCAATGAAATTGATACGCTAATAATAATCGATTCTCTGGGCTTACTTGGTAGTAAAATATATTCAGGCGTGTCTGGTAATAAGTATTACATGACTGCGCGACAAGCCACAGTGCTTGGCGATGTTATTAGCACCAAGACAGCTGTTCTTTTCTTAGCGCATATTTCAATTGACGGAGCGTTGCTTAGTATTCATTTCAAGCAAAGTAATTCCCGAAGAGTTTTGACGGCAACTTTTCAGCCAACAGAAAGCTGTGACTATGAATTAAAGAAAGTACGGCATGACTAAACCAAGTTGTATTACGCACAAGCAATGTATTTCCCATAGTGTGATGTCGCAGCTGCGAATACAAATTCCTCACTGCCTCCTGCATGGACTCTGCTAGACCTTATTGCCAATAAATGTATTCTCCGAAAATTTACTTAAATTTACAATTCAAAATTCATTGAAGTCAACACCTACATGTGCCTCAAGCGTTGCATTATTAAGAAGGGAGTATACACCTCACTAATTTCAACTATAGTGATTGCAAATGATCGTTTACTTTTAAGGTCAGTATTCATCAAAAATTATTAACACCTATCAAACGAATTCAGCGGTTTTTTATGAGGTATATACTTAACACCGTAAGTAAGATTTTACTTGTTTTATTCTTTACCTTATGTATACATAGCTGCAAATCGTTCACTGGCATTGTCAAACCGTCAATAATTGTATCGCTTTCATCAAAAGATATCGACTTCTCGAGTTTGAGTGCAATAACAATTTCAAAAGTAGGAAGCCGAAGTATCTCAGATAGCATTTTGCCGTTGGCAGAGAATAAGATTGCCTTTAGGGTATCAGATGCACACCCTTATGAAGTGCGAGCGTATAGCAAGTGTGCGGGTGAGTTCATGCTTTCTACTGTTATCCGGCTTGACAGTCTGAGAACAACCAATAAAAAACTTCGTATGTACATACTCTGCAAGCACTATGAGGATGGCTTTGTAAGCTATGGATTTAGAGCATTTGATGGGTCTGACTTCTACACTTTGAAAGGGCAAATAATATGGGGTAAACCAACTAATTGACAGCATTAAACTCTATGCGAGCCTCCTGAATGTAAGCTGCCAGAACTTAGTGCCGACGTATATATTCTCCTAAACTTTACCTTACATTTACAATGCAAAATCCACCCGAGCCATTGCCACCGTACGCCTTGTCAACGACATTATAAAAAAACATAAAAGTAATTACTGCTTCATATTAAAACACGTAAATGACTAAGTATAATGAGCAACAAGCCAAAGATTCAGAATAGGGCATATATGTTAACGCTATTCGTGCTTGCGATGTTATCAATTGGTTGCAACCTTGCTATTTTTCTTAAACGGTCAAATGGAAAACTATCTGAGGTCAAAGTTTTTCGCTGGTTTGTTCTGACATTTTTAATTTTTCAACTAGCATTTGCAGCTTCGGCTTCACAGGTAGACCAGCCATGTTTGACGGTAACTTGTGTGAAGCCTCTTACTAAGTATATTAGCAAGGTTTCGATTTGCAAGCTAGACGATACAACTGTCAAAGTGACCTGCATCTATTTACGTCGAATAAAATTGCCGCTGGTCAATAAGAGAATTAATATTAAGTGCGGCCGTAATGCCTTTCCTGCAAACTATTCGTTTGATTCATTGTCAAGTTATTTTATGTACCTAAACTCTGCGGAAAGTATTGATAGCACCAAAAGCAAGTCTCTAAGAACTACACTTGACAGCCGCTTGTACTACTTTCCAAGGACAGGGACCTCAATTAGTCAAAATACAAGCTTTCGTGATGGGGGAATAAACTTTACGGCTTTCGAGAAATTTATTTTATCTGTGGATGATAAGTGGCTGCGTTATTAGTTGAGCTTATTGAATTACAATTTACAAGAGCTACGCCTGCGGCATAAGGACTAATCCGCTACATCACGACTAACTATTCACGCCATTGCAATTTTGTAAAATTCATGGGTATTGCCACATCAACTCAATAATTTGAATATCTTTACGTGAAGATGCAGCGCAGCATTGTAAAATATTACTCGTGCTTTCTACGCTTAAGCCCAAATACCTTCAAGGGAAGTTATGGCAAAGCGAGTGCAGAACTAATGGCAGTGTTGCGTCAAAAAGTATTGATGATTCCTGTAGATCAACTCATATAAAATGCTAGAAACTACCACAGTTAGACAGACTAAGTTTTTCTTTTTTTCTTTAGTATTTCTAATAGGTTTACAAGTAGACAATGCGAATGCATGCCTCCATTGTAGAAAGGGTGGTAAGTTGTATGGCTGGCTCGAGCAAATTGCAATGTGGAATGATATTTCAAGAGCAGGGTATTCCACAAAAACAACCACAACATACGGCAGTGCAAGTTCAAACCCTTCTGTCTTGACTTTTTCTTATAAATGCAGAGCTGGCGACACGTGTGTGGTGTCTTCATCAGATAGCATGTTTGTTCTAACTTACTACTACGATGTGTCAGACAGATTGAGGTATATAAAAGTTTTTGATTCTACCCTTTATCCCGGTGGTTACTGGGAATATGATATCAACACTACTGCAGACAGCGGGACTTGTGTTATTAGTTATTGGGGTTATACAGATGATAATTTTTATGCAAGAATAAACGATACATTACAGTTCATTCCCCAATTATTTAGTAAAAATCTAGGCCAAGTGGCTTTTGAAAGGTTTGGAACTGTACCTCAATTCTATCGCGGGTTTGAATACATTAGCCCTCAGCATGAACAATCAAACTATTTTTGCAACAGATACTTTAAAGAACAATTTGGCGACTCATCAACAGGTAGAATTAAGAAATCTACGTCTAGCAAAGGGGATGAAGTTCGCTACTATGATGGACAATCAACAACAGCGGGATTAACACGCAATGCTAATACTGAGCCTTCTTTGGTGTATAAGCATCAAAGACTTGCAATAAGTATCTATTACGACGAAAATGGCGCGATGTGGCAAGAGTTTTACAGATACAACAAAAAGGGTTTAATAAAGTCGTTTCGAAGAACTGTAAATAGCAACTCCATGTCGTGGTCAACTTATTCTTACAGCGCTCAATATATAACACCTTGTACAAAGCAAAAACACTAATATCAAAGTTGATTTACTTACTTGATAGACTATTTCCAATACACTAAATCACATATGAACCACACACTAACTTACCTGAAAAATCTAGTGAAGTATAAAATCTTAAAGGTAGTTAAGTTCCTCACTGTCTCCCGCATGGACTACGCTAAACCGTAGTGGCGAAAAATAAATTCTCCGAAAATTTACTTATATTTACAATATAAAATCCGTCATGGGCAAATCATTCATATTCTTATAAGGATATTCAAGTGGTGATCAATGAGCCATGTCGCGCGACGCTTATTTACTTTATTTTACGCATGAGATCCATATTATTTCTTTTAGCACTAATTTTTTTCTGTAGTTGTACTAAAGTCAACTATACTGGGCAGCAGTTGATTTTTCAAAACAATACAAATCAAAAGCTACTGCTGAAGTACACCATAGATCAGCAGGATACGTTTGGTATTACTACACCTGACATTAACTCAACACTAAATCTGATTAACGGACGTCCAAAATATGCTTGCTTGTGTGAGAAAGACCGCATGTCAGAAGAAGATTTAGAGAAGTCCATAACACATATTTTTGTTTATAGAATTGAAAACAACGACACGTCTACTTCGTTTGTTGATATCAGCGAAATAAGTAAATGGCGTTACCAAAAACTAGAAGATGACATACTTGGTGACGTGAACATTACTCATCGCTTTACATTTCTGTTTGACCAATTGATAGCTATGTAGATTATCTATCTGTAAAAAGCGTTTTTGTAAAGGATGTGGAAGTTGCAATTTTAGCACTTTATGTTTTCAACGACCACTAGCTGCGCGTCTTTATTTATATTTAGCCATTACTTTGTCATGTGCTGTAAGCTTACCTGCTTTCATTTCCAAAAGCGATTTGTCAATAGCTTCTTTTTGTTCTTCGCCAATTTCGTCCCACCAATCTTGCTTTTGAGCAACTAGCGTCTTTACTACGGATAAAATGGTGCGTTTTTCCTTTAAGTTTAATTGTGGTAATCGCTCTACTATTTCCTTATCAACTGCGGTACCTGTACTCATGTGCTTCAACGTTTTTGGTGTTTATCAAAGTTAATGTGTAATTTGAAATCTAGCAATGAAATTTTCAAGCCAAAGATAAACTGAATGCATGTGCTGTAAGCCCTCTTTTCTTGAAACTTTGCAAGCTAAAAATTAGTGGCTTTTCTTTGTACTACAGCCAAATGGTACCTATAAAATGCTGTACCTATTCCCCATCACTCCCCATCGCTTCTTTCGCCAATGCAGCAAATTTGCCTTTGCCTCTAGCAATACTTTGGAAAAGCTTTTTCGCTTTTCCTGTATCACCTAGTTGCTTGTGACACATGGCAATATAAAAGGCAGCTTCTTCTTTTTCTGTGGCAGCGCCGCTTGTACTAATGCTTTCAAAAGCAGTTAATGCTGCTTTAAAGTCTTTGTTGTTATAAAGCATTTTTGCATTCGCTAAATACGATATGCCGTCACTTGTACTTGCTTCATCTTTGCGCTTAGTCGATATTGCTTTCTTCGTAACTGTAGCAGCTGTTTTACTTTTGTTTTCACTAACAGTAACCCCGCTTGGTGTAGCAATAGCTGGTGCTGGCGCAGGCATCACTTTTTTACTCGGCGTAGCAGTTCTACTTGGTCCGCTTTGTTGGTTATTATTAAAGTAGTTGCCGCGATTGTCAGTTACATAAGCAGCATTGCTAGGTTGAAACGTGTCGCTCCTAAAGTTGGAAGCGTCATCTGAAAACAGACTTTCTGTGCCAATACGCACCTCTTCATTTTCAGCAACAGTACTTGGCGGTGGCGGTGGCGGTGGAGCCGGTGGCTCAGGCGCTGCAAAATTAGCAGCAGATTTTGTTTCAGTACCAGAAGTCTTTTCGCTTAGACTACCATCACCTGCAGGAACTTCAAAATTCTCTATTATTGGTGGCGTGTATTTTACTGTTTGTTCATTGCTACTATCCCCTTTGCTTACGACAGCGCTTGGTGCTTGCGTAGGAGTTGGATTATTTACTGTATCATCACTGTTAGCGGCCGTAGCAGTTTGGGAATCATTCTGTTGCACTTTTTGCTTATCGGCTTGGTGTGCCATTTGCTGATTGTGCCCACGCTGCAGAACTGCGTAAGCTAAACCAATTAAAGCTGCCAGTGCCGCTGCTGCAATAAGTGGCTTTTTGTAACTTACTTTTAGTTTGCTGCTTTCTTTCTGCGCTTCTTGCTCGGTTGTGCTGTGCGCATATTCTAGCATATAGCCTTCTAGTGCATCCGCGCTAAACTCATCGCGACTAATACACTCCTCAACCGCACGTATTTCTTCTGCGCTCAGTTGTTGTTGAGCATATTGACGCATGGTGCTTTCTAGCAGAAGACCATGTTCGTCAAAAAGATATGTATAGCGCTTATCCAATCTGTTTTTCTATGCCAATTTTTAAGTTGCGTTTGCCGTTTTGTATAAAGCTTTTTACCTCCGCAAAGGTAAAGCCCGTTTGCTGCTGTATGTCGGCATAACTTTTATTTTCTAAGTAAAAGAGTTGTATGCAAGTTCTTTGTCGCTCATCCAAGTTGTGCAATGCCTCGTGCATTGTGTTTAATTTTATTTCCTTTTCTAGAGCTAGATGCAGGGATTCATCCTTTTCCATAAGCAAGCCACTAAAGTCATCAACTAGGGTAGTGGGCTTGGTTTTGTTGCTGCGTAATTGCATCAAACAGTGATTTTTGGCTACGGTATACAGCCAAGCCTTAAATACATTGATGTTTTGCGATGCTAGGCTCGTTTGCAATTTCTCAAAAATGGCGCTTACGGCATCTTCGCTTGCAGCTGCATTGGCAAGGTATTTGTAACACACACCGTACACAAGGTGTTTATACCTCGTATACAATACACCAAGTGCCTCGCGATTGCCCTCTGTTGTATAGGCAGCTACTAGCGCTTCGTCGTTGATTGTATGTAATTGTGCTACAGCCAATTCCTTATGCAGCTAAATTAAGCTATAGCAGTTTTACATGTACATTTGCAATGGTTAAAAAATTACAGTGTTTTGAGCAATTTGTTTTCGTGTATTGTACCGGTTTGCGCTGGATATACAGACCCTAGTCATCAAGCCGAGCAAAGTACGCAATTGCTTTTTGGCGAAATTGTTACTGTATTGCAGGAGCAAGGCGCATGGCTGCAGGTGCAGAACGTAAAGGATGCCTATGTATATTGGGTGTTGCGCGCACATATTTGCAATGGCGCAGATGCTACAGGCCAATTGGCTACCGCTGATGTGCTTACATCCACGGGTATGACTATTCCAATCGGTGCAGATATTGGCAATACCATGGCGTGGCAAAACGCAACACTTGGCAGCTTAATAGAAAAGCCTAGTGTGGCGCACAATTTTTCAGTACCGCAACTCATTCAACTGGCGCATGCTTACCTTGGTGCTTCTTATTTGTGGGGAGGAAGAACAAAAGCAGGCATCGATTGCAGCGGCTTTATTAATATTATATACAAGCAGGCTGGTATCTATCTGCCGCATGATGCACGCCTGCAGGCAGTGCAAGGCGATACGATAGATTTTTTGGAAGCAGCAATGCCTGGTGATATAGCTTTTTTTGACAATAACGACGGCCATATCACACATGTTGGTCTAATGCTCAATAGCGCGCAGATTATTCATAGCAGCGAAGTAAATGGTGGGGTAGATGTAGATTTTATGGACGTGCAAGGTATAGTTAATAGTAAATCGAAAGAGCATACACACAAGCTCCGCATCATCAAGCGCTACATTACAGCGCAGAATCAGGCCTAATCAAATCGATTAGCTTCAGTAATTCTTTTTCTCGCGTATTAATAATTTCGCCGTTGCCATAAAGCTGTACGAGATGCTTGAGATGCAGCGCGAGTACTTCCGTATTATCTAAAATTTTATAGTACTGCGGATCATTACTGTAGTCGTTCTTCTTAAGATAAGCCTCCACATCGCTCTGGCTAAAGATAGTGCCACTGCTAGGATCCATATAAAAGATAAAATCGTCTGTACTTTCTGTTTCCGTTTCTTCTGCAAAGAAAACATGCTTGCGATCTACATAAGCCAATAGAAATACGTTTGGCATGTTTACTGCTACTAAGTTAATATCCAGCGACTTGCAAAGGTCTAAAATAATCATTCCGAGGATATAGCTACTGCCAACTTTGCTATGAAGAGCATTGTTAATGAAGCAGCAATCAAAGCGCTCGGTTGTTGGGTCTTCGTAGGTAAATCTGTAATAGCTATACATTATACTACTAATCACAGTCGCTTGCTCTAGTGGCGTAAGATATTGGTTAAGCTCTAGCCAAATACTCTGACGAATTTCCTTGATTTGTTTGCGAATAGCATAATCGTCAACATCTTGATAGCGATATTTACTGCAGATAATTAGCGCATCAACGAGGCTTTTGTCCTGCGTTTCTAACCACAACTGAAGCTCATCTACAATACACTCATAGCTAACTTCGTGAATAAGGTCTTCAATACGTTGCTGCAAGTCTTGGCTAGTCGTTTGCTCCCATGCATCTTGCAAGTTTGGTATTACTTCTTTGCCGTAACTCAAAAGTCTAGACTTTACAGTATCGTACACTGCGCTATCGGGGTCGTCTAGCAAATGGAGTAATGCTTTTATTTCGCTTGTTTCTTGCATATATGCGTTTACAAAATTCTTGTGTAATGCCTCTGCAAATCATTTCTGCCTTTATTGCTAACGTAGCTTGTAAAAATGCTTGCGATTCAAATGTAAATGCTTGCATTTATTTTGCCTCTGTAACTACACAATAGATATACAGTAGCTGTGTAAAACCATGGTGTATAACTAATTGTAACACAAAGAACGTATTATTACATGCCATTTTCCATTAGAGGCAAAGCTATAATTGCATGTACAAATGATACACTAGCTAAATCCTTAGTTCCCTTAGTGCCTTAGTGGTTCAAACAAAACCTGTGTATTTTTTACCACAACCCTTGCACACGAAACGAAATCAAAGCCCTAGCGGGGCCACCTATTTGCAGTGTAAACGTTCTACGTGAAAACATTTCCCTTAGTTCCCTTAGTGCCTTAGTGGTTCAAACAAAACCAGTGTATTTTTTACCACAACCCTTGCACACGAAACAGCATCCAAGCCCCAGCGGCGCCACCTATTTGCAGTGTAAGCGTTCTACATGAAAACATTTCCCTTAGTGCCTTAGTGGTTCAAACAAAACCTGTGTATTTTTACCACAACCCTTGCATGCGAATCAGCATCAAAGCCCCAGCGGGGCTAACTGTTTGTAGATATTAGAATCTTGATATGTCAAACGCAGCTCCGTAGGTGCGCACTGTTCCAATCGCTCGCGCAAACAGACAATGCGTGTGAATAAAGTAGCAACAGGTTTTTGGTACAAACCTTTGTCCCCTTTGTTTCCTTTGTTTCCTTTGTGGGTAGAAAAATTTTTAACGTCAACGGATAGCATTACTTCTTCTTCTTAGCACCACCTTTACGTTTTGGCGGATTGTCTTTCGCATGCTGAATAAACGCTTGCACTTCCTCCAAGGTAAGATCGGCAGCGCGCTCCTGCGATTCTTTTGGAATTGGGAAGTTGCGTAAACCAACTTTAATATACGGACCATAAGGACCAATCAACAAACGAATCTTTTCTTTCGTAAATTCCTTAATTGTTTGTTTAGCCTTTGCGTCGCGCTTTTCTATAATGTACGGAATAGCTTCTTCAAGCGTTACCGTATATAAATCCATTTCTTTTGTAAGGCTATAAAACTTGCCGTCATGCTGAAAATATGGCCCGAATCTACCTTCGTTAACCTTTACAACTTGTCCTTCAAATTCACCTATTTCACGAGGTAAATTAAAAAGATCTATTGCTTGTTCAAGATTAATAGTTTCTATGCTTTGTCCTGCACGAAGCTTTGCGAATTTTGGCTTCTCAACTTCATCAGGCTTGCCAAGTTGCACCATTGGACCATAACGACCCATGCGCGCAATAATCGTTACACCACTGATAGGATCCATACCAACCTCGCGTTCGCCACTTGCGCGCTCGGCGTTTTCCATGGTACTTTCTACAGTGCTATGGAATGGCACATAAAAATCGCCAACCATTTTATTCCAGGTTTGCTTGCCTTGTGCTATAGCGTCAAAGTCTTCTTCAATTTTAGCAGTAAACTTATAGTCCATTACTTTATCGAAGTGCTGATTCAAAAAGTCAGTCACAACGCTGCCCAAGTCTGTTGGCATTAGCTTGCCTTTGTCTGCACCTGTTGTTTCTTGCAAAGTTGTTGTGGCAACTTTATCATCTTTTAGTATAAGCTGCTGATAATTGCGCACAGTGCCTGCTGCTTCACGCTTTTCTACATAGTTACGCTTAATTACAGTGCTTATTGTAGGCGCATAAGTACTTGGACGACCAATACCTAACTCTTCTAATTTCTTTACTAAGGCAGCTTCGCTAAATCTACTAGGTGGGCGCGTAAAGCGTTCCGTAGCTGTCATTGTGCTAAAGTTCAAAGCTTGACCTTGCGTCATATTCGGCAAGCGCTTATTGTCGCTATCTGCATCAGCATCACCTTCTTCATCTTCGTCTGTGCTTTCTAAATATACTTTTAAGAAACCATCAAACTTTATCACCTCACCACTAGCAGTAAGCTCTTGCTTATTGGTGCTAATATCTATTTTAACAGTTGTGCGCTCTGTTTGTGCATCAGCCATTTGGCTAGCCATTGTGCGCTTCCAAATTAACTCGTACAATCTATTGAGGTCTGTATCCTCAATGCTTGTAGTATCCATATAAGTCGGACGTATACATTCGTGCGCTTCTTGAGCACTTTCGTTTTTATTCTTAAATGCGCGATGCTGATGATACTCTGGTCCGTAGCTTTTTTCGATACTTTGTCTAATATCTTGCAAAGCAGTATCGCTTAGATTAACACTGTCGGTACGCATATACGTGATAAAACCAGCCTCGTATAATTTTTGCGCAACAAGCATCGTTTTGCTTACGCCATAGCCAAGTTTACGACTTGCTTCCTGTTGCAAAGTACTTGTTGTAAATGGCGCCGCAGGTGTTTTCTTGCCTGGCTTTACCACTAAACTATTAACAGTATAGCTTGCGCCTTTGCAGCTTTCAAGAAATTCTTGTGCCGCTTTTTCTGCGCTTACAGCTTTTGCTTCTGCTTTAAACGAAATGTCTTTGCCACCATCTTTAGCGCTAAGTGTTGCAACAATTTTGTAAGAACTTGTGGCATTAAATTTATTGATTTCGCGCTCGCGTTCTACAATTAAGCGTACAGCTACACTTTGCACGCGGCCAGCACTAAGGCCTCCACGCATGCCAATTTTGCGCCATAAAACGGGGCTGAGCTCAAAGCCCACTAGACGGTCAACCACACGGCGAGCTTGCTGTGCATTAACCAAGTTCATATCTATTGTACGAGGATTTGCTACAGCTTTTTGAATCGCAGGCTTAGTAATTTCGTGGAAAACAATACGTTTTGTAGTAGCAGGATCCAAATTAAGTACCTCCGCCAAGTGCCAGCTAATGCTTTCTCCCTCGCGGTCCTCATCCGATGCCAACCAAACTTCCTTACTTTTTTTAGCCAAGCTTTTTAGCTCATTAACCACCTTCTTCTTGTCTTCGCTTACAATATATCTGGGGGTAAAATCTTTATTAACGTCAATGCCCATGGCATCTTTCTCTAGGTCACGAATATGCCCATAGCAACTCTTTACCTCAAAGTCAGAGCCCAGTATCTTCTCAATTGTCTTCGCTTTTGCAGGAGACTCCACTATCAACAAATTCTTACTCATGCTTGCCTATGCGCCCTCGTGTTTAGGGCTGCAATATTAGGCAACAAATTTTACATGAGGCAAAAACGCTGTATTTCTAAGCCTGAAGACTCCGTTTTTTGGATATAAATTATTGATTTACAGTATTTTACGTCAGTTCTCTGACAAAAGTGGGTTTGCAGTAGGCGTTTTAAGCGAGAATAGCCACGCATATAATATATGTAGTAAGGCGATATTGCTTGGCGAAAGCATTTATTACCTACGTACCAAAATTCCTAATAATCTCCTCAAGCTCCATTTCGGTTTTTACCAAAACCTCGCGAGGTTTGCCACCTGCGGTTGGTCCAACAATGCCAACACCTTCTAGCTGATCCATGATACGGCCAGCGCGATTGTAGCCAAGATTAAATCTGCGTTGCAGCATACTTGTACTACCGCTTTGGCTACTTACTACTA
The DNA here is from genome assembly GCA_046049675.1 of Bacteroidota bacterium. Classification (GTDB taxonomy): domain Bacteria; phylum Bacteroidota; class Bacteroidia; order Chitinophagales; family Chitinophagaceae; genus CAIXQW01. Next base: position 9,183 of record JBJORA010000003.1, on the reverse strand, counting down.
GGCGAGCACATTGCTCAAACATCTGATCTAGTTCGCCAACTACTTTGCCGCCGCCTGCAAAATCTTCTGCATCAGCACCAACGTATTCTGGTAAATCGTATGCACTTGGGTAACCTTGCTGCTCTCCAATAAAGTCGGCAATGCGTTCTACCTCTGGCGTGTCTACAAAAGCACATTGCAAACGCGTTAAATCGCTACCGTTACTTACAAGCATATCGCCTCGGCCAATTAACTGCTCTGCTCCACCAGCATCTAAAATGGTACGGCTATCTACCTTGGCACTTACTCTAAATGCAATACGTGCTGGGAAGTTAGCTTTAATGGTACCAGTAATAACATTTACACTTGGTCTTTGTGTAGCGATAATTAAATGGATACCAATTGCACGCGCAAGTTGAGCTAGACGTGCAATCGGCATTTCTACTTCTTTGCCAGCTGTCATAATCAAGTCGGCAAACTCATCAACAACCAATACAATAAACGGCATGTAGCGATGTCCTTTCTGAGGATTGAGTCTACGACGTACAAATTTTTCGTTGTACTCTTTTATATTACGAACACCAGCTTCTTTAAGTAGATTGTAGCGGTCGTCCATTTCAATACACAAACTATTAAGTGTATTAATTACTTTTTTGGTATCTGTAATAATAGCTTCCTCTTCATTTGGCAATTTTGCCAAGAAGTGTTTTTCAATTGTTTTATAAATGCTCAGTTCTACTTTCTTCGGATCAACCAACACAAACTTTAATTGTGATGGATGTTTTTTATAAAGCAAAGAAACAAGTATTGCATTAAGACCTACAGATTTACCTTGCCCCGTTGCACCTGCCATCAGTAAGTGTGGCATAGTAGCTAAATCTGCAACGTAATTGTCGTTATCAATTTTTTTACCAAGTGCAATGGGCAACTGCATCGTGTTATTGACAAACTTCTCGCTTGCGATTAATGTACGCATGCTTACCATTTGTTTTTTCAAATTGGGCACTTCAATACCAATCGTTCCTTTGCCTGGTATTGGTGCAATAATACGTATGCCTAATGCAGCAAGGCTCAAGGCAATATCATCTTCTAAGTTTCTAATTTTAGAAATACGCACACCATCCGCTGGCACTATTTCGTAGAGTGTAACTGTTGGTCCAACGGTAGCACTAATCTTATTGATATTGATGCTAAAGTTTTTAAGCGTTTGAATAATTTGGTTTTTGTTGGCCTCTAATTCATCGGCTGTTACACTTAGTTTTTCTAGGCCGCGATCTTCTAATAAATCTACTGTTGGAAATTTATAATTACTCAAATCGGCACTAGGGTCATACGGCTCATCGCTATTTTGTACACTACTATGTACAATCTCCTCCGCAGGTTCTTCGGTATCTAGTTGTACAACTTCAAAGTCTACATCGCTGCGTATACCGCTACTGGTTGTTGATGCAGAAGTGTTTGAAGGTTCTAACGGTATGCTATGATCAGCTGGCTTTTCTTCAATCTGCTCTTCAATGACTAAACTTGGTGTTTCTTCGTTTTCTTCTTTAGTATGCGTAGTAAAAATAAGTTCACTTGCAAGTTCAACTTGTTTTTCTTCAACAACGGGCTCTTGCATTTGCGGCTTCACTTCGTTATGGATAAAAAGTTCCGCTTCTTTTGTTTCGTAATTATCTACTTCTACATGCGACTCAATATTTGCCGCACTGCTTGCTGCCGCTTCTGCAGTAGCAGTATTATCCAAAGAGGGTAGCGCAGGCTTTTTTAGATTGCTTATCCATGCTGGCATCGTAAGCGTAGGATTAAATATATAAACCAAAGCAGCAAGCACACTAGTCCATAATATAAAACCAGTACCGATATTGCCTGCAAACGTCAATAAATTATCTACAACATAACTACCAAAAGCACCGCCATAGGCTAGCTGCTTACTATGCATGATATATTGTATAAGAGGCGCACCAAACAGTATCGCCATAAATGCATTTTTGGTATAGCGCCAACTGCGAAATTTAAAACGCTTTTGTAACAAGTTGAAGCCCCATCCACCGAGTAGTGGCACAAGTAAAAAAGCAAGGATACCTATAGCTTTATACACCAAGCCATGCGAAACCAATGCACCAAGATTGCCCAAACTATTTTCCGCACGCTTATCGCTAGCAAAAAGATATTTGAAACTACTCTTGGCACTGATAATCGCACTTTGATCTTTGTGCCATGTACTTAGATAGCTTATTAGTGCTATGCAAAGACATATGGCAAGTAATAGAAAAAATAGGCCAAGTAGCCTTCTGTTTTTTTTATTTTGATAAAAGGGTACACCGCTCCTTTCCTGCGGTTCGGCAGGTTCGGGCTTAAATTGCTCCGATTTAGAAGCTTTACTTTTTGTTTTTGACTTTTGGGCAGTAGCCGCCATATTAGCAAATGTACCAATATCTAGCAGCTAGCTTATCCACATTTGATAGCTTTGCTGCAGAAAATATTAACAATTTTAGCCATCTAAACAGCCGTGTGTGGCACCTTCAGCGATTTTCAGCTTAAGTGCGAGGAGACTTCAAAATAATCAATAATCTTATTTACAAACCATATCGCCGCTATTTGCGTCTATCGAGTTGTATATACCATCGATCATGTCAAAACTTTACGATTCTCCTATGCAAAATTGCAGCCTATTGCAAGTAGCAGAGGTAAGTGCATTGGCTAAAAATCCCAATATTTTGCTACGAAAGCCCCTTGTTTCACCCATTTTTATGCTTAGATTTGTCAATTATATGAATCTAAAGCATAGTTTATTGGCAGTATTGCTGCTCGTAATTGCAAATGCTGCAAGTGCACAATTGGTGCTTCAAGGTAATCAAACGGCACTTACATTGGCCCAAACCTTGGCTGGCGCTGGCGTTACAGTAAGTAATGCAGTACTTAATTGTGATACCAATGCCAACGCACTCTTTAGCACGCCACCGCCAAATTCAACCAATTTGGGCTTAACAGATGGCATCGTGCTCACAAGCGGCAACGCCTACGATTTTGGCGCAGGCAATTTAGGCGTTGGCAACCCGCCACAAATTATTACTGGCGTAAATTCAGATAGTAATGATGCCGATTTGGCACTGCTTATTACCCAAAGCATTCGCGATGCCTGTAAATTAGAATTTGACTTTGTGCCAACGGGCGACACTGTAAAGTTTGAATATGTTTTTGGCTCATGCGAGTATCCTAGCTTTACTTGTAGCATCAATGATGTATTTGGCTTTTTTATCAATGGCCCAGGCATTGCAGGAGGCTTCAGTAATGGTGCCATTAACATTGCTATTGTACCAGGTACAACGAGTTGCCCAGTGGGTGTTAACTCTATCAACTGTCCGAATAGCACAGGATGTTGCAATACAACAGTAAACTGCGTTGCAAACGGTCCAGGGTGTGGCACGCTAACGACTGCGCAAACTTGTGCGATGTTTGTATGTAATGCACCACCGCCAAATGGTACACAAAATACTATTGTATACCCTGGTTTTACAATTCCGCTTACAGCAGTGGCAGTTGTTGTACCTTGTAGTACTTATCACCTAAAACTAGCAATTTCAGATGCTTCAGATCAAATTCTTGATTCAGGTGTATTCTTGAAGGCAGGCTCACTTACAAGTAATTCAGTTTCTCTTTTACCAGTAAGTCCACTTAGTATACCAGACCCATACATTGTAGAAGGTTGTGTGCCAGGTGGTATCGTGATGAGTATTCCTGCAGTTTTACCTAATGACATAACGATTCATTTCAATATCGGCGGCACAGCAATTAATGGTACCGACTACCAAAATATTGCAGATAGTATAGTTATTCCTGCTGGTAGTACAAGTACCGTTGTGCCCATAGTAGCTTTAACCGATGGTCTTGCAGAAGGCATGGAAACAGTAGTTATTACACGTACAATTGGTTGCAGCGGCACTTTAGCTGACAGCGCTGTATTGCGTATTTTTGATTCATTACAATTGCAAGTACTTAATTCTGATACATTTATTTGCGTTGGCGATACAATCCAAACCTTTGCAATTGCAGATCCTTTGCTAGATCTTCAGTGGTCACCAGCTAATTTGTTTGCAGATGATACGGTGCTCAATACAACTGCATGGCCAAACCAAAGCGGCATGCTTACGCTTACAGGCACCTTAGCTAATAGTGGATGCCCACCTGTTACAGATGGCTTTATGATCAATCTAAATCCACAACCAGCGGTCAATATTGGGCCAGATGTGTTTATTTGTGCCGGCATGAGTAATCAGTTTAGCCCGACGGTTCTACCTGCGCAGGCGTACACGTACCAATGGACGCCAAGTACGTATTTGAACAATGCCAATATTCTTAATCCATTGGGCACTTTCCCAACTGTTGGTACATATACATATATATTGCGAGCAGATCCAGCAGCAACTGGTTGTTCTGGGTTTGATACGGTTATTGTTGAAGTATTACCAAACGACTTTGCACTACTAAACGGCGACACAAGTATTTGCCTTGGACAAAGCATTCAGTCATTGCTATTTGGAGATCCACGCTTTACATATGGTTGGTCTCCGCCATTGTTTGCTAGTAGTCCCAATACAATGAACACTTTGCTTACACCAAATGTTACAACAACATTTACGGTTATCGCTACATACCCAGGTTGTCCGCCAATGGTGCATGACTTTAATGCTATCGTAGAGCCTGTGCCAGTTGTTAATGTAGGTGCAGACCGCAGTATGTGTTTGTACGATACAATTATGCTAGCGGCCAATGTTACACCGCCTTTTGCCAATTATATTTATACTTGGGCGCCTACCAATGATTTGAGTAGCACCAATACGCCTAACACTACTTTTAGTGGTGCGGCAAGTACATCGTATACACTGAGTGTTACAACGCCAAATGCCAATTGTGTGGGACAAGATATTGTCAATCTAACAGTTTTCCCTGGCGACTTTACCAACATCAATGTTGCTGGTAGTAACACAATTTGTCCAGGAGATTCTCTATCTGTTTTAGCAACTGGTGGTGTAAGCTATAATTGGGTGCCATTGCCATTTGTTACCAATCCAAATGGTGCTGCAACACAGCTTTACCCAATTGCATCAGAAACATACACCTTGTACGCTGTAGACGTAAACGGTTGTATAGATACGAACTACGTATATGTTGTTCGTGCAAATAATGCTGTAATTAGTGCTGGACCGGATGTGACACTTTATCCAGGAGATGTGTACACGTTCCCAACAGTAAGTAATGGTAGTGAGTTCATGTGGACGCCAAGTATTTTCTTAAGTGCGACCGACATTCCTACACCAATAGTAAGTAATGCTAATGTAAGCACACAATATGTTGTTTATACAGAAACAGAATATGGTTGTATAGCTCAAGATACTGTAATTGTAAATGTTAGTCCAACAAGTCGTATTGCATTGCCTAATGCATTTACACCAGGCAATGGAAGAGGTCTCAATGATGTATTTAGTGTAGATAGATTAGGGCTTGCAAGCCTAGATTATTTGCGTATTTACAATCGTTGGGGGCAGCTCGTATTTGAAACAAACGATATTACAAAAGGCTGGGATGGTCGTTACAAAGACGAGCCACAACCAAAAGGTGTATACGTTTATGAAATTCGTGCTAAGGACAATTTGGGCAATCTTTTCACGCGTACAGGCAACCTAACTCTAATACGATAATCGTAAAAAAAATAAAATTTATCAAAAAGTACCTATATTTACAGCGTATGAATTTCAAAAAACTTGTTGCAGCAGTAGTAGTTTGCAGTGCCGTGTTTCAGTTGCAGGCGCAAGACATTCATTTCACTCAATTTAATTTGAGTCCACTTACAATCAACCCTGCCTTTACAGGTATGCATGCGGGAATGTGGCGTGCATCGGGCATTTACCGTACACAGTGGGCTACAGTAACAGCACCGTACAAAACAACAGGCTTGTCGTTTGATATGCCTATTGCAAAAGATATTGGCGAAGACGATAACCTTGCACTTGGTGTAAACGTATTTAGCGATCAAGCTGGCGATGGCAATTTGTTGAATAACACTGTAATGGGTAGCGTTGCTTACCATAAGTTCTTTGGTCAAGATGCAAAAACAAGCCTTAGCGTTGGTATGCAAGCTGGTTACAGTCAAAAAAGCATCAATTTGGCTCGTTTGTATTTCTCTGATCAGTTTCAGAATGGCGGCTATCAGCCGGGAATTAGCTTAGAAAACTTAAATAACAAAACAAGCATGTGGCTTGCAAACGTAGGTGCTGCTTGGGGTCATCGTATTAGCAGTAAGTTTGCCTATACTATTGGCGCTGCTGCATTCAATCTCAATCAGCCTCGCGAAAGCCTTCAGCGCGTGCAAAATGCAGATGTGGGTCTTGGCATGCGCATAAATGGTCAGCTTGGTGCAACATGGTTGCTAGGCGAGCGCATTACATTAGCTCCTGCAGTGCTTTACCAAACGCAAAGCAATGCTAGCGAATTGGTTGCTGGTACTGAAGTTAAGTATATTTTAGGCGATCCAGAAATCAGAAGCGTTGCTACAAGCGTGTTTCTAGGCGGTTGGACACGTAACGGTGATGCCAATATGGTAACCGGCGGTGTAGAATTCAAAGGATTCCGCGCTGGCGTTGCTTATGATATTACAAATAGTAAGCTAGCATCAAGCGCAAGTGGTGTTGGTAGTTTTGAGGTGGGATTGTCTTATACACAGCCAAATCCGCTTGATTTTGCTCGTAGAGTGTTCTTTCCTTGTTTGCGTTTCTAAAAAAAACGAGGCTAAACCTTTCTACATTAACATTTTAACTTTACTTTTACGGCATTACGCATTTAATAAATTTCAAACAGGGAATGAAATTGAGAAGTCTACTTGTGCTTGCAACGATGTTTTTTTCGGTTGCAACTAGCGCACAATTGTATCCAAATCAAGTTGAGAAGGAAGATCTTGTAACCAAGCTTCCATTCTACAAGAAAATGAAATACGCCGACGAGCTTTTTCGTGCAGGTAGCTTTCACAATGCAGAAAAATACTATCGCCAGCTAAGACAAGAGCAACCGCGCAATGCGTACATCGCTCAAATGATTGCGGAGTGTTGTTCTCGCAATCGTGATTATCCACAGGCTGCAGGCTTTTACCATGACGCATATGTGCTTGGGCCGGAGCTTTATCCGATTGCACCATATTTTGAGGCCTTAAACCTTAAGAGCAATGGTCAATACGACGAGGCTTTGGAGCGTTTTAAGTTCTTCTTGAAAGTTTACAAGGGCAAAGACAAGAAAATGCGCCTTACTGCGCAGCGCCAAATAGAAGGTTGTGAAATGGCTATCAAGAGCATGGCCAACCCAGACAACTATTTGATTCGTAATGCTGGTCCAAATGTAAATACAGCTTTTACAGAATCTTCTCCAATGCCATTAGGCGATACGGCTTTAATGTTTGCGACGATGAATACAAATCGGCTTATTGAAAGCAATCGTGACAAGCGCGCAGAGTATGTAAGCCGTTTTATGTGGAGCCCTAAAGAATATGACTTCACAAAGGTGAAAGATACATTTGAAGTTAGCATGCCATTCAACGATGGTCGCTTCAATGATCCGAAATTTCACATTTCAAATGGTTGTTGGAGTCCAGGTCGCGACCGTTTCTACTTTACAAAATGCTTAGAGGAAGATTCATTGAATATTTCTTGTAAAATTTATGTAAGCGAATTTGCAAAAGGTCAGTGGGGTGCTCCAAAACCAATGGATGACTATATCAATGACCCTACAGGTAGTAGCACAACGCCTGCAATTGCAATGGTTGGTAAGAAAGAAGTTTTATTCTTTTCAAGTAGCCGTCCACAAGGTGGCGCAGGTGGTTTTGACATCTGGTACACTGTGTACGATCCAAAGCAAAAAACTTACCGTCGTCCGCAAAACTGCGGTAAGCGTGTAAACACAAACAAGGACGAAACTACACCTTGGTACGATAGCAAAGAAGGTGCTTTATACTGGGCTAGTAATGGCTTAGTTGGCCTTGGTGGATTTGATGTGTTCAAAGGCATTGGCGGTCCTACACGTTACACAAGTATTCGTAATATGGGCTTCCCTGTTAACTCTCCTGCTGATGACTTCAACTATATTCAAGACGATAATGGCACTGGCAATGGCTATGTTGTTAGTAATCGTTTAGGTAGTGCATTCATCAAGAACCCTACATGTTGTGATGATATCTGGCGCGTACAAAAAGATCCAATGCTTAAAGTATGTGGTCGTGTAATTGATGCTGCAACAGGCGAGGTGATTCCAGAAGCTGTTGTACGTATGAACGACGACAAAGATGGTAGCGCAGTTGATACACTTTATTCACGCAATGGTAATTTCTGTATGGATATGCCATTGAATCGCAACCTTACGATAACTGCTGATAAGGCTGGCTATGTAAGTGGCCGTGCAAACCTAAGTACAATAAATATCCGCCCTGATGCGCCAGAAAGCGAAAGCGCTGTAGATGTAATCATGGAGCGTATTACAAGCAACTATGATTTCCACGTACAAAAAGTATATTTCAACTTTGATGATGGTCGTTTCCAAACAGCATCTCTTGGTGCTTTGGATAGCTTATCTAACTTCATGAAGGATAATCCATCATTAAGTGTAGAAGTATTTGCAAATACAGATGGTAAAGGTTCAGATCAATACAATGATAGCTTAAGTACTGCACGTGCAGCACAGGTTATTGACTACTTAGTTTCTAAAAATATTGACCGCGCACGTATGGTTGCTCGCCCAATGGGTAAGCGTAATCTAGAAATGCCAGAAGGTGGTCCAGATGATGCTCCAAATCGTCAAGCTAATCGCCGTGTGTATTTCCGCATTATTGGTGAATTGCCAGGTACGCGTATCATCTACGACAATAATCGCCCTGAGTACATCGACAAAACAAGTAGCAGTGCAGAAAAGCGTGCTCGTGAGTTAGAAGTGCAACCTAATGACGAAGCTGACCAAGGTCCAGTACCTGCGGAAAGTGTTCCAAATAGTGTAAACAAGTAATTCAATTAAAATAATTTTTTAGAAGGGGAGTAGCAATACTTCCCTTTTTTGTGTGTCAGGCATGCTCAATAACTCTAGGGTGCGAGTCCCGAATGAGAGTTTCAGTTCTTATCATTAGCCAATTGCAAGGGTGTTTACCGTGAGGTAAAATCTGAAGGAAGCAGG
>JBJORA010000002.1:0-22477 GCA_046049675.1 Bacteroidota bacterium | reverse complement strand
TTGATTGAGTTTTTTTGACTAGACTTCGGTCTATGGCAAATAAACTTAAACAGATGTATAAATTAAAAGAGACCTTTCGCTTATTATCTGCAAGATATTCGCAACGCAAGATTAGTGCAATATCTTAGCTCATGGTCTCGCCTAGGGCCGCTGAGGATTTCGAATCGTATTTTCTGTCTCTGTTGTGCACGGCTGCTTGCCAATATCTATTGTGTAAAATGGACGTGCAACAAGGATGCTTCTCGAATTATGATCTGTAAATATCATCGTAGTAAAATAAATACCATGTATACGAAATCGTTCTTTCCTCTTAAGTCTTACCCACACCCTATTTCTACTACTAAATTGCTTACTAATACTTTCCAAGCATCCAATGTTAAGTGAATCTAGAACAACAGTATATCTTTTCTTTTTACGTTGTAGAACTAATACACAAATTGCATTGTGGCTGTCGCAAATGCAGGCTTTAACAGTATACTTTAAGCAAGAGTCGGAAGTTTTGTTGGGATATGAGCAACCTGAAACCTTCGCGTAGGCGCTCACTGGCAAATACAGTAGCACTAGGCATATTATCGCCATCCTCAAATTTCTTAAAGTGCATAATAATTGTTGGTTTATATTCAATGTAGGCACTGGCTTAGAAATCAATATACAGTGGCCATCAGCAGTGTCTTTTATGATGTCGTTGTAGAAGCGCATTACAGTGTTGAGTGTGCTGGATTTTGTATTGTAAATGTAAGGAGAAGATTGGGTTTTGAGGTGAGTGTTTACCTTAGCTCTGGGTCTCGTTTATTGCTGCTGAGGATTTCGCATCGCATTTTCTATCGCTGTTGTGCAAGGCTGCTATTCAGCTTATTAATTTTGATGGTTCCTATTTCTTCCAAAGATTCCGATTTAGTTGGGGTAGCCTTATAGATTATCATAGATACAATGTGTTCATTGACAACAGTATATCTCGCTGCAAATTTAACATTGTCCACCATACACCTAGAATGATAATAGAAGAAAGTATTCTTTTTTTTACGACTTGAGTAAGGCTGGGCAGTTGTTAATCTGGCTGTGTCAAATTTGTATTTATCTACATAGTAAAAAAGCCAAATTATGCTGTCTAATTTTACAGTACAGCCTGCAAAATTAGCATCTTCATTAATCATAAACTTGCCTTGCCTAAGTGAGTCGCAATTGTAAAGTACATAATTAAGGTCTGCACAACGTAAGCTTTGAGAAAACCAAGCTACAGTTGTTTTTTTATCGCATGTGATTGTGTAAGTGTCTAGAAATTGTTTACACAGTGTATTATCTTGGGCATTAACGTGATAACCCAAAATAGTGCATAGTACTATTTGTAGTATTCGCAAACTCATTTCTGTTCTTTTTCTGGAATCTAATACATTACAGCCGCTGCTATATATGCATTGTACTGTAAGACATATCGTCTTGCGTGGCTGTTTCGCATAGTGCTTTATTTGTTAGTATAAAGGTAATGGAATTTTGCTTACGTTTATCGTATGGCACTGTTGTATGTATCTGGTTTCCTCAGCGCCCGTGCAGCAAACGCAGAGGTTGCGAGGATTAGCTAATCAATAAGGCGATAAAATTTTGTTTACCACAATTTGTTTAGTGTTTTGCAGAGTCTAACTTTATGTAACGATGTAACTCATGATTCTTCATTTTTTCTAGCATGTTGATTGTATCCCATGCTGCGATAGTTCCCCTGCAAATTTGTAGGTTTTTACCACCTTGCTGCCAAGTGTACAAAATTGGGAAATGATAACGTGACACGTAAGCGTTTTCTACAACAACATTAAAAACTGTTACGTCACATCTCAACTCTAGGGTTGTTCTGGGCGATAGATGGCCATCACGCTGTTCAAAACACCTAGAACCTGAGCAAGTGCCGTATTGAAAAGTGTCACATACCACACCAATAGCTGAAGAGCTATTCCTTCCTTGTTGAACTACCCTACTTGCAATTTCGGATTTTGCCATTGCCTCTCGTCCACTTTCAGGTTTCGTCCCACAATTTGCAACGATGAATACACAAGCGATACAAGCAACTAATAACTTAGACTGTGTTGGAATTATAGATGCATAGTTCCAAGACTGGGCTGTCTGTCGTCGCCTGCTAAAGTTTTGAGGGGGCACTTTTATTTGGGATCTGCTTGGCATTACGTGAAATCGTAGTGATAATATTTGAGTCGATATTGTTATGCTTAACTATAAAGTTAAGTGTATCGAATGGTTTGCTGTCTGTTTTCCTTATAAGCAGCATAGGCAAGGTACTTTTGTATACACTTGCACAAGCTGGAGGAACAATTGAAACCTGATGGCTTAAGCAATTATTGACTAAAACATCAATATGTGCGTTTGTAGCTGGGTTGTACATAAAATACTTAGTAATACTATCTGATACAGCTGCACTTGAAATATGAAAACTTTGTTCTTGCCAGTCGATTACGGTGACATTCACCGCTGGAACGTGCATGATCTGCCTAGATCTTTTGCCATCAACACTACCATAAAACTTCAATGAAACTTCGGAATATCTTTCGTTTTGGCATGAGCTTATTGCCAAAATTGTAAGTACTGCTAATTTTGGTAGTATGTGGTAAGTACTCATTGTAGTGTATGTGTCTCCCTCGGCGTCTCTGTCAGGGACGCTGAGGATTCCTAATTGCATAGTAAAGGTAATAATTATTTGACATGCAATGGGCCATCTGCTGCGTTACTTATGATGTCTTTGTCGTGGCACATGGCAGTTTTGCTTACGGTGGATTTTGTATTGTAAATGTAAGGAGAAGATTGGGTTTTGAGGTGGGTGTTGCAAGCAATTTAGTATTTATGGTGCACATTACGCAGTGACCATTTGGGAGACGTTTTGGTAGTATAATTCTCACATTTTGATTTGTATTTTTCTAGATGGACGAGATTGTGGATTAGTGAGCGTTTTTTACTTAGCAGGTGCTTGGGGCTTGTTATTTTTCCGCTTCATGCTAGCAAATAATTTTGGCTTTTTGCTGTAGATTGGTATTGGTTCAGGAAATTGCTTGTCAAGGGTAATTTTTAGCTTAAGTATATCTTGCACTAAAATAAAAAGTGTACTGTCTGCAACCTGTACACAGTTTAAAATTGAATTTAAGTTTGATCCGTACGGAATTATTTCAAAATAATTGCCATCTTTCTTCACAACGAGCATGCTGAAATGATGCGACAAAGGCCGTGAATCTGCAAAATACAGCTTTCCACTAGTATGCTGAATTGCCGTAAGATTTGCCCTGAGTACAGTCTTATTACTAGTAAACAAACTTTGCTTGGTAGCAATTAGATAATCGCTAGAATCTTCAAATTTGTAATATCGTTTATTGCCATTGAGGATTTCTAAGAGCAAAACGAAATTTTGTCCAACCAAAAGTGAAGAATCCACTAATAGATAGTCAATCACATCCGATTCTAATGTGTCTAGATAGAAATCACATTGTACATTTTGTGATCTAGATTGTTGTGCCGTACAAAATAGAATAATTACAAAACTTACAATTTTTACCACTCGCATAATATTAAGTTTAAAAAATGTTTAAATAGTTCACTCGCAATAATGCATACATCGCGCCCTCAGCTTTGTTTTTTATGATGTTGTCAGTGACGCGCATGGCGGTGTTGGGTGGCGTGGAGTTTGTATTGTAAATTTAAGGAGTAGATTGGGTTTTGCTGCAGGCTTTACGGGAAATTTAGCATTAATGGAGCAGTTTCTACTGCGTCCATTGCAGATTCGCTGATGGATTTGAAACTAAGGTATCGCAATTTGCGATACCTTAGTTTGATACTATTATATTTGCTAAAACAGTATAGGCAATGCCAAAAAGTGTTCGCATAACAGACCAAAAAATACTGCACAAAATATTTGAATTACGTGGCCATAAAATTATGCTAGATAGAGATTTGGCAGCAATTTATGGGGTGCCAACAGGAAGGCTAAATGAAGCAGTAAAGCGAAATATTGAGCGATTTCCTGAAAGCTTTATGTTTAGACTTACTGACGACGAAATACCAGATTTAGTAAACGGGAAACTTATAGTATCTAAACAAAGCCTTGGTGGGTCATTACCATACGTATTTACAGAACACGGCATATTAATGCTAGCTAATGTGCTAAAAAGCAAGAAGGCAATTGAAGTAAGCTTACGTATTATTGAAATATTTGTCCAGTTACGTAAAGAATACTTGAGTTTGAAAGAAGTATTGTTAAAGCTTGAGAAAATTGACAGAAAAGTTGAAAATCAAGGCGATGAAATAGAAACACTGTTTACGCTAATAAATGAAATTATTGAAAAGCAATACAAACCTACACCACCTCGCACACCCATAGGCTTTAGAACCCAAGCCACAAGAAACAAGGACCCTGAAATGAAAGCTGTAAAACCAAAACCGGTAAAACCAAAAGCTGTAAAACGAAAATAAATAAGCACCCACCAAGGCGGAAACGCAACAAAAAATAAGTGTTTTACTTGACCAAAATTTGCAGGGTGTGTCTCAGCATCTTTGGCTTCGCACGTTTTGAGTGGTAATTGGACTTTCCGAATGAGTCCAAGCAGTAGTAGTGTGCAATTATGATGAGATTTTTCTTATACTACCATACTACTTAATACCACTTATGCCATATTCGATAATCCATTGAAATGACTCGCTTAGCTTTATTGTTTCAAAATATTTATGTTTTTGAGAACTTGCGATAGACCTATTGCTCACAAACTGCAGGGGAGGTAAGAAAATGTGCTTGCTGCCCTCTTTATAGGGTGAGAAGTAAAACTGAGCATTTGTATACAAATAAGTAGCATCAGCTGAATGAATGGCTTGCACATTGATCCTTTCTATTGGCAGAGATTGTATGCAGGCAAACGTATTCGAATCTGCTGCATATAGTTCCAATAGTTCTTCCTTTGTAAATATGCCTGCGATAGGAATACTAGTTTTACCAGTCGTAATCGGTGTAGTAATCACTGTTGCAATCATGGCAAGGCAATTTTCGTTGTTTTTGAAAAATGTATTGTATGTACTAAATTCAGAATTGCAAGAGCAGGCAAATACCACCGTAAGTGCAATAATTTTAATGTGTGTCGTACTACACTGGTTCATAGTTCAAATTCAATTATAAATTAGTAATTTTCTAGCATTCCAATACAGTCTATTCCGAAAATCCAAAGACGGCGTTGTGCGCATAAAGGGAAAACCGAAGCCAAAGGCAACTAGCCTTTCGTTTACAAAGTGATATTCTGCAACATAGCGAGGGAAATTCGGAAGTCCTCGCTCCCTAATTACTGAATCACCATATGAGAAATAGAAACTTTGTACAGAATCTCCTTTGCATATTTTAGCATGCTGCGTGTCAATCATTTGGGTGAATTTTGCAATGGGTATGCCTAGTTGAATGCCTAAATTGGAAACAAGTGCTCCTTGCTTCAGCTTATTTGGTACATATTTGTAACTAGCATTGCCATGCTTCGATAAATTGCTTCGCACGAAGCAGTAGTAAGTGCTATCGCTGCCATTTGATTGGAACAGCAAAAGTTCTTGTTGGCCGTCCTTGGTAAGCATGGTAAAATGATCGTCAAAGAAATATTTACGTGAGTGAGGCTTAGTTGAACGTAAATGCTTTCTTTGAACAAGCGTAACTGCTAAGGACTTGACAAAAATATCGTTTAATGCTGTATCGTGTGCCATAAGTGCGAGCGGCCGTTCGTACATAAAGTAATGCTTAACATCACAGCCAATGCTATCTATGGCAAAGTTTTGCGCATGGCAGTTCCACGAGAAAAAGCAGCAGAATAGAAATAGATATTTCATTTGAAATTATTATAGGTTTTACATCAACATCTTTAGATTTTATTTGGTAGTGATTGCTCTGAACTTTTTTTGCCGTTTATATACACTTGAACGCTGCGGTTCGACATGCCACAGGTATACACGGTGTGTATGATATTATCTCCTTGTAGGATTGCCGTTCCGTATCCCCAGAAGGCTTGTCCTTGGCTAAATTCGTAATAGGCATATAGCTTGCTTGCTTCCTGCACACTTGTAAAATTTAGATAGATATAACCTTTAGCAGCTAGGCTGTCTTTGTCAAAATGGTAGGAAGTTGTCACAACTGAGCTGTCGATTGTACTTTGACGGCTTTCCCTCAGATTAGGGAATAAAATTGCTTCATTATCTGTGTTTATTTGTTGAAATAGATGCTGCTCTTCTATACTCAATGAAGTGCGAGAAGTTTGCAACTCAGAATCCATTTTTGTATCAATTGTACTTACCTTATCTGTGGTACAACTACAAAGACCAGTGACTAAAGCTGCTACCATAGTGCCAAGTTTCAACTTATGTATACTAGGACGCTTGAATTTCATCTGGCATTTTATTTATAAAGGTAAAGGAGATTTGGCTAAGCAATTTTGGCAAACAACAATTCTTATGATTTTTTTACATTCTCATTTGTAGGTAGGGATTTTATAGGACAACGGATTTTTTTACAGGAAGCTTGCGTTTTTCAATACATTTTAGATTCCAGCAACTTCACAACATACTTCTTTAATAAATATTTGGGTAATATATAGAGAAGAAAAAAATTGCCAACAGCGCCTGCAAAAACTAGTGATGCAAAATTTGGCAAAGGACTTTTGAAGACTAGACATTGGAAAATGAGGTACAATGCAGCACAAGCGACAATGAGATTGCTAATTAACACAAGTATATTTGTATAGTAGTAAAACTGTGGACGTTCTTCCGAAGTTTGGTAGCGAATATTTACATAGACCAATGCTGGCAACCATACTGGCACCATGAACCTAATGTATAAGTAAAAGACATCGTCTTCGTTTTTATCGATGGCTATGTTGTAGCAAAGCGGATTGTTATCGCGAAGACCTTCTTTGAGTGCCGTGTTTAAGATGTTTTTCATACTTCAATTTTGCTATTGAGTTGCCAAAGGGAACCAAGGCATGTTTTCTCCTGCTGCAAATCTACTATAACATTCAACAACATCATATTTTAAGCTTGTATCTAAGTTTAATTTGCTTAAGGCGGCTATCCAGTCTTGTTTAGAAGCGAAAAACTCCTCGTGCTTAGCATGTAAATTTACTAATATCCAACAACGTGTGTTTGCATCTACGGTGTAGAAAAAGCTATCTGCCACATTAAACCGATCAATCATTATAAAGTTGGTGCTACGCTTATGCTTAGGTACAGCTATACTATTTGAAAGTTCAAATTGCCAATGCATGATTATTCCATCAATGGACTTTTGACGTACAGGTGAGTAACATTCGTAAGGTTCGTAGATAGGTAGTCGAAACAAATCCTCTCGCATAGTAGATTCATAGAAGTGCCAGCAACTACTGCAACAAATAATTGTCAATAGGAGGACAATCGCGTATTTGTAATTTATGGTCGTCGGCTTCATAGCTTTATTCAAATTTGTGGTGTGCGATTCAAATTGTCGTAGCTTTAATAACATTTTACATAACTTGTTGATTGGCACAGTTGCAACCTACTTATGGTTTTTTGACATTAAGCGCATCTATACTAAATTCTACACAATTGCTTGCCTCGTACAGAACAGTGTCATGTACTTTAGAGTAGGTACTTTTTATTTGAGGTAAAAGGTGAATGTTTAAGAATTTTATGAGCTTATCGCTATAATGTGCCTTAAATGAATCAAAGTTATCAATTGCTTTATTCTGCTTAAAATCTAATACACTTGTAATCAGAAAACGCGATTCTCTACAGCCGACTGTGTCACGATTGCAAATTTGATGCTTAAACAAATACTTCACACTACACGCAGAGTCTGTTAATGCAAAATATTCGCGCGGAAAATTGATGATGTCGCTGTTTAGTGGATAATCTGTCTGACTAAGTGAATCAAAGGTATATGCATATTCTCTAACAAAAAATGGATTAAAAGGAGTGCACACCTCTAAGTCTAGCCGTTTTGGTCTATTGCCAGCTTTGTAGAAGTAACAGCTTCCCAAACAAATAACTACTAAGCCTACAAGGTAGTATTGGATTTTGCGACGTGCTAGCATCTTATAATTTTAAAGGTACAGGTTTTGTTTAATTGATGACGTAATTGGCAAGTATATCATTTGCAAAAGTGGGCAGGTCGCAGTGGTGGTTTTGGCTTGATTCCTCAGCCTCAATTCCACTCATTTACCTACAGCTTCACGCATGTATTTTTTTAGAAGCAAATCCAAAAACTGGTCTTCTGTAATCATAAAGCTTTGACTATTTGTGTAATCACTGAGATATTCATTTCTAATATTAGGAAAACACTCTACACGACGATCTACATGTTTCTTTAACTTTCTAAGATGGCGCTTGTTGAAAAAGGACGCATTGTTGAACAAGATGCTATCATTTCGTATTGCAATGCTTATGTAGCCACTCTGCGCAAAGTATGACATGAACGCTGGTAGGTTCTTTTCAAGTATGTATTGAATAGGCCTTGAAGTTGCATCCAAAGTTACTTCTTCGTAGTGGATACTATCAATTTGTTTGGTACATTGGATTGAAATAGCGTTTGAGTTTTGGCTAAATGAGAAAATACTTAATGGTAGCAACAGCACGAGCAATAGCAGATGTTTACATATTTTTCGCATTGACAAAATTGATATAGCAGTACTCTTGCTCATACTGCTTATAGATGTTTGCAATTATAACGGTATATCATTTTGCAGAAAAATTATTTTATCTCAAAGGTGGTTTTATTAGAGTTTGCTTCGCTACTTTGCAGAATCTGCTGTGGGCGATGAAATCCTACTCTTTTGAAATTTCACAACAAGCACATTCATATTCAAAGCTACAACTACTTTTTTCGGGACAGTCTGAGCGATAGTATACTTGGTTTTTTTCACCATAATAATCTACTGTTGAGTAGAAGGCAATTAAAGTTGTTGCAGTGTCACTAACTTTAAGCATATAAATGCCTTCCTTGCTTATTACAACCGCGGGTCTAGATATTACTTTGCTATCTAAGTACTCAGTGTCAGGCATTTTTACATGGTGTAAAAATTTGAGGTCCTTGTCATATACTAGCATGATGTGATGGTTCATAGCAAGTCTACCATCTTTCATAGGTTCTGAGCTACATACTTTAAAGTAATGGTTATAGCCAAATTGTGTTTTAGAATAGCTGTATGCTATGCTATCGTACTTATACTCAATAAGGTAGCCCACCTTGATATTGCTGTTGATGCAATTATTAATTTCTGATAATTTGCAGAATACTGCCTTTGCTGAATCATATTTCACTTGTATGTATGTGCATGACTGCACTATACCTACTTCAGAGGTATCAATTGTACAAAAGGATTGGCCATAGGAATGGCTGGACAAGGAGACTATTGTAAATAGAAGGCTAAGTAATTTGTTCATTATTCGTTATTGTGTTACTTCATTAAGGTTAAAGATTTCGTCCTTGTGTACACTTTTAGCTTTTAACAAAAATACTAAACTACGCAAAATTATGCTGACGTTTCAATTATTTCAAAATTGTTTATTTGCTAATTTATTTGCCTGAAGGCGTGCTATTAATTGTTGCCCATTTGTACTTTGTGCCATTTAAAGCCCGAATGTTATATGAAACAATGTAGTCGAAACCTTTTTCACATACAAGGTTATACCAATTGCGATAAAGCAGGTAGATGGTATCAATATCTTGTACTAGCTCAGTCGTCACGAAAGATCCTGTATACTGCCCAAGATATTGACTCTTTTGTGTGTCAAAGATATAGCTACAGCTATCTACAGTGCTAAAAGCGTATAGCTCGATAAGTAACAATTGATTAATTATGTATGCTTGCGGTACAACATTGCTACCTGATATTGCTCCAAAACCACGGCCACAAAATAAATGTTCCTGCATATACATTCCAATAATATTGCCTGTCTTGTCCGTAAAGTATAAATTATCTACATTTTTGGCGGAGTCTAATTTTTGAAAAATAGCAGTGATGGCCAATCCTCTGTCATGACTATCTTGACAATAGACGTTGTTACTAAAGTGCATCGCAAATAGTAAAAAACTAGAGCGACTTAACCACCAAACAATCCGTGACTTGCTCATTGTTCTGGGGATAATTTAGTAGGTTGCAGAACCTCGCATAGTGCATTAGTGCATGTCATTTTCAAATCTTATATTATGAAGCAAAAGTACTTGAAGCAATTAGTTTTACAAATATAACGGCATCTAAGTTTAAGGGCAATTGATTATCAGTGAATAATTACCACTTCAATTACCGCAAGCTATTGAGTAAAGCGTATCTGCAGCTAAAATGAAGCGTCCCTCAAGTGTTAGAGAACTACCACAGCGAAAATGATATTACGGGATTTAAACGATGCTGCAGACTTTGCAGTTTTAGCTTTTCAAGTAAGTAGAATATAAATCTTCATGCAATCTACCGAAGAGGAAAAGATTTTTTTCTTTAGCTATATTTATAAATCTTACAAATTCTTTTACTGCTAGGCTTTGATTGTCACGTATTTGTTTTTGCAAACCTGTGTTCCAAGGATCCCAAAGCGTATCTACAACATTTGCACTTATTGGTGAACAGTAAAAGTAGTGTACTGCGCTGTCACGGTAAATTTCGTAGCTTGGGGATAAAGCGTTTTCTAAGGCAGATTCTAGTAATGCATTTGAAGTGAAAATCTCTTCAATTTGCTTACTAGTAAAAGACATAAATGTAGAACTTGCCACTAATTCGTTCAAATTTGCAATAGTTGGTTTTGCAAGTGTTACGTTACTTACATCTTTACTATTTCGAAGAAAGAACTCTAAGAATACTCTTTCACTTTGTTGATTTCTTTTTTTCATTTTCTTATCAGAGTGAAAAGTACAAGCTATTGAGCATATTGTTAAAAGTGTGAGTGAGAGCAATATCTTCATAGAGTATTTGTCCTTGGAGTTAATATAATAGAAATGTTTATATCATTTGTATAAGCTTGTGCCTACTGCATATGTACTTAGTATTACAATACAAAACTATGAACCTTTTTGCTATTGTAGCGCATCAAATGCTGCAGCGTACGCACCTTGTGTTCTCCCCCATTTCCCACTTTCAAAATCATTTCGTTTATTTGTCAATGCAAATGAGATTTTTTACAGCAGCTATCCTACTGCAATTGGCACTTATCGCTAATCCTGTTCTTGCACAAGACAAAGCCAATTCTAGAAGTCACGAAAGGGCTGAGAATTTTGTTATCTTAAACGACAGTACGATTGTTACCACAACCACAATGGAATATAATGGTAGCCCTGATTTTGAAACTAGGCGATTAAAGGTTACTATTGATGGAGGTAAGGTGTATAAAGGAAACGAAATTGTGTTCTTTAAGAAGGGGAAAACCTCCTATACTAGAGTTGGTGGAGTTGGTCGCAGCAACTTTGCCCGATTATACAAAGATGGTAGAATCAAACTTTTTATATGCTATATGGGCAAAAGCGATGGGATAGGATACACTGGCGCTATGTATTACCAACTGGATAGTGAAGAACCACAGTTATTGTTTAGGGAAATGCTCATAGACACCTTTGCTCCGTATCCCAAGTATGTTGAAAAAGCTAAGAAGCTCCGCAGCTGGTTTCAGAGCGATAAGCAAATGATCAAATTGATTCAAGAGTTTAATGAGGAGTTTCCAGTGAAGTAAGAGTAGCAACCGCAAGAAAGGCTTGACGATTTCACCTTACTTGAAGTTTTATCACCATGCGGTATTTCCCAGACCGATGTAAGTTGCCAGTAGTGCAGCGCACCTATTATCCCTCAAAATCCCCATAAATTCCTATCTTAGCCAAATGCAAGCATTACAAGGCCTAGTTGGCATCGTACTCATTTTGGGAGTTGCATTTTTGTTTAGCAATAATCGCAGCAAAATCAATGTGCGCTTAGTAGTAAGTGGAATTCTACTGCAAGCTGCCATCGCAGTACTCGTGCTTAAGGTACCACCGGTCACTAATTTCTTTCGCTTATTGGGCAGCGGCATGGAAAAGATTGAGCAATTTGCCCGCAGAGGTGCTGAATTTGTTTGGGGCGGCGTGGCTGTAGACCAGTTTGGTACAATTGGCGCCTTTAGAGGTGGCGGTTTTGTATTTGCTTTTAATGTATTGGCCACAATTATTTTGGTTTGCGTTTTAGTAGCTATACTCTATCATATTGGCGTGATGCAGTTTATTGTAAGCATTATCGCTAAGGCCATGAACAAAATAATGCGCGTAAGCGGAGCCGAAAGTTTAAGCAATGTTGCAAGTGCATTTGTTGGCCAAGTTGAGGCGCAAGTGATGATTAGACCTTATTTGGCAACCATGACCAAAAGCGAATTATTGGCAAGTATGAGTGGTAGCCTCGCTTGTATTGCTGGTGGTATTTTAATTGTGTACGTTAATATGGGGGCAAAAGCAGAGTATCTACTAACTGCAAGTTTAATGGCAGCGCCTGGTGCATTGGTAATTAGCAAAATTCTTTTTCCAGAAACGGAAGAAAGCCAAACCATGGGTAAAGTAAAGCTCGAAGTAAAAAGCCCATATACCAATATTGTAGATGCGATTGGCCACGGTGCAAGCGACGGCATGAAGATTAGTGTAAACGTTATAGCAATGTTGATTGGTTTTATTGCCCTAATTGCTTTGCTTAATGCCTTACTTACTGGTGCTGGTCATTTATTTGGCATGCAGCAAGACCTTACTTTGGATTGGGTATTTAGTAAAATATTTTATCCTTTTGCTTGGGCGATGGGCGTACCGCAGCAAGATGTAGCTGGTGTGGCTACATTACTCGGCAAAAAGCTTACCATCAACGAATTTGTTGCATTTGATTCGCTTACCACACAATACAAAAGTGTCTTTACAGAAAAGGCCATGCTTATTTGCAGCTTCGCGATTTGTGGCTTCGCTAATTTTAGCAGCGTAGGTATACAAATTGGCGGCATCGGCGAGCTTGCACCAGAACGCCGTAAAGACCTTGCAGAATTGGGCATGAAAGCCCTATTGGCTGGAACCTTAGCGAGTTATTTAAGTGCATGTATTGCAGGTTTACTTTATCACATTAAATTCTAATTGGCATGCTTATAGAAGTAAGTAATGGCGAAATCGTTGACAAGTTTTGCATCTTGCAAATTAAGCTGGAGCATATTCAAGACGAAGCAAAGCGACAAAATGTGCAACTTGAGTACGATACATTGAAGCCCATGGTTGCCAAAATATTAAGCAGCGACCATGCATTATTCCAACAATTATTAGATACCAATCGCAAGCTTTGGCAAATAGAAGACCAATGCCGCGACCACGAAAAAAGACAAGTATTTGACGAAACTTTTATTGCTATTGCACGCAGTGTGTATATCACTAACGACGAAAGAGCGAGGATAAAAAAGGAGATAAACCTTTTGACAAATTCTCAGCTTGTAGAAGAAAAAAGCTATCAATAAAAGCCATTGCAAAAGCATATTCTAGTTATACGATTAAGCGCCATTGGCGATGTGGCTATAGCCGTGCCAGTGTTATGCAATGCCTGCGAAGCCAATCCTGAAGTGCAGTTTACAGTGCTAACAAAAAAGCATTTGGCATTTTTGTTTCCAAAGCGCCCTAATTTGAGTGTGCTAGGTATTGATACCAATCGCGAAACAAAAGGCCTTAGTGGATTATGGCAGTTGCGACAAATAATTAAACAACTTGCCGTTACAGATATCATCGACTTACACGATGTGCTGCGTACGCGCATTTTGCAAATTTTGTTATGGCAAACAAAGTGGACGCGTTTCGACAAAGCCAGAGCCTTGAAACATCAGTTTATTAGCAGCAAGCAAGCTAATGCCGTTGTGCCAACCATAGAACGCTACCAACAAGCATTTGTAAAAGCTGGTTTGCAAATGCAAAATGATTTCCAGTTTGCAGGTTTTGAAATCACACAAGCACAGCAGCACAATGTAGATGTTTTTGCGTCGTACTTGCCTAAACCATTTATTGCATTAGCGCCATTTGCTGCACACGCTAGTAAG
Organism: Bacteroidota bacterium; assembly: GCA_046049675.1. Classification (GTDB taxonomy): domain Bacteria; phylum Bacteroidota; class Bacteroidia; order Chitinophagales; family Chitinophagaceae; genus CAIXQW01. Next base: position 8,443 of record JBJORA010000002.1, on the reverse strand, counting down.
AGTTTACCTCTAGAAAAAATCCATCAATTTATTGAGGCAAGCAATAAGCCAATTATTTTGTTTGCTGGCGGAGAAGAAAAAGATACCGTGCTCGCACTGTGTGCACAATACAGCCATGTACGCCATTGCTACGAACTTGGTTTTGCCGAACAAGTTGCCTTGATGAAGTTTGCCGCTTATATGGTGGCGGTAGATAGTAGTAATATGCATTTGGCAGCTTTGCAAGGTGTACCGCTTGTTTCTATTTGGGGAGCCACCCACCCTAGCCTTGGTTTTGCACCTGTTTGCAAAGCGCAACATAAAGTAGTGCAGCTTAGTCGCGATGCAATGCCGTGCCGACCATGCAGCGTGTATGGCAATAAGGCTTGTACAAATTCGCAGCAGTACGCGTGTTTACATAATTTGTCAATTGAGGAGTTTAAGTTGTAGCAGTTTTATACTTAACTATAACTTATTTGTTTGTGGTAGTTTGTGAAACCTTAGAGCAGCTTTTTGCAATCCTTAAAACAAGCTACACAATAAGCTACTTACTCGCACTACGACGTGCAATCTCATCGCGAATCTTTGCAGCTGCAACATAATCTTCCGTTTCTAGCACTTCTTGCAATTTGTCTTTCAATTGCGATATACTTAAATGCGAATATTCGCTCTGCTTAGAACGGCTCTTGTCTTCTTCCAAGGAACTTGGGTCCACACTTTGCAAAAGTTCTTCAATGCTTTCGTCTATGCTTTCGTTGCCAAGGCTTGTACTGTAGGTGCCGGCTTTGTTTACCGTTTCTTCTGTTGCAAATATCTTGCACTTAAATCTTACGGCAAGGGCCAATGCATCGCTTGTTCGGCTATCTATTTCTACTACACCATCGCCACCATCGCAGATAAGCTTACTGTAAAACACACCCTCTTCAAGTTTATGGATTACAATGTACTGTAGCGTTACACCAAATGCGGTCATTATATTACGCATGAGGTCGTGGCTCATCGGGCGGCTAGGCTGCACGCGCTCTAAAACAATGGCTATCGCTTGCGCTTCAAATGTACCAATAATGATAGGAATTTTGCGAGCGCCACGCACTTCACCTAGCAAAATCGCATAGCTATGCGTTTGCTGTGCACTATTACTTAAGGCTAATATTTCTAACTCTACGAGGTTGTCTGCCATGTATGCGTTTACAGAATGACTAAATTACAATTTTTTAGGCATTCGTTGCCTTGAAACGCTTTACAGCTTCGGTTAATTTTGGCAAAACTTCAAAAGCATCAGCGCAAATACCATAGTCGGCAGCCTTAAAGAAAGGCGCTTCTGGGTCTTTGTTAATTACAACAATCGTTTTACTGCTATTTACACCAGCCAAATGCTGGATAGCGCCACTAATGCCTACAGCTACATATAAATTAGGACGAATGGTACCGCCTGTTTGACCTACGTGCTCGTTGTGTGGACGCCAATGGCTATCTGCAACTGGACGGCTACAAGCTAGCTCAGCACCAAAAGCTGTTGCTAAATCTTCTAGGATACCCCAATGCTCAGGGCCCTTTAAGCCACGACCGCCGCTTACAACTAATTCAGCCTCCGGCAGCGGTACTTTACCTGTAACTTGATTAACTTCTTTTACAGTGATGCGCGCTGGACTAAGGCTTACTGCCATATTTTCTACAGCAGCTGTACCATCTTTTTCTACGATAGGCACACTGTTGCTTGTAAGCGTTACTACTTTTTTAGCTGTATTGATGCGTACATGGCAAAATGCCTTGCCGCTAAATACACTTTTCTTTACCACAAAGCCATTACTTGTATCTGGTACAGCTACAGCACCTGCAACTAAGCCAGCACCCAATCGAGCAGCTACACGTGGCGCTACTGCTTTTGCCGCATTGTTGTTAGTAAATACTATTGTTTCTGCGCCACAAACATCAATGGCTTGCAGTACCACTTTTGAAATTACTTGTCCGTCAAGTACATCTAGTGCAGCATCGTTGGCATGCAAAACTTTTTGTGCACCTACTTTGCCAAGACTTGCAAAATTACTGCTATCGCCTGCACCCATTACTAGCACAGTAACATCGCTGCTAAATTGTGCTGCGTAGCTAATGGCTTCTAGGCCTGCCTTTTTGATTTCGCCTTTGTTATTATTTACAACTACTAATGTTTTCATTGTTGTTTGTATTTTAGAGAATAAAAATTAATAATTAGATTACTTTAGCTTCCGTATGTAACAATTGTACAAGCTCGTCTACATTATTGGCATCTATCATGCGCACACCACTTTTTGCAGGAGGCATTTCGTATTTGTCAATTGTAGTAGCTGCGTTTGCGGCACTTGCTTCAACTATGGTAAGCGGTTTTGTGCGAGCAGCCATAATGCCGCGCATATTCGGAATACGCGCCTCAGCCACACCCTTTTGACAGGCTAACACTAGCGGTGCGTCACAAGTCGCTATTTCTTCACCACCTTCTATTTCGCGCGTAACGGTTGCTGTATTGCCGGCAAGATCTAGTTTAGTAACGCCAGCTATAAATGGCATATCCAACAGTTCTGCAATCATAGCGCCAGTGCTACCATTATTGTAATCAATGCTTTCTTTACCTACTAATACAAGGCTATAACCTTGTGCCTTTGCGTAATTGGCTATTTCTGTTGCAACACTCAAAGTATCGCTAGTGCTTGCATTTACACGCACAGCTACATCGCCACCAATAGCAAGGGCTTTACGAATAACTGGCTCTACGCTAGCATCGCCAACTGTAATGAGGTCAACTGTACTTGCAATGCCAGCTTCTTTCAATTCTAAAGCACGAACTAGGCTATACCATTCATCGTACGGATTTATGATCCATGTTACACCAGCCTCTGCAAGCTTGGTATCGTTGTCGGTAAATGCTATTTTTGTAGTGGTATCAGGCGCTTGTGTAACGCAAACAAGTATCTTCATAACGTGGTTTTACTGTAGATATTCTTATACTTGCAAAGATAAAATATGAGCCAAGATCAGCGTCACAATAATAATCATAGAATAGCCCAATTGGAGGCTCTTTTGCAAGAACAGCCTAATGATTGTTTCCTGCTACATGCGCTTGGCTTGGAGCACGTAAAGCTTGGCGACATTGATAAGGCAATTGAATTGTTTGAGTGTGTTGTAAAAACAGACGAAACTTATGTAGGCACATACTATCATTTGGCCAAAGCGCTAGAGTTGAAGGGCGATAAAGACGCTGCCGTAGCTGTTTACAACAAAGGCATTGGTATTGCCATGTCACAACGCAATACCCATACGGCTAGCGAATTACGTAGTGCATTAGAAATTCTTACAGAAGATGACGACTAGCATAGAGCAGCATATCAAGGACAATCTTCCGAACTATGGTACATATCTACTTGCAACAAGTGGTGGTTTAGATTCTATGGTGCTTTTGTATGCGATGCATAAACTTAAGTACAAAATAGCCGTTGCCCACTGCAATTATAATCTTCGTGGTGAACATAGTCAGCTAGACCAGGCACTTGTAGAAAATTACTGCAAAGCAAATGCTATACCTTTTTATGTAAAGCAATTTGATACTAAGCAAAAAATGCAAGACTTAGGTGCTAGTCTACAAGATACCGCGCGCCAATTGCGCTATGCTTTTTTTGAAGAATTAATGCAGCAACACCAATATCAATGGCTTTGCACTGCTCATCACGCCAACGATAATGTAGAAACAATTTTAATGAGGCTTGGCCGAGGTACTGGCTTAAGTGGCTTGCAAGGTATTCCTGCGAAGAACAAGCAAATACGCCGCCCGCTTTTGGCATTTACAAAACAGCATTTAGAAGCCTATGCGCATGAGAACAATGTTGTATGGCGACTAGACGAAAGTAATCTTAGCAATAACTATCTTAGAAATGCTGTTCGCAATGAATTAATACCGCAGTGGGAAAAGCTACAGCCAGATTTCATGTCTAATATGATAGATAATATTGGTCGTTGGCAAGCGGCTCATGCATTGTACAAACAAGGCGCAGATAAGTTACGTTCAAAGTTTGTGCGTATTGATGCAGATGGCGATGCACATATACTAGTTAAGCAACTAGGGCATCCACATGCGGAAGTTGTAATGTTTGAAATTCTTCAGGACTACAATGCCAGTCCAGGGCAAGTAAGCGAAGTATTGAAGCTGCAAAAATCAAACGTAGGTGCCAGCGTAGATTTACCCTTGCACAAAGTGCTGAGACATGGCACAGAGATAATTATTACCAAAAATATTGCTGCCGATGCGAGCATCCACTATTTACATTCTCCTGGTGATATGGTGCAATTTGAATTAGGTCGTTTGCACTGTGAAACGTTTTCTAGCACAGACAAAAAACCAAGCGATAGCAAAAGCGATAGTAATATTGAAATGCTTGATGCTGCTAAATTGGAATGGCCACTTTGCTTGCGCGTCAAAAGAGAAGGCGACTACTTCTATCCTTTAGGCATGCGTAAAAAGAAAAAGATTTCACGTTTTCTCATTGATAAAAAAATACCCTTGCATAAAAAGCAGCATGTATGGCTACTGACTAGTGGCAATAAAATTGTGTGGGTTGTAGGACATCGTATAGATGATAGGTTTAAGATACAAGAGCATACACAAGAAATTTTGCAAATCAATTTTACAGCTGCTTAGTGTTGCATTGGTAAATGGCTATTTAGCAGCACAAATCTCTGCGATTTTCTTTTCTATATCGTCCATGCTGGCATTGGCTAGCACAAGTTCGCCTTTATAGAATAAGAATTTATGTGGCACCCCACTCGCTCCTTGGTATCGCAAGGCTTTGCTTGTTAAACCAGCCGCATCATTTACTTGAACACCACTAAGTCTATCGGTAGTAATGGCATTGGTCCACTTGCGATAGTCGCGATCTATACTAATACTATACACGTGCAAGCCTTTGTCTGCATAAGCAGCAAACATCTTATTGATCCATGGATTATTATACTGCCTGCAAGGACTGCACCAGCTTGCCCAGAAATCTATCAATATCAATTCGTTTTTGTAAGCAGCCATGCTTTGCCATTTACCATTGCTATCGGGCAACCTTATGTCTAGTAGACTATCTGGTGCAACTAATGCTTGTGCTCGCAAAGTTTGATTGGCGCAAAGCATCAACAAGGTAATGGTTAAAAGGTATAACTTTTTCACGCTGTAAAGTTAGCTTGCCCCCACTAAAGAACTTCCTTTGCAAACCATATAAATTGGTTAAAGCCAGCCCGAAGCAAACCATTATTTACATGTATCTTGCAAACATGCTACCTCCTTTTGGTATCAAAAAAGTATCTCTGCAGGCCTACTCGGCCTTAACACGTTTCCCCATAGCCATGCTATGTGGCGTGCTTGCGTTTGCATTATTAAGTGTGCGCAACCACTTTTTTGTCGGTCCCGAGAGCTTGTACTACGCCAGTAACTTTACGCGCCTCGCTTTGACAGCTATCGCTGGTATTCCCTTGTTTTTTGCATTTCATATTTTTTGTGAGAGCAATAGATTAGACACCGCAAAGAAGATTGGCTTTACACTATTGGGTGGATGTTTGCTGGGTTTGCACTTTTATTCAATTCCGCCTGACTACTACAATTTTGAGCTCAATTATACATTACGGTATATCAACCTTTTGCTATGCCTGCATCTGTGGATAGCCGTGATAGTCTATAATCGTGAAGCAACTATTTATGCGTTTTGGCAATACAACAAAAGTTTGTTTATCAACTTTATTACCTGCCTAGCATTTTCGGCTACATTGTATTTGGGTATTGGTGGTGCTTTGTATGCTATTGATAAGTTATTTAATGCACACATTAGCAGTCAGTACTATTTGGATGTACTATTCTTTTGCGGACTTGTGTTCAACCTAGCGCTATTTTTATATAATATTCCAGACGAGAAAGAAGTTTGGGAAAGCAAAATTAATTACAGCAATGCGCTCCGAATTTTTATTCAGTACATCTGTATTCCAATTATCGCACTATATGCAATCATCTTAGGCGTTTATTTGATAAGCGTTTTAGTGCAAAGCAGATTGCCACAGCGCGCTATAGCTACACCAACATTGGTGTTTTGTGCTATTAGCGTGTTTACCTATTTATTGGCTTACCCTGTAAAAGATGGACAATACTTTTGGATACGCGTTTTTTGCAAATACATTTTTTATGTGCTTCTGCCCTATTTAGTATTTGAACTTTTGGCAGTTGCAGGTAGAGTAAAAGAATTTGCACTTACAGAGAATCGCTATTTAGCGCTCATGCTTGGCCTTTGGCTTGTTGCAATATGTATCTACATGATATTGTCGCGTATAAAAAACATTACCTATATTCCTATGTCTTTGGGACTAGTACTAGCTATTGCAAGCCTTCCAAAAGTTGGCATGTACTCGGTAAGTGCTGCCACACAAAAAGCACGCTTAATGAATGTGCTTTCTGAGAATAACCTTTTGAAAGATGGCAAGGTAAACCTTGCAAGTAAAAATGCGTTGCCACTTACGGAAAAAGAACGTACGCAAATTTTAGCTAGTTTGCGCTATCTATACACACGCAGCGAACTCAGTTTATTACATCCCTTGCTCAATGCTAAAGATAAAGCTACACTTGAGCGCCTAGCAAGAGAAGGCTACGATGCTAGTAATTTTGGCAGCCTATTTGGCGTACAAGAAGTGAGCGTAGTAGCTAGTACCGACAATGGAGAAAGCGAGCAGATTACTTTTGTAGTTCAAAATCCAGAACTCAATAACACGCCAATTCAACTGAATGGCGGCAACCAGTTTTTGCAATTTGAGGCAACAGATTATGCATTAAACGAGCTAGAAAGCCCAATTATTAATACAGACCTAGCCCAGGCTTTTGTAAGCGACAATAAGCTGCAAATTGTGCAAAAAGGGGACACACTTTTTAGCCAATCGCTTGATGGTATGGCAATTTTGCTATCCGATTATATTGAGGCAAAACTCAATGATAGCAGCTTTTTTGGTAGTATTGGCAACCTTACTTTGCCGTACACAACGCACTACTACAGCCGCGACAGCTTGGCTTATCGCAACAATTTGTTTACGGTTTATTTTGATGAAGTGCGCCTCATTAAGAGCGGCCTCAAGCCCAAAATAAGCTATGCCAGAGGATACACAATATTTTAACTTAAAACCAAGCACAATGCAAGTAATTTTACAGCAGATGATGAAGCGTTTTATTCTCGCCATATTATGTGTAATACTTGGACACAGCGCATTTGCTGCCAAGATTTTTATACCTATGGATCACCAAAACCAAAAGAACCACTTAAAGGCTTATGGTATTGCTTACTTTGTTTTGCAAAAAGGCGTAAAGGTAGATTGGTTGGTAAATTATAAAGGTGGCTCTTTCTGCTTCGACTACTACCGCGAGTTTGAGAACGAATGCAAAATTAGGGACGTAAGTTTTGAAACTTTGCCAGATGCTAAGTACACGCTTATCCTTAACGAAATTGCTGATCCAGATGCAAATATGGACATCATTAAGTTGGATAAGCCACCCAAAGTAGCTGTGTATACACCAGATGGCAAGTTGCCTTGGGACGATGCAGTTACGCTAGTTTTGACTTACGCAGAAATTCCTTACGAAAAGATTTATGATAAGGATGTAATGGAAAACAAATTAGCAAAGTACGATTGGCTTCACTTGCATCACGAAGATTTTACAGGACAGTATGGTAAGTTTTACAGCATGTATCGCACGTACGAGTGGTATATTAACGATGTAAAGAAAAGTGAGGCAGATGCAAAAGCGCTTGGCTTTGAAAAAGTGAGTATGCTAAAGCTTGCTGTTGCAAAAAAAATTAGAGAGTTTGTAGCTGGCGGTGGCTACCTATTTGCGATGTGCAGCGCCACGGATAGTTATGATATTGCTTTAGCCGCAGAGGGTACAGATATTTGTGCGCCTGAGTTCGACCACGATGCCATGGACCCTGATTGTCAGCAACGACTAAACTTCAGCAAGTGCTTTGCTTTCAAGGATTTTATTCTTGAGAAGAATGCTTATCAATATGAATATAGTAATATAGATGTGACCAATGGCAGACCAGTTCAAATGAACGCCGACTACTTCACGCTTTTTACGTTTAGTGCAAAGTTTGATCCTATTCCAACGATGCTTTGCCAAAATCATACAACTACCGTTAAAGGTTTCTTTGGGCAAACGACTGGTTTTAAGAAAAGCTTGCTGAAGAGTAGCACTATGATTTTAGGCGAACTAGCAGCAGCTGGCGAAGCAAAGTATATCCACGGCGATTTCGGCAAAGGCACTTGGACTTTTTATGGTGGTCACGATCCAGAAGACTATCAGCATCAGGTTGGCGATCCACCAACAGATTTGAGCCTGCATCCTAATAGCCCTGGTTATAGATTAATATTGAATAATATTTTGTTTCCAGCAGCAAAAAAGAAACCACAAAAAACCTAGGGC
>JBJORA010000001.1:0-25110 GCA_046049675.1 Bacteroidota bacterium | reverse complement strand
GCACACATAATTCTGCCTCCGACCATACAGTGATGCAATTCTAAAGAGTTTATTATGATTAGCTTATGCAGATTATAGAGGCGGGAAGCAGTTTTCTTTTATTTAACATAATAATAATTATGGGCAAACAATACAAAGCACGAATCTAGCTAAAGTATTGATTTTACTATGCTCTATATACTTCTAGCCACATTAATAAGACTTGCCACTTTGCTGCATATTCATCCTTCGTAGCATTTGTTGCACAAGAATATTTCCTGTGCGATTTTCATCTACAATCTTGGCCCATAAATCTATCCGTAAACAAGCTCATCATTTTCCACACAGCCGCCACGTTATCAATGGGTAAAAGTGTAAAACCTTGCCAAGCCATTAAGGATTTGTGGGTTACTTTTGCCGCAGATTTTTGCGATGATTCCAAAAGGAAAATTGATGCCCATTGGTGGCGCCGAAGATAAAGGTACAGATTTAGAGGAAGGATTTATACAACGAAACAACCTCAATTTCTTTGAACTGGGTATACTTAAACGCATTGTAGCCGAAACAAAGCATACAAAAAACTCTCGCATTGAGGTTATTACTACTGCTAGCCAAATTCCGATTGAAGTTGGCGAAAACTACCTTAGTGCCTTTGCCAAGCTTGAGTGCCCAAATGTAGACGTCATGCATATTCGCAACCGCGAGGATGCCCAAAAGCCCGAATTTGTGGAGCGTCTCAAAGCCTGCGATGCCCTTATGTTTAGCGGCGGTAACCAATTGCGCCTTACTGCAACCTTTGGCGGTACCGAGTTCTTAAAAATCGCTAAAGAGCGCTACATGCAAGAAAGCGGCTTTGTGATTGCTGGCACAAGTGCTGGCGCCATGGCTATGAGCAATACCATGATATACGAAGGAAACGCCGCAAATGCCCATCTTAAAGGCGCTGTAAAGGTTACAACTGGCATCGCCTTGATGCAGGACGTCATTTTTGATTCACATTTCGACAAACGAGGCCGTTTTGGCCGCCTTGCGCAAGCCGTAGCCTGCAACCCAGGTTGTATTGGTATTGGCCTTGGCGAAGATACTGGCCTATTAATACGCGATGGCAACAAAATGGAAGCCATTGGAAGCGGCATGGTTATCATCATTGACGGGCACGATATGGGCTACAGCAACATCGCTGATATCCCAGACGAGAACCCAGTTAGCTACGAAAACCTACGCGTTCATATGCTAGCAAAAGGCAATTTATACTTCTTAAAAGAGCGTAAATTTGTACCAAATAGCAAGCCAGAAGTAGTTGAATATGAACTAAATAAGTAAATTTTACTAAACTTATTATTGATGAGCATTTGGCTTTGGCTGCTACCCGTAATTTCAGCCTTTATTGGTTGGTTTACAAATTGGATAGCCATCAAAATGCTGTTCCATCCGCGTGAACCTAAGCGCATTTTAGGCATTACTTTTCAAGGTATTTTTCCAAAACGGCAAGCCGTATTTGCTGCCAAGCTTGGTGCTTTAGTTAGCAAAGAGCTTATCAATTTCAATGATTTTCAGGCCAGCCTAACAAAACCAAGCGTTATGGCCAAAGCTGAGGCCCATTTAGATACGCTGCTAGACAACTACCTCAAAACCAAGCTTAAGGAGCAAATGCCGCTGCTAAGCATGTTTATCAGTGAGGATACGCTAGGTTCCCTCAAAAACAGCATCAAACAAGAGTTTGTAAAGCAATTACCAGGCATTATTGGCAATTTGGGTGCTAGCCTAGGCGACGAGCTAGATGTAGAAAAGATTGTTCAAGCCAAAGTAAGTCAGTTTAGTAGCGATAAACTTGAGCAGCTACTCAACGAAATCTTAAGCACTGAGTTCCGCTTTGTAGAGATTATTGGTGGCGTATTAGGATTTATTATTGGCCTAATTCAGGTATTGATAACGTATTTAGCGAAGTAAAATTTCGTCTATAAAATATTGATTTATAATTATTTATATAATTTTGATAATGTAAATAATTAATAAACATCGTTCACTGGTTTACAGTGCCATCAATTCAAAAACCAGCTCCTTCAACAACTCCCCTGACCCTGCTTTACTACCAAACCCTACCCCTTTCTTGCTATAACTGCCGATGCTGAGGAGCGCCTTTTCTAGCTGGTCCTTGCTAAACTTTCGCGACTGTACAATACTTTGCTGTACAAAATATGGACTCATTTTTAGGTTGGCAGCAATCTGCTGTGGACTTGCCCCTCCCATACTTTGAATAGCGTACATCCTACTGTATGCATTATAAAAAGTAACACTAACCAAGGGCGACGGTGCATCATTTGGGTTCTTTACAAAGTAATTTAGCATGCGGTAGACCTTTTTCTTGTCGCGCGCAATAATGGCTTCTGGTAGCTTAAATATGGCATATTCAATACTTGTGCCAATAAACTGCTCAACATCTTTCTCGGTTAGCACGGCGTCTTCACCTTTATTGAGCTTAACCTTACTAAGTTCGTTCTCAATCTTCGTTAAGTCGCTGCCCAAGGTATTGGCGAGCAATAAGGCTACAACTGGGCTAATATTTAGCTGAATTGTTTTGCCGAGCTCAATAATCCAATCTGGCAGTTTTTCCTCTTTAATTAGGTCGCTGGTATAATTAAGATGCTTTTCAACGAGCTTTTTGATGGCAGTTTTGCGCTTATCTACCTTGCCGTGCTTGTGTGCGATGCAAAAAACGGTTGTCTCACTTGGATTTTCCCAATACAATTCAAGTTTATCGAAATCGCGCATTAGCTGGGCTTCGCGTAAGATTACCAGCTGCTTTTCTGCAAACATCGGAAACCTACGACAAGCTGTCACCACCTCATCCCATATAGCATCTTTACCATATAAAATGCTTAGATTAAAGTCTTTTTCAGCCTCCGTAAGCACATGCTCCTCCAAAGCCTCGCAGATTTTGTCAATAAAGTAGGATTCTTCACCGTCAAGCACATATACCGGTGCAAATTTCTTAGCACGAATATCTTTGAGAAGCGATTGAAAAGTTGCTGCTGCCACTAGTGCTGCAAGATACGATACAATGTTTTGCCACCTTTATTTGCTTAGATGTTTAATTATCAACGCAATGTGGTCATGTCAATAAACACCTCAAATACGTCTACACTACTCTGAAATTCTACTTTATCTTTTTGATGCTTTTGCAATAAGCCAAATGGCAAATACGATTTCCCATAAACCTCCAAGCCCTAGTAGATACATGCTCCACTGTTTGCCCAATAGCTCCATTAGAAAACCGAATGCAAAAATTGCATAACCCACAGCACCCCACATTGCTAACCAAGCTGGCGCTATCCTATGTTTGTATAAAGCAATACACATCGGTATGCTTCCTAAACCTAGCACCAACATCCCGACAAAATAGCCAAAATCTTTAGAAATGCCACTGTTCACAAATACTTGAATGGCAATACTCGCTAATGCAATGGCTTCTACGATTCTTGCAGACAAATAGATTTTGCTCGTCTTTTTATCGTAAACTGCAAGCGTTTTGCTTAAGAATACCCCAATTAATGCTACCATTATAGAGTTTGCAATGACCAGCGCCGCACCTACAAATTTCTCCGTTGTTTGCGTGCTATCGCATAAGTACCTGCCAATACCATAAGCAAAAAAAGCTAACAGAAATAGAAGCCCAATCGTTCGTGCTCGATCAATCTTAGGTAAACTTTGCTTATCGTCCATGGCAGTATGGTTTTTTCTTATTTTATTGATGTACCGAAGTTTTTACAGATTACCAGTGTCAACATCTTTAATAAATTTCACTACCCCACCCATAAACACCTTTTGATCATCCCACATGCTTAGGTGGCTACCATTTGGGCAATACAAGAAACGGCCTTTTTGTACCAATTTACTTTGTTCCTCCATCGCCTTTGGATCCATGGTATCATATTTTGCACCAACCATCAAAGTCGGCACATATAATTCTTTAAGCCTATGCTTGATATCCCACTTGGCTAGTCGGCCGCTAATACCAAACTCACTTGGTCCCTGCATCATAGTATACACAGTTGTATTGCAATGTTTGTTAGCACGCTTGTACCCGTCAGGCCATTCTGCAAGGCGGCACAAGTGTTTATTGTAAAAATGCTTGTACAATAAATCCATATAGCGTGGATTAGAAAAATCGTTCCGTGCTTCTAAGTTGCGAATTTCTGTTAGCACCTCTTTAGGCATATCCTTTGAAAGCACTTCATCGGCATATTTGCCATATTCTGGTGCACTTGCCACCATATTCGCTACGACTAAGCCTTTCATATGGTTTTGATACTTAAGTGCATATTCCATACCCAAAATGCCTCCCCACGAATTGCCTACAATATAAAAATTAGTACTGTCAGCATTGATTGCTTTTCGCACTTGTTCTACTTCCTCCACAAAGCGCTCAGTTACCCACAGGCTGCTATCTTTTGGCTGATCGCTATAGTAAGAACCCAACTGATCGTATTCGTAAAACTCAAAACCTTCTCGTTGAAAAAAGGTCTCAAAACACTCCATATACTCATGCGTCATTGCTGGGCCACCATGCAAAAGCAAGATTTTTATTTTCGGATTTTTGCCAAAGCGCTTTGTCCAAACCTTAAAGTTACCAACCGGCGTTGTTATAGGAATCATGCGCACACCAGCACTTTCTACAGAATCTGCATAGCTGAAGTAGCTAGTTAACGCAGCATTATCATTTGAACTATTGCAAGCACATGATAAGCAAAGCACCAGCGCTGCGCCATAAAACAGTATACGATTCATCAACCAAAGATATTATCACCAGCACTAAGCCAGACAAGAAATTTAAGCTTCGGTCAATATCTAATATAGATGGTAATGCTAAAGCTCGTAAGCCTTAGCAAGCAATAAAAGTTAAGCAAATCGTAACCTATGGCATACGCTCAATAACGATAGCACTTGCGCCACCACCGCCATTGCAAATACCTGCAGCACCTAGGGTTGCATTGTTTTGCTCTAGTACACTTAATAGCGTTACCACTACCCTTGCACCGCTTGCACCCAATGGATGACCAAGACTTACTGCACCGCCATTGATGTTTACTTTGGCAGGGTCTAGATTCATCTTTTGCATATTTACTAGGCCTACGACACTAAATGCTTCATTGAGCTCGTAGTAGTGAATATCGCTAAGACTTAGCCCAGCTTTTTCTACTGCACGTGGCACTGCCAAACTTGGCGCCGTAGTAAACCACTCAGGCGCTTGCTCGGCATCGGCATAGCTTCTAATTTTAGCTAGAGGCTTGAAACCATGTTTTTCTGCGTAAGCCTTACTTACTAAAACTAAAGCAGCCGCACCGTCGTTCATTGTGCTACTATTAGCAGCTGTTACGCTACCATCTTTTACAAATGCACTTTTTAGTTGAGGTATCTTGTCAAACTTTACATTCCAAGGGTCTTCGTCTTTTGCAAAAACAATTGGATCGCCTTTTTTATTTGGAATTTCTATAGCAACAACTTCTTTGTCAAACTTACCAGCATCCCAAGCAGCTTGACTGCGCTTGTAACTTTCTATGGCAAATTCATCTTGCGCCTCGCGACTAATATTACATTCTGTAGCACACAATTCAGCAGCATTACCCATAGCATAGTTGTGGTAAACGTCGGTTAATCCATCTTTTGCAAGGCCGTCAATCAATGTAGCATTGCCAAACTTGTTGCCCCAACGTAGATTCGGACTATAAAAAGGCACATTGCTCATACTTTCCATGCCGCCAGCAACTACTACTTCTGTGTCGCCTAGCATAATACTTTGTGCGGCTTGCATAATACTCTTCATGCCACTAGCACAAACTTTATTAACTGTGGTGCAGTTCACGCTATCTGGCAAACCTGCAAACTTTGCAGCTTGTCTTGCAGGAGCTTGACCCAAATTGCCTTGCATTACACAGCCCATCAATACTTCTTGTACTGCCTCTGGCGCAATACCAGCGCGCTTTACTGCTTCTTTAATTGCAGCAGCACCCAATTGTGTGGCCGAAAAATCTTTAAGTTGTCCCCCCCAGCTACCCATTGCGGTGCGCACAGCACTCACGATATACACTTCGTTCATGAAAACCTTTTACTTTTTAGGATTGCAAAGCTAGCCTTTTGTGCATGCCAACGATGTAAATCTTACTGACATATAATAGACAAACAAGGCTATTTTACTAAAGGCTGCTTGCAAAATGGCACAAAGTGTTTGCCTTATATGAAATTATGACTAAAAACGTAAAATGCGGGGCTTGGTACTGCCTATCTATGCAGCAATTCAGCTATTTTTGCTGCCCATTATATATTTTTCTAATACAACGTATTTAGTTACTAAACATGAGCGAGGTTCTATTTCACACGATTGAAGGCAACAAGGTATTTCTTAACGAAACGGCATGGTTTGCCAAACGCGAGTTAGCTACAGTAAGCGACGAAAGTAAATTACCCCACACGATTGGTTTTTTGACAGACAAGTTTAGCGAGTTGCAAGATGAACTAAAATTGCTACTTGCAGATTACACCACTGCCACTGACAAAGTAAGATTAGCAGGCAAAATTAGCAGAGTCAAAAACCTATTCGGCACGAGCAAAGCCATTGGCGACTTCAAATTGCTTTTTGAACCCTTGGAGGCCTGCGAGAAAGAAATCTTAGAAACGATAAAAGCGAATGTTGCTGCACGCGAGGCCATTCTTGCAGAAGCAGAAGAAGTGCTAAAGAATGCAAGCACCAACTTCAAAGGCAGTACCGAAAAAATTGGTACTTTGAGCAAAAGCTTAAAAGAACTTGCAATTGTACCCGATGTACGTGTTGAAGAAATTCGTGTACGTTTTGATCAAATTAAAGATGAGTTTTTTGCAAAAAAGCAAGGCCATTTTGACGACAATGAAAAGATATTGCTTGACAACCTTGCACATAAACTAGAATTATGCGAGAAGGCGGAAGCATTGCAAAATAGCACAGAGTGGAAAAAAACAACTGAAGCTATAACAGCCATTAATGAAGAATGGAAAAAGATTGGCCCTATTCCTCGCCATCGTAACGACGAACTTTGGTTGCGTTTCAATGCTGCTAAAGATGTTTTCTTTGCTGCAAAAAAACAACACTACGAGGTAGTTCGCAACGACCAAGAAAAGAGTTTAGAAATAAAGCTACAACTTATAGAAAAAGCTGAAGCTTTGAAAGATAGCCGCGATTGGAAAAAAACCACTGATGCGTATGCACAACTATTAGAAGAGTGGAAAAAAAGCGGTCGTGCACCTGAAGATAAAAACGACGAAGTTTGGAATAAGTTTAATGAAGCCCGTGGTGCCTTCTTTAATGCAAAGGAAGAATACTACAGCAGCATTAAGTTCAACTTAGAAGAAAACTATGCGCGCAAAATGGCTATTGTTACGCGTGTTGAAGAAATTGCTAATAGCAGCATTGTTGATTGGGAAGGTACAACTGCAGAGGTGCTTGAAATGACCGACGATTGGAAAAAGATTGGTCGTATTCCAAAAGAACATGGCGATGGCCCATGGGAGCGTTTTTTGGCAGCGAAGAAAAAATTCTTTGATGCGAAAGATGCCGATCGTGCAAAACGCAGAAGCGAAGGCAGTAAAGTACTAGACGACAAAATTAAACGTGGCCGTGGCTATTATAATAAACTACGCCGCGAGCTAGACTTAGAGCAAGAAGTACTTTGGGACTTTGAGCATCGCCTTAAGAATTTGCCTCCGGGCATTCGCACTTTCGAAACAAAAGAACGCTACGAGAATATTGTGGCTGATGCACAAAAGAAAGTTGATTTTCTCCAAAAGAAAATCAATGACCTAAAGGCAAACTTAGATGCTGATGAAAAAGAGTTTAGATTCTTAAATCGCACTTTTACCAAAAAGGAAAAGCCAGCTGCTGAAGGTGGTGCTGATGCTAAAGGCAAAAAACCTAAGCAAGCTGCAAGCACAGATGAATCTGCAAAGCAAGACGACATAACAGAAGCAAGCAATGAAGTAGTGGCAAGCGAGCAAGGCAATGCAGCTGCGCCTGCAGAGGCTAGTGCGAGTGTTGAACAAACTGCTGCAGTAACAGAAACTGAAACTTCTACTGTTGAAGAAGTCGTTACTACTGATGCTGTTGTAGAAAGCAATGAAGTTGTAGCAAGTGCATCTGACAACGCGGCAACCGAAACTGCAGCTCCGCAAACAAACCCAAGCGTTGTTTTAGAATTACCACCAACGCCTGCTGAAGCATCAGAAGCAAGTACGGCCGACGCTGTAACACAAGCCACAGAAACACAAGATGCTGAAGCGGATACGCAAGCTTCTGACAATACAGCAGAAGCAACTGCATAAATGCAAGCAAATTAAAACAATCAAAAAATGAATTATAATAAAATAGTACTTATTGCAATTGCTGCGACCTCGCTTTTAACGAGTTGTATGCCTACCTTGTATACACCTCCCGCACAACCGGTTGCGTTTTTGCATAAGCAAGACGGCACTGCATTGCAAGGTGGTGTGGCAATTAGTGGCAATACCGCTAGCGTGCGTGCCTCTATCACAAAGCCCGTTTCGGATGGCTTAAGCTTACATGCTGGATATAGCAAAAGCGTTGCTGCATCTTACACAGAATTAAATAATCCTTACGAAGGTGGCACAAAGCGCGATGGTCAGTATAATCTTGGTGCAGGTTTTAATCTTACAAAAAAGACTGGCTACCCAATGCAACTATGGGTTAGCTTACAAGGTGGTCGTAGCAGAGATAGCTACATGATTTTTCCAACCGACAAAGTTGTAAGTACAGATGTGTTGCCTTCAACTAATCCTGCTGATAGTATCTTTAGATTTGAATATGTTCGTGGCGGTTATGTAGCGCCTCGCATTGGTTTAAGCACAATATGGTTAAGCAACTACGATAATAATTATGCTACAAAACTGCGTAAGCGTATGTTTTTTGACGTTGTAGGCAATTTGGCTTACTCACCAATGCGCTATAAGTACAGCAATGGTTTGGCATTTGATCGTCAAACAAATAATATTGCTAATCTTGGTGCTGCATTGCGTGTTGGTAATCGCAAGTTTATGCTAAGCGCAAATACGGATTGGTGTTACGGCATGAAAGGACTTACGGATGAGATCATTGGTAAAACAAATGACGGTAACGATTTCTGGCAAATGAGTACTCAAACCTTTAGCCTAAATCTTACGTGGATGTTAGGTCGTAAGACTAATTAGGTCGCTTTACGATTCGCTGCATCATTTGGCTAAAGGCTAGCTTCATGTCTAGGGTATCACTAGGCTCTACCTGCTTGTCTGTCCATACACCATTGGCATCTTTTGTAACTTGGTTGTAGAACAAAAAGCGCTGTTTAGCTTCTGTTTTTGTAAAATCTGTACTGCCCCACTTCACCAAAAATACATTGAGTGTATCAGGCGATTGCTGCTGTACAAAGTATTTGTCTTGACTAAACCAACGCAGCACTTTCACAATCTTTTTGTCGCTAACTTGGTCGAGTAAGTGTGTATTGCGCGCAAAACTTACAAATTTGATGCTATCGTCTTGTTGCAAATGGCTGTACTCTCCTACTGTAATCACACTGTCGTTGTATGCGATACCTGCCCACAAGAGATTATTCAAAATACTTGGACTTGTGCTTAGTTGCGAATACGGTATTTGCTGCGCAACAAGCGCTTTCTCAAACTTTTGATGAGCCACATACTTGCTTACAAAAGTTAGTGCCATGTACAAACTACTTATGCCAAATGCAAACCATGCAATTTTTATGCGACTCGGGTTATCGCGGCGCTTAAACAAACACACGATTAATGGAATCATAAAGATGAAGGTATAAATAGGATCTACAACGCTAATATTATTGAGCCCCACCAAATGACGTGTAAATGGCAACCATAGCTGTGTGCCATACGTAGTAAAACTATCTAAAATGGCATGTGTACTCAAGCCCAAAAACCACAGGATATAAAAATCCTTGAAGCTATATTTCTGCTTAAAAATTTTATAGCACAGCCACGCAAAAGGAATGGCCAAAAATACATGCACCGGCAAGGCATGGCTATAGCTGCGGTGTACCAGTAATTTGTCGATATCGTTATTCAAAAAGCCATTGGCTATAACATCTAGGTCGGGCACAGTACCTGCAATAGCACCAATCAATTGTGCACGGTTGCCTATTTTTTTACCCATACACAGCTCGCCCATTGCTGCTCCCAATACTATTTGTGTAACCGAATCCATTTATTGCTAGCAAATGTAGCACTTGCAATACACACCATGCGAGCATTATTGTATAAACGGTAGTAGCTTTGTGTAAAGCATGAAAATTGAAGTGTGGAGTATTGGCAGTGCCAATGAAGCAATTTTTGATAAGGCTATTAGCGAATATGCCAAGCGCATCAATCGCTACTATAGTTTTGAACTCAAATGTATTGCCAGTAAAGCCAACGCCAATGCGCCTTTAGAGCAATACCTCTTGGCCGAAAAACAACAAATTGAGCATCTGCTGCAAGCCAACGACCTATTTTTTGTACTTGACGACAAGGCTAAGCAAGCCACTACCCTACAGCTAGCCAAACAAATGGACAATTGGCTATCACTTGGTAAGAAGCGTATTATTTTCTTAATTGGTGGCGCCTACGGTGTGCATAGCAGCCTCAAACAACAAGCGCATCAATGCCTAAGCTTGAGCTTGCTTACTTTTCCGCATCAGTTGGTGCGCCTCATTGTGTGCGAGCAATTGTACAGAGTATGTACTGTTTTGCGTGGCGAAAAATACCATCACGAAGACTAAATGCAGCTATTTACTATGCTTGCGCAAAAACTCTGCGACAGAACTTTCTTCTGATTTAGGTTGTGCAAATTTGCTGTCATTGTATTGACGCGAATTGCCTTTGGGTATCGTCAAGGTTTGCCAAGTATCGCCAGCTATCATTTTGCCAAGAAAAACAATTTGCCCAACGTGGTATGGATAATGTGCTAACTGTCGTGCTATAGCTTCCATTACGGTATGTCCTTGATTGCGGATATAAACAATTTTTGTGAGGTCTTCTTCTTTCAAACTTTCAAGCGCAGCAAGCAAACAATGCCAACCCTGCTGCCAATGCTGCATAAGCTGGGCTTTATCAGCGGCAATGTTTTCGAATTCTGCATCTCTATCACGCCAGGGCTTTTCGCCATCGCTTGTTAGAAAATCTGTCCAGCGCGACAGCATATTGCCACTCATATGTTTGATGATGGTAGCAATGCTATTGCTAGCTTCATTGTATTGCCAAAACAATTGCTCTTCCGACAATTGACTGAATGTGCTTTCTGCAATTGTTTTGTAGTACTTGAATTGTTGGATTGCGGCTTGTAATGTGTTGGACATGGTAGAAAATTGCTTTTGATATGTTGTACTTAATTGTTCTTTCTTGCTCTACTTTTTTGTAAAGCATATAATATTTCTAAAACTGGTTTAGCAAGCGACATTAGTTGTCGTTCCGTTTCTTGCTCACTTAACACGAGATGGTGGCCATTGGCTTTACAAATTACTAAGTCGATTAATGATCCCATGCCAACACCTACAAAGTTATAAAGTACTTCTACAATGTCAGTATCTTCTTCCTGCAGCTTGTACATCGCCCTTTTTGTGCTATTAGCCCAACCAAGGACCTGATGCGCTTCAAAAAAATCGTGAAGGTTCTGTAGACTTGATATGGCTCGTTCTTTAGTAGTCATGCTTATAGCGATAAAAGTAAAATGCAAATAGGCAAACTGCGGGTAGTTCAAATTTAAGGAAATTCTGCTTGCCTAGTGCCCATAATCAAGTAGGAGGCAAGGATTGTTTATCCTTGCCGTCCCCTTACACCACCGTGCGTACCGGTCTGGTACACGGCGGTTTGTCAGAAAGTAAATTTTAATTGCAGGTTGCGATTGGTAAAGAGATACTCCTCTAGACTGAGCAAGCCCATTGTGCGCAAGGTGCGCTTGTCAAATACACCCTGTAAGATTGGACTGCGGGCAATACGAGCTGCACCCTTACTACTATTAGCCCATTGATAAGCTTTATCGTGAGCTATACCATGCCGACGCAGCAGTTTATATTTACTGCGGATGCGTTTGCATTGTACCCAAATTACGATGCGACACCGCTTGCGTATAAAGCCGTCTATGTTGACTAGCGTACTTGGTGCTTCGGTGAGCCTAAAGTAATTTGCCCAGCCTCGTAGAACAATACTGGCTTTTCTTATCTTGTCAGTATAGCTTGATGGGGCGCTGCGCTTCAAAATGCTGCGCATCTTTGACTTGAGGCGATGGATGGGTTTGGAGGATATACGTATCTTCCATGTTTGCTTTCATGTGTAAAATGAAAAGCCTAATAGGTAGCTTTCGTGCGGCTTGCTAATCTTACTCTTCGCTTGGTTGACTTTTAAGTGAAGTTTCTTTTCTATAAATTTACTTACACTTTCCATAACGCGCTCAGCAGCTTTAGCACTTTTGGTGTAGATGCTACAGTCGTCTGCATAGCGCACAAATGGCAAACCTCTTTTTGTTAGTTCGGTGTCTAACTCATGCAAGATAATATTTGATAGCAAGGGACTTAGCGGGCTACCTTGAGGTGTACCCTCCGAACGAGGCGACGTTAAGCCGCCTTCCAAAATGCCAACCGTCAGGTACGCTCGTAGTAGTTTTAGTAATCGCTTATCCTCAATACTCTTGGCGAGCAGGCTCATTAGATAGTCGTGATTGACCTTGTCAAAGAAGTGCTCTAAATCAAGCTCCACGATATACGTGTGGCCTATCTCAATATAGCTCTTTGCCTTTTGAACTGCCTGATGAGCATTGCGGTTGGGACGAAAACCAAAACTACAGTCGTGGAACTTAGGCTCCCACATCATCATTAAGCGCTGACTAATACATTGTTGTATCAGGCGGTCTAATACAGTGGGGATACCTAGTATTCTTGTACCTCCATTTGGTTTAGGTATCTCTACCTTTCTTACTGCTTGAGGCTTGTAAGTGCCAGCCAAAATACTAGAACATAAAGATGCATAGTTGGCGCTAACGTATGTGCGCAACTCCGTCACAGACATATTGTCTATGCCACTTGCTCCCTTGTTAGACACTACTTGATCTAAGGCTCTGTTTACATTTCTTCTGTCTAAAATTTCTTCTAACATCTTTACTTACCTCAAAAAAAAATTACTGCGCTTCCTTTTCCGCCTCGTTGCATGATTGGACTAAGCTCCTCCCGTACTACTCTCAAGTTCCACTCTACCATCATACGTTCAGGTTTGCCGTGTTGCATTTTCTGCTGTGCTTGCCCTGCTCATAAACATCGGCTTACTTAAAGCCTTCTGACATTCAGTCCTTCTGCATTACAAAGACTTCTAGCGTTTGTTGCTAGCTTCGCCAATGCATACTATGACCTCTGCTGACTTCTTATTACAGCACCCAAACATTAGTGTCAGCCTTTGTATGGATGTTCCTTCTTCAACATTCTCGCATATCTCCGACAGGATGAAATAAGATCTCTCAGGGTAAGCTCAATAACTTTCCACTCATGTAGCCTCTACATATACTCTGGAATAATTCGTTCAGTTTTGGACTTCTGTTTCTTTTGCAACATCATCCTTATTCCATAGCCTAGTATGTAGTTTCTGTTCGTAGGCTCAAGTGTTTGCCGCCTGCTTCCTTCAGATTTTACCTCACGGTAAACACCCTTGCAATTGGCTAATGATAAGAACTGAAACTCTCATTCGGGACTCGCACCCTAGAGTTATTGAGCATGCCTGACACACAAAAAGGGGCTTCATTTCGCGAAGCCCCTTCAAGTAAATCACTCGTTGATACTAGTCTTTCGTTACGCGATGTGTGCTTCTGCCAACCGTAACTGTATAGATGCCGCTACTAAGCTGCGATAGATCTAAGTTGTAAACCTTAGTACCGATGTTTGCTACGCCCTGTTGAACAAGTTTACCAGAAACATCATACACAGAAATTGCAGTTGCCTCTGTTAATGCTGTACCAAAATGCACTGCAGTATTACCTGTTGTTGGATTAGGGTACACGTCAACACTGTATATGCGGTCGCGGCTAATATTTACTGTATTACTATACTTCAATTTACCTGCAGCATCAATACCTACAACCTGGTAGTACAAAATGCCACTCGCAATGTCAAGGTTGTTAAACATGTATTGGTTAGCTGAATTTGCTGGCAGAGACGAAATTTGGTGCATGTTTGTCAAGGCGTTACCTACATACACTTCGTAACTTACATAGTCATCTTGACCAAGTAGTGTCCATGTCAGTTTATCCGACTTTTCTAGACGCGTTGCAGTGAGTACAATATCGCCAACAGCCAATGCAGCTTGTGGTCTGTAACCAGCATCAATCGTAGGGTTTTTCTCGTTAAAGCCACCGCCCTTATTGATGATTGTAATAACAGGACTTAGACCAGTTAAACTATCTGCATCACTATTACTATCTACTTGAGATGTTGGCGTACTGCCAGTCAATACAAGACCGCCAGGACCACTAGGTGGGAACTGCACCTTGTAATTGCCGTTTGGTAATCTATCAAACAAATAGTAACCTGGCTTGCCAGCAGTATCAGTTACAGTAACCATACTATCGATTGGCACAAATACGCCAAACTCGTTTTCTTTCAATAGTATTACTTGTACACCGTTAATGCCAGCTGTAGAATCTTCATCATACAAACCATTCTCGTTGCTATCTACCCAAACACGATTACCAAGTGAACCTAATGGCACGTAACCTGCATCAATCGTTGGATTGTTCTTACTTGTACCAAAATCAAAGACATTTATAGTAATAGTATTAGTTTCTCCCGTAGCTTGATTAGCATCGCTAGTTGAATCGTTATTGAAGCCTACAGTTGTTGTGGTTAAATCTGTACCAAATACTTCAACAGGGAATAAAACTCTATAGCTACCAGAACTTAAACTATCAAACAGATAATAACCAGGGTTTGCAGTAGTTGGATTATTAGCAGTAACCATGCTATCTACAATTACAAATCCAGAACCATTATCTTTTAATAAGTAAACCGTTACTCCGTTGATACCATTGCTTACAGGCTCATTTTGAATACCATCAGCATTGTCGTCGTACCACACATAATTGCCAATACTTCCGTACGCAATGTAACCAGCATCAACTGTAGGATTATCCTTGTTGATACCACCTAATTTAGGATCTAAACTTACTACTGGACTTTCGCCTGTAGTTGTGTTTGCATCACTATTACTATCCGCAGCAGCTGTAGTTGTAGGTGTTGTAAGCGGGTTGCCATTGATGTTTGTAGGGAACACCACAGTGTAGTCACCTTTCTTCAAGCTATCAAATAAGTAATAGCCTGGCTGACTAGTGATTGGATTGTTTGCAGTCACTGCGCTGTCTATAATTGTGCCAGTACCATCTTTTAAGTACACAGTTACACCGTTGATACCATTTGTAGTTGGTTCGTCTAGTAGACCATTACCATTGTCGTCGTTCCACACATAGTTGCCGATTGAGCCAAGTGGTAAGTAACCTGCATCAATGGTCATGTTATCTTTATTGATACCACCAAGCTTAGGATCTAAACTTACTACTGGACTTTCGCCTGTAGTAGCATTAGCATCGCTGTTGCTATCTGTAGCGGCAGTTGTTGTGGCAGTAGTTAAACCATTACCGTCATTCGTAGTAGGGAATATAACTGTGTAATCGCCTTTCTTCAAACTATCAAATAAGTAGTAACCTGGTTGACTAGTAATAGGATTGTTGCCAGTTACAGCACTGTCAATTATTGTACCTGTACCATCTGTTAAGTAAACAGTTACACCGTTGATACCATTTGTAGTTGGTTCGTCTAGTAGACCATTACCATTGTCGTCGTTCCAAACGTAGTTGCCGATTGTACCTAATGGCAAGTAACCAGCATCGATTGTCATATTGTTTTGATCTATGCCACCTTTCTTAGGATCTAAACTTACAACTGGACTTTCACCAGTAGTTGCATTAGCGTCGCTGTTGCTATCTGTAGCAGCAGTTGTCGTTGCAGTTGTTAAGCCATTACCGTCATTCGTAGTAGGGAATATAACTGTGTAATCGCCTTTCTTCAAACTATCAAATAAGTAGTAACCTGGCTCGCTGGTAATTGGGTTGTTGCCAGTAACCGCACTGTCTATAATTGTACCTGTATTATCTTTTAGATAAACAGTAACACCGTTAATGCCATTAGCAGTTGGCTCGTCTAGTAAGCCGTTGCCATTATCATCGTTCCAAACATAATTGCCAAGGCTTCCTAGTGGTAAGTATCCAGCATCAATTGTAGGATTAACTTGATTGATTCCGCCAAGCTTAGGCTCAAGCAATATGATACCACTCTTGCCATCGCTTGCACTTGCATCACTGTTGCCTTCCGTTTGCGCTGTGCTATCTTGCAATGTTAACGCAGCACCATTTACTGAAGTAGGGAACTGCACTTGGTAATTGCCTCTACGCAAGCTATCAAACAGATAGTAACCAGGTTTGTTGGTAATAGGGTCGTTCATTGTTGTAACACTATCTACAAGCGTAAATGTGCCAGCAATGTCCTTGTACAAATACACATTAACGCCGTTGATGCCATTTGTATCTGGTTCGTTTTGCGAACCATCGCCGTCGTCATCGTACCATACATAGTTGCCAATACTTCCAAGCGGTAAGTAAATACCTGCATCTACATTTGGATTGATATTATTTACTGGAACTGTTGCAGGAGTTGTTGCGCCAGATGTAACATCTGCATCACTATTTGCCGCATCACCTACTACACCATTATTAGCTGTAAATACATACTCCGCTGGTATATCACTGAAGACTGCAATGTATTGCTTATCAGGATCTAGATTAGGGAATAAATAGTAACCATTTGCATCTGTAGATGCAACGCCTACAACTTGTCCTGAAGCTGCTTCTGTTACTGTAACTGTTACGCCTGGAACACCTTTTTCAGTTGCATCTTGCAAGCCATTTTGATTGTCGTCGTACCAAACATAATTGCCAAGACCGCCTTTTCTTATTGGAGTTAAACCTGCATCTAATGTTAAGTTTACAGTACCTGGCGCTAAAGCTAAAGCACCAGACTTACCAGTTAGCGGATTAGCATCACTTCCTATAACTACATCTACATCTTGGATTGTAAATTCAGTACCATCAGGAATATTAGTGAACCCAACGCTGTATGTACCTGCAGCTAAGTTGTTGAATAAATACTTACCAGTACCATCAGTAACAGCAGTAGCTAAAGGAGTACCGCTGGCATCAAATAAAGTTACTAATACACCTGGAACTGGTGTTTCATTAGGGTCTTGCAAGCCATCTCTATTAGAATCTATCCATACATAGTTACCTAACGCAGCTCTAGTATCGCTGTAAATACCAAAATCTAATGTTGGATTAAATTGACCACCAGTAACTGTTACAACTTGACTTGTAAATGTTACTGGGTCGCCATCGCTATCTAAGCTATCATTAGCACCGGCATTTGCTTGCGTTAATACATAACCAGCATCTAAATTTACGATTTGTACTTTGTAACTACCATTAGGTAGGTTGGTAAATAAATAGCTACCATCATTATAAGTGATTTCTACATAAGGCTGTATACCTGCTTCTAATGGATCTCTGTCAAATAATGAACCGTCAGGATTTAATAATAATACTTCTGTACCAAATACACCTTGTTCTGTTGGGTCTTGAATGCCATCTTTGTTTACATCATACCAAACATAATTACCAATTGAATTTACGTTTGGCTTATAAATACCTGCATCAATAGTTAAATTATCTTCACCAGGACCTAAAGCTACAACTGGCGCAAAAACTGTATCAGTAACACCAGTGCTTGTAAAGCCTGCTGGTACGTTGCTATCATCTCTGCTATTAGTAGCATTCTGCGGACTTGTTGTATAACCTACTGGTAAATCGCTAAATGCTACCTGATAATTACTTGCTGGTAAATTAGTAAACAAATAGTTTCCTTGAATATCTGTATACATAAACTTACTTGGTCCATCATCTGGTGTGCCTTTGACACCATCAGGACCTAAATCAAATAATGTAACTACTACATCAGATACACCTACTTCTCCAAATTCTTGAACGCCGTTATTGTTTAAGTCGTACCACACAACATCACCTAAAGTACCAGTAAATGAAGGCTTACCCTGAGGGTAAATACCTGCGTCTAAAGTTGGGTTATGTTGGCCACCTGTAAGTGTAACAGAAGGCGTTTTGCCACTGCTTGGGTTTACATCACTGTCAAGGCTATCATTAGTGCCTGCGTTAGAAGTAGTAAAGCCCATAGCTTCTGGCAGATTACTGAAACCTACTGAATATGTGCCATTAGGTAAACCATTGAAACGATATTTACCGGTAGCATCAGTTGTAGTAGATGCCAAAGCAACACCAACATTATTATATAATGTAACAGTTACACCACTTACACCTGCTTCCGTTGGATCTTGAATGCCATCTTTGTTAGCATCTAACCAAACATAATCACCTAAGCTGTTATTATTAGCTAAATTAACTACACCAGCATCTACACTCATGTTTCTATCGCCTGCGGCTAAAGTATAAGTGCCGGTTTGACCAACTGGACTTTCGTCTCCATCTAGTTCATCATCAGTACCAGAATTTTGACTTGTAAATGTGTAACCTGCAGGTAAGCTTGCTGGCGCAAATAATACGCTATAAACGCCTGCATCTAAGTTGTTGAAAATATACTGACCTAGTGCATCCGTTTGCGTACTGTCAATTATTGTATTTGTTGCATCTTTCAAGTACACCTTCACATTAGCAACGCCAGTTTCACCAGCATCTTGA
The DNA here is from genome assembly GCA_046049675.1 of Bacteroidota bacterium. Taxonomy (GTDB): domain Bacteria; phylum Bacteroidota; class Bacteroidia; order Chitinophagales; family Chitinophagaceae; genus CAIXQW01. The sequence goes on along the minus strand of JBJORA010000001.1, from coordinate 6,257 downwards.
ATGCCGTCGTTATCATTGTCGTACCAAACTCTGTTGCCTAAAGCCGCTTTGTTAGGATCTGCTTTTACAAAACCTGCATCCAAAGTTGGAATGCTGTCGCCAGGTAAAACATTGAAAGGTGCAGTAGTTAATGTAGTTGGATTAGCATCACTATTATTTGCTACATTATAACCACCACTTTGAGTAGTTGGCTCATAACCAATAGGCTGACCAAATTTAACCGTGTAACCATTACCAGGAGTAACGTTTGTAAATAAATATTTACCAGTTGCATCTGTAACTGTAGCAGCTACTACTTTGCCAGTGCCGTCTACTAATTGAACAGGCACACCGCTTATTCCTTTTTCCGTTGGATCTTGCGTACCATTACTGTCTGCATCATACCATACATAATCACCAACAACAGCTGTTTTTGGTGTAGCTAGGTAGATACCACAATCAACAGTACTATCGTATTCGCCACCTACCAAAGTATATAGTGGCGTTGTTGCATAAAAGAAGCCATACGCTGTGTCTGCATCACTATTATTATCGTTTTGATTATCGCCGGCAGGATCGTATTTAGTAACTACATAATTTGTTGGAGGTGTAAATGTTACCGCATAGTCGCCAGGAATTAATTGCTCAAATTTATAATTGCCATAAGCATCGGTAATTGTACTACCTACGATGTCATAATTATCGTTGAATAAGGTTACTGTTACACCTGATACACCTACTTCGCCAGGCGTTTGTAAGCCATCCTTATTAGCATCTAACCAAACACGATTACCAATACTAGCAGGACGCCAATAGCCAGCATCAATTGTAGGATTGTCCTTTGCTAGACCACTGCCAACTACATTAATATTAACTGTGTCAGTTAAACCGTTAGTTGCTTCTGCATTATTGTTGTTGTCGATAGTAGCACTATTATTAATTACTGGCGTTATGATGGCGCCATTGTCAAGTTCCTTCGGGAATTGTACAATGTAGTTGCCATTGCCTAATTTTTCAAATGAATAATAACCAGGATTGCCACTCAAATCATTTGCAGTGGTATCTGTTGCAATAACTAAACCAGTGGCAGCGTCAATTAGCTTTACTACCACACCATTTATACCATTACTTGCTGGTTCATTGTTAGCACCATCTCTATTATCGTCGTACCATACATAATTACCCAGGCTACCTTTAGGTGCATAACCTGCATCTTGATTAGGATTATCCTTGCTTGTACCGCCGGCCTTTGGATCCATAGAAATTTGAGGCGTTATGCCTGTACTGCTATTTGGCTTGCTAAAGTTATCACCCGGTAGTCCTGGAGATGGTGTTAAATCGTTTCCTCCACTTGTTTTAGGGAATTCTAAAACATAATCTCCTTTTTTAACACTGTCAATTAAATAATAACCAGGGTTTCCTGAAATAGGATCTGGACCAGTAGTTGCGCTATCAACTATTACACCAAGTGGTGTTTTTAGATAAACCTTGACGCCGTTGATACCATTAGCTGGTGGCTCGTTATTAATGCCGTCACCGTTGTCATCTTTCCAAACATAATTGCCAATTGTACCAAGTGGTAAATACCCTGCATCTATAGTTGGATTATCAACTTGTAAGCCAGTACCAGCTGTATTAATATTGACAACGCCACTCAAGCCTGCAGCATCTGCATCATTATTATTGTCAGTAGTAGCAGCTTGATTTACAACATTCGTAAGTCCAAAGCCATTTACTGTCGCAGGGAATTGCACCTTATAATTACCTGAAGATAAATTGTCAAATAAATAATAGCCTGGAGCATTTGTCTGAGGATTGTTTGCTGTCGTTCTAGTGCCTATCGAGCTATAAACGCCTGGGCTAGTTTCTTGAAGTAAAGTAACCAAAACGCCATTAACACCGTTAGATGCAGGCTCATCTTGTATACCATTACCATTGTCGTCGTACCACACATAATTGCCAAGCGATCCAAACACTGTAGGTGCAGGAGCCACGTAACCAGCATCTATTGTTGGATTATTTTGGTTGATGCCACCTAATTTAGGATCTAAAGCAACAGCTGGGCTTTCACCTGTTGTTGTATTTGGATCACTAACATTATCTGTACCTGCGCTAGATGTTTGAGTAGTTAAGGTATTAGTACTTACACTGGCAGGAAATACAACCGTGTATGATCCTTTCTTCAAACTATCAAAAATGTAGTAACCTGGTTGGCCGCCAATTGGATTATTAGCGGTTGTTGTTGTTTCAATAATTAAACCGGTCGCATTATCTTTCAATTGAACTGTAACACCATTAATTCCTGCTGTTGCTGCCTCATCATTAAAACCATTTTTATTTGAATCTAACCAAACATAGTTGCCAATAGTTCCTAATGTTAAGTAACCTGCATCTATTGTCATATTATCTTTAGCAACGCCAGTACCTAATGCATTAATGAATACATTAGGGCTTACACCTGTTGTTGAATTTGCATCGCTATTATTGTCTGTTGCTGGAGTAGTTGTGGCAGTAGTAACAAAGCTAGATCCCACAGTAGTTGGGAATTTTACCTTATAATTTCCTGTTGCCAAACTATCAAATAAATAATAGCCAGGTTGACCAGTAGTTGGATTATTTGCGGTAATGGCACTATCAATAATTGCATCTGTATCGCCATTTAATAAGTAAACCTTCTCGCCATTGATGCCATTGCTAGTTGGCTCGTCTTGTAAACCATTGCCATTATCGTCATACCACACGTAGTTGCCTAAACTACCCATTGGGCGGTAACCAGCATCTATTGTCATGTTGTCTTTGTCAACTCCAGTTTTGAATGGATTGATAACCACGTTAGGGCTTTGGCCAGTTGTAAAGTTTGCATCGCTATTGCCATTTGTTGCAACGGCAGTGTTAGGCGTAGTAAGCTTAGCTGCGCCAATTGTGCTTGGAAATTTTACATAAAAAGTTCCTGTACTTAAACTATCGAACAAATAGTAACCTGGTTTGCCAGCCGTATCGTTCATTGTAATTGTACTATCTAATAAAACATTTGTAATGCCGTCATATAAATATACCTTTTGTCCATTGATACCAGAACTATCTGGTTCATTTTGTAAACCATCACCATTCATATCATACCAAACATAATTACCAAGACTACCATAAGGACGATAAAAACCCATGTCATAAGTGTGGTTGTTGGCGCCAATGATACCAGTTGTAAAACTAATTTCAGGAACTGAGCTTACAAATGTTGCATCATTATCGCTTAGGTCTGGAGCACCAGTTCCTGTAGCATTCGAAGTCGTTAAAGTAAGATTAGCTAAGTCGCTAGCAGGTCGAGGACCGCCAATACCGCCATTGGCAGTCGGATCCCAATCGTTTCCAGTACCAGTAGTTGCAACACGTACTCTATAATTTGTATTGTCTAATAAACTTACGCCAAAATTTTTGCCAGTAGCGTCAGTCCCCTTTGCATTAGAGATAATCCAATTACCATTTGCATCAGTAGTTACTGTTGTAGGTTGTACACCAGCTGTTGCCGGATCGCTATCCACTGCGTTACCACTTGCGTCAACTAATTCAAGGAGCACACCTGGAATGCCAGGCTCACCTGGGTCTTGAATACCATTCTTATTGTTATCTAACCACACACGGTTTCCAATTTCAATTGGCGCAGCATTACAAAGAATTTCAACATCACCCATATTGCCACCTTTGCGATTAGCACCGGGGTCCGTTTCTGTAACAGCTACCCAACCTTTCACATAATTGCCATTAGTGCTATTGTAGGTTCTTAGTCCACTAGAGTTAATAGGGCCACTTGAGCCTCCAGGTGCAACAGTTGTAACAGGGTCAAATGCTGACGCCACCACTTGATTGCGTCCAGGTAATATTGCAAGCGCACCTAAAGAAGTTTCAGAGTGCCCAGCTTGGCCAGTACTAGATGATCCAGTATTGTAATAATCATCATCAAAAAATTCTTTAATACCAGTTGGTGAATTAATTGGATTACTTGTTGTTACAGAACCATTATCTGTATTAGTTTGCAAACAACTACCTGTCGAAGCTTCTTGAATTAAAGTACCACCTATATTACAAAACTTAATGATGTCGCCACCGCCTGGCGTTGTGAAATAAGCGGCTCCCGATGTCACACCATACTGCCTTTGAGTTTGAGCATTTTGGTAGGTAAACCTGTCGCCAAAAGCTAATATCATTGACCCATCTTCAGCAAATTCTATATCAGTAAGCATTGGCTGTGGCTGTGATGCGATAGTAGCTGGCGATAAAGGCAAAGTCTGTGGTGCCCAAGTATCAGTCCATTTTTGCCAATTTGCTGATGTATTAGTACCATCGGCTCTAAAGGTTGTTTTACCTCTTGTGTAGTTAAGAGGCATTGAAGCAATCTGCGTAAATGTAGAACCTCCATCATAGCGATAAACATATGCGGTTAAGTTTACTGCAGTACCGCTAGAGGCATCACACACGCCACCAATATATGGCTTGCCTTGATAAACCTTTACAGCCCAAGGGCGAAAAACGCCGCCTATGCATCCAGGGTCTGGTATTGCTACATCTGCAATTAAAGAAGGTGAAGATGAGTTTGCGACATTCAAGATTGCTAATGTAGGCGCTCCGTCCTTCATGTTAACTGCGTATAGTGTATCCCCATTAGCATTGATATCGATATCTCCGATGCCAATTTTACCGACTTTTTGATATAAGGTAGCATTATCTGTATAAGGATTAGTACCTGTAATAGGCCCTGTACGAGGGTCTGTGCCAACAGCAACGCCTAATGTACCTAAGTCAATAGTAGTGCCAGCAGTAAGTGTTGCAGCTGCACCTCCATCATCTAAAGGATCGTTAAAGTTAAAAGTATAAATCGCATCGAAGCCGCCAGGCCCGGTGCCGAAATAATTACGAACTACTGCAGAATTAAAAATGGTTTTAGTTTTCTTGCTGTACGCCATGCCGTAGGTTGTACCTGTAGCAGCATTAGTAGAAAAACCAGTGAATGCACTAGTTGCCGTCGAACTAGCTGTATTATAGTAGATACCTTCCAGTGTATTGTTTGCACCCGTGGCTGGACCTATATAATTGTGAGGCACAATCACCATTGGATTATTTTGACAGTAATCGTCAGGATTATTAACTGCAAAATTTACTGCATTTGCAGCAGCACCTGCCGTAACGAACTGTACACTTGTTCCCCCAGAAACACCAGGAAAATCGTAGCTAGCAAGACCTGTAAACTCAACTCGCACGGGTCTACCTGCAGGAATTTGAACTGCAGTGAAACTGTAGGTGCCATTAGCTGCACTTGTTGTAGTAGCCAAAACAGCGCCTGTACTATCGTACGCAGTAACAGTGATGCCTGCTAAGCGTGGTTCAATTAATGCCGCTGCACTGTCACGAGTGCCATTGGCATTGTAGTCCTTATAGACCAAGCCAGACACCTGCGCACTTGAACTGCCTGAATTAAGCAACGATGCAGCTAGTACTGCTGCGCCAATTACTAATCTGCTGATAAACTGTCTTTTCATTCGGTTGAGATATTTGTGATATTTTGGTATATTAATTGATGTGTAGATGAATACTAGCAAAAGAAGCTACCTTAAACCAGGTAGAGGCTTTCACGCAAAAACATGGCAAACCTTGCTTCAAATGATGCTTACTAGAAATGTCATAAGTATCCCGTATAGCCGCGACGACTATTTGTCTTGGGGTATTTAACGATAAGTAGTGTTTAGTAGATATCAATATCATTCGATAATCCTTCTCGCAAAAGTAGTGGATTTGTCACAAAAATTGGCATATGTATCAAGTTTGTAGGGCAATATGGACAGTTCACAACTTGCTAGTTTCCAAAAGAAATGGCTGGGAATTACCTGATAAAATCCAAAATGAACATCATCTTTTTCGTACTAGAATAATGTGCGTACATTGAAGCCTGTTTTTGCGGCAAATACAAAATAAATATTACTGCATATGAAGTCCTGAAGATAGGATAGAAAAAGGACTTAAGCATACAAATTAGAATCTCTGCTACCAATTCAATATGACCAAGCCTAAAAAAATTAGACAAATTAGCATTTGCTAGGCTTCTTCGTACTTATGCAACTTAACAGAATGGGCAAACATGTTGAAGCTAGTCAATGCCTTGTATTAGTCTAATTAGTCAACCCTTAAAAACTCCATTTTTTTAGGGCACAGATATGCATTAGTCTAATTTGAAAAATAAATTGACTTAGCCAACGAGCAATTGCCTCTGTACGCCAGAGGTTCATGAC